>NZ_SOFP01000009.1 GCF_004402785.1 Cryobacterium algoritolerans
GCCGGGCAGCTGTCCGCCGGCGCCGCCACCCTGGCGGCGGGGGCCGCCACGGCCGCTACGGGGTCGCACACCCTGGCCGTCGGCTCGAGTGCCCTGCGGGCCGGCGCCGACTCCCTCGCGGACGGTTCGGCGAAACTCGCCGGCGGCGGAGCGGCGCTGCAGGACGGCACGGTGAAGCTCGCCTCCGGTTCCCGCACCCTCTCCGACAAGCTCGCCGAGGGCGGCAAGGCCGCCCCGGATCTCAGCCAGGCCGAGATCGACAAGAAGACGGAGGTGATCGCCAGCCCGGTCACGCTCGACCAGCGGTGGGAGAACGCCTCGAGCAGCTTCGGCGAGGGCTTCGCCCCGTTCTTCCTGGCCCTGGCCACCTTCGTCGGCGCGCTGATCACCTGGCTCATCCTGCGGGCCCTGCCCACCAGGGCGCTCGCCAGCGCGGCCTCCGGGCTCCGCGCCACGATGACCGGTTTCCTGCCGGCGATGGCCGTCGGGCTCGCCCAGGTCGTGATCATGGTGCTCGTGCTGGTCTATGGGATCGGCCTTCAGCCTCGGTACTGGCTCGGGATGAGCGCCTTCATCTACCTGACCACGCTCGCCTTCCTCGCCCTGCAGCAGATGTTCATCATCCTGCTCGGTACCGCAGCCGGCCGGGTGGTCAGCCTGGTGTTACTGATGCTCCAGCTGAGCTCGTCGGGCGGAACCTACCCGGTCGAGACCACGCCGGAGTTTTTCCAGGCACTGCATCCGTTCATGCCGGCGTCGTACGTGGTGACCGGCCTACGGCAGCTCATCACGGGCGGCATCGACTCTAGACTGTGGGTCTCGGTAGCGGTTCTGCTGGTCATGCTGGTGGGATCGATCGCCCTCAGCGCCTGGAGTGCCTCCCGGCAACGGATGTGGACGGTCGGCCGGCTGCACCCCGAGCTGACGATCTAGGAAGGACGCCATGCCACGCTATACCGGCACCAAACGCGCCATCCTGGACGCGACGCTGGAACTGGCGGCCACCAAGGGCATCACCGGCACCACGATGGATGAGGTCGCGGAACGGGCGGGGGTGGCCAAGGGCAGCCTGTACTACAACTTCTCCTCGAAGGACCGACTGTTCGAGGAGCTCCTCCAGGAGGGTGTCGGCGCGCTCGCCGACACCCTCCTGGAGGCTCGGGCCGGCCTGCACGGGCGCGCAGCGCTCGAGGCGCTGATCGGCGCGCTACTCGACGGGATCGCCTCGAACACCGCCCTTGCCAAGCTGATGGCGTCGGAGATCTTCCGCACTGACCGCACCTGGCAGAGGACGCTGTTCGCGCTCCGGCACGAAGCCCTCGCGGTCTTCGCCGAGGCGATCGCCGAGGCCAGACCGGGCAGCAGGGACAACGGAACGTGCGGCCTGATGGCGTCGAGCGTGTTCGGGGCCGTCCTGATGTCTGGCCTGGAATGGCTCGTCTTCGACCCTGAGCGGCATCGCGACGAGGTCTCGGCCGCCATCCTGGACTCGTTCTCCGGCGGTCTGCTCGGCGACTGACCCTGCCCGGTGATCGAGCCCTCTCCCTGGTGATCGAGCCCGCGCCCTGGTGATCGAGCTTGTCGAGATCCACGCCGCCCGGCCATCGGCAGGGCTCCGACGGGGCGGCATCCGGTCCGCGATAAGATCGAGTGTGACCGGTGACAATTTGATTGAGCAGCCCGAGACCCTTCTTCCCGCGGAACCGGAGGTGATCGAGGCTCTCCGACGAACCGGAAGCACCGATCTCGCCTCCGTCGTGGCGGCGCATCCGACCTCGTCCCTCGCCTGGGCCGTGCTCGCCGATGCCGCCCACCTGGAGGGCCGCACGATCGAGTCCTACGCCTTCGCGCGGGTCGGGTACCACCGCGGCCTCGACGCGCTCCGCAAGGCCGGTTGGCGCGGCCAGGGTCCCGTGAGATGGACCCACGAACCCAACCGGGGTGTGCTCCGCGCGCTGTATGGCCTGCGCCGGTCAGCCCGGGAGATCGGCGAGAACGACGAGTTCGATCGCCTCACCACTTTTCTGAACGACGCCGACCAGACCGTGATCAGCCGCATCGAGCAGGAAACCATTACGCCGGACGGCTACCGGGCCAACGACCCGGCCCCGCCCACCGAGGCGTTCTTCATCCGAGGAGAGAACTGATATGCCAGCGATTGTTTTGGTCGGAGCCCAGTGGGGCGACGAGGGCAAGGGCAAGGCGACCGACCTTCTCGGCAGCAGGGTCGACTATGTCGTCAAGTTCAACGGCGGCAACAACGCCGGCCACACGGTCGTCATCGGCACCGAGAAGTACGCGCTGCACCTGCTGCCCTCCGGCATCCTGACCCCCGGGGTCACGCCGATCATCGCCAACGGCGTGGTCGTCGACATCGAGGTACTGTTCGAGGAGCTCGACGCGCTCATTTCCCGCGGCGTGGACGTCTCCAGGCTCCGGGTGAGCGCCAACGCGCACATCATCACCCAGTACCACCGCACGGTCGACAAGGTCACCGAGCGATTCCTCGGAAAGCGCCAGATCGGCACCACCGGGCGCGGCATCGGCCCGACCTACGCCGACAAGATCAACCGGGTCGGCATCCGCGTGCAGGACCTCTTCGACGAGAACATCCTGCGCCAGAAAGTCGAGGGTGCCCTCGCCCAGAAGAACCACCTGCTGGTCAAGGTCTACAACCGCCGCGCGATCTCCGTCGACGAGATCGTCGAGGACCTGCTCAGCTACGCCGAACGCCTGCGCCCGATGGTCGCCGACACCGCACTGCTCCTGCACCGGGCGCTCACCGACGGCAAGACCGTCCTGTTCGAGGGCGGCCAGGCGACCATGCTGGATGTCGACCACGGCACATACCCATTCGTCACCTCCTCGAACGCGACCTCCGGCGGCGCCGTGACCGGCTCGGGCATCGGCCCGAACCGGATCGATCGGATCATTGCCGTCGTCAAGGCGTACACGACCCGCGTCGGCGCCGGCCCGTTCCCGACCGAGCTGTTCGACGAATCGGGCGAGTTCTTGCGCGCGAAGGGCTTTGAATTCGGCACGACCACCGGTCGTCCCCGCCGCTGCGGCTGGTACGACGCCCCCGTCGCCCGCTACACCGCCCGGATCAACGGGGTGACCGACTTCGTGCTGACCAAGCTCGACGTGCTCACCGGCCTCGACGTCATCCCGGTCTGCGTCGCCTACAGCGTCGACGGCGTGCGCTTCGACGAGGTGCCGGTCTCGCAGTCCGACTTCCACCACGCCAAGCCCATCTTCGAGGACTTCCCCGGCTGGACCGAGGACATCACCGGTGCACGCACCTTCGAGGACCTGCCCCGCGCGGCCCAGGACTACGTGCTCGCCATCGAGAAGATGAGCGGCGCGCGCATCTCGGCGATCGGCGTCGGCCCCGGCCGTGAAGCGATCATCTCCCGGCACGACCTCGTCGACTGATGGTGAACGGATGCCGACGGCGAACTGATTCGTCGGCATCCGTTCACCGCGCGGTCACGTTCCCCTGACAACATATCCGGATGACCGCCCTTCGCCCGGCGCTCGCGACGATCGCGGGCCAGTACCTGCAGCTCGAGCCGCTGACGCGCGTGCTGCTGCCCGAGCTACATCGGGCGATCGCCCAGCCGGTCGTCTTTGCCGGCGGTTACGGCGGTGGCCCGGCCGGGCTGCGCACCGGACTCAGCGAATTCATCGACTGGGCCCTCGGCTACTACCAGTGGACCGCGCTGCCCTACGCAGTGCGCCTGATCGGTGGCCCCCACGACGGTGACCTGGTCGGCACCTCCACCCTTGGCGACCTCGACCTCGCCAACGGCAGCGCCCACCTGGGCTGGACCGCCTACGACCCGAGGGTCTGGGGCACCGCCGTCAACGCCGAGGCCAAGTTCCTGCTGCTCGGGCTGGCCTTCGAGCACGGGTTCGGCCGGGTGAAGATCCAGGCCGACGCGCTGAACCTGCGCTCCTGCGCGGCGATCGCCGGCATCGGGGCCACCTACGAGGGCACCATCCGCCGGGAGCGACGCCGCGCAGATGGAAGCTGGCGGGACACCGTGGTGTACTCGGTGCTCGACGAGGAGTGGCCGCGGGTGAAGGCGGGCCTCCGAGCGAGGCTCGACGGCTATGGCACCCAGGCGGTGCACTACCGAATCGGACAGCTGAGCTGAGCGGAGCTGAGCTGAGCTGAGCTGAGCGGCGGGTTCCGGCCGTCGAGGCGGGATCCGGCGCCCGGTCGCGCCCGGTAGCGCCCGGTAGCGCCCGGCCGCGATAGGGTCGGCAGGTGATCGACACTCCAACGGCAGGCAAGACCATCGTCACCCTCCAATTCCTGGGCATGGGCGTGGTCTGGGGCTCCAGCTTCCTGTTCATGAAGGTCGCCCTGGCCGGGGTCAGCTTCGGCCAGGTGGCCTGGTCCAGGCTCGTGCTCGGCGGCCTCACCCTGGGCCTGATCGTGCTCGTCACCCGGCCCCGCGTTCACAACGGCCCGGTGCTCCCCCGTGAGCGGATCGTCTGGCTGCACTTCCTCGTGATCGCGATCACCGGATGCGTGATCCCGCACCTCCTGTTCGCGTGGGCGGAGCAATACGTGTCGTCGAGCCTGGCGAGCATCTACAACGCCGTCACGCCGATCATGACGGCGCTGATGGCCACGCTCGCCTTCCGGGTGGAGCGGCTCGTCCGCGGCCAGGTGGTCGGGGTACTGGCGGGCATCTTCGGCGTGGTCGTGATCATCGGGCCGTGGCAGTACGCGGCACTCACCGGCGACCTGTGGGGCCAGCTCGCGTGCCTCGGCGCCGCGGTCTGTTACGGCTTCACCTTCGGGTACACCCGCCGGTTCCTCAGCGGCCGGCCGATCGCCGGAGCGACCTTCGCCTTCCTCAACATCGGGCTCGGCGGGGCGATCATGCTGCTGCTCACCCCAGTGCTGGCGTGGCATCCGGTGGTCCTCACCGTGCCGATCGTGCTGAGCCTGGTCGCGCTCGGGGCGCTGGGCACCGGCGTCGCGTACATCTGGAACATCACCGTGTTGCGCGCCTGGGGTCCCACGAACGCGTCCACGGTCACCTACGTCACCCCGGTGGTCGGCGTGCTGCTGGGCGTGCTCATCCTCGGCGAGACCCTGTCCTGGCACGAACCCCTCGGCGCGGCCCTGGTACTCTTCGGCATCCTGCTCGCCCAGAAACGACTCCGGCTGCCGCCGCGACGTTCGGGTGCGGCCCGCGAGGGCGCTCCGGGCCGGGCCGATGCCCGCGGTGCCGCGCTCTCCTCCGGGACCCCCGGCGGCACGCCTCCTCACGCCGCAGACCGGGGGAGGAGTCCGGCCCGCCCCGAGATCGACCTTTCCGGTCGAGCTTGACCCGTACACCGCTCACCTTCGACCGGAAGGGTCGACGTCGACGGTGATTTCGACCGCACGGTATCGTCGAACCATGGGAGCCGCAGAAGAATTGCCCGCGGGCGCGGGCCAGGAAGCGATCGACGAGCTGGGTAGCATCCGGCAGAGCATCGACAACATCGATGCCGCGTTGATCCACCTGCTCGCCGAGCGCTTCAAGTTCACCCAGCAGGTCGGCCGGCTCAAGGCCGCGCACGGACTGCCACCGGCCGACCCGGCCCGCGAACTGCTGCAGATCCAGCGCCTGCGCGGCCTCGCCGAGGAGGCCCGACTCGACCCGGCCTTCGCCGAAAAGTTCCTCAACTTCATCATCGCCGAGGTGATTCACCACCACGAGAAGATCGCCGGCACCGAGAACGTGAACGGCGGAGGCCGTGGCGCAGGATCCGCCACGACCGGGACGAACCCCGCCTCGTGACCTGGAACCCGCGACGCCTCCCCGGCCAGGCCGGCAAGACCTTCGTGATCACGGGCGCCAACGCGGGGCTCGGTTACTTCACCGCCGAGCAGTTGGCGGATGCCGGCGCCCACGTCGTACTCGCCTGCCGCAACCCGGTCAGGGCCGAGACGGCCGCGGGCGTGATTCGCGGGCGGGTGCCCGGGGCATCCGTGTCGACGGTGCCGCTCGACGTGGCCGACCTGGCCTCCGTGCGCCGGGCCGCCGAGACCCTGCTCGAACTCCCGGCCATCCACGGCCTGATCCTCAACGCCGGGATCGTGCACCCGCCGCGAACCCGGGAGGCCAGCGTCGACGGTAACGAACTCGTGCTCGCCACCAACTTCCTCGGCCACTTCGCACTGACCGCCCTGCTGCTGCCGGCGCTGCGGCGCACGCGGGGCAGCAGGGTCGTCTCCCTCGGCTCGATGATCTCCCGCATCATCGATTCCACGCTCGAGGACCTGCAGCTCGAGACCGGCTACAGGCACTGGACCGCCTACGCCCAGTCCAAGATCGCCATGCAGGTGTTCGGGTTCGAGCTGGACCGCAGGCTGCGCGCAGCTGATGCCGGTGGCCCCGGTGGGGTGGAGTCGCTGGTCGTGCACCCGGGATACTCCATCTCGGGGCTGACGCCCGGCATCCGCGGGGTCAGCGAGCCTGGCCGCGGCGCTCGTTTCGTCGATAACCTGCAGGGTCTGATGGCCCAGGGCAAGGACCATGGCGCTTGGCCGACCGTGCGCGCCGCCACCGACGCGGATGCCCGCGGCGGCCAGTACTACGGTCCTCACTTCCTCACCCGCGGCGCCCCGGTGCTCCAGGCCCCCACCCGCACCTCCCTCGACCAGCCGCTGGCCGCCCGCCTCTGGTCGCACTCGGAATCCCTCACAAACACCCCCTTCCTCCTCCCCGCGAAAGTGCACTTTTCGCCCCCTCGCCAGTCCTGAAGCGGCCAAAAATGCACTCTCGCGTGCCGGGACGCGGCGGCGGGCAACGGCGGGCGGGAGGACGGGATGCGGCGGGGTCAGGGGCGCCAGCCACGGTCGCGCAGGGCCGTCTCCACCTTCCGGATGGCCGTCGCGGGCCGGAACCGGAGATGCGACTTGTTGATGCGAACCACGCGCCAGTTCTCTTCCATGATGGCGTCGAGCCGGTCGACATCCAAGTGATACTGCTTCTCGTCGGACCGATGCTGCTCTCCGTCGTACTCGACCAGCACCCGAAACTGCCGATACACGAGGTCCCCTGACGCGATCTTCACACCGAAACGATCCATGATCTCCCCATTCACCGCCGGCTCCGGCAGACCGGCCCGCATCAGGAGAAGCCGCAGCGCGGTCTCCCTCGGTCAGTCGACACCCGGTCGCACCAAGTCGAGGGCCTCGCGCAGCTTGCGCGCACCGCGCCGTCCCGCGTAGCGCGCCACTCCCACCCGCAGGTCGAGCATCGTCGCGAGAGGCCGCTTCCGCCGCACGAGCGCGTCCCCCATCGTGATGAGGTCGTCGACCGTCAGCATGGTCGCCAGCTGACACCAGGTGTCGACCGGCGACGTGACTCGGAGGCCCCGCACAGCCACGGTGCGGACGCTGTCCAGGCGCACGTGATGACCGACCACGCCGCGCACCCGGTCCCGGTGTTCCTGGCTCTCCGTGCTGACGTGCACGGTTCGAGCGCGCGCAAGCCAGGTTGGCAACGGCAGGTCGTGCAGCTGCGCCGCTGAAGCGTGGCTGAAGAAGTCGTCTGCAGACATCCGCCGGCTGTAGGCGTCGACAACCCACGGGTCAGGCAAGTCGCTGCCTCGCGGCACGCGGATGCCCACGAACGGCTGCTCGAGGTCAGCGCCGCGCATGCGCTTGGCCGTGAGGCCCCCCATGGAACCTTCCCGCGTGCTGAACGCACGTGCGCGGATCGCGACCGGGAGCTTCTGGGCCCGTTTCATCCCCGAATAATGCCCCAGCAGCAAATCCGCCGCCGAATCTATCCACACCCAGGCAGCCTCTCACTCGCGAAAGTGCACTTTTCGCCCCCTCAGCCGAGCGGAGGGGGCGAAAAGTGCACTCTCGCGGCCATGGGAACCGGAGGAGGAGGAGGAGGCCCGGGCGGAAGAGGGCTGGCTACGCTCCGAAGCGGGACGGCAGGGTGCTGCGGTGGCGGGCCTGCAGGTCGGCCAGGGACACCGTGAAGTAGTCCTGGATCTCGAGCACCGGCGCCGTGGCATCCGTCACGCCGATGCGCAGCACCGGGTAGCCGCGCCCCTCGCACAGGCCGAGGAACTTCACGTCGTCCTCCCGCGGCACCGAGACGACTACGCGGCCGGCCGACTCCGAGAACAGGGCGACGGATGCGTCCACCCCATCACGCTCGCAGATGTCGCCGAGCCATACCCGGGCACCGACCCCGAACCGGAGCACCGCCTCGGCGAGCGTCTGCGCCAGCCCGCCTGTACTGAGGTCGTGCGCACTGTCGATCAGCGCCTCCACCGATGCCGCGTGCAGCAGCCCGGCGAGGGTGGCCTCCCCGGCCAGGTCGACCACCGGCGGAAGGCCGCCGAGGTGGTCGTGGATGACGCCGGCCCAGGCGGAGCCGTCGAGCTCCTCGCGGGTGATGCCGAGCAGGTAGATGTTGTGGCCGTCGTCCTGCCAGCCGCTGGGCACGCGGCGGGCCACGTCGTCGATCACGCCGAGCACGGCCACGACCGGGGTGGGGTGGATCGGCTGGTCGCCGGTCTGGTTGTAGAACGAGACGTTTCCGCCGGTGACCGGGATCTCCAGCTCGAGGCAACCGTCGGCCAGCGCCGTGACGGCCTGGGAGAACTGCCACATCACCTCGGGGTTCTCCGGAGAGCCGAAGTTGAGGCAGTCGCTGATACCCACCGGCACCGCGCCGGTCGCTGCCACGTTGCGATACGCCTCGGCGAGGGCGAGCTGCGCGCCGCGGTACGGGTCGAGCTGGCAGTAGCGCCCGTTCGCGTCGGTGGCGATCACGAAGCCGAGGCCCGATTCCTCGTCGATCCGGATCATCCCCGCGTCGTCCGGGAACGACAGGGCGGTATTGCCCATCACGTACCGGTCGTACTGGTCGGTGATCCAGCTCGGATCGGCCAGGTTCGGCGAGCCGAGCAGGGCGAGGAATTGCTCGCGCAGCACCTCGGGCGAAGTCGGGCGGGGCAGGGCGGATGCCGTGTCCGCCTGCAGCGCGTCGAGCCAGGCCGGGTAGGCGACGGGGCGGTCGTAGACGGGGCCGTCGACCGCGACGGTGCGGGGGTCAACGTTGACGATCTCTTCGCCGTGCCAGTCGATGATCAGCCGGCCGGAGTCGGTGACCTCGCCGAGCACGCTGGTCTCGACGTCCCACTTCGCGGTGACGACGAGGAACCCGGCGAGCTTCTCCGGGGTGACGACGGCCATCATCCGTTCCTGGCTCTCCGACATGAGGATCTCCTCGGCCGTGAGGGAAGGGTCCCGCAGCAGCACCCTGTCGAGTTCGATGAACATGCCGCCGTCGCCGTTTGAGGCGAGCTCGCTGGTGGCGCAGGAGATGCCGGCCGCACCGAGGTCCTGGATGCCCTCGACGAGCTTGTCGCGGTACAGCTCCAGGCAGCATTCGATCAGCACCTTCTCGGCGAACGGGTCGCCGACCTGCACGGCCGGGCGCTTGGTCGGGCCGCCCTCGCTGAACGTGTCAGAGGCGAGAATGGATGCCCCGCCGATGCCGTCTCCGCCCGTGCGAGCCCCGAAGAGTACGACCTTGTTGCCCGCGCCGGTGGCGTTGGCCAGGTGCAGGTCCTCGTGCCGCAGCACGCCCACCGAAAGGGCGTTGACGAGCGGGTTGCCCTGGTAGACCCTGTCAAACCAGGTCTCACCGCCGATGTTCGGCAGGCCGAGGCAGTTGCCGTAGAACGAGATTCCGGACACGACGCCGTGCACGACGCGGGCGGTGTCCGGGTCGTCGATGTCGCCGAAGCGGAGGGCGTCCATCACGGCGACCGGGCGGGCGCCCATCGAGATGATGTCGCGCACGATGCCGCCGACGCCGGTCGCAGCGCCCTGGAACGGCTCGATGTAGGAGGGGTGGTTGTGTGATTCGATCTTGAATGTGACCGCCCAGCCCTCGCCGACGTCGAGCACACCGGCGTTCTCGCCCATGCCGACCATGAGGTTCTTCTTCATGGCGGGGGAGACCTTGTCGCCGAACTGGCGCAGGTACTTCTTTGAGCTCTTGTAGGAGCAGTGTTCGCTCCACATCACGGAGTACATCGCGAGCTCACCGCTCGTGGGGCGGCGGCCGAGAATCGTGCGGATCTCCGCGTACTCGCCCGGAGTCAGGCCGAGCGCGTCGAACGGCTGCTCTTTCTCGGGGGTGGCGATCGCGTTGGTCACGGTGTCGGCGACGCCGCGGGAGGATGAAGTGGAAACAGCGGTCACGAGGCGTTCTCCCAGGGATAGCGGATGCTTAGCCCGGCAAGTCTACCGTCGCGGGCTGTTCCCCTCCCCAGTCGGCTCGATCACTGGCTCGATCACCGGGGCGACCACTGCCTGGGGACGCGCCGGAGTGTGCCAGCATGAATGGGTGACCTACCTACCGGCTGAATCCAGATACGAGTCCATGCCCTACCGTCGCACCGGGCGGAGCGGCCTCAAACTCCCGGCGATCTCCCTGGGGTTGTGGCAGAACTTCGGCGACACCACCGTGCGGGAGACGCAGCGGGACATTCTGCGCCGCGCGTTCGACCTCGGGGTGACGCACTTCGACCTCGCCAACAATTACGGCCCGCCCTACGGAAGCGCCGAAACGAACTTCGGCGCGCACCTGCGGCAGGATTTCTTCGCGCACCGGGACGAGCTGGTCATCTCGACCAAGGCCGGCTATGACATGTGGCCGGGGCCGTACGGCGAGTGGGGATCCCGCAAGTCGGTGCTCGCCAGCCTGGACCAGTCGCTCGACCGGATGGGGGTCGACTACGTCGACGTGTTCTACTCGCACCGGGCCGACCCCGACACGCCGCTCGAGGAGACCATGGGGGCCCTGCACACCGCGGTCACCAGCGGGAAGGCCCGCTACGCCGGGGTGTCCTCCTATTCCCCCGAGCGCACCCGGCAGTCCGCCGAGATCCTCGCCGGACTGGGTACGCCGTTGCTGATCCACCAGCCGTCCTATTCGATGGCCAATCGCTGGGTCGAGACCGAGCTTCTCGGCACCCTCGACGAGCTCGGCGTCGGCTGTATCGCGTTCTCGCCGCTGGCCCAGGGCCTGCTCACCGACCGTTACCTGCACGGGGTGCCGGAGGATTCGCGGGCCGCCCGCGCCGGTTCGATGAGCACGGAGATGATCAACGACGAGACGCTCGGGCACATCCGGGCGCTCACGGCGATCGCGGCCGAGCGCAGTCAGTCGCTCGCGCAGCTCGCGTTGGCCTGGGTGCTGCGGCGCAGCGAGGTCACGTCCGCCCTGATTGGGGCGTCATCCGTCGCCCAGCTGGAGACGAACCTGGCAGCCCTGGACAACCTGGCCTTCGACGCCGAGGAACTCGACCGCATCGACCTGCATGCGGTCGACCTCGGCATCAACCTCTGGGCGCAATCGGCCGCGGTCTAGGCGGTCTGCTTCGGCACGACCCCGTCCGTTCGACGTGGCAGGGTCGTGCCGCGGAAGAACGACGGATGCACCATCCACCAGACCAGCATCAGCACGGCCCCGAGCAGCATCGCGCCGATCCCCACGACGGCGACGGCGCCGATGCCGAAGATCGTGACGTTGTTGCCGTTGTCGTCCTGCAGCCAGTCGGGCAGGGCGTACTGCTGCAACCCGTAGCCGAATGCGGCTGTGAGCATCAGGCCGCCGAGCAACGGGAAGACTCCGCGCATGATCACATTCCGGAACGACGACCACAGGGTCTTGCGGTAGAACCAGACGCAGGCGTAGCCGGTGAGCCCGTAGTAGAACGCGATCATCAGGCCGACCGAGCCGATCAGCGCGCCCAGCAGCCGGGGGCTGATCAGCGTGAACAGCACGTAGAACCCGGTCGAGACGGCTCCCATCGCCACGGTCGACCAGGTGGGGGTGAGAAACCGCGGGTGGATCCGGGCGAACCTCTCCGGCAGGGCTCGGTAGACGGCCATCGACAGCGCGGTGCGCGCGGTCGGCAGGATCGTCGTCTGGGTCGACGCGGATGCCGAGGTGAGGATCGATGCGGCCAGCAGCAACATCGCGATGTTGCCCAGTGCACTGTTGCCGAAGAGCGCCGGTCCGATGGCGGTGAAGACATCCGCCGAGTTGGCGTCGTTGCCGAGCCCGATGCCGTCGGTGCCGACCCCGGCGAACGCGATCGCGGCGACGGTGACGAGGGCGTAGGTGACGAGCAGCAGGAATGTGCTGATCACGGCGGCTCGGCCGGGAGTGGTGCCGGGATCCTGGGTCTCCTCGTTCACGGAGACGGCCGTGTCCCAGCCCCAGTAGATGAAGACCGCGGTTAGCACAGCCGGGGCGATCACGGTTCCGAAGTCGAGGGTGAACGGGTTGAACCAGTCCAGGCTGGGCGTGATGGAGTAGGTTTCGGCGCTCCCTGTGTAGACGCGCACGAGGGCGTACACGGCGAACATGACCAGCACGATCACCTCGATGGCGAGCAGCCAGTACTGGATCCGCGCGGAGAGTTCGATGCCGCGGTAGCAGATGTAGGTCATCACGGCGATCCAGATCACCCCGGCGACGGTGGACCAGAACTGGTCGTTGGCCAGGTCCGCCACCCCGGTCAGGCCGAGGTCGCCCAGGAAGACGAATGAATAGGAGCCGGCCACCTGGGCCAGGTTGGCCATGACGATCACGTCCGCGGCGATGATGCCCCAGCCGCCGAGCCAGCCGGTGATCGGGCCGAAGGCCCGGCTCGCCCAGGTGAAGGTCGTGCCGCAGTCCGGTTCGGCCTTGTTCAGCTCCTGGTAGGCCACCGCGATCAGATAGATCGGGATGAAGGCCAGCAGCACGATGCCCGGCGCCTTGACTCCGGCCAGGAGCGCGCCGCCGCTGGCCACGATGAAGCCCAGGCTCGCGGCGAGGCTGTAGGCCGGCGCGGTGGATGCCATCCCGACGACGATGCTCGACACCAGGCCGAGGGCACCGCCCTTCAGCCCCTTGCTGCCGACCTGGTCAGGGCGAGGGGGAACGGTGTAGGTCATCGGGAGCTCCCAACGGTGGGCGAGTTGGCTAGTGACTGTTCTACGCTTGTTTTCCGGCCGCCGCAGCGGCCGGGCCGTAACCGGCCGGCCGTGGCACGGTCGAGAGGTCAGAACTCGGGCATGAAGCTCTGCCAGACCGAGCGGCGCTCCCCGCGCGGATCCGACTCGATCCGGTCCTCCTCATCGATGATCAGGGTCAGCCGTTCGGACTCGGAGTAGGTCGGCCAGCTGTCGTCCGGCCGGCCGGTGACGGCGAAGCGCAGCCAGTGCCGTCGCATCCGTTCCCCCGCACCGATGAACGCTGCGCGGCCGCCGAGCAGGCTCATCGCCCGCGCGAAAGGGGCGTCGACCTGCTCGAACAGGGCGAACAGCTCCAGGCCGTGGGTTGCGCCGATGCCGAGCAGGTGCATGAGCCGGGGTGCAATATCGAACCGGTAGACATAGACCGGCGCAACCCGGGAGTGCAGTTCGCCGATCTGCACGCTCGGGTACCAGAACACGAAGTCACCGCCGAAGTCGATGGCCGACCGATTCGCCGGCAACCGCGAGTACACCGCCCGCATTGCGTCGTGCGAGGACACGGGGGCGTTGTCGTAGACGGACACGATGCGCCACGGCGACCGGGGGAGGATGTCCACCCGGCCCCGGAACATGGATCCCTCCCGCTCGTTCGTGCCGATGATCAGCGGCACCCGGTGCGCCCGCCCGTGCCGGAACGCGTCGAGCGGCCGTTCGGGCAGGAGGTCACCGTCGACAACGGGTACCAGGCAGAACGTGCCGGGGTTGGCGTCGGGGGTGCGTGATTGCACGACCAGGGCCGCCCGGGTCAGGTCGGCCACCTCCGCGGAGCAGAGCAGCGCGTTCGGGTCGGTCGGCTCCGCGCCGGGAACCTCGGTGATCGCCCGCAGCTCGTCCAAGAATTCCGCGGCCCAGCCGTCCGTGAGCGCAGAGGAGAACGCCGCGTTCGTCGGGGGGCTCTGCGCGATCGCCCGGGCGAACAGTCCGGCCGCGCTCGGCGTCGCCATCAGCGTGATCACCGCGTTGCCGCCGGCGGACTCGCCGAACACGGTCACGTTGTGCGGGTTCCCGCCGAAGGCACGGATGTTGTCCCGCACCCAGCGCAGGGCGGCGACCTGGTCACGCAGACCGAGATTGCTCTCGAGGGGCCGTTCCGGCGTCGAGTACCGACTGAAGTCCAGGTAGCCGAGCGCGCCGAGCCGGTAGTTGAAGCTGACGTAGACCACCCGGCCGCTCTGTACAAAGCGCTCGCCGCGGCCGGCGAACTCCTGCGATGAGCCCACGCTGTAACCGCCGCCGTGGATGAACACCATCACCGGCCGGCCCAGCCGTTTGCGGGAGGGCGCGGCCGGGCGCAGCACGTTGATGGTCAGGCAGTCCTCGCCGGCGGGCACCTTCGGACCGGCCCCCTTGAACTGGCCCTTGTAGGGTTGCGGCGCGATCCGGCCGAACGTCGACGCGTCCCGGATGCCGTCCCACGGCAGCACAGGCCGGGGAGCGCGGAACCGGTACTCGCCCACCGGGGGTGCAGCGTAGGGGATCCCGCGCCAGGTGAGCAGGCCGCCCTCCTGAACCCCGCGCACGATCCCGCCCGCGACCCGCACGTCGAGGCGGCTCGGCACCGGCACCGGTGCGTCGTGGGTCAGGATCGCGCTCATGCCCTGCTCGCTTCCACCAACTGTTCTTTACGGCGCTATCTGTGCTGCCGTTGCTGCCTGACCTGCCTGACCTGCCTGACCTGCCGTTGCTGCCTGACCTGCCTGAGCTGCCTGACCTGCCTGTGCTGGTGCGACCGCCCGGCCCGCTAGCGGTATTCCGGGTTGGCCCGGAAGCCGAATCGCTCACCCGTGTCCCAGTCCTGGCGAAGGTTGCCGTAGGCGGGGATCCCGCCGTTGGCCTTGAGGATCGCGGCCAGGTGCATGAGGTTCCAGGTCATGAAGGTCGTGTTGCGATTGGTGAAATCGTTCTCCGGACCGCCAGAGCCCGGGTCGAGATAGCTTGGCCCCGGCCCGATCGCGCCGATCCAGCCGGAGTCCGCTGCGGGCGGGATCGTGTAGCCGATGTGCTGCAGGCTATAGAGGATATTCGAGGCGCAATGCTTCACGCCGTCCTCGTTGCCGGTAATGATCGCCCCGCCGACTTTGCCGTAGTAGATGTACTGGCCCTTGTCGTTGAACTCGCCGCTCATCGCGTAGAGCCGTTCAATTACCCGCTTGGTGACCGAGCCGTTGTCGCCGAGCCAGATCGGCCCGCCGATGACCAGGATGTCGGAGGTGCGCACCTTGTCGAACAGGGCGGGCCAGTCATCCGTCTCCCAGCCGTGCTCGGTCATGTCGGGGTAGACGCCCGTGGCGATCTCGTGGTCGATCGCCCTGATCGTCTCCACATAGACACCCTGCTCGTGCATGATCGACGCGCTCAGGTTGATGATGCCCTGCGTGTTGCTGACCTCGGGGCTGCGTTTCAGGCTGCAGTTGATGAACAGGGCGCGCAGGCCCGAATACTCGAAGGAGGCCTGGGTGTTCCGGGTGGGGGTCATGGCGCCAGTTTTGCACCGGCCCGGGCCTTCAGCTAGGGCCCCGGCCGGGGTGCGGCCCTTTGCCCCGACGCCGTCATCGGGACTAAAATGCGGCGTGACTCCCCGCCAGCGCAGCGTCCTGATCGTTGCCATCCTGTCGTCCTTCGTTGCCTTCCTCGACGGCTCGATCATCAACGTGGCGTTGCCCGCGATCGCGCGGGAGTTCGGCGGCGACCTGGCGTTGCAGCAGTGGGTGGTCGACGGCTACCTGCTCTCCCTCGGCGCGCTCATCCTCGTGGCCGGTTCCCTCTCCGACACCTACGGCCGGGTGCGGGTGCTCCGGGTGGGCCTGATCTGGTTCGGGATCACCTCGCTGGCCTGCGCCGTTGCCCCGCTCGGAACCCTCTTGGTGGTGGCCAGGATCCTGCAGGGCGTTGCGGCCGCGCTGCTGGTGCCGAGCTCCCTGGCCCTGATCACCTCCACCTTCTCCGGCGCGGCGCAGGGCAAGGCCATCGGCGCGTGGACCGGCTGGACCGGCATTGCCGGCATTGCGGGGCCGGTCTTGGGCGGCGTCCTCGTCGACACGATCGGCTGGCGTTTCGTCTTCGGGATCAACGTGCTGCCCATCCTTGTCACCCTGGTCGTGCTGGCCCGGATCGACGAGCCAGCGCGCACGGGCCCGGCCCCCCGGATCGACCTGGCCGGCGCGGGCCTGGCCGTGCTCGGCCTGGGTGCCCCCGTCTTCGCGCTGATCGAGCAGGGCCGACTGGGCTGGGGCAGCCCGGTGGTCTTCGGGCCGCTCATCATCGGCGTGCTCGCGCTCGCCGGGTTCTTCTGGTGGGAGGCCCGCGCGCCGCAGCCGATGATGCCGCTCGCGTTGTTCCGGGTGCGCAATTTCTGGGTCGGCAACATCGCCACGGTCGGCATCTACTCGGCCCTGAGCCTGGGTTTCTTCATCTTCTCCGTCTACCTTCAGCAGGTGGGCGGGTTCTCCGCCACGGCGGCGGGCGTGACGGGCGTGCCGGCCACCCTGATGCTGCTCCTCTTCGCCACGCTGTTCGGCACCCTCGCCGGGAGATACGGACCGCGCCGGTTCATGACCATCGGTCCGATCGTCGCCGGGGTGGGCTTCCTGCTGCTCCTGGCCGCCGTTCCGCCCATCGTCGTGTGGCTGCAGGTCGTGCCCGCCATCGTGGTGATCGGCCTGGGCCTTGCCATCACCGTGGCACCGTTGACCGCCGCCGTGCTCGGGTCCATCCGCGCGGAGCAGGCCGGCATCGGATCGGCGATCAACAACGCCGTGTCCCGGGTCGCCGGCCTCATCGCCGTGGCCCTGGCCGGCACGATCATCGGCGAACGGCTCGACGTCGCCGGTTTTCAACGCGTGATGGTCGTCGTCGCCGTGCTGATGTTCGCCGGTGGGATCGCGTCGTGGCTCGGTATTCGCACGCCGGCCACCGACTCCCCCGAACTGGAGCACCCGGAAAAACTGTTATAGTTTTTAAGTTGTCTTCGAGCGTCAAGTTCGAACGGCACCACTGCGCTCGTAGCTCAACGGATAGAGCATCTGACTACGGATCAGAAGGTTGGGGGTTCGAATCCCTTCGGGCGCACAGTAAGAAAGCGGCTCATTCCGGTGGGCCGCTTTCGTTTTCCGGCAGCAGGATGCCCGGCCGCCCTGTTCCCGGCCGGGCCGGAGGGGGAGACTGTCCGCAATGCGACAGTCGACCGAGGGGGGACCTCCATTAAGTCCTATCCAAGCGAGCGGTGGGTGCGCGCGTTCGTCGGGGACATCACGCTGGTGGGCAGCCGCGACCCGCTCCTGTTCTGGGAGGAGGGCTTCCCCGTCCCCGGTTACGCATTCTCGCCGGCGAGCCTCGAGATGGAGCGACTCTCCGAATCCGATGCTGCGCCGGCGCGGAGTGGTTTCGATTTCTTCGGGTCGAAGGGCCAGGTGCGCACCTGGTTCGACGCTCCGCCAGACAGTCGCCACGTGCAGGTCTCGGCGAACGGCGCCGTGCTGGCCGATACCCGACACCCCGAGCTACCCGGTCTTCCGCTGCCGTGGCAGAGATCGCGGAGTTGGTCGCGTTCTACAACGAGCGGGTCGATATCAGCGTCGACGGGGTGGCACTCGGGCGCCCTGTCAGTCCGTTCAGCGATCGGGCGCAGAGACCATCCTGACGACGAACGCCGGACGATGATCGCCGGAAGGGTCGGTCAGTGCGCGGCGACGACGATTCGAGTGGGTCTGGCCGAGTCGCGCCGCACGCTGGTATGGGCACAACCGGAGCACTTGAGCACGTAGAGCGGAAGAGTCCGCCGATCGGCATGGGCCGGGTTCGGCGTGAGCCGAGCGGGGGAGTGGCAGAACGGGCAGGTGATTCTCATGGTGGCGGATCCCTTTCCTGGTGACACGTCACATGTGGCAGCGTGTACTGACGACGTTAACTCTTGCCCGGAGTGGGCAGTACCCCCTAGACCGGAGGGTGATTCTGTGCGTCCGGACGGCTACCGGCGACTCCGGCCGTTCCCGCCGGGTGGCGCGGCAGTCGGGCAGCGGCCGGATCAGACCGTTTCGGCGTGCTCGATCACGAAGTCAGACCCCGGGTAGACGACGCTCTCGTGGCCCTCGCCGAACCGGACCCGGTACGGCGGTTCGCCATCCTTTCCCCGCACCTCGATGACCTCGCCGTGCCGATCCGGTGTCTCCACCGTGCGGCCACGGATGATGATTCGATCTCCTGGGCGTGCGCGCATGACACTCACCTCCTGAGCGTTACGTTACGCCGAGCGGCGCCGCCTGCACAGGGCTGTGCCCGGCGTCTTCAGGCGTGCCGGAACTTGGCGGCGGCGCCGGACGGCGCGGTGCGCAGCCGGTCGCAGAGCGCCGTCAACTGGGCCAGTTCCAGATTGGAGAGGGCGTCGCCCATCCGCCCCGTGATCGTGTCCATGTGCTGGAGCGCGACGCGGCGGAACACGTCATATCCCTCCTGCGTGAGCTCGACGATGGCGCCGCGCCCGTCGGTCGGATCGGTGAGCTTGTGAACGTACCCGCGGGAGGCCAGCCGGTCGACCAGCCGGCTCACGCTCGGCTGGGTGAGAAGCACATGCTCGTTGAGATCGCGCAGGCGGATGCGCCGATCGGGTTCCCTCGACAGGTTGAACAGCACGTCGTACTCGTTGAAGGAGATTCCCTGCGCCGGGAAGTCCGCGGCGAGGCTGCGCATGATCGCCACTTGGGCGCGGAAAAGCGATTCCCAGGCGCCGACGGCAGCCGCTTGATCGCTCACCGTGCCTCCAAAGTCGTGTTCCCCAAGGATAGGGACTCGACGGCGGAGCACCGAATTCGCTGATAGGGAATTCGCAGGAAAATAACGGACAGATAACTAGCGCTCCGTTACCGGTTCGTTATATATTCAGTGTGCGTCAACCGTTTGCTGTGGCGGGAACCGCGAAATGTGATTGCAGGACACTCTTGGTGCAAGGGAAGAGGGTCGGTCGTTAGTCTCTACGACCGGCCCTCAATCATCCCCGCTCGCGCAGCGTCGCGAGAGGCGCCAGCCATTTCCGCGGCAGACCAGCCAACTCGAATCCTTCAGCCCAACGCCCCACCGCCGGGCCTGCGGGCCGCCGGCGTTGCCCCTCGCGGCCCGCCCTCCGGAGCTTAGAAGACGTCGGGGCTCGGGGTGCTCGACTGCCGGATCGACACATCGGCGTGCCGGTCGAACCGGTAGCCGACGCCGCGGACTGTGCGCACGATGTCCTCGTAGCGGCCCAGCTTGGCACGCAGGCGGCGCACGTGCACGTCGATCGTGCGCTCGTTCGGTGCGTCTTCCTCGTCCGCGGCATTCCACAATGATGAGATGAGCTCGGCCCGCTCGATGGTGCGGCCTTCGCGCAGCACGAGGTACTGCAGCAGCTCGAATTCCTTGTAGGTGAGGGCGGCGGTCTCGCTGTCGAGGATGACCCGCTTGCGGGAGATGTCGACGACGACGCCGCCCGGCGCCCGGTCGGGGTCTTCGGTCTCGTTGCGGTGCCTGGCCAGTGCGGCCGGGTCCTGCAGCGCCAGTCTCACGACGTCGACGTCGCGTCCGCCGGCACCCACCGGCGCCAGTGCGACGGCGGCATGGGTCTCGGCATCCGGTGCCAGCTCGTTGGTCAGGGCCTTGAGCGCCTCGACGATACGGCCGAGGCTGGTGCCGGCCGCGGCCGCTTTGGCCTCGTCGATGCCGACGTAGAGAACGAAGCCGCGGGCCTGGGTGCCGTCCGGCACCGCACGGATGCGCGGTGCTGCGGGAGCCTGGTGGAGTGCCTGCTCGAGTCGGGCGGCCTGGGCCGAGCGGGCGGTGTCAATGTGTGCAAGCGACATGGGAGGAATCCTTGGTGTGATGATGCGGGGGAACCATCGCGGGACGCGATTCATGGTTCGGCGATGAGCGGCCGGTGAGGCCCGGAGCGAAGTCGGGGAAGAGCGGGAGTCCACCCTGGCGCTGGTGCAGCGGCGGGAACTCGGCGATGGTTCGCGGTTAGCGGGACATTCGGCAACACGCGGAGCAGCTGCCGGGCATCATCATGCCGGCAGTCCCGGGGGCCTCGAAGGAGGTCTGGGGGCGTGCGCTCGTTGTCATAGTTGCGAGTAAAGCCCACTGTTACGGGGTGTGTCAATTCTGTGTCCCCGGGTGACGCGGTGTGACGTGCACCACGTTCGCCGGGGCCGGGACGGATCGGAGGATCCGTGATCGATCAGGGAACCAGAAAATATTCCGTGACGTATTACGATTTCATCAAAGATTCGTGAATTGAATGGCCCGCGGCGTGTCGTTCGTCGCAGGTTCTGCAGTCAGGGAGGGCCTGAGGATCAGACCAGTCCGTAGAGGCGGTCGCCGGCGTCGCCGAGGCCAGGCACGATGTAGCCGTGCTCGTCGAGCCGGTCGTCCACTGCGCCGAGCACGATGGTGACCTCGCGGCCTGCCATCGCCTTCTCCACGGCCGCGAGCCCTTCGGGGGCCGCGAGAATGCAGATCGCCGTGACATCCACAGCGCCGCGGTCGAAGAGGAACTGGATCGCGGCGATCAGGGACCCACCGGTGGCGAGCATCGGGTCGAGCACGAAGCACTGGCGGTCGGACAGATCGTCGGGTAGGCGCTCGGCGTAGGTCGCCGGTTCGAGGGTCTCCTCGTTGCGGGCCATGCCCAGAAAGCCGACCTCGGCGGTCGGCAAGAGCTTGACCATGCCCTCGAGCATGCCGAGGCCGGCCCGGAGGATGGGAACGACGAGAGGCTTGGGGTCGCTGATCTGCACGCCGCGGGCCTCAGCCACCGGCGTCTGCACGGTGACTTCCTCTACGCGCACGCCGCGGGTCCCCTCGTACGCGAGGAGCGTCATCAGCTCTTCGACCAGGGAGCGGAAGAGGGGCGACGGGGTGCGCTTGTCCCGGAGAACCGTGAGTTTGTGGGTGATCAGGGGGTGGTCGGCTACGTGGACTCGCATAGGCTCAATCTACTAGTCGGGGGAGGCATCCGAATGGGCGAGCAGGATCGTCGGCACCGCGAGTGGATGCTGCTTGCCCTCGCGGAGGCGCGCGCGGCCCTCGCTACCGGGGATGTCCCGGTCGGTGCGGTGGTGCTCGACGGGGCCGGGACGGTGATCGGCCGGGGTCGAAATGAGCGTGAGTTGCACCAGGACCCGACCGCTCACGCCGAGATCGTCGCCATGCGGGAGGCCGCCGCGTTCCTCGGTGACTGGCACCTGACCGGGTGCACCCTCGTGGTGACCCTCGAGCCGTGCGTGATGTGCGCGGGCGCGATAGTCGCGGCACGCGTGCCCGTAGTGGTCTTCGGGGCCTGGGATGAGAAGGCCGGGGCGTCCGGGTCGATCTACGATGTGCTGCGTGACCGCAGGCTCAACCACCGGGTGGAGGTCTTCGCCGAGGTGGATGCCGCGGAGTGCGCCATCCTGCTCCGGGACTTCTTCAGTGATCCAACCCGGCGAGCCATTCGCTGAACATGGCCCGGGAGGCGGCCTGCATGCCCTCCGAGTACCGATCCCGCTCCAGACGGAGGTCCGTCGGGGTGTAGCCCTCCGCGGCCACCTCGGCCTCGGAGGCGGCCAGCCAGACCTCGTGCATCTCCTCGGTCACCTCGGGGTGGAACTGCACCGCCAGGGCCCAGTTCCCGATCGAGAACGCCTCATTGCCGTACTGCGGCGATCCGGCCAGCAGAGTGACGCCCTCGGGCAGGTCGAAGGTGTCGCTGTGCCACTGGAACACGGGCACCCCGTTCATGTGCCGCACCGGAGAATTGGCGCCGGCCTCGGTCGGCAGAACGAAGCGGTAGCCGATCTCGTTCGTCGGGCCCCGGTAGACCCGGGAGCCGAGGGCGTTGGCCATCAGCTGGGCGCCCAGGCAGACCCCGAAGACCGGCAGCCGGGCCTCGAGCCGGGACTCGAGCAGGGTGATCTCGGCACGAAGGGCCGGGAACCGGTCGGCCTCGTACACGCCCATCTCCCCGCCGAGCACGACCAGGAGATCGGCGGCGTGGGGATCGAGAACGGCCAGGTCTTCCCGCATGGTGTCGACGTAACGCACGTCATAGCCGTGCTCAAGAAGCACGGGCTCGAGATTGCCCAGGTGGATCGTGTCGTCGTGGCGGAGCACGAGGGCGATGCGGCTCATTCGCTGCCCTTGATCACGATCTCGTCGGTGGGCAGTTCGCGGCGGCTCGGGTCGATGAACACGTCCGGTTCAAGGTAGATGGTGCGGGCGATCGGCACGGCCTCCCGAATCCGGGCCTCGACGGCGTCGATTCCCGCGGCCACGTCCGAGAACCGGATCTCGGCGTCGAAGGCGACCTTGGCTGCAACAAGCAACTCGTCCGGGCCGAGGTAGAGCGTCTTCAGGTGGATGATCCGGCGAGTCTCCGGGCCGGAGAGGATGGCGCGCTCAATCTTGGCGGCATCCGTTCGCCCGGCGCCCTCGCCGACCAGGAGGCTCTTGGTCTCGACGCCGAGCACGATGGCGACGAGGACGAGCAGCACGCCGATGAAGAGAGTGCCGATGGCGTCCCAGATCGGCTCGTCGGTGATGATGGTCAGGCCAACGCCGAGGAAGGCGAAGACCAGCCCGGCGAGGGCTGCCACGTCTTCCAGCAGCACGACGGGCAGTTCAGGCGCCTTGGCATGCCGCACGAACTGCACCCAGGTCTGTTCCCCGCGGAGGAGGTTCGATTCCTTCATGGCCGTGCGCAGGGAGAACGATTCGAGGCCCATGGCGACGAGCAGCACCACGATTGGCAGCCACGGCACCTCGAGCGGGTGTGGGTCCTGCAGCTTCTGGACACCCTCATAAAGCGAGAACACACCGCCGATGGAGAAGAGGATGATCGATACGACGAACGCATACACATAGCGTTCCCGGCCGTACCCGAAGGGATGCGCCGTGTCGGCGTCCTTGCGCGACTTGCGGCCACCGAGCAGCAACAGCAGCTGGTTGCCGGAGTCGGCGAGCGAGTGCACGCCCTCGGCGAGCATCGAGGAGGAGCCGGAAAAGGCCCACGCGACGATCTTCGTGACGGCAATGCCGAGGTTGGCCGCCAGGGCGGCCACGATTGCTTTGCTTCCGCCGGATGCGCTCATGCAGCAATCCTAGAACGCCGGGCAATCCTCACCACGCCGGGCAATCCGGTAATGCCGATGCCGCTGCCTCGGGGCCGAACCGAGGCGGCGAGAGCACACGGCGTTCCGTCACCAACCCGAAACTAGACTCCCTCCATGACTACGACTGCTTCCACCACGCTCCCCACCATCGCGTTCCTGGGCGCGGGATCGATGGCCAGGGCCGTCCTGACCGGCCTGCTGACCCCGAGCGTCACGGTCGAGGGCGGCATCCGTGCCACCAACCGAACCACAGTGAAGGCCGCCGAACTGGCCGGCATCGACGGCGTGACCGCTTTTGCCACGGCGGATGACCCCGAGGCCAACCTCAAAGCCGTGGCCGGCGCCCGGATCGTCATCGTGGCCGTCAAGCCGGCCATGGTGCCCGACCTGCTCACCGAGATCGCCGGCAGCCTCGAGCCGGGGACGCTGGTCGTGAGCGTCGCCGCCGGCGTCACGATCGCGACTTTCGAGTCGCTGCTGCCCGAGTCGGTGGCGGTCATCCGCTCAATGCCGAACACGCCGGCGCTCGTCGGCAAGGCAGTGACCGGGCTGAGCGCCGGCACCCGTTCCAGCGCCAGGGACCTCGACCTCGCGACCGCACTGTTCGGCACCGTCGGCGACGTACTCGTCGTGCCGGAGAGCAAACTTGACGCGCTGAGCACCATTTCCGGCTCCGGTCCGGCGTACGTCTTCTTCCTGATCGAACAGCTCACCGCCACTGCGGTCGCCAAGGGCTTCACCCTGGAGGAGGCGGCCGTCATGGTGAACGGCACCTTCCTCGGCGCCTGCACCCTGCTGGCGGCCTCCGCCCTGTCTCCGACCGAACTCCGCCGCCAGGTCACCAGCCCGAGCGGCACCACCGAGCGGGCCGTCTGGGAGCTCGAAAAGGGCGGCCTCAAGGAACTTTTCGACCGGGCAACGGATGCCGCACTCGCTCGCGCACGCGAGCTCGCCGGCAAATAATCGTTCCCTGTCGGGGCCGGGGATGCGGTTCCTCCCCTCCCCCCGGTGATTGAGCCTGTCGGGCCCGGCCCGTCCCCTTCACAATGTGGGTTTGATCGGGTTGTCCACAGCCCCTGGTGAGGGTTTGGTTGGTGTCGGGGAATGTCGGTGGGTGGTCGTAGTGTTCGGTTATGGCCTCCCTGGTGGGTAGCACCCAACAGCAGCTCGAGCTGCTCTTTGACGCGGTCGGGGTGGCCGACCGGGTGATCAGGCAGTGTTTCGCGGTGCGGGCGGAGGGGATCGACCAGATCCGCCGGTCCGGCGAGGCCCACACCGCGTCCAGTCCGTTGGATGCGCGGTCCTTCTGGACCTGGGAGGAGATCGCCGCGCGCGAGCTCTCCAGGGAACTGGACGCGACGCTGCGGATCCCCGAGCGCACCGCAGTGAACCTGCTCGAGGAGAGCCGGGCCCTTCCCAACGACCAGCCCGCGGCCCTGGCGGCCCTGGCGGGCGGCGGATCAGTTACCGGCACGCGCAGACCGTGGTCGGCCCGGCCTGGTCGATCCCGCCCGAGGGGTCACCCCCACCGGCGTGGGCACCGGGGTGAGAGCGACCGTGCAGGTCACCGTTCCCGTGCTGACGCTCTTCGGGTACCGTGACGCTCTTCGGGTACCGTGACGCTCCTCGGGCACCGTGACGCTCCTCGGGCACCGTGACGCTCCGGGTTACCTCGAGGGTACGGGCCGATCGATCCGGACACGGCCCGGGATCTGGCATCGCGGGCGCCGAGCTTCACCCGGCTGCTCACCCGGCTGCTCACCCACCTCGAAACCGAGGTGATCCTCTCCGTCGGCCGGGACCGATACACAGTCCCCAACCCGCCGTGCTCCCCACCGTGCACCCCACCGGACCACCGACGGGCGAAGCGGCCGCCGTCACCGAGTCCAGCCGACCCACCTCGTCGGACCACCCCGACGACCAACCCTTCTGAAGCTGCTGGCTGGAAGCTTCCGGTTGATTACGGCACGCGCCCGGCCGCCGTGGTATTCCGCACCGGGAATGACTAGCCTTGGGGCATGGCAGACATCTTCGGCGTGGTGGCGGATTCGACCCGACGCGAAATCTTACGCATTCTTCTTGAGCGATACAACCAGTCGAGCACCGCCGGTGGCGAGCTCAGCGTGTCGGACATCGTCGACAAGTTAGGGCTGAGCCAGCCGACCGTGTCCAAGCACCTCAAGGTGCTGCGCGAGGCCGGCTTGGTCGGCGTGCGTGAAGCCGGCCAGCATCGGTATTACCACCTGGACTACGCACCCCTCGAGGAGATCGAGGACTGGCTCATCCCGTTCCTCAGCGTCGACTTCGATGCGTCGGCCGACGAGGCCGCCGGGGAGACCGAGGGGCTGAAAGAGGAGCAGCGGGCGTTCGCCGCGGCAATCGGGAAGGCCTTCGCCGACACCTCATTCCAGATGGCGCATGCGGTGAAAGACGCCAAGCCCCGAAAATGGCGCAAAAACGACTAGACGGCCGTTCGGGGTAGCCCCTAGAGTTTTCATCCAGCACGGGGGTAACGTCCGTAACGAGACCGACCCGCGCTCGTGAGGAGAAACCCGAATGCAAGATCTCTCTGACGTACGCTTCCTGACCGTCGCCGAGGTGGCCGCGATGATGCGCGTTTCCAAGATGACCGTCTACCGGCTCGTGCACTCTGGAGAACTGCCGGCGATCCGGTTCGGCCGGTCATTTCGGGTTCCGGAATCGGCCGTTTCTGCGCTGATTCAGCGCCCGATTGCGGACACCGCGTAAGGACCCGTTCTTTTTCCGGTAGAATGGTATTTTCGTGTCGGCCGCGAATCTCGTGGCGAAACCAAATCTTGTAACCAAATCTTGTGAGGTCCGTGTGGGTTCTGTAATTAAGAAGCGACGCAAGCGTATGGCGAAGAAGAAGCACCGCAAACTGCTTCGGAAGACCCGTCACCAGCGTCGCAATAAGAAGTAGGTCGGTTCGGGACCGTTTGGTTCTGAAGCGCCGGTTTTGTGCGTGGGCGCTAGGTTTTCGGACCTAGCGCTTTTTGCTTGCCCGCGCGGCCGCAGTGATGCTGCCGCGTTTGAGCCGCATGATCGGCCAGTGGCGCAACGTCGCGTACCGGCGGAGCGTCGCATCCGGATTCACGACGACGGGATTGCCCACGAGTTCGAGCAACGGAATGTCGTTGTGCGAATCGGAGTAGGCCCAGCATCCTGTGAGGTCAGCGGCGCTCCGGACGGCCTGGCCGCGCGCAGCCTCCGCCTTCTGGTCCCCGTGGCACACGCCGTCGATCAGGCGACCCGTGAACACGCCCGCGACGGTCTCGAGCATCGTGCCGAGAGCGCCCGTGAAGCCGAGCCGCTCGGCGATCACGTCGGCGACCTCCTGAGCGGTGGCTGAGACCAGCCAGACCTCGCGACCTGCCTCCAGGTGCGCACGGGCGACGGCGACGGTCTCGGGCCAGAGCAGGCGGATGAGTCGGGCATCGAAGATCTCACGGCTGAGGTCGATGAGTTCGGCGCGGTTGTGGCCGACGACGACCTCCAACGCACGCTCGCGCACACTCGCGAGGTGCGCCCGGTTTTCTCCCACCGCGATGAATCTCGCCTGCTTCCAGGCAAATGAGCTGATGTCGCGGCCGGTGATCAGTCTGCGTCGCCAGGCGCCGATGCCGAGATGGTACAGGCTCGCGCCACGCATGAGGGTGTTGTCGACATCGAAGAATGCGATGGAGCGGGCGGCGTTGGCTTGAGACATGTGCGCTTGAGTCTAGTTGCGCGCACACCGGCCGGGCCAGCATAGGCTGGAGCAATGGCCACCGCACTCCTCACCCTGATCGGCAAGCCCGGATGTCACCTCTGCGACGACGCGCGCGAGCTCGTCGACAGTGTTGTCACGAAGCTCGCCGACAACCCGGCGGCGCCGGCGATCGTACTCGAGGAACGTTCGATCCTCGACGACGCCGAGCTGCATGCGCTTTATGTCGAGGACATTCCCGTCCTGTTGATCAACGGCAAGGTGCACAATTACTGGCGCATCGACCCGTTGCGGTTGCGCACCGCGCTCCTGGCCGTTCGATGAGTATCCGGCACGTCGTCTCCTGGAAGCTCAGCGCGACCGACCCGGCGACCAGAGCCGACGACGCGGCCGGGATCGCATCCGGGCTCGAAGCCCTCGTCGGCGTCGTGTCGGAGATCCGTTCCCTGCGGGTGGGCGCCGATGTGCTCGGCGGCGACAACTGGGACGTCGTGCTGATCGCCGACTTCGACGACCTGGCCGCGGTCGCCAGATATCAGGCGCACCCGGCGCACCAGGCAGCTGGCGCCTTCATTCGGTCGGTCGTCTCGGCCAAGATGGCCGTGGACTTCCTCGTTCCATAGGACTGCAGGTGGTCGAGCCTGTCGGGATTACGCGGGTTCGACAGGCTCGACCACCGGCGCGGTTCGACCGCCGGATCTGGCCGGAACCGCCTACGGCTCGAGTCGGGACGGGCCGCGGAAGAGGAAGGTGACCTCGCGGATGCTGGTCTGGTGCAGCATCAGCATGAGCACGCGGGCGAGCCCCATTCCGAAACCGCCGTGGGTGGGCACGCCGTAGCGGAAGAAGTCGAGGTAACCGCCGAGTTCTTCCGGATCGAGGCCCTTCTCCTTGGCCTGCTCGACGAGAACGTCGATGCGGTGCTCGCGCTGCGCGCCGGTCGAGATCTCGGTGCCGTTGAAGATCAGGTCGTAGCTGTTGGTGACGCTCGCGTCGCCCTCGGGGCGCATGTGGTAGAACGGGCGGATGCTGGCGGCGTAGTCGGTGAGGAAGACGAATTCGTGCCCGTAGGCCTCGGCCACGTAGGCGGCGATCTGACGCTCGCCCTCCGGGTCCATGTCGTCGTCGTCGCGCGGCACCTCGTAACCGCGGCTCTTGACGATCTCCTTGGCCTCGGCCAGGGGGATGCGCGGGAACGGCTGGCTCGGCACGGTCACCTCGACACCGAACAGGGCGAGCACCTCCTCACCGTGCTTGGCCTTCACCGCGGCGAAACCGGCGACGAGCAGCTCTTCGTGCAGCTGCATGACGTCTTCGTGGCTGTCGATCCAGCTGATCTCGGCGTCGACGCTGGTGAACTCGGTGGCGTGGCGGCTGGTGAACGACGGGTCGGCCCGGAACGCCGGCCCGACCTCAAATACCTTGCCGAAGCCGGCCGACTGCGCCATCTGCTTGAAGAACTGCGGGCTCTGCGCGAGGTACGCCTTCGTCTCGAAATACTCCACCTCGAACAGCTCGGCGCGGGACTCGCTCGCGCTGGCCATCAGTTTGGGGGTGTGCAGCTCGATGAAATCGTGTTCGACCCAGTAGGTGCGGAGGGCGTGCTCAAAGGTGGTCTGGATGCGGAAGATCAGGTTCTGCTTGGGCTGGCGCAGGTCGAGGAAGCGCCAGTCCAGCCGCTTGTCGAGACTGGAGTCGGCCGCGATCGGTGTCTCCGGGATGGCGACGGTGACGAGCTCCATGGTGGCCAGTTTGATCTCGATGCCGCCCAGCTTGACCCGCTCGTCGTGCTTGAGCTCGCCGGTCACGGTGACGAAGCTGCCCTGGGACAGGGCGGAGATGGTGCTCGCCGGCTCGTCGGTGACGACCACGCCCTCGGCATCCGTGCTGCGGGGATTCACCAGCTGCACCGCGCCGGTCTCATCCCGGAGCACCACAAACTGCACCTTTTTCTGGTCGCGGACGGTGTCAACCCACCCGGACACCGTAACGGTGCCGTTCTCGAGGGCGGCCAGGTTCTTGATCAGTATGCGCGCGGTCACTCGCCAAGTTTAGCGGCACGCTCTCGGCGAATTCGCGGGTGTGCCCTCCGTAGACTGTTCTCGTGGCAGCCAGTCAGATACACCTCGTCCGTCACGGTGAGGTGTTCAACTCAGAACGTGTTCTTTATGGACGCCTGCCGGGCTTCGGTCTCTCCGATCGTGGCCTGTCCATGGCGGAGATGGCGGCGGCCGACCTGGTCGCTCGCGGACGCCCGGTCTCCCGCATAATCGCCTCACCGCTGCAGCGCACGCGCGAGTCCGCGGCACCGATCGCGGCGGCCTTCGTTCTCCCCGTCGACATTGACCCACGCCTGATCGAGCCGGCCAACTTCTTCGAGGGCAAACGGATGCGCGGCGCCGACGGCGCCCTGCACGACCCCCGCAACTGGCGGGCACTGGTCAACCCCCTCCGGCCCAGCTGGGGAGAGCCGTTCCAGTCCATCGCCGAACGGATGCTCGCCGCAATCGGCGACGCGCACCGCTCCGTCGACGGCGGCGACGTCGTGCTGGTGAGCCACCAGCTTCCGATCTGGATGGTGCACCGCGCCCTCGGCGGCGAACGCCTCGCCCACGACCCCCGCAAACGCCGGTGCGGCCTCTCGAGCATCACCACACTGTCCTGGCGAGGCACCGATGCGGTCGAGGTGGGCTACTCGAACCCCGCCGTCGACTTGCAGGCCGGCGCCACCGACGTGGGGGCGGTATGACGTTCCGTCCGCGCGCGGCGATCGTCGGACTCGTGGCGGTGGCGCTGCTCCTGACCGGCTGTGCGACCGACCCCCTCGCGGCTCAGTACCGCGAGGGCAGCAACAAGGGCTTCATCGCCGGCGACGGCAGCTGGACCGAGATCCCCGCCGCGAAACGCGGCGACCCGATCGCCTGGACCGGCACGAGCGAGACCGGCGCGGCACTCTCCAGCGCCGACTACGCCGGGCAGGTCGTCGTCGTCAATTTCTGGTACGCCAGCTGCGCCCCGTGCCGCGCCGAGGCCCCCGCCCTGCAGAAGCTCAGCGCGCAGTTCGAGGGCAAGGGTGCCTCCTTCGTCGGCGTCAACGTGCGCGACCAGGCCGCGAACGCGGTCGCCTTCAATGAGCACTTCGGTGTCGGCTACCCGTCGGTGATGGATGTCGGTGATGGGGCCATGCAGCTGGCCTTCAGCGGAAGCATCCCGCCCAATGCGGTGCCGACCACGCTGGTGATCGACCGGTCGGGAAGGGTCGCCGCCCGCATCCTTGGCCAGCTGTCCTCGCCATCGATCCTTGAGACCCTGGTGTCATCGGCGCTCGACGAAGGCGCGTGAGCGTGGGAAATCCCTTCGGTGAGATCGTCTTCGGCGGTCAACTCTTCTTCGCCATCCCGGTTGCGGTGCTGGCCGGCCTCGTCTCCTTCGCGTCGCCGTGCATCCTGCCGCTCGTGCCCGGCTACCTCGCCTACATCGGCGGGTTCACCGACGGCCGCTCGACTGCGGCCCGCGGGGACCGGCGCGGCCGTAACCGGCTCCTGGCCGGTGTCGCCCTCTTCATCTTTGGGTTCACGCTCGTCTTCGTTCTCACCGGCGTCGTCTTCGGATTCGCCGGTTTCTGGCTCAATCAGTACCGGGACCTGGTCACCCGGGTCGCCGGGGCGCTCGTCATCCTGCTCGGCCTCGTCTTCGTCGGCCAGTTCGCAGGCCTGCAGCGCACGGTCAAGGCCACCTGGAAGCCGCGAATGGGGCTGGCCGGGGCCCCCATCCTCGGGGCCGTCTTCGCCGTGGGCTGGACGCCCTGCACCGGGCCCACCCTGACCGCGATCAACTCGCTCAGCCTCACGACGGGGTCACCCTGGCAGGGCGGGCTGCTCGCCCTGTTCTACGCCCTCGGCCTCGGCATCCCCTTCCTGCTGATCGCGCTCGGCCTGAGCTGGGCGACGGGCGCGGTGGCGTTCCTCAAACGGAACGTGCGAACGATCAATCTCTTCGGTGGCGTGTTACTCGTCGTCATCGGTGTGCTCATGGTGAGCGGCGTGTGGAATGCCTGGCTCCTCGACCTGCAAGGAGTGATTGGCAGCTTTGTCACGCCCATCTGACCACTACGACTCCCCGGCACCGCTCAGCGATGACGCAGTCAACCAGCCGCGCCTCGGCGTCGTCGGTTGGCTGCGCTGGATCTGGCGCCAACTCACCAACATGCGCACGGCGCTGTTCCTGCTGCTGCTGCTCGCCATCGCCGCCGTGCCCGGGTCACTGGTGCCACAGCGCAGCTCCGACCCGAACGGGGTCACCCAGTACTTCACCGACAACCCCGACCTGGCCCCGGCCCTGGACAAGATCCAGGCCTTCGACGTCTACGCGTCGGCCTGGTTCTCAGCGATCTACCTCTTGCTGTTCATCTCCCTGATCGGCTGCGTCATCCCGCGCACGAAGCACCACTTCCTGGCCTTGCGGGCCAGGCCACCGCGCACGCCGGCCCGCCTGGCCCGCCTGGCCGGTTTCACCACGCGCACCGTTCCGGCCGGCACGGATGCCGCGGCAGCCGTCGGCTCCGCCCGCGGGCTCCTCCGGGCCGGCGGCTACCGGGTCGCCCTGTTCGACAGCGCACCCCAGGCCGACGGACGAGAGTTCTCGGCCTCGGCCGAGCGCGGCTACCTGCGGGAGACCGGCAACCTCGTCTTCCACTGCGCCCTCGTCGGCATCCTGATCACGGTCGGGTTCGGCAGCGGATTCGGGTTCAGCGGGCAGCGGGTGCTGGTCGAAGGCCAGACCTTCGTGAACACCCTGCTGGCCTACGACTCGTTCAACCCCGGCCGGTTCTTCAACGACAACAGCCTCGATCCGTACAAGCTCACCCTCAACGACTTCGCGGTCACCTACGAGACGAAAAACCTCAAGGCGTACGGCCAGCCGATCGACTTCACCGCCGGTGTGAGTGTCACCCGCCGGGGACAGTCGACGGAGACCGGCGAGGTCAAGGTGAACGGGCCGATGCGCACCGGCGGCACTGACGTGTACCTGCTCGGCAACGGCTATGCCCCGTCGATCACGGTCAAGAACCCGAAGGGCGACGTCGTCTTCACCGATGCGGTACCGTTCCTGCCGCAGGATGCCAACCTCACCTCGCTCGGAGTGATCAAGGTCCCCGACGGGCTGGCGAAACAGCTCGGCATGATCGGCTTCTTCTACCCGACCCAGGCCAAGGCCACCTCCGGTGCGTTCTACTCCTCGTTCCCCGACCTCGAATACCCGCTGCTCACGCTCAACGTCTATGCCGGCGACCTCGGCCTGAACGCGGGGGTGCCGACATCCGTCTACTCACTCAACACCGACAAGATGACCCAGCTCACTGGCGGTAAGACCGGAACGAAGTCGGTCGAACTCAAGCCGGGGGAGACCCAGCAGCTGCCCAACGGCCTCGGTTCGGTCACCTTCGACGACGCACACCCCGGGGCGAAGGCCGGCGACTTCTCCGGCTCGGTGCTCAGGTTCGCCTCCTTCGATATCCACAATGACCCTACCCAGCTCTGGGTGCTCTCGTTCGCGGTGCTCGCCCTGCTCGGACTGCTGACCAGCCTGTTCGTGCCGCGGCGACGGGTCTGGGTGAAGGCCATTGAGGAAGCCGACGGTTCTGTGCGACTCGAATACGCCGGGCTCGCCCGCGGTGAGGACCCGGCGCTCGAATCTGTCGTGACCGCCCTCGCCGACCGGCACTCGGACCTGCTGTTATCCTCCCAATTGGCCACCGCGGCCCCCGAACGCACTTAGGCTGAAACAGTGAATCTCAACGAGCTCTCGATCCTGAGCCTCTACTCCGCCATGGCGGTCTATGCCCTGGCCTTCATCGCCTTCTCCTTCGACCTGGCCAAGCGCTCGGCCGCGGTGAGCCAGGCCCAGGGCGAGGCGCTTCGAACGACACGCCGGGAGGCCATGCGTTCCTCCGGGGTGTCGGGAGGCACAGCCACCCTCACCCGGATCAGCGCGCGGATCGTGAACGACGCGTCGATGCCGTACGGCCGTTCGCCCAGCCTGCGCGTCGGAGTGTCGCTCACCGTGCTCGCCTGGCTGATCCACCTCGTCGCCGACGTGCTCAGGGGCCTCGCCGCCGGTCGGGTGCCCTGGGCTAACATGTATGAGTTCGCGATGACCGGCACCCTGCTGATCGTGACCGTGTTCCTGATCGTGCTCACCCGGGCCGATCTCCGCTTCCTCGGCACCTTCGTGACCGGCATGGTGCTCGTGCTGCTGGGAATCGCGGCCCTGCGGTTCTACGTCGAGGTCGCGCCGCTGCCGCCCGCGCTGCAGTCGGCCTGGCTCGTCATCCACGTGTTCGTTGCGTCGCTGGGCACCGGCTTCTTCGCCCTCGGCTTCGCGCTCTCGGCCGTGCAGCTGCTCCAGTTCCGGCGCGAAGCTGCCGCGGTTGGTGCGGCTGGTTCCCCTCCTGCCGGGTCCGTGCCTGCCGGGTCCGTGCCTGCCGGGTCCGTGCCGGCTGGGTCCGTGCCGGCTGGCGCGCCGACCCCGGCGTGGAAGAACCCGCTCCGTTTCCTTGCCACGCTGCCCTCTGCGGCAACCCTGGAGAACCTGGCCTACCGGGTCAATATCATCGGCTTCATCCTCTGGACCTTTACCCTGATGGCTGGCTCGATCTGGGCCGAGAAGGCCTGGGGCCGGTACTGGGGCTGGGACACCAAGGAGGTCTGGACCTTCATCATCTGGACCATCTACGCCGGGTACATCCACGCCAGGGCAACCCGCGGCTGGCGGGGCTCCCGGTCGGCGTGGCTCGCGATCGTGGGTTTCAGCGCCGTGATGTTCAACTTCGGCATCGTCAACGTGTTCTTCAAGGGCCTGCACTCTTACTCCGGCCTTTAGCCCGGGCACGAAACCCGGCTCTCCTTTCCGCGAAAGTGTATTTTTCGCCCCTTCGGCGCAGCGATAAGGGCAAAAAGTGCACTTTCGCGGGTCAGGGGAGCAGTGCGTGGCAGCGTTCCAGGCGGGCCAGCCACCAGGCGCGCCGCTCGGCGGATGCCGCGTAGCGGTCGAGCAGGTCGGGGTCCGGGGTGACCCGGCGCACCGGGATGCTGCCGTCGACCGGCAGGATCGGCTCCCGCGTGACGTCCGCCGCGAGCAGCGACGCGGTGCCGAGGCCACAGTCGTAGTCGAGGCCGTCGATCGCGGCGGCGAGGTACGCGCCCATCGAGATCCCCACAGAGGTGTCAAGGGCGCTCGAGACCACGACCGGGAGACCGGACTCCTTGATCAGGGCCAGCGCCGCGTGGATGCCGCCGAGCGGCCCTGCCTTGATCACGAGGATGTCCGCGGAATCCGTGCGGGCCACCCGCAAGGGGTCGTCGGCGCGGCGCACGCTCTCGTCCGCGGCGACGCCGACACCCAGGTACGCGGTGCGGCTGCGAATTTCGGCGAGTTCCTCGATGCTCGCACACGGCTGTTCGACGTATTCGAGGTCAAACTCGTTCAGCGCATGGATGGCATGCTCGGCCTCGTCCACATTCCACAGCCCGTTCGCGTCGACCCGGATGCGTCCCTCCGGCCCGAGCACATCGCGCACGGCCCGCACCCGGGCCACGTCGTCGGCCAGGGTCTGGCCGGGTGCCGCGACCTTCACCTTCGCGGTTCGGCAGCCGGGGAACCGGGCGAGCACACCGGCCACCTCGGCCGCATCGACGGCCGGCACTGTGGCGTTGACCGGTATGCGGTCGCGGAGCACGGCGGGAGTCTTCTGCCAGCCGAAGTCGATGGCCGCGCGGAGCCAGGTGGCGGATTCGGCATCGTCGTACTCGGCAAAAGGGGAGAACTCGGTCCAGCCCTCCGGGCCGTGCAGCAGCAGTGCCTCACGGCTGTTGATGCCGCGAAACCGCGTGACCAGCGGCAACGCGACGACGCGGGCCGTTCCGAGCAAATCGTCCAGTGAAGGCAGCATCCTCCCAGTGTGCCAGCAGCCGGGAAGCACCGCTGACGAACCTCCCTCCCTGGAGGCACTGACAGGAACGCGTGTGGCATCCGGGGTGGGAGTCCGTGTGGGAGTCCGAGTGGGTCAGAGCAGGTCCTTCCCGAACACCCCGTCCACGTCGAGATCGATGTCCTGGCCGTCTTCCGGCTTGACATTGAGCACGGCGAATGGGATGCCGGGGGCGATGAGCAGGTAGGCGTCCTCGAATCGGCCGCCGCCGCTGTTCACTCGCAGCCAATACGGCGTTCCGGCCGTGATCGCCACGCTGATCTCCGTCTGGATCGACTCGATCGAGCGGCCGGCCAGGGAGTACTGCGCGCCCCCGTAGACGATGTCGACGCGGTTCATGATTCGTCTTTCACTTTCAGGACGACCGCGGTCCGGTGTGGTTCGGGCACGAGTTGCAGGCCCCCAGAGGAGTTGGCGGTGAGCATCAGGGCCTCGATCCAGTCCCGGTTCAGGCTCGGCGACCGCCCGCCGAAGTACTTGTAGGCGAGGGGGATGGCCGGGTGCAGCCAGATGGTGCTCCGGCCGTCCCCGCCCTGGGGGTCATCACGCCAGGTGAAATAAAAGCATTCGCCGCGGCGCAGCTTCGCGCCGATGACGACCTGGATGTGGGCGAGGACACGGTCATCGAAGTCGGCCGACAACGTCGAATTGTAAGTCAGCTTGCCCATCTCACAACCCCCGTTTAATGACTACTAGTGACAATACGCGAGAACCATGGCAGCGGGATACTCTCAGTTCGGGGGTGAACCAGGCGTCAATCCCGGAGGTACCGTTCGAGCCGGGGCACGTGCAGGAGGGCCAGCGCGCGCTTCTCGATCTGCCGCACGCGTTCCCGGGTCACGCCCTGGATCACGGCGATCTGGTCGAGGGTTCGCGGCTCATCTCCGTCCAGGCCGAAGCGGGCGACGAGGATGGCCCGTTCGCGCGGTGGCAGGGCTTCCAGGTAGAAGCAGATATCGGCCGCGCGCAGGGTGATGGTGGCGTATTCGTCGGGCTGGGGCAGGTCGTCGTCGATGATCAATTCGGAGATGTCGCCGATCCCGTCGCCCACCGGAGCGTGCAGTGAGATCGGCTCGTTGTCGTACTGGAGCAGCCGGGAGACGTCCCTGGCCGGGATCTGCGCCGCGTCGGAGAGCTCGCGCAGGCTGGGGTCGCGGTCGAGCGTGCTCGTGAGGTCACGGCGGATGCGCTTGATCTTGTTCAGCTTCTCGGCGGTGTGCACGGGGATGCGGATCATCCGGGACTTGTCGGCCATTCCGCGGTGGATGGCCTGGCGGATCCACCAGGTGGCGTAGGTGGAGAACTTGTAGCCGGTCATGAAGTCGTACTTCTCGACCGCGCGAACGAGTCCGATGTTTCCGTCCTGCACGAGGTCCATGATCGGGACGCCCCGGCCGGAGTAGTGTTTGGCGATGCTCACCACGAGGCGGAGGTTCGCCTCGATGAAGTGGTTCTTGGCGCGGCCGCCGTCGTGGGCAAGCCAGGCAAGCTCGCGCGCGGTGGCCGGGTCGGAGACGCCCTTCGCCAGGCGTTCGCCGGCGAACAGGCCGACCTCGATCCGGCGGGCGAGCTCCACCTCATCGAGGGCTGTGAGGAGCGGGCCCTTCCCGATGCGGCGCAGGTAATCGCCGAAGGCATCCGTTGAGGCTCGGCTGTATCGGGAGACCGACGAGGTACCGGCTCCGCGGCTCGGAGAGGAAGGGGCGGCCGGCGCGGCCCGCATCGGTGGGGCGGAGAGCGGTGTCTGAACCAGGGCGCTCATGAGTGCACCGCCCCGATCTCAATGATGTCCACGAAAAGGCGGTTCCCCTCAGCGCTGTTCACGTCAATCGCGTTCACTTCGTTGTGGAATCCTGCCCCTGCGCCATATCCAGCCATGACTACCTCCGGGTCGATCTCGGGTGATCTCAGGCACTCAGTACACATGGTGAAAACCTGCCTCTCAAGGGGGTTGACTTCTCCTCCCCCGAAGGAGTAATTGAGGTCTTCTCACGGCGTGTCGACACGGCGTGTCGGGCCCGGAGCTGCTAAGAGCGCGCGGGGGACCGCGCCCGGTCGGGGGCACGCGCTGCCCCGTCCGCGTAGGCTGGCGGGATGACCGAACAGGTGTCCGAAATCTTCGATCCGAGCCAATGGCGGGAGGTCGCCGGTTTCGACGGACTCACCGATGTGACCTACCATCACGACCTGACCGGGCAGATCGCCCGGGTCGCATTCAACCGGCCGGAGGTGCGGAACGCGTTCCGTCCGCGCACGGTCGATGAACTGCACGCGGCGCTCGAGGACGCGCGGGTCAACCCGAGGATCGGCGTCGTGCTGCTCACCGGCAACGGGCCCAGCCCCAAGGACGGCGGCTGGGCGTTCTGCTCGGGCGGCGACCAGCGTATCCGCGGCCGCGACGGCTACAAGTACGCCGAAGGCGAGACCGCCAGCGGCATCGACAAGGCCCGCGGCGGCCGACTGCACATCCTTGAGGTGCAGCGCCTGATCCGGTTCATGCCCAAGGTCGTCATCGCCGTCATCCCCGGCTGGGCGGCCGGTGGAGGCCACTCCCTACACGTCGTCTGTGACCTCAGCATCGCCAGCGCCGAACACGGCAAGTTCAAACAGACCGATGCCGACGTCGGCTCCTTCGATGCCGGCTACGGCAGCGCTTACTTCGCCCGGCAGGTCGGCCAGAAGGCCGCGCGGGAGGTGTTCTTCCTCGCCCGCGAATACTCCGCGCAGCGCGCCCTCGAGATGGGTGCTGTGAACGCGGTCGTACCGCACGCCGAGCTCGAGGTGGAGGCGCTGGCCTGGGCGCGCACCATCCTGACCAAGTCGCCCACCGCCATCCGGATGCTCAAGTTCGCCTTCAACGCCGTCGACGACGGGCTCGTCGGCCAGCAGGTCTTCGCCGGGGAGGCCACCCGCCTCGCGTACGGTACCGATGAGGCCGTCGAAGGGCGCGACGCGTTCCTCGAGAAGCGCGACCCCGACTGGGGCCCATACGACTGGCAGTTCTAGCGGTGACCCGTGAGCTGCGCACGGTATCGGCCGGCGAGCCCCTCGAACTGATGGTGGGCCTACGGGAGGCGCTCGCCGGCGTCGGCCCCGCTCTGCTCCCGGTTCCAGGACTGGTCCCCGCCCTCGCGCTGGCCGGGGGGACCCTCGTGCCACGTCGGGTGGCGGTAGTGATCGAGACGTCGGGGTCCACATCCGTCCCCAAACGCGTGATGCTCGGCACCGACGCGCTGCTCAGCAGCGCGTCGGCCGGGGCAGTTGCCCTCGGGGGCGCCGGCCAGTGGCTGCTCGCGCTCCCGGCGCACTACATCGCGGGAGTGCAGGTGCTCGTGCGATCGATCGCCGCCCAGACCACCCCGGTGGTGCTGCCCGGCGGGCACTTCGACCTGGTGGGCTTTCTCTCCGGCGCGGAGCGATTGGCCGAACCGCTGCGGTACACCTCGCTCGTGCCGGCCCAGCTGGCCCGGCTCGTTGCCGCGGCCGACGATGACCGGCGCCTGTTGGCAGCACTGCGACGATTCACCGGCATCCTCGTGGGCGGCCAGGCCGTCCCCGTCGGCCTCCTGGCCCGCGCGGCGGACCTCCACCTGCGGGTGGTGCGCTCCTACGGTTCCTCTGAGACGGCCGGCGGCTGCGTCTACGACGGCCTGCCGATCGGCGACACCGAGGTGCGCGCCGTCGACGGGCAGCTCGAGATCTCGGGGTCGGTGCTCGCCGAGGGCTATCTCGGCGACCCCGATCTGACCACGGAACGTTTCGGCCAGGCGCGTGGGGTCCGCTGGTATCGCACCGGCGACCTGGGTGACGTCGACCCGGCCAGCGGCCTCGTGCGGGTGCTCGGGCGCCTGGACAATGTCATCATCTCGGGCGGCGAGAAGGTGTCGCTCGACGCCGTCGAACGGGTCGTGCGATCCCTTCCCGGCCTGGCCGAGGCCGTGGCGGTCGCCGGGGACGATGACCGCTGGGGCCAGGTGCCGGTCGTCGTCGTCCCGTTCCCGGCGGACTGGCCGGCGTCTTCTCCCGCGACGGTCGGCCCGGAGCCGCTCGACCGGGTGAGGGCCGCGACGGGGGCCGTGCTCGGACCGGCGGCCCGGCCGGCGCGCCTCGTTTTCGTCGCCGCGATTCCGATGCTCGCCTCCGGCAAACCGGATCGCCAGGAGCTCGCGCGGCTGGCCGGGGCCGCCAAGAAGTAGCATGAATGCGTGGCACAACCAGCGCGGCCGATCAGGCCCAAGATGCAGCGTTTGAACCCCTCGGCGTCCACCGGCTCCCATTCCGGCTCAGGCGGGACGTCCAGGGCAGGAAAAACGACCGGGCCAGGCAAATCGGGCAACCCCGCCAAGCGGAACGCCCCCCGGACCCGCGCGGCGGCAACCGGCCGGCCCGCGACGGCCGGTGACTGGGTGTCCGGCGCGCGCCTGCGCACGCTTCCTCTCGCCATCGCGCCGGTGGCGCTGGGCACCGGGGCAGCCATTGTCGCCAGTGGGCCGGGCACCTACCACTGGGTGCGGGCATCGCTTGCGCTGGTGGTGGCCCTATGCCTGCAGATCGGCGTCAACTACGCGAACGACTATTCGGACGGCATCCGTGGCACTGACGCCAACCGGATCGGCCCGGCCCGGCTGACCGGTGGTGGCGCGGCGCGGCCGCGCGCGGTATTGTCCGTGGCCCTGGCCTTCTTTGCTCTCGCCGCGCTGGCAGGCCTCACCCTCGTGGTGCTGACCGGTCAATGGTGGCTGCTGCTGGTCGGCGCCGCGGCCATCGTCGCCGCCTGGTTCTACACCGGCGGACGTCGTCCCTACGGCTACTTCGGCCTCGGTGAGGTCTTCGTTTTCGTGTTCTTCGGGCTCGTTGCCACGCTCGGTACCACGTTCGTGCAGGTGGGCACCGTCAACACCGAAAGCTGGCTGAGCGGCGTCGGAATCGGCCTGCTCGCCTGCGCCGTGTTGATGGTGAACAACCTGCGCGACCTGGAACCCGACCGGGCCTCCGGCAAACGCACCCTTGCCGTGTTGATCGGCGGCACGGCGTCGCGGGTCGTGTTCTGCGTCCTCCTGCTCGTGCCGTTCCTGATCTCCGGGTTCTTCGGGCTGTTCTACCCGCTGGCCTGGTCCACGTTCTTCGTGCTGTTCCTGGCCGTGCCGGCATGCCTGATCACCGTCACCGCGACCACGTCGAAGGAACTTGTGCTCGCGCTGAAGTTGACCAGCCTCGCGGCCCTCGCCTATGGAGTGTTACTCGCCCTGGCGTTCGCGCTGTAGCGCGTCGCCCGCGGCGCGGTCGATCGACGCGTCCTCGGACTCGGCGTCGGGGTGGGCCGTCTCCACGGCGGGGTGGCGCGCCTGGTACAGGCCGAGCGCGACCTGCTCGCGAGGCTTGCGCAGGAAGAGGTAGGACAGGCATACGCCGATCAACGCCGCGACGAGGGCGGCAACCCACCAGGTGATCTGCAGGGCAAGCAGGAGCGTGAGCGGAACGGCGAACAGGAGCACTCGGTAAACCGAGTAGGACAACCAGGCAGGAACAGCTTTCATGACTCCAGCTTAGAGCTCCGCTCCCAGCTACACACCGATCTCTCGGCTGGGCGCTCTAGAATGACCAGATGGTCAAGGTGTGGATTGTCGTGGGGCTAGCGGTCGTCATCCTGACCGTCTATTCCCTGGTCGACTGTGCGACCACCGCCCGCAACCGCGTGCGCGGGCTGCCGCGCTGGGTGTGGATGTTCGTCATCTTCCTGGTCCCGGTCGTCGGACCGTTACTCTGGCTGATCGTGGGCCGCGGCCGCCGCGGCGCGGGCATCATCCGGTCGATGGCCCCCGACGACGACCTCGACTTCCTCAAGGGCCTCGGCCGGCAGAAAACCGACGAGGAGCGGATCCGCGCCCTCGAGCAGGAACTGGCCGACCTCGACAAACCCGACCCGCGCACCGGTTCGACCGGGACCCCCGGTTCAGCAGGTTCGACCGGGACCCCCGGTTCAGCAGGTTCGACCGGGGGCACCGGTTCGACCGGGGCCACCGGGTCGGCGGACAACGCGGGTTTCGACCCCAAGCAGGCAGATCCGGGCGAGGGCGAACTGCCCGGCCGACGGGATGCCTGAGGCGCCAGGCAGCGGTAGCCCGGCCACCGATTTCAGCGTCGGACTTCTCGGCGAGTTCGTCCGCCTGGGCGTGCGCGACATCGTGCTCAGCCCGGGCGCCCGGTCGCAGGCCCTCGCCCTGGTCTGTGCCGAACTCGAGCGGCTCGCGCTGATCCGGCTGCACGTGCGCATCGACGAGCGCGGTGCGGGATTCCTGGCCCTCGGCCTGGCCGTCGAGTCCGGTCGGCCTGCCCTGGTGGTCTGCACATCCGGCACCGCCGTGGCGAACCTCCACCCCGCGGTGCTCGAGGCGCACCACTCCGGAGTGCCGATGATCCTGCTCACGGCCGACCGGCCCGACGAGTTGCGCGGCATCCGTTCGAACCAGACCACGGTGCAGCCCGGATTGTTCGGTCCGGCGACGCGGCTCTGCGTCGACGTGCCGACGCCGGCCGGGCGGCCGGACGAGGCAGAGGCCGCCGCGGCGCTGGCGCGCCGGGCCATGGATGCGGCCACCGGCCGGGTCGCGGCCGACCCAGGCCCGGTGCAGCTCAACCTTGGCTTCCGAGAGCCGCTCTCGGCACCGGTGGACCTGACGGACCTGTCCCTTCCTGCCTTCGACTCTCCTGCCCCGGTGCGGTCGCGGCCCGAGCCGGAGCCAGCCGTTCCGGTGGCGGCCGGCCCGCGCACCGTGGTCATCGCCGGCACCGGCGCCACGGCTGAGGCCGAAGCCTTCGCCCGCTCCGGCGGTTGGCCGTTGCTCGCCGAGGTGAGTAGCGGGGCGCGCTTCGGCCCGAACCTGGTCGGCGCTTACCGCGAGTTGCTCCAGGCCGACGAATTCGGCGGCCGCGTGGAGCGGGCCGTCGTGTTCGGGCATCCCACGCTCAGCCGGGAGATCCCGGCGCTGCTCCAGAGGGACGGCGTCGAGGCCATCGTCGTGGCGGCGACCGGCGCCGAATGGTTCAACCCCGGGCACCGGGTGCGCGTGTTCGCCCGGTCGGTCATTGCCGACGAGACGGCTGTCCTGGCGGCCGGAACTCGCCAAGCGCGGGAATGGCTCGGCCGGTGGGTGATGACCAGTCGTCGGCTGCTCGACGGCTCGGCCGATCTGGCGACGCCCCCGGTCGGTGAACGCGGAATGACCCGGGCCGAACTCTCGGCACTCCGCGCGCCGGTCACCCGGCCGATGCTGGTCGACGCGGTGTGGCGCGTGTCCTGGCCCCACGACCGGCTCGTGTTCGGCGCCTCCCGCCTGATCCGGGAGGCAGACCGGCTGGTGAGCGGCAAGAAGATCCCGGTGCACTCCAACCGAGGCCTCGCCGGAATCGACGGCACCGTGGCCACGGCGGTCGGCGTCGCCCTCGCCAGCCAGTTCGGCCCCGAGCCGCGCCCGGCCGGGGTCACCCGGCTGCTTCTCGGCGACCTCGCGCTGCTGCACGACGCCGGGTCACTCCTGCTCACGCCAGGTGAACCGCGCCCGCGTCTGCAGGTCATCGTCGGAAACGACGGCGGTGGCACCATCTTCGACGGCCTCGAGGTTGCGGCATCCGCCCGCATGGAGTCGGTGACACGGGTGCTTTTCACCCCGCAGCGGATGGACTTCGCGCAACTCGCGGCAGCCTACGGCTGGGAGTACGGCCGCGCCGGCACGCGCAGCGAGCTCGAACAGGCCCTGACCATGCCGCCGGCCGGGCCGAGCATCCTCGAGGTTCCGCTCGCCCGGTAGCGCAGCCGCCGCCCGGTCGCCCGGCCGGTCGCCTTCCAGTCGCTCTGGCGCGGTGCGGTTCCGCTGCGCCAGAATGGCGTCCACCGGCGAATGATCGGCGGCACTGGCTGAAGCGTGGACGAAGGGTGCACCGTGGGTGAGCTCACGAAGAAGTTCTGGAACGACGACCCGACCTCGCTGCTCAGGGTGAGGGGCGGGTTCCGGCTCGCCGACGTCGACCCAGGTTCCACCCCCGGTTTCAACGGAGTGGACAGGCAGAACGCGGACAGGGCACTAGCCGAGGGGGCCCGCGTGCTGTCCACCCTGCAGGAGAAACTGTTCGCCGGCAGCAAGTTCGGTGACGCGCGCCGGGTGCTGCTGGTGCTGCAGGCGATGGACACCGCCGGCAAGGGCGGGATCGTGCGGCACGTCGTCGGGTCGGTCGACCCGCAGGGCATCCGTCTGTACGCGTTCAAGGCGCCGACCGAGGAGGAGCGGGCGCACGATTTCCTCTGGCGGGTGCGGAAGCGCCTGCCGGACGCCGGCCTGATCGGGGTCTTCGACCGCTCGCACTATGAAGATGTGCTGATCGCCCGGGTGCGCCGACTGGCGTCACCGGCCGAACTCGAGGCCCGCTACGGCCAGATCAGGGAGTTTGAGCAGCAGCTCGCCGACGAGGGAACCACGATCGTCAAGGTCATGCTTCAGATCGGCTCTGACGACCAGAAGGCGCGGCTGATGGAGCGGCTCGACCGCGCAGACAAGCAGTGGAAGTACCACCCGGGCGACGTCGACGAGCGGATGCGCTGGGATACGTACCAGGAGGCGTACCAGCTCGCCCTGGAGCGCACGTCCACGCCGGCGGCCCCCTGGTTCGTCGTACCGGCCGAGAAGAAGTGGTACGCGCGCCTGGCCGTGCGGCACCTGCTCATCGACGCCCTCGAGCGCCTGGCGCTCGAATGGCCGGTGGCAGCCTTTGACGTGGCCGCCGAGAAGGCCCGCCTCGCCGCGACCTGACCATTGGTGTTCAGCCGAAGGCCTCCACGATCGGGCGGAACTTCATCCGGGTTTCGGCGAGCTCGCGGTCGGGTTCGGAGTCAAGCACGATCCCGCAGCCGGCGTAGGCCGTGACGTCACCGGCGGGGGTGACCTGTGCGCAGCGCAGCGCGATCGCCCATTCGCCGTCACCGTCGGCGCCGACCCAACCGACGGGCCCGGCGTACCGGCCGCGGTCGAATGGCTCCAGCTCGCGAATCAGCGCGAGAGCCGTCTCCGTCGGCGTGCCGGCGACCGCGGCGGTCGGATGCATCGCCGCAATCAGGTCGAGGGAGTTCGACCCGTCGCTGAGCGTGCCCTCGACATCCGTCGCGAGGTGCCAGAGGTTGGGCAGTTTCACGGTGAAGGGGATCTCGCTGGTGGTCAGGTGCGAGGTGTGCGGGCGCAACGAGGCCAGCACGCTCTGCACGGCAAACGCGTGCTCGTCGCCGTCCTTGGACGAAGTGGCGAGATGGAGCGCGGCCTCGAGGTCGGATGCCGCGTCCGCGCCGCGGGACATCGTTCCGGCCAGCACCCGCGCGTTCACTTCGCCGTGGTCGGCGCGGATCAGAGTTTCGGGGCTCGACCCGACGAGGCCGTCGACGGCGTAGGTCCAGCAGTCCGGGTAGCCGAGGGCGAGTTCGCTCACGGCCCGGCGAAGGTCGGACTCGGCGGGCAGGCGCCCGACGAGGTCGCGAGCCAGGACGACCTTGTTGAGATCGGCGGCGGCGATCCGGCCGATGGCCTCACCCACTGCGGCGCGGTAGCCCACGGCGGTCAGGGCACCAGGCAGGAGTGAGATGCGATACTCGTTGCCGAGCGGCCGGAAGGCGAGCGGGATCTCGGGCCTGGTGCCGCCGGTGGGCCAGATCCGAGTGACCCAGCACTGGCCGTTTTCGCGGCCGACGATGACCTGGGGCACGATCAGCACGCTGGTCTGGGCCGAAGACGCATCGAAGGCGAAAGCCCCGAAGGCGAGCAGCCCGGTGCCGGTGCGGGAGAGCGGATCGGTCACCGTGGCAGCCGCGACCACATCGCGCCAGGCGGCGGCGGCATCCGTCAATCGGGTGGGCCCGGAGAACTCCAGCCGCAGGACCGTGCCGATGCCGGCCAGGCCCTGGTTGCGTCGCATCCACAACAGCGGTTCATGGTGGTCGAGCAGAAGGATGAGTTGGCGGACGTCGGCGATGGGAGTGGTTTCGACCGTCAGGGCCTGCGCATTCACTCGCCCAGCCTATGCCAGCAGGGTGGATGCCGGGCGTGTGCGCGGGCAATCTAGACTGAGGGAGTGAGCAGAGCAGACCTCAATAAGCAGCCCGAGCAGGTTGCCGCCATGTTCGACCAGGTCTCCACCCACTACGACCGCACCAATGCGGTGCTGTCGGTGGGGAACGCGGCGCTCTGGCGGGTGGCGGCAACCCGCGCTGTGGCCCCGCAACCAGGCGACCGGATCCTCGATATCGCGGCTGGAACCGGCACCTCGAGCGCTGCGCTGACCAGGACCGGCGCGCACGTCGTGGCCGCGGATTTCTCCGCGGGAATGATCAGGGTCGGCCGGGAGCGACACGCCGGGAACCCCTTGATCGAATTCGTGCAGGCCGACGCCACCGCACTGCCCTTCGCCGACAGTGAGTTCGACGCCGTGACGATCTCGTTCGGGCTCCGGAACGTCGTCGAACCCAGGAAGGCCATCGCCGAGTTCTACCGGGTGACCAAGCCCGGCGGACGTGTCGTGATCTGCGAGTTCTCCACCCCGCCGTTCGCGCCGATCCGCGCCGCCTACTTCGCCTACCTGAATCACGTCATGCCCCTCGTTGTGAAGCTCGCATCCTCTAACGCCGAGGCCTACGACTACCTCGGCGAGTCGATCGCCGCCTGGCCGAACCAGTCCACCCTGAGCGCCTGGCTGCGGGATGCCGGCTACGAGGGCGTGGCATACCGCAACCTGTCCCTGGGCATCGTGGCTCTGCATCGCGGCATCAAGCCGGCGAACGCAGCGAACACGGCCGCAGCGGATACCACTTCCTGAGTCCTCCCAGTTCCGATCGATAGGCTGACCGAGTGAAACCGAGCGTGCCACTGTTCCGCCGCGGCTCTTCCGTGACGAGCCAGCTGGGCCTCAGCGATCGCATTTTCTCGTCGAAGGACGACCGCGGCCTGGCGACCGGCATCGACGTCGGCCTCGAACAGGTCGAGGCCAGTCTGCTCGGCGAGGTCACCTTCGCGGACGAGGTCGCGAACGTCACCAGCCGATACCTCCTGAATGCGGGCGGCAAGCGAGTGCGCCCCATGCTCGCCCTCCTCACCGCCCACCTCGGCAGCGGTGTCCTCGACGACGTTGTCACCGCCGCCACCGCGATCGAGATCACCCACCTGGCCTCGCTGTACCACGACGACGTGATGGACGACGCTCACCAGCGCCGCGGGGTGCCCAGCGCCCAGACAGTGTGGGGAAACTCCATTGCGATCCTCACCGGGGACCTCCTGTTCGCGCGGGCCAGCCAGTTGATGGCCCGGCTGGGCGAGCGAGCGATCCGCCTGCAGGCCGACACCTTCGAACGTCTCGTGCTCGGCCAGTTGCACGAGACCGTCGGTCCGCACGACGGTGAAGACCCGGTGGAGCACTACATCCAGGTGCTCGCCGACAAGACCGGTTCGCTGATCGCCGCCGCGGCCCAGGCCGGGGTCATCTTCTCCGACGCGCCCGACGCCTTCGAGCGGCCGGTGGTGCAATTCGGCGAGAAGATCGGCGTCGCCTTCCAGCTCATCGACGATGTGCTCGATCTGTCGCCCCAGCCGGAGGAAACGGGCAAGTTCGCCGGCACCGACCTCCGCGCCGGCGTGGCGACCCTGCCGGTGCTCCGGCTCCGGGAACGCGCACCCCGCGACCCCGGAGCCGCCGCCCTGCTGGCCCGGCTGGAACGAGACGTGATGGCTCCCGGAGCCGCTGCCGGCGTCGCGGCGGACTCGGCCATCGCCGCCCTCCGCGAGCACGACGTCACGACTCAAACCCTCTCCGAGGCGCACGGCTGGGCGCGCGACGCCGTCGCCGCGCTCTCCCCACTGCCCGACGGATCCGTGAAGAAGGCGCTCACGCGATTCGCGGACACGATCGTCGAGCGATCCAGTTAGAAAGGCTTCCATGACCAAGTTGCGATTGGCCATTGTCGGCGCGGGACCTGCGGGCATCTACGCCGCCGACATCCTGCTCAAGGCCGAACGGAATTTCGAAGTTTCGATCGACCTGTTCGATCACCTCCCGGCTCCCTACGGACTCGTGCGCTACGGCGTCGCACCGGACCACCCCCGGATCAAGGGCATCATCACCGCACTCCGCGACGTGCTCGACCGCGGCGACATCCGGGTCTTCGGCAACGTGCGCTTCGGGGTCGACATCACGATGGACGACCTGAAGACGCACTACAACGCGGTCATCTTCGCCACCGGCGCGGTGCGTGACGCCGACCTCAAGATCCCCGGGATTGACCTGGCGGGCTCCTACGGAGCCGCCCGGTTCGTCAGCTGGTTCGATGGGCACCCCGACTACCCTCGCACCTGGCCGCTCGAGGCCAGGCAGGTCGCGGTCATCGGCAACGGGAACGTGGCCCTGGACGTCACGCGCATGCTCGCCAAGCACGCGGACGACCTGCTGCCCACCGAGATCCCGGCCAACGTCTACGAGGGGCTCCAGGCGTCGGCCGTCACCGACGTGCACGTGTTCGGCCGCAGGGGCCCGACCTCGGTCAAGTTCACTCCGCTCGAACTGCGCGAACTCGGCGAGCTGCCCGACGTGGACATCGTCGTCTACGACGAGGACTTCGACTACGACGACGCCGCACGGGACGCGGTAGCCAGCAACAAACAGGTCTTCGTCATCGACAAGGTGCTGAACAAGTGGCGCGAGCGCCCGGCGGGCACTGCCAGCCGCCGGCTCCACCTGCATTTCTTCGCCAAGCCGGTGGAGATCGCCGACGACGGCACGGGCCGGGTCGGCGCGATCCGGTATGAACGCACCAGGCCGGACGGGCACGGCGGCGTCGTCGGTACCGGTGAGATCCGCGAGCTCCCCATTCAGGCCGTCTACCGCGCCGTCGGCTACTTCGGCTCTCCGCTGCCCGGTGTGCCGTTCGACAAGAAGCGCGGCGTCATCCCCAACCGCGAGGGCCAGGTGCTCTGGAAGGGCGAACCGGGTTCCGGTTCCGCCAGTGCCAATCAGCAGCTCTACGGTGTCTATGCGACCGGCTGGATCAAGCGCGGCCCGGTCGGCCTGATCGGCCACACCAAGTCCGACGCGATGGAGACGGTGCGGCACCTGATCAACGATCTCGGCAACTGGTGGCACCCGGCCGAGCCGTCGGAAGAGAGCGTGCTGTCGATGCTCGACGAACGCGGGATCGAGTACACCAATCTCGATGGCTGGCACCGTCTCGACCAGCACGAGCTCGCGCTCGGCGCGGCCGAGGGGCGCGCCCGGATCAAGGTCGTCCCCCGCGAGGACATGATCGCCGTCTCCCGCCGGGAGCCGGCAAGCGTTCCGACCAAGTAGCGCTGGAAAGCGGTTCAGCCCTGCAGTAGCTCGGTCACGGCCGCTTCGAACACGTCAAGGTGGGCCTGGACGTCCTCGGCGCTCGTCTCCGGGCTCATCAGCGCCATGTTGTGGAACGGCGTCAGAAGGATGCCCCGGTTCGCCAGGTAGAGGTGCAGGAAGTCCTCGAGGTCGCCGTCGCCGGCCGCGTTCGACTCCGTGCCGTTCCGCGGGTACGGCTTGACGAATCGGTACTCGGCACGCGCACCGAGCTGGTTGATCGACCAGGGCAGGTCGTGCTCGTCGAAGATGCGCTGGATGCCGGCGGTGTAGAGCGTGGCGGTGGCGATCATCCCCTCGAACGCGGCATCCGTGAGCACCTCTTCCAGGGTCGCGCGCATGGCGGCCACCGAGAGCGGGCTGCCGGCCAGGGTGCCGCCCACCCCGCCCATGTCGACCAGATCGAGGTCGGTGCGGCTGAGCGCCCGGTCGGCCAGTTCGGCCGACAGGCCATATGCTCCACTGGGAGTACCTCCGCCAATGGCCTTACCGATCACAACGACGTCCGGGTCAAGGCCCCAGGCCTGGGTTGCCCCGCCCGGCCCAACCGAGAAGGTGTGCGTCTCGTCGATGATGAGGAGCGTTCCGTGACGGCGGGTGAGTTCGCGGACCCCCTCGTGGTAGCCGGGGTCGGGCAGGACGATGCCGATGTTGGTCAGGGCCGGCTCGATCAGCACCGCGGCAACGTCGCCGTGCCCCAGCTGGCGTTCGAGGCCCTCGAGGTCGTTGAACTCGGCGACCCGGCTCGTCTCGGTGACGTCGACGGGCGCGCCGACGTTTCCGGGCCTGCTCATCCCCTCCCCGTCCGGGCCGACGACGATCAACGACTCGTCGACGCTGCCGTGGTAACAGTAGCTGTGGAAGAGGATCTTCGGCCGGTCGGTCAGGGCGCGCACGAGACGGATGGCCCAGCGGTTTGCGTCGGTGGCCGTGAGGGCGAAGCTCCAGCGGTCGACCCCGAACCGGCGGGTGAGTTCCGCGCCGACCCACTCGGCATCCTCGGTCGGGAGCATCGTCGTCAGCCCGCCCTGTTCGAAGATGCGGCGGCCGATCGCGTCGACTACGGCGGCGGGGGAGTGCCCCGCCATCGCGCCGGTGTCGCCGAGAGCGAAATCGAGGTATTCGTGCCCGTCGAGGTCGGTGACCCGGCTACCTCGCGCGGTGGCGAGATAGAGCGGGAACCCGCCGGCCTTCTTGTTCATCCAGGTCATCGGCACCTTGCCGAAGAGGTGGCTTGCGTTCTCATACGCGGCGGCCGACTTCGGATTGCGCTCCGCAAAGGTTTCCAGCTCACGCCGGTGCAGTTGGGCTAACCGGTCACGGTCTATCATGGCGCTCCTCGCTGAGACTCACGGATGTGCTGTGAGCATAGTGGCGGAGAGGCCGGTTGGTCGAACCCTCGGTCAGCGGAAGTTCACGAACTGCAGTGCGACCTCGAGATCCGTGCCCTTGAGCAGGGCCATCGTGGCCTGCAGGTCGTCGCGGCTCTTCGAGCTGACGCGCAGTTCATCGCCCTGGATCTGGCTCTTGACGCCCTTCGGGCCCTCGTCGCGGATGATCTTGTTGATCTTCTTCGCGTTCTCCTGGTCGATGCCGGCCTTCATCGAGGCCTCGATCCGGAATTCCTTGCCGGATGCGAAGGGCACGCCGGCGTCGAGGCTGCGAAGCGAGATGCCGCGCTTGATCAGCTTCGACTCGAACACCTCCAGGATCGCCTTGACCCGCTCCTCGGAGTTGGCCTTCATGAGCACCTTCTCGCCGCTCATCTCGATCGAGGCGCCGACGTTCTTGAAGTCATAGCGTTGGGCGACTTCCTTGTGGGCCTGGTTGAGGGCGTTGTCGACCTCCATTGGGTCGACCTTGCTGACGATGTCGAACGTTGAGTCTGCCATGCCTGCAATGGTATCGAGTGGGACGCAGCATCACGACAGTCCGGTCTCGGCCGGCGAAGCAACCGGCGTCGCCCGCGTCGTTTCAGCGGGGCGTCTGGGCGGTGCTCGAGCGCACGATCAGCTCGAACGGCATCGGGGTGTTCAGGGTCGGGGTGAGGTGTTTGCCCGGGCTGAGCTGGTCGAGCAGGATTTCGACCGCCTTGGCGCCTTGGCCCTGGGGGAACTGGGCGATGGTGCTCAGCCCGAAGAAATCGGCCAGCTCGTGGTCGTCGACGCCGATCACGGAAACATCCCGCGGCACAATGAGACCGAGGTCCTTGGCCGCCAGGATGGTGCCGATCGCCATCTCGTCCGAGGCGGCGAAGATGGCGGTCGGCCGGTCGTGCGGGTTGCCGAGGAGTTGCTTCGCGGCCTGATAGCCGCCGCGCATGGTGAAGTCGGCCGTCATGAATAACTCGGCGGCCGGCTTGATCCCGGCCGCGTCGAGTGCGTTCTCGTAGCCGACCCGCCGGTTCGTCGGCAGGTGGAAGTCCAGGTCTAGGTCTTTGTTTCCCCCGATGTGCGCGATCCGGGTGTGGCCGAGCGACAGAAGATGCTCGGTGGCGAGCCGGGCCACGGCGACGTCGTCGATCGTGAGGGTGCGCACGCCCTCGATCGGGCCGCCGACGCCGACCAGGGGCTTGCCCAGCGCGTGCAGGCTGGTCACCTCTGTGGCCGTCAGCTCCAGCGAAATGGCGATCACGGCATCCACCCGCTGGCGAAGCAGGAAGTGGTCGAACACGCTCCGGCGCTCGGCGCCTCCGCCGGTCAGGCTGTACAGGGTGAGGTCGTAGCCGTTCTTCAACAGGGACTTCTGGGCGCCCTCGACCACACTGGAGAAGAACCAGCGGTCGAGGAACGGAACGACCACGCCGATGTTCTTCATCCGCCCGGAGGCCAGGCTCGACGCGGTCGACGACACAACGTAGCCCAGCTCGTCCGCCGCGGCCTCCACCTTCAGCCGGGTGGCGGGGGAGACGTGGCCGTTGCCGCTCAGGGCGCGCGAAACCGTGGCGGTGGAGACGCCCGCGTGACGGGCGACCTCGTCGATGCCGACCATGGGGTTCCTTACGGCGATGGAATTGAGCCTTACTCGATCATATCGACCGGCGGATGTGCGCAGTTCCCCGGCCTTGATTTCTCACTGGGGCCAAAACTCTTGTATTCTGTCTGAGCGTCTCCGGTCACTTGTTCTCATCTGATCGGGTGCGCATTGGCAAGTTACCCAAGTGGCCAAAGGGATCTGACTGTAAATCAGCCGTCTTAGACTTCGGGGGTTCGAATCCCTCACTTGCCACCGAGCCTAACCCCCGGAATCCCTGTGTTTCCGGGGGTTTTTGCGTCTCTCAGGCCTTCAACCCCCACGAAACCCCCACAATTGATTCGGCGCGGGCCGCATCCATCCGCTCGGAAACGGCGTCGAGGTCGTCTTCGAACAGGTCCGCGTAGGTGTCGAGCGTCATCGCTGCCGAGGCATGGCCGAGCATCCGCTGCACTGCCTTGGGGTTCGCGCCGGCCGAGATGGCCAGGCTCGCCGCGGTGTGGCGGAGGTCGTGCGGGGTGATGAGCGGGAACGTGCCATCATCCTTCTGGGCGGCCTGCACTGCCCTGATGAACCATCCGCCCTCGGTGTTGGACCGTGGGAAGTGGACATCGCCGGCACCGAACACCAGCTGCCCCCGGGTCTTCCCTTCGCACGCTCGAGCGAGTGGCACAGACAGGAAGCTCGGGTACGGGACGCTCCGGCGCTCGTGAGTCTTCGGGGTGCCGACAACAACCTGGCTGCCGATGAGGACGGCATTCTCCTCGATAAGCATCCGCCGGCGGAGCGCGTCCAGGCACGATAGGCGCAAGCCGATGGCTTCACCCCAGCGAATGCCGGTGTAGGCGAGCACGTAGACCAATGTGGAGTGCTCGCCGGCGTGCATCGCGAGCAGTTCGACTTGGGCAGCCGAGAGGTAGGCGCGCTTCTTCTTCCCCTTGCGTGGGAGCTTGACACCGCGGGCCGGGTTGGACGAGATCCGTTTGTCGAGTACGGCGATGTCGAGAATGGCGGCGAGCACGCCGAACGCTCGGATGACGACGGTCGCCGAGCGAGGCTTCCCGCCGTTCGCCGTGAACTTCGTCACCCACGACTGGACTTCAGAGTGCCGGATCTCTCCGATGCGTCGCGTGCCCCAGGCTGGCTCCACGTGCACCCGCCATGCGGTCTCCACCGTGCGGAGGGAGGACGGCTTGAGGTGTGACTGGTTGGCCATCCATTCGACGCCGAGCTCGTGGATGGAGAGCTTGGCGGTTTTCGGGTCGACGTACTCGCCGCGGTTCGTCGCGACCGTGATGTCGGCGAGGTAGTCCTCAGCGTCTTTCTTGCGCGTGAAGCCGCCCTTCTCGCGTGACTGCCGGGCGGGGTCGCGATATCGCACGCGGTACCGCTTGCCGGCGCCAGTGCCGTAGGAGGAAATGCTGCCCATGTTGTACTCCGTTGTTCGTAGCTGCCGGGTGGCCGCTACTCCTAAGCCATGCGGCGGATCTGTCGGCCGTGCGTTGGTCGGGTGAAAATCACTCGATTTGGAGGTGGTGGAGATTTCCGCCGCATGGCCCCTTAGTGGGACCACCCATTGGTCTCTCCGGTCGCGACTTGACGGTCGCGGCCGGATCCCGGATCGAAGGAACACCATGCCCGTCTACCTCACCCCCGACCAGGTTGTCCTGATGCTGCCCGGAGTCTCGCGCGGCCAGCTCGCGCAACTCCGTTTCCATGGCAAGGGACCCAGTTACCGGAAGCCCACGCCCAAGACAGTGCTGTACGTCGAGTCCGAAGTGGTCGCCTGGGTGGAGAGCACCACGCTCGGCGGAGCGTAGGAGGCCGCCGCGACGCCCCTGACCGGCCCAGGCGCTACCCATCGGCAGACCATGGGCCTTTTGCCCAAGATACGTCTACGAACTCGGTCAGTCGCTTGTAGGTTGCTCCGATGCGCTCCGTGTCCGCCGCGTGAGTCGCGAGCTCTGCCTGTTGCTGTTCAGGCGTGATCTCGTCCTTCGAAGCTTCGAAGTCTCGCTCAAAAATCACCCAGTCCTCGTACCAGCGCATCAGCTGGCGTAGGTCTCGCCGGGCAATCTGCTGAACGATAGCGAGATACGAGTAGCCGGCGACTGTCTCGTTACTCGTGCCCGAGATCCAGGCGTCCAGTTCGGCGCCCGTCATCTTCGCAACGTACGGGCTCAGACCTGTCAGGTCCAGTGGGTCGAAAGGTCGATCGATTGAGGCAAGCAGCAGGACCGGGGAGATTCCGAGGCCTCGCGAAATGTTGAGCAGCTGAGAAACCGATAGGTCCGCCTTTCTGCCGCTCTCGATGTTCTGGATTACCGACGCGCTGAGTGTCTCGCTTCCGATGCGACCAGCGAGATCCTTCGCTGTGGCGATTCCCATGACGCGGCGGTACTTGGCGATGCGACGCCCGATTGAGTCAGTTCCTGCTTGTGTCATGGCGACAGCCTAGACCCTGTATCAGTGGTCATAAGAGCGAATCGTGTGTTACTGTCCATTTAGCGATTCAAACAGGGCGAAAAACGCCAATATGACACAGGAGGCAAGATGTCCAAATATCTCTCGGCCGAACAGGTTTGCGAAATAGTCCCAGGCCTAACGAAGAGCGGGCTCGCGCAGCTTCGCTTCACCGGCAAGGGGCCGAAGTACCGGAAGCCGACGCCTAAGACCGTCGTCTACCTCGAGTCGGAAGTCATCGAGTGGGTCGAAGGAACGGCACGCATCGGAACGGCACTGGCCGCCGTATGAGCGGGCGAGCAGTCGCCGCTAAAGAAAACGGCCCCGTCACTGCGCCAACAGTGCCGAGGCCAATCAGTCCCATCCCAAACGCAAGCAAGGAAATCGAACCAATGAAATCTAGCACCATCGTACCTGAGACCACCTCGATCGAGACAGTGCCGGCGGATTCGTGCCCGGTGAACTGGTGCACGACGCAGCACGGCTGGCAGGACGTCGACGAGCGGTCGCACAGTGGCGCCCCACGCGTCCTGGACGAATTCTCCGCGGGGCGGATCGAAGAAGGCTCCCTTGTCACGACCTGGCACGAGCAGTGTGTCGACGATGGCGGGCCTCGGACCGTCGTCGAGATCAGCCTCGTGGCGAGCTACTCGAGCGCCGAACTGCTCATGCTCGCCGACGAGCTGCAGATTCTGGCCGCGAAGGTGCGCGCTGAAGCCGACGAAGACCTCGCCGCAACGCCGACCGCCGACCTGGCAGTCGGCGATTTGGCCGACTACAAGGTAACCAACCGCAGCGGATGGGAAGTGGAACCGGGAACTCTGACGATGGCGTTCCTGTGCAATGGCGACAACCAGCCTGAGATCCCTCGCGACCGCTTCATCATCACCAAGACTGCGCGCTAGTGGCCGCCTACGTCACGACGGGGTCGAGCGGCCTCGTCCCCTCCGTCGTTATCGTCGTGTGCCCTGACGGGGCCGAGGAGGAGCACGCCGAGCACCTCACGCCGGCCGAGGCCATCGCACTCGGCACCAAGCTCTTCGAGATGGCGACGATGACTGGCAAGTTCATCGAGATCACGCGCGACGACACGCCATCGGGAGGCATGTAGCTGATGCCGTGGTTCAAAGTAGACGACGGTTTGAATACGTCGAAGAAGGTCCTCGCGATTCCTCGCGATGTCCGTATGGAGACCGTAGGGCTCTGGACGTTATGCGGGGCATGGAGCGCTCGGGAACTCACGGATGGCCGGATACCTGACTTCGTCCCTGAGGAGCTCGGGGGGTCGCTCAGGCAGGCTGACGAGCTGGTGCGCGTCCAACTGTGGCATGCGCCTGGTACGACTTGCGAGCACTCGGAGTGCGGTGAAGCCGGACCGGCAGAGTACGTCGCTCACGATTGGCACGAATATCAGCCGAGCCGTGCGGACACCCTCGCGAAGCGCGCCGACGTCTCGGCCAAGCGATCGGCCGCGGGTGCCAAGGGTGCAGCCGCTCGATGGCAAACGGATGGCAAAGCTATGGCAAACGATGGCAAAGCTATGGCAAGCGGAAGGCAAGACGATGGCCCCGACCCGACCCGACCCGTACCGATAAAGACAAAAGACTTGTCCACCGTTGGTGAACGAGACAGCCTGCCAAAGTCGCCATACTCTGCATCGTTCGAGGAGTGGTGGAAGCACTACCCCCGCAAGGAGTCCAAGGGTGATGCCTGGAAGGCGTGGGAGGCCACCCGGAAGGCCCGCACGATGCCGGCTCTCCAGGATCTCAGTGCCGCGGCCGATGCCTACGCTCGCAAGGTCAAGGGCGACGACCCGAAGTTCGTGAAGCTCCCGGCGGGCTGGATCCGCGATCGCAAGTGGGAAGACGAGACTGCGCCCGCTGACGGTGGCGGCTGGGGCAACCTGCGCGCCCTGGGCGGTGCCGCATGAGCGACGAGCTGGGTTTCGCGGAACTGTCCGTGCTGGCCGGCGTGCTGGACTCGAACGGGGCCAAGCTCGACGATCTGATCCTGACCGGCGCTGACTTCAACGATGGTCGTTTCGGCGACATCTTCGACACGATGCGCCGCATGCGCTCCGAAAATCGCCCGGTGGACCCCACGACGCTCGGCGGGGAGATTCCGACGCACGCGGCGTTCCTGTGGACGCTGAGCGACCAAGTACCGCACACGATCAACACTGGGTTTCACGCTGACATGGTGCGCGAGGCTGCGGTCCGGCGCCGGGTCAACGCCGCCGGGGTTCGGATCTCCGAATGGTCCAAGACGCTCGGCATGTCAGATCTCACGGACCGGGCTCGGCGCGAGGTCGATGAGGCTGTCGGGTTGCAGCGCCGCCGAGTGACGTTCATGGCCGACACCATCGGCGACACCATCGAGGGGATCGGCAAGCCGTCCCGCTCGGTACCAACGCCCTGGCGCTCGCTCACGGACTCCATCGGCGGGTTTCGACCCGGCGCGCTGTACGTGTTCGGCGCTCGGCCTGGTGTGGGCAAGACGGCTGTGTCGATTCAGATCGCGCTCGAGCTCGCTGAGCACGGGGCAGTCGCGTACTCCTCGCTCGAGATGCCCGAGCACGAGCTTCACCTGCGCTGTATCTCGGCCGGCGCGGGTGTTGCCCACGCGATCCTCGAGAAGCCGGCACCGCTGCCTGAGTTCGTGAAGTCGAAGATCGATGCGTGGCGCGGTTCGACGCCGCAGTCGATCGCATTCGATGACCGCGGCTCGGTCACGGTGAATGACATTCGCACGCACGCGCGGTCGGTGGCACGCGAGGGCAATCTCGCCGGGGTCGTCGTGGACTACCTGCAGCTGATCAGCGGGGAGTCCGGGGCGAAACGCTTGGAGGTCGTCACGGAGGCATCGCGGCAGCTCAAGCTGCTCGCCCGAGACCTCGACGTGCCTGTGATCGCCTTGTCCCAGTTGAACCGCAACGCGGAGTCTCGGGGTGACAAGCGGCCGGCGATGTCGGACCTTCGCGAGTCGGGTGCCATCGAGCAGGATGCCGACCTCGTAATCCTGCTCCACCGCGACATGGAGGCCACGGACACCGCGTCCACCGACTTCGACATGCTCGTGGCCAAGAACCGGCACGGCGCGACTGGGGTGCTCCGCATGGAATGGGCGGGCGAGTTCATGAGCGTCACCGACGGGAGGACCTGGTGAGCGCCCGGCTCGCCGAGTTGGACGGCGGTGGGCGCTGCGAGGCACACGTGGGGGAGGTGTTCCCGCCCCGGTGTGCCACATGCGACCTCGACGTCGCCAACGCCGGCGACTCGATCGACCATGCGGAGGATGTGCGCCTCTCGGCCCTGTTCTCGCGATCCGGGTACATCCCGGGCAGCGAGTGCAGTTCCCACCCGAACTATCCGTTGCCCTGTGATCGCTGCAGACGTGACCGCGCTGACGGATGGCGGATCCAGTGACTACCAGCGAAACGCGCCGGCGTGCCGTCATTGCACATGCGGCCGTCTCGCGTATCGCCGAGAGCTACATCCTCGAGGGCGATCGGAATCCGGCGCGCATCATCTGGCAACTCACCGAAGACGCAGAGTCCCAGATCACAGCATTGATGGACATCGCGAGCGCGTTGACCGTGCATTTCTGCACCCTGCTCGAATTTGCTGCGGCAGAGGGTCCGGCGCAGACGGCCGAGATGGTGCAGGGCATCGCAAAGCATCATCTGGAATCCATGATCGAACGGGCCATCGACGAACAGTCGGCACGGTGAACCGGGGTGACCGCCGAGCTGGATGAGCTTCTGCGCGGCCAGGTGGCGAACTGGGTGATGCGGTCCCTGATCCGCGACGTGCGGACGCAGCTGCGCACGAACGGGAAGGTGCCGCCCCTCTTCGCCGCCGATGTCATGGAGGCGCTCGCTGCGGCGTCGGGGGAGCCCGTCCCCGACACGTTCGTGTCCGGTGTCGGACGCCCTCTTGTAAGTGTGGAGGTAGCCACTTGGGTTACCCCGAAGGAGGCGGCAAGGCGAGTCGATCGAAGTGAGCGACAAGTCCGCCGGCTCGCGGCGAATGGGCAGATTCTGGCCCGTCGCTTCGGTACCAGATCGTGGCAGATCGACATCGACAGCCTGACCAACGTTCTTAGGAGCAACACATCATGACCATTCACATTCATCACGACTTCGCCACAGGCCATGCCTGCACAGCGGTGGCACTCTCCACGTCGAGGGGCATCTGATGGCCGTCGAGTACACCGACGCCGACGTGCGCGCGGCCGACGTCGAGGCTGCAGAAGCTCAGGCGCTTGTCGCCTCCCTCGAGGAGGCGGTGATGTCGGGTGACGAGTCAGTCACTCACGAGCAGATCACCGCACAGGAGTCACTGGGCCGGTTCGCCAAGCTGCGCGCTGAGTTCACTCGGAAGAAGGCCGCGCAGGCCACAGAGGCTCGGCGCCAGGAGCAGCTGACCAAGATCCGCACCGAGATGGAGGAATGCGCTGGCGACAGCGGCGAGCGATTCGGCGCGCTCCTCCTCGATGTCGAGAACGCGGTCACCACTTTCGTCGAGGCGGTCCAGACTCGGAACGACGACATCGCGGACTGGCGCAAGCGGATGATCGATCTCGGAGTTCCGGCGAAAACCTCCGCGAACATCGTGCCTCCCGCCGAGCACGGGCGTCTGTCGTACAACCCGCAGACCAGCGTCGGGGACATCCAGGCGGGCGAGCGCGAGATGAGTCTTGTGGCCAGTGGCGGGTACATTCAGCGCGTCCTCATGAAGGTGCTCGAGAAGCCGGGATTCAAGCGTGAGCAGATCTTCACGCAGACAACGGCGCTCTCTGCGGGGGCACTCTATGAGGATCTGGCTGCCATCGACACGAGCGAGGCCATCTCGCGAGAGGGGCACTTCTACCGCGGCGCGGGCGGCTCGATCATTCACGTCGACAAGCCGTACACCGCTGAGGAAATCAAGCGTCACGGCATGCAGAAGCTGACTCTCGCGCAGGTGTTCGGCTGATGGCCGAGCAGCGCACCGAGTCGTGGCTGAGGGTCGCGACGCCCGAGCAAGTCGACGCCGCCCACCGTGCCGGTGAGCTCGATGACCTCATGGGTGTCGAGCGGGACGAAGCGGGCAACGTGCGGACCAGCGCGCGCCACACGGGGAGCTGACCATGGACCAGGGACCCACGACTGTGGGCTCGATCGTGGGCCGTTTGTCCATGGACCGCGACCACTGGCTCGCGGACATGCAGAAGACGAAGACCGACGTCCGCGAACTCGGTGCGCTCGAGCCGAAGATCAAGATCGACGCGGATGTCGCGGCGGCCCTGGCGAAGCTCGAACAGGTCCGGCGTGCAGCCGAGGCCGCCGGCGTGCACACCACGTCGTCGGTCACGGCCACGTCGACCCCTGCCAGCGGTTCCGCTTCCACCGGTGCCGCCGCCAAGGTCGACGCTGTCGCCGCCGCAGAGCGCCGCCTGGCCCTCGCCGAGGCCGCGTCGGAATCGGCCACCGCCCGGGCAATCGTCGCGGAGATGAAGTTCGAGGAGCAGCGGGACAAGCGCAAGCGAACCGCCGCGCAGGTTGCCGCCGCTGAACTCGCCCTCTCCGAGGCTGTCAAGCGTTCCGACGCTGCCGCGACCCGGGCGGCTCTCGCCGAGGATGCTCTCGCCGCCGCCCAGCGCAAGGCCGCCGAGTCCGCTCTCGCCGAAGCTGCCGCGCAGGAGACCCAGACGGCCGCGACCGTCAAGGCCAACCAGGCCAACTCGACGAACGTGTCCCGCACGGGCATGATCGCCGCCGCCGTGGCCGCACTCGTCCCGATGATGGTCCCCCTCGCCGCGTTCACCATCGGTGCCGCCGGCGCGCTCACGATGATGGGCATCTCTGGCGTCGTCGCCGTGAAGGGTATCCATGACGAGATGGCCGCAGGCACCACCGCTGGCCAGGAGTACACCGCGGGCATCCGTGAACTCAAGGGTGACCTCGACACGCTCGCCCACACGGGCGCCGTGTCCATGCTGTCGTCGTTCCACACCGCCACCAGTGACCTGAACAACAGCATGCCCATGCTCAACCGTCAGGTGGGCGAGTTCACCGGGTTCCTCGGCCGCAGCGCCACGAACGTCTTCGCCGGTTCCCTGCAGGGCGCACGCGTGCTCGAGCCGCTGATGATGTCGATCGCTGGCTGGGTCGAACGGCTCTCGGCCGGATTCAAGTCGTGGACGGGCAACGGCGGGCTGCAGACCTTCGCGAACTACGCGATGGCGACCCTCCCGCAGGTGGAGACCACGCTCGCCGCGGTCGCCCAAGCGATCATGCACATCCTCGAAGCCCTGGCACCCCTCGGAACGATCGGACTCTCTGTCCTCACCGGGATCTCCGAGGCGATCAACGGCATCCCCGTGGACGTGCTGGCCACCCTCACCGGTGCCGTGCTGGCCGGTGTGGGCGCGTTCAAACTGTGGGGTTTCATCGCCCCCATGCTCGCGGCCGTCACCGAGGCTGTCGCACTCACGACGAACTCCATCGGGCTGCTCGGAGTCTCCATGGAGATCGCCACCGGCCCCATTGGCTGGATCGTCGCTGGCGTGTCTGCCCTCGTGGCTGTGTTCGCGGTGTCTGCCGCAGCGACCCAGCAGGCCACCGCTGTCACAGACTCCTACACGGCCGCGCTCAAGGCCGACTCGGGTGCCATCGGCGAGAACGTGCGCCAGCAGGCCATCCAGCAGCTCATGGCCTCCGGTACGCTGGCCGCCGGGAAGCAGCTTGGCATCTCCGCGAAACTCGTCACCGACGCCACCCTCGGCAATGTGCCCGCGCAGATCGCTCTGAACTCTGCCATGGGCGACGCGGCAGTGAAGGCCGGCCTCTACAAGGTGTCGGGGACTGGTCTGACTGATTCGCAGAAGGCGACGAAGGCTTCGATCGCCAACGTCACCGATGCTCTCGGGGTGAACGGTTCTGCGCTGCACCAATCCATTGCGGACCTGAAGCTAACCGCTGAGGCCAACGGTGTCACCACGGCATCGACTGACGCCCAAGGCGCGTCGGTGAGCGAGCTCGCTAAGCGGTACGGCATGACAGTTGACGAGTACCTCGCGGCCACGGTTACCCAGGGAAAGACTGCAGCTCAGCTCAAGGCAACCTCGGATGCGATGAAGCTGCAAGGTACCGCAGCGGAGCTGCTCAAGCAGTCCCTGGACCTTCTCAACGGGAAGACCCTCTCGGCGGCCGGCGCGCAGAACCAGTTCGACTCTCAGATCGCCAACATGTCCACGCACATCAACGCCGCAGGCAAGGAGATCAACCGCGCCGACACGCTCCTCGAGGGCATGACGGCATCCGCGGTGAAGAACCGCGGCGAGCTGATCGGGCTCACCACGGCGGCCGAAGCCAACGCGCAAGCGTTCCGCGACAACGGCGGCAGCGCCGACGACACCAAGGCGAAGCTGATCTCGATGAAAGACGAGATCATCAAGAACGCGATCGCCCACGGCGAGGACGCGGACCAGGTGCAGAAATACGTCGACACCCTGTTCAAAATCCCGGACACAATTCCGCCGACCAAGCTCGAACTAGACGCTGCACAGGCATCCGCTGACCTCGCCGCATATCAGTTCAAGCTCGGCCAGATCCCGTCGCTCATGCGCACGGTGATGACCGTCGACCAGGTGATGGGCACGGGCGTGGGCGTGCTGAAGAAGGCAGACGGCGGCACGGTCTTCGGTCCGGGCACGGCATCGTCCGACTCGGTTCCGCACATGCTCTCCGTCGGCGAAGAAGTCATTTCGAACAAGAACGGTCAGGCCGACAGGAACCGGCCGCTGCTCAAGGCGATCAGCGCCGGGCGCGTCCCGCACACGCTCATGGCTGGCGCTGTGGCGGCGTCTCCCGCGCCTGCGAACTCTGCGCCATCCAATCGCCCGATCTACGCCGAAGGGTCCCTGTTCGGTTGGATTCGCGAAGTAGCGAACGGTGAGGCGACGTTCCTGATCAACCGTGCGGCGGGAGACCGCAAGGTGGGCCTGTCCACGGGCATGCAGCGAGCAGCTTTCTAACATGAACCAGCGAATGGAGACACAAATGACCGAAGACAATCTCAATCCAGCCGGGGGAGAAAGAGGCAGCGCGGCTGAGCCCGCGGGCTTCTACCCAGGCGAGGCCACCCACCCAGGTGCTGCGGCCTATCCGGTCGGCAGCGGCGATCCGGACGATGCCCAGACCTTTGATCGACAGACTCACCCGAGGAGATCAAATTGACCAGCTACATCCGCAAAATCTGGGCGGACTTCGTGACGGGGAACACTCCGATCACCGCGGCAGATCTCAACCATCTCGAACAGGGTGTCGCGGACGTCGACATCACCAACCCGGCATCTCCGGCCGCAATCCTGCAATCAGCCACGTATGCAGCACGCACGGCGCTGCTCCCGAGCATCACGCCTAGGCTCATGGCATCTCCCCCGACCGTGCTCGTGACCAATGATACGAGCGGCGGGACTACGGTCCCCACGCCCAAGACCCTGCCAGGGCAGAGCTACACGTCAATCCTGGCTAACGACCTCACCGCGTACCTTCCGCTGGGGGTGGGCTCGACGCCACCAACACCCGGAAGTTCAACTCTCGGTCCGTACACTGCTGTCTGGTCCCCGTCCAGCGCGGGCAGCCCGCAGATCGTTCGTCCCAGCTTCCTGTTCGATGGAACTATCTTCTCCCTGACTCTTCGCCAGTTCGCTAGCAATCAGTTCCGCATCATGGTTGACGGGGAGTATGTCACGCAGTACCCCGTGACACTGGGCGGTGTGAGTAACAGCTACTCAGAGGTGAAAGCGACTTTCGCCACGCGCGCGGTACGCCGAATCACTGTCGAACTTTGCGGGACAAACGACCTCTTCCTCGGGATCAACTTTCAGGTCAACGACACGGTTCGCGCTCTTGCCGCCCCGAAGCGGCGGCTCGTGGCGGTCGGGGACTCGTACTTCGGCGGCGGCGGTACACCGCCACTCGGGACGTGTGTCTCGTACATGGCGCAGGCCCTCGGCTTTCAGGACTTCGTGAACGCGGGGGTCGGCTCGACCGGCTGGCTCGCTGCTGGCTCGTACACCAACATTGCGGCCCGCTTACAAACGGACGTGATCGCCCACAACCCAACTGACGTGATCATCGCGCTGGGCCATAACGACACCGGATTCACAAACGCTGCCATCACCGCGCAGGTGCAAGCCGTCCTCGCATCTATCCGCGCGGCGCTGCCGAATCTCCGATCGCTCGTCGTCACCGGTCCCCTGTTCGCCGGGGCCACACCGGGCGTCTACGCCGCCATGAGTACCGCCATAGCTGCTGGCTGCGTGGCCTCGGGGGCGACATTCGTGGACACTGTCCCCGTGCCGATCTTCACTGGTCAGGGTCGGGTCGGTGCAACGACGGGCATTGGCAACAGCGACCTCTACATCACCTCGGACGGCACACATCCCAACGATGCAGGGTCGGCGTGGCTGGGAGCCTCACTGGCACGCAACATCGCCGCCGCCCTCGTGTAACCCCTGCTATCCGACCCAAATAGCAGGATCACCCTGCAGATAGGCACCACAAATGACTGATGACCTGCTCAAGCGGGCGAAGAGACAGCGCGCCAGGGCGGCAGAGTCCGCAGCTGCCATGGACGCCGACTGGTACGTCGAGGAAGAACGCAAGATAGACTCCCTCGGCCTCACGGAAGCCGAGCGGCAGAAGGCCAAGGCGAACCTCATGGGGGATCTGGTCCGGCGGCACAAGCGCTCGGAGGGCCGCGCGAAGAGGGACAACACGCCGGCCAAGCTGCTCGAGCGTGACATCAAGTTGAAGGGGTCGAGTCATGGCCGGTAGGTCGAAGAGTCCGGAAGGCCTTCAGGGTCGCGCGAGCCGTGCCCGGGGGAGCGCTGTGGGTGCGTCAAACCGTGAGGCGCTCGCCTGGCACAAGGAGGAAATGGCGAAGCTCGAGGCGCAGGAGCTCACGCCCGATGAGCTGCGAGTGGCCACCCGAGCCCTGCTCCTCGCCTTTGGGCATCGTATGGCGAAGGGCGCCCGCCAAGCTAAGTCTCAGAACTCAGTACAAGCGGTGCTGACCCGCGAGGTGGCAGCGGAGATCGCACGTGAGCACCAGTCGGAGATGCTTCGACCGTGAGCCGCGGGGGAGTCGTGCGTGAGTGGCCGGCATCGTCTGACAATGAGGCATGGGCGGCCCTGGCGAATGAGGCGATGCAGTTGGAGACCCTCGGCGCCGACCGTGCTGAGAACGACGCCTGGCTGACCACCATACACGCTCTCGTCGCTGAGCACCTCGACTACGTCACCTTCACCGAGCGTCGCATGGCCGCGCTGAAGGCGAGGATCCGGGGGCGGAAGCTCGCGCAAACAAACCTGCGCTACAAATACGGGATCAAGGAGCGGAGCATTCGGCTCGTGCGTCGTGACACGATGAGGTTCTTGCTGAGGTAAACGCGCCAAAGGCCACCGTCTCGCCGTCGATCGGTTCGAGCACAGCGATATGCTCCCCACATGGCTGAACTTGATTATGCATTTCTGGCTGACTACGCGCAGATCGAGGGCGGAAAGATATCAGCGCTCGGCGCCAGCTACACCCATGCAATTGTCCCGAGCTTCCCGACTGCATGGATTACCACGGTCGCTGGTCGAATCCGCGCCGATGAGTCCGAGGGGCCGGTGGATCTGGGAATCAAGATCCTCCCTCCGGACAAGTCATACGAGATCGGCGTATCTGGACCGATAGAGCCGGGCCCCGACGTTCGCCCGTATGATGGGAAGATCGGTCTGCTTTTCACCGTCACCGCGCAAGTGCCGCTGACGTCGCCTGGCCTGTACGAGGTTCTGATCTTCATAGGCGGCGAGCAGGTGCGGCGTCTGGCATTCAACGTCGAACTTGCGTCGCAGTGAGATACCGGGTCACAGCGCACTACCTGATGCGAATGAAGCAACGGAACATTACAACCGACCAGGTTGACGAAGCACTCGCCAATATCGTGTCTACATGGCCGACTCCTGAGGACTCCACGTGCATTACGGGAAGAACTGCTGGAGGCCGGCTGTTAGTCATTTGGGTAGTGGGTTCCAAATGGCCACAATCGGATACACTCACGATCAAGAGCACGGCATGGAAGGATGAGGAGCAATGACAACGTCACGCTTCAAGGTCTCGATCGACATCGAGGCTAACGCCGCATACATTGCGATGTCCGATGAGCCGGTCGCTTCGACGAAGCATGTCACTGACGTGGTTCTGGTCGACTTGGACGCGATGAACGTCGTCGTTGGCATCGAAGTTCTTCGCATCGATGGCGAAATTCCTTTCCAGCGACTCATCGACGAATTCCACGTCCACAGCAAGGACGTCGAGCTGTTGCGTCTCCTTCGTCCGAACGTCGGAGCGGCTTTCTCCCTTCATCACGGGACCGACGGGGTTGCCGCCCCGGCGCGAAGCGGAGTGCTCGTCAGCACAAAGTGACGGCCGGACTTGCAGGCAAACTGAGCGACTAAAGGTACGGCGCCCACTTCGCAAACGTCATGCTGAGCACTCGCATGGAGATCTCCATGCTGCCGCTCAGGCCGGCGCACTCTGGCGCTGCCGTGGCGTTGCATGAGTCCTGCCAAGCTTGGCCGGCGGCGGCTGCGTCGTGTGCCAGCCCGGCCGTGGAGGCGTAGAGACCGCTGATCTCCGCGGGAGGTGTGTCCTTGCCCGCCCCGGTACCTAGAGTCATGCTGATTGTGCTCGCGATCATCGAGCCTTCGAGGAGTTCACCCCGGCACGGCGACGTCGAACCATCCGAACCCGAGCACTGGTCCTTGTCCCACTTCGTCTGCCACCGGTCGAGCGTGTCTTTCTGGCCAGCCACGACTGAGTCCCATTGGCTGACGGACGCCTCGGTCGAGTATGGAGTCGGCGTCGCTGTGGCCGCTGCGGGCGCCGAGGGAGTCGAGGTGCACCCGGTGAATGCGAGGGCGATGAGACCGGCGAGGATGATGACGGGCGGGCGAGCAAGAGATGGCACTGGCATGGTTCCCCCTGGACTGTTAGTCGCAGGCTAGCGCGGACCAGTGACGGGTGAGAAGGCGCAGGAGACCCCCAGAGAGGGCGTGATGAAGCTTGGGTGACGCTGGGTCGCTGTGGCCGCGTTCAGGCGCTCAGGGCGTCCATGCGGTCAGCGAGGGACCGCAGCCACGCCGGGAAGGCCTCGTACTTGTCGGCTGCCGCGCGGAACTCGGCCGCGGTCATCTCGCCGTCGCCAGCGAAGTGGATTGCCCCCAGGACCGGATCGCCGTTCGTGAACGCTGAGATGTCCGCCTGGACTATGCCGTCGTCGAACGTCTCCGACACGACCTCATGACGCCACTCCGCGGGGTTCGGGCTGTTGTCGTGCCCGACGCCGCTACATCCCTCGAACTCGCACGGCATTGCCATGGCGGCCTGATCCCAATCGGGACCCCACGCCTTCGCGAGTCGCCGCCTGGTCTCCGCCGCAGCGTCGTCGTCGGGACTGGCAGTGATCTCGTCCATGGCATTCCTTTTGCTTCGCAGGGCCGTTCGGTAGTCTCCGCGACCAACTCTGAGTCGTGTGGGGCCTGAATGCAAGGCTGTCGGCGTCACCTATGCTGACCGCCATGAGACACGCGGCAAGCCCCGGGGCCCTACTCGAAGACGCCATCCGACAGATCGTCCGGGAGGAGGTGCGCGCGGCGCTGGCCGACGCGGAGAGAATTCGCGGCGCGACGACGCCAGTCCGGGCACCTCGATTCGGATCAGGTCCTCAGGCCCTCACGCCGGAAGACGTCAGCGCGAAAACGGGCGTCGCCGTTCAGACCCTCTACAACTGGCGCCACCTCCGCAAGGGCCCTCGTTCCTTCAAGCTCGGCCGGCTCGTCCGCTACTTCGAATCCGACGTAGACGAATGGATCGCGGCACAGCCTAGAAAGCTGCCCTGAGGTGCTCGACCTCGTAGCGTCTGGACAATGAGTCGACTATCCAATCCCTATCCAGCAACTATCGAATTCCTTATCCGCGAGATGGTGCGTGAGGAAGTTCGGAGCGCGCTGGATAGAGAGTGGATACGGATTCTGGATAGAGAGTCGATAAATATCGGACAAGGAATCGTCACTCGCGACCCGCGACAGCTCTACTCGGTTGCGGCTGTCGCCGACCTCCTCGAGATGTCCAAGGTCTGGGTCTACAAACAGATCAGGGAGGGCAAGCTTCCCGTCGTGGAGTTCGGCGACACACGGCCGCATCAACGGATCCGCGCGACCGACCTGGAGGACTTCATCAGCGACCACATGGTCCGCCGAGGAGAGAACACGTCGGGGGTTACTCGCTGAGTGAGTACCCTTCGCGCTCACGCGGCGCCGGCGGCTCGATGACGATGACCTACGCACTACGGAGGTCATCGACTCGCGAACGTTCGACAGCCGTTCGACCCGGGCAAGGACGGCGGTGGCAGAGCCTGACAGGCCGAGCTGGTAGGACTGACGCACCCGCGTACGCCTCACCCGCGTGCGCGTAGGCGTGACCGGGCGCCGTGCTCAGTCCCGCAACGGGTGCTCTGTGCCTGTCCTGTGGGCTTCTGGGGGACGTGCGAGCTTGCGCATGGTGGGACAAGCTGCGCGGCTCAGCGGTACACGCCGTTGTGGTGTCGGGTGACGTTGTAGAGGGCGTAGCTGAGTCGCTTCTCTCGTTTCGTGGGCGTCCCGTCGGCTTTCGAGGTCCCGGGGAGTGCGGCGTACCGCTCAAAGAGCTCCTGCTCTCGGTCTACGCGCTGGGCCCACATGTCGATCTGGTGGCAGCGGGTCGCGTCTGCGGTCATCAGGGTGTTCTCGAAGCCGAGCCCTCGCTCACGGGCGATCTTGGAGACCACTCCAGGGGACACGTTGAAGTGTCGGGCGATCTCGTTGCGTCCCCACTTCATCGCGATGTGGTCGCCGATGCTCACCCTAACCTCGGGGGAGAGCGGGGTTGTCGTCGGCATGCCTCCACGCTATCCCGGGCGACCGACATCAGCGGTGCCAATTCGTGTCGGCGCGCACGTCGCTCATCCGCGCCATGCTTGCCGCTGGCGTAGCCTGACGACCATGAGCAGAATCTTCGTCCCCAGTACCATTTCAGGGGAGCCCCTAAATTGGTGAGCGGCTACCTGCCTCCCAACGGTGCGCAAATTCAGTACTCGCTCCCGGCCTATCACGGCGCCGCAGATCGGGCAGCGGGGGATCAGCTCGAGCTCTTGCAGCACCTGGAGGATGCGCTGCGCGCAGGTCTGGAGATCGCCGAGCAGACACGAGCCGATGCTGCTCGATCGGAACGCCATTCGAGGATCATCGCCTGGTGCTCGTTTAGCCTCGCTGTCGCATCGCTCGCCGCGGCCGTTGTCGCCATCTTCGTCTAGTCGTCTGCGCGCCCCTGGCGAGGTGTCCCCCCACCGAAACCCCACAACTCCCCACAATTCAAACGTGGTCCAAGAATCGAAGCACCCTCAAAAACGTTGATATTCCGGGGTTGTGCAGAGTTTCCCGCGTCATTCCGGGGCTGTTTAGCGGGTTCGAATCCCTCACTTGCCACCCACTCTTTGCGTGTCCCGTAGCGTTGGAGCATGACCGCTCCCGCTTCGACCGAACTGCTCCGCCTGGCCCAGGACGTCGCCCTCGAAGCCGGTGAGCTCGCCCTGACCCGACGGGCTGCGGGGGTGCATGTCGCGGCCTCCAAGTCATCGCCAGAAGACGTGGTCACGGATGCCGACCGCGAGACCGAGGCACTTATCCGTCGCCGCCTGGCCGCCGCCAGGCCTCACGACGGATTCTTCGGTGAGGAATCCGCCGCGACACCCGGCAGCTCAGGTCTCACCTGGGTCATCGACCCCATCGACGGCACCGTCAACTACCTCTACGGCATCCCGGCCTGGGCGGTCAGCATCGCCGTCGTTGAGGGCAACCCCGACCCGGCGACCTGGACGACCCTGGCCGGCGCAGTGCGCAACCCCGCCGCCGACGAGCTCTTCAGTGCGGCGCCCGGGCACGGTGCATTCCTCGGCAAGCACAGGCTGCAGGTTCCCTCCGGCGTCCCCCTGTCGCTCGCGCTGCTCGGCACCGGTTTCTCCTACCAGGCCGTCCGCCGGGAGCGCCAGGCCGACGTCGTGCGGGGCCTGGTCGGCCAGGTGCGGGACATCCGCCGGATCGGCTCCGCCGCCCTCGATTTGTGCGGGGTGGCCGCCGGTCGGCTGAACCTCTACTACGAGCGCGGCCTGAACCCCTGGGATCATGCGGCAGGGGCGTTGGTCGCGCGCGAGGCCGGAGCCAGGGTCGGCGGGTTCGGCGACGACCGGGAGGGAATCGAGCTGCTGATTGCCGGCGCACCCGACCTCTACGAGGTGTTTGAACCGATTCTTTCCGCACTCTTCGACCGGCACATGGACGAAGGCGGTCTGTGACGGCGACACGCCGCACGCATCCGCAGGATCCCGGGCGAGTCGCCACCGGCAGCGCACTGCCGGGAGCCTCCGTCGACAGGCCCCTGCACCCCCGTGTTCGGGTGTCATTCGGCCTCGCCGAATGGGAAATCGGCGGTTCACGGGTTACCCTGTAGTGATTCGTTACTTTGGCGCTGGCCAAGATGACATTCCTGGCCCCCTGTCCAACGCACCGAAAGAACCTCTCCTTTGCCCCCTCGCTTCCCCTCATCGGCTGCCTCTGCGCCCGATGCGAGTGACCCGGCAGGACAGCCCTTCGCAGGAGCGTCGTTGACCCGTCGTGAACTGCGCGAGCGTGAGCGTGCGGAGCGGGCGCCAGTGGAGGTTGCCGACGCGCGTCACACGAGCCGTTATGACTCTCGTGTTGTCGCGGCGTCCCTGCCCGCTGCGCCGGTCGAGCCAGAGCGGGCCCCGGAACCGGCCCCGGCGACCGCGTTCGAGCCAGAGCCGCTCGAACCTGCGCGGGTGTCCAGGCCGCTCGCCGAGGACCTGGCCGACGCGGACGCGCACCTGCCCGAGCTGGACACGGTCACGATTCCGGACACGGATCGGCTCATCGCGGCCCCCGCGGCATCCGAGGCCCCGATGTCCGACCTCGAGCACCTCCAGACGGACGTCTCGCCGGTCACGACCTCGACACCGATCCAGTTTCCCACCCGCGCTCAAGCCCGTGCCAGGCAGGCCGCAGCGCGCTCCGAGCACTCCACCCTGCAGCCGGCCGCGTCACTCCCCGACCCAGCGCGCCCGGCAGCGACACCCGCTGACGCAGCACGTCCCACAGCAACACTCCGTGAAACGACGCCCGCCGACGCGGCACGCCCCGCAGCGACACTCCCTGAGACGGCCCTGCCCGCGGCATCGTTCGCTGAAGCCCCTCGGCTCCGGGCGATCGCCATGGCGCCGGCCGCGGCACCGAGGTCACCCCAGACCACCAAGCCGACGAGCCGAATCGCCCGGCGGCTCGCGACGACCGGTGTGACGTTCGTGGCGATGGCCTTCGTCGCCCTGATGGCCGTCTCCACCTCCCTGCCGGCCGAGGCGCTCCTCTCCTCCGCCGATGTTCAGGCCGCTGCCCACGCGTCCCTGCGGAAGACCAGTACCGAGCCCGCACAGACGCTCACCATGGACGGCGGCACCGACGTCATCACGGTGCAGCGCGACGGCTACGAATCCAAGACCATCGCCGAGGTCGCGGCGGCCAGCGGCATCCGGATGGAAGCCACGTTCACCAACAACCCGAACGGCACGATCCAGTGGCCGTTCGCTGTCGGAGTGCACATCGGCGACCGGTTCGGCTTCCGCGACTGCGCCGGCTGCTCGTCCAACCACGGCGGCCAGGACTTTAATCCGGGCATCGGCGCCCCGATCCAGGCGATCTCGGACGGCGTCGTGAGCGTCGCCGAAGACGGTGAAGGCAGTCTCGGCGTGCACATGATCATCGACCACATGATCGACGGCAAGCTCGTGTCGAGCGTCTACGCGCACATGATCCACGGCTCGATGCTGTTCAAGACCGGCGACGTGGTCAAGGTCGGGCAGGTCATCGGCCAGGTCGGGAACACCGGGATGTCGACCGGGCCGCACCTGCACTTCGAAATCCGCCTCGGCGGCAAGGACGGCACCAAGGTCGACCCGCTCGTCTGGCTCCGCGCCAACACGAATTAGCATCGCGCCCGTGCGGTTTCCGGGTTGGCGCCGGGCAGATCAGACGGTGCAGCGGCGCTTCTGAGGGCCCGGGCCGCCTCGGCTCAGGCGCGGTCGCGTTCGGGCAGTTCCTCGTCCAGACGGGCGCGGCTGATCGCGGTGAGAAACCCCTCGGGCAGCGCGTACTGCGAGAGCCCGGCGATGCTGAAGGTGTCGGTCTCCGCCCGGTCCTCGGGCTCGAGGGCGACGACCTGGTCGTGCAGGCGTTCCATCTTCACATCGAGGCGATTGGCGACATCCGCCGCTTGTTTCAGGTCGTGCACGAGGTCGACCGGTACCTTGCCCTGGTACTTGTAGAAGATCTTGTGTTCGAGGCTGGCCCAGAAGTCCATCGCGACGGTGCGGATCTGGATCTCGACCGTGACCGGTTCGACCCGGTCCGACATAAAGACGGGGATCGCGGCGATGAGGTGCAGGCTCTTGTAGCCGTTGGGCTTCGGCGCCGCGATGTAGTCCTTGACCTCGAGTACGGTGATGTCCTGCTGGCTCGTGAGCATGTCGAGGATACGGTACGTGTCGGAAATGAAACTGCAGGTGATCCGGATGCCGGCGATGTCCTGGACCTGGGCGCGGATGTCATCGAGCACGAGCGGGCAGCCCTTGCGGACGGCCTTCTTCAGGATGCCCTCCGGCGACTTGAGCCGGAAGTTCACGTGTTCGATCGGGCTGTAGTCGTGGATCGAGCTGAACTCTTCCTTGAGGATGTTGATCTTGGTCATCATCTCGTCGGTCGCGAACTTGTACGACATCATGAATCGGGTGAGCTCGGTCTTCAGCTCCCGGCGCTCGGCGACGCTCCCGGCGGTGTCGAACCCCTTGTCGATGCCGCTGATGGCCACGTTTACTCCTCCTGCGCGCCCAACGACCGGCGCTGCATGCCGATTGTCCCACTCGGGGTTGCGGGTCGGCTGGCAAGGGAACCAGTCGCCCGCTTAGCCACGCTTCGAGGTCCGGCCGCGAATGCAGGATGTGTAGCCAGGGCGGGGCCGGGTGGGGCCAGCGCCAGCGTGGCATCCTGCACGATGCACCCCGCCAGGCAACCCTGCGCTGGGGCTGTTGCCCGGGGGGAAGTGTGCACAGATTTAGCGATGGTCGTTGCGGGCGCCACCTAACGCGCCTTCCTGTGACGATGACGGATGCTGCGGTAGCGATCACCCTGCGTGGCGGTGTCGCAAACTATCGCCAGTTGGTCTCCTCGGGCGTCACTCGCGCCCAGGCCACGTCCGCGCTCCGTTCAGGAGCCATCTGGCGCGTGCGCAACGGCTGGTTCGCGGTGCCGGGGACGCCCACTGATGTCGCGCGCGCGGCGCGGGTCGGCGGGAGCCTCACCGGGGCATCCGTTGCCCGGCTGCACGGGCTGTGGCTGCTGGCCGACCCGATCCTGCACGTGCGGGTGGCGCGCACGGCGAGTCGGCTGGCGTCGCCGGAAGATCGGGCAATCAGGCTCGACCCCGCTCGGCACGGCGTCTGCGTGCACTACAGCACGGCTGCCGGAACCGGGGAGGCCCGTGATCCCCTGGTGCGCGCCCTCGCCGAGATGTTCGCCTGCGGCCAGGGCGATTCCGCCCTGATCGCCCTCGACTCCGCGCTCAACCTGGGCGAACTGCGACCGCACCAGCTGGACGATCTGGCCAGGGCAATTGTTCCGCACCGCCGTGCGTTGCTTGCGCTCTGCGACGGTGGGAGCCAATCGGGGCTGGAGACGCTCGTGCGATTGTTCCTCGTGCGGCAGCGGATCCGGGTGCGGAGCCAGGTTCGGCTGCCCCGGGTCGGTCGGGTCGACCTGCTCGTCGGTGATCGGCTCGTACTCGAACTCGACGGCGAGGAGTTTCACACCGGACTCGCATTCGAGGAGGACCGCCGACGAGACTTCGAACTTGTGCAGCAGGGCTACCTCGTGCTGCGGATCACCTATCGGATGATCATGGAGAACCGCCCGTGGGTGGAGGTGGGCATCCTCGCGCTCGTTCGCGGAGATGAGCATCGCTGGCGCGCCACCCGGGTTGGGCCGGCCTCCGGAAGGTGAATGCAGGATGCGGCGGTAGCGCGAGGCCAGGTGGGGCCAGTGCCTGCGCGGCATCCTGCATGCGCGGATGGTGGTGCGGAGGAACCCGGGCCGCCCGGGTGCGACCCGAGCACCCCGGGCGTGAGTGGTCTAGGCGCGCAGCCAGGCCGTGGTGTCGCCGGGCAGGGTGCGCCCGGCAAGCGGTTCGCTGGTCAGGAGCAGCTCCCCGGCCGGCAGCTCGATCGGCTCGGTGCCCGTGTTGGCGACGACGACGACTCCTCCGTTCCGGAAATGAACAATCGGGTCGCCGAAGCCGGCCAGCCAGTCCACCGCACCGAGTCCCAGGGCGTGTTCGCGGCGCAGACGCAGCGCGAGCTTGTACAACTCGAGGGTTGACCCGGGGACGCCCTCCTGCGCGTCGCGGGCGAGCGTGCCCCATTCCGCGGGCTGCGGCAACCAGCTGGCCGAGGTCGGGCCGAACCCGTAGGAGGGCGCGGCGCTTTCCCACGGCAGGGGCACACGGCAGCCGTCACGGCCGTAGCGTTCGCCGTTGGTGCGGAACCAGGTTGGGTCTTCCCTGGAGGCGTCCGGAAGGTCGATGACCTCGGGGAGCCCGAGTTCCTCGCCCTGGTACAGGTAGCTGGAGCCCGGCAGGGCGAGCATCAGGGCGGTGGCGGCGCGGGCACGCTGGAGGCCCACCACCGTGTCGGGCAGGCCCGCCGTTTTGGGGCCGATTCCGTGGCCCTGCAGATTCTCCGCGGTCAGGGCCAGGCGCGAGGCGTGGCGCACGACATCATGGTTTGAGAGTACCCAGGTGCTCGGTGCGCCGACGGCGCTGAACGCGGTGAGGGAGTCGTCGATCACGCGGCGCAACGTCGGGCCGCCCCACGGCGTCTCCAGGTAGGCGAAGTTGAAGGCCTGGTGCATCTCGTCTGGGCGCACCCATTCGGCGACATGGCTGAGCGGGTCGACCCACGCCTCGGCGGCGAGGATGCGTTCCCCGGGGTACTCGTCAAGCACCAGGCGCCAGTCCCGGTAGATCTCGTGCACTCCGCCCTGCGCCCAGTACGGCGCCGTCTCGGCCCACTCGGCGATGATGCCCGGTTCTGTCACCGTGGCGCCGCCCATGCTGCCGCCCTCGACAGGAGGGGTGTAGTCGGGTAGGCCGGCCGCCTTGATCATGCCGTGCGCGACATCCACCCGGAAACCGTCGGCGCCGCGGTCCAGCCAGAACCGCAGCACGCCCCGGAACTGAGCCCGTACCCACGGGTTGTCCCAGTCGAAGTCCGGCTGGGTGGTGTCGAAGAGGTGCAGGTACCACTGGCCGGGCGTGCCGTCGGGATTCGTGAGGCGGGTCCAGGCGTTGCCGCCGAAGACGGATTCCCAGTTGTTCGGCGGGAACTCGCCGTGCTGACCCTTGCCCTCGCGGAAGATGTAGTGCGCCCGCTCGGCGCTGCCCTCCGGGGCCGCGAGCGCTGCCTGGAACCAGGGGTGCGCGCTCGACGAGTGGTTCGGCACGAGGTCGACGATCACCCGGATGCCCAGCTCATGGGCGGTGTGCTGCAGGGTGTCGAAGTCGGCGAGGGTGCCGAAGATGGGGTCGACGTCGCAGTAGTCGGCCACGTCGTAGCCGGCGTCGTGCTGGGGAGAGGTGTAGAACGGGGACAGCCAGATGGCGTCGATCCCGAGGTCGTGGAGGGCAGGGAGGCGCCCGGTGATACCGGCGAGATCACCCATGCCGTCACCATTGGCGTCCGCGAAGGAACGGGGATAGATCTGGTAGATCACGGCGGTACGCCACCACTCCGCCGGTGTCCGATCGTGTTCTGTCGGCGCCTCGCCGGTCATGGATGGTTCGACTTCGCGCACGGCGGTGTGCTCCCTGGCTGATGGTGTGTTCACGGCTGCTGATTCCTTACGACGGGGTGTGCTGGTGCGCCTCAGGAACGTGCTGCGGTGGCGCACGCCACTCGTCAAGCTTTCCACAGAACCAGCAATTAATGAAAGCGTTTCCAGTCCGGGGCATATTTCGTGGTCCGGTACGGCCGACTACTCGGTTCTAAATCTCATCAACTGGCCCGAGAGATCACAAAATGTACCGTCGTCTTGCGGAATTCTGAATGGCTTGCTATAACTGGAAGCGCTTGCACAAAAGCTTCAGGGAGATTGTCCTCTCGCCACTGCGCGATGGGATCTTGATCCCACTCACACAGATGAAAGGCACACCAATGAAGGTGACCAAACGGTCCTGGCTGGGCATCGCCGCGGTAACGGTCGCGGCTCTCTCGGCCGCTACGCTGACCGGCTGCTCCTCCCCGGCCAGCAGCGGCAGCGACCTGACCAAGAGCGGCAACAGCACGCTCACCCTGTGGGTCGACACCCAGCGCGCTCCCGCGCTCAAGACCGTCGCCGCGCAGTTCAAGAAAGACACCGGCGTAACGGTGAAGCTGGTCGTCAAGGACTTCGCCACGGTCGACCAGGACTTCATCAGCCAGGTTCCGACCGGCAAGGGCCCCGACATGATCGTCAGCCCCCACGACAAGCTCGGCGCATACGTCAAGAACGGCGTCGTAGCTCCGCTTGAGCTCGGTGACAAGGCGGCCGCCTTCGCCAAGGTCGCCGTCCAGGCCGTCACCTACGATGGAACGGTCTACGGGCTCCCGTACTCGATCGAGAACGTGGCGCTCCTGCGCAACACGGCCCTCGCGCCGAAGGTTGCGACCACCTTCGACGGGGTCATCGCCAACGGCAAGGCGGCAGTGGCCGCCAACAGCGCAACGGTGAAGTACCCGTTCCTCCTCGGGCTGGACCCCAAGCAGGGCGACCCATACCACATGTACCCCTTCCAGACCTCGTTCGGATCATCCGTCTTCGCCCAGAACAGCGACGGCACCTACGACCCGAGCAAGCTCACCCTGGGCGATGACGCGGGCCTGAAGTTCGCCGCGGCCGTCAAGCAGTGGGGTGTGGACGGCATCCTGAACCCGAACATCACGGGTGACATCGCCATTGACGCGTTCAAGAAGGGCGAGTCGGCGTACTACCTGACGGGCCCCTGGAACGTGCCGGCCATCAAGGACGCAGGCATCAAGTACGCCATCGACGCACTGCCCTCCGCCGGTGGCCAGGAGGCGAAGCCGTTCCTCGGTGTCAATGCCTTCTTCATCAGCGCGAAGAGCACGAACAAGATCGCGGCAACGAAGTTCCTGGTTGACTACCTTGGCACCGATGCCGTGCAGGAAGAGCTGTACAAGGTCGGCGGACGCCCGCCGGCACTGACAAGCGCCTACGACACCATTGCCAAGACGGATGCCGACGTCAAGTCGTTCGGTGACATCGGCCTGACCGGCGTTCCCATGCCTGCAATCCCCGAGATGGCCTCGGTCTGGGCAGACTGGGGCTCCGCCGAGCTGCAGCTGATCAAGGGCGACGGTGAACCCACCAGCGTCTGGACAACGGCCACGACCAACGTTGCAGCAAAGATCAAGGGCTAACACCCTTCCCGCGGGCCAGATCGGAACCGGCGCGTGCGCCGGTTCCGATCTGGCCGCAACGGGGTCGATGGGCCCGGCGCTACGCCGCGTCCATCGCAAACCCCAGTCGAAGCGGTTCTCCGTTCGGAGCCCTAACCCGGCGCAGCACTTTCAGTACTGAGGAGCACAACCAGACCATGGCAGCCGACGGCAAGAGCCGAGCAGAGACGCTCGTGCGAAAGAGGCCCACGAAGTCCCTCCCTCGCGAGCGGGGGCAGAGGCCGGAACGCCTCAGGAGCGAGATGACCGCACTGCTGGTCAAGATCGTCCTGCTGGGCATCCTCGATGCGCTCGCGGTCTACGCTCTGTTCATCATGCTCGGACTGCACCAGTGGGTGCCGTTGGCCGCAACGGTGCTTATCACCGGCCTGGTCAACTGGATCTATCTCGGCAGGGGAAAGCGGCTTCCGGCGAAGTACCTGACTCCCGGGGTCATTTTCCTGCTCATCTTCCAGGTCTTCGTGGTGCTGTTCAGCGGCTACATCGCCTTCACGAACTACAGCGACGGGCACAACAGCACGAAGGAAGATGCCGTCAGCAGCATCATCCAGGTCGCGGAGAAACGCGTCGCCGATTCACCCGCCTATCAACTCACCATCCTTGACAACGGCGGCGCCTATTCCTTCTTGGTCACCGACCCGGACGGCGCGGTCAAGATCGGCTCGGCCGACCAGCCACTGAAGGTCGTCCCGAACGCCACCCTCGACTCGACGGGGAAGGCCATCGGGCTCAACGGTTATACGACCCTCAACCTGTCCCAGATCCTCGCCAACCAGAGTGCCATCACTGCCGTTCGGGTCCCGCTCTCCGACGACCCGAGCGCGGGGGCACTGCACACCGATGACGCCAGCGCGGCCTACGTCTATCGGTCTGACCTGCAATACGACGCCAAGGCAGACACCTTCGCCGACAGCAATAACGTCGTCTACGTCAACTCCGGCCGTGGCTCGTTCGCCACGGCGGATGGCGCGAAAACCCTCAGCCCCGGCTGGAAGGTCGACGTCGGTATCGACAACTTCGTCAAAGCGTTCACCAATCAACAGCTGAGCGGTCCGCTGTGGCGCGTCATTCTTTGGACATTCACCTTCGCAATCCTGTCGGTGCTGACCACCTTTGCACTCGGTCTGTTCCTGGCAATCGTGCTCAACCACCCACGGCTGAGGGGCAAGAAGTTCTACCGCGTCCTGGTGATTCTGCCCTACGCATTCCCCGCGTTCCTGTCCGGCCTGGTCTGGGCCGGCTTGTTGAATCCGCAATTCGGTTTCGTCAACCAGGTAATTTTCGGCGGCGCGCATATTCCGTGGCTCACCGACCCCATGCTGGCGCGATTCAGTGTGCTCCTGGTCAACCTCTGGCTGGGTTACCCGTACATGTTCCTGGTCTGCACGGGGGCCCTGCAGTCTTTGCCGGAGGAACTCGAAGAGGCGGCCCGCGTCGATGGTGCGAATCCGTGGCGGGTCTTCAGGTCGATCAAGCTGCCACTGCTGCTGGTCTCGGTCGCGCCACTTCTGATCGCGTCCTTCGCGTTCAACTTCAACAACTTCAACGTGATCTACATGCTCACCAAGGGCTGGCCGCGTTTCACCGACACGACCTTCGACATCGGCTCAACGGACCTGCTGATCACAATGGTGTACAAGGTTGCCTTCGGACAGGGCGGTGCGCGCGACTACGGGCTGGCCAGTGCGCTGTCGATCCTGATCTTCATCCTGGTCGCCGCCATCTCGATCATCGCGTTCAGACGGACCAAGGCCCTTGAGGAGATCAACTGAGATGGTCACTACCGCTCCCACCACGACCGACGCCCACACCAGCGGGAACCTGCCCGTCCCCGTCGCCATGACCAAACGACCGTTCAGCTTCCGCCGGTGGTTCCGCGACACGGGCTGGCGACACCTCATCGGCGTGATCATGGCGATCTTCGCCGTGTTTCCCCTCCTCTACGTGCTCAGCGCCTCATTCAACCCGGGTGGCTCCCTCGTGGGCTCGAATGCCCTCTTCACGAAGATCGATCTGCAGAACTACGTAAACCTGTTCACGAATCCGGACCAGCCGTTTGCGATGTGGTTCCTGAATACGATTCTCATCGGGGTGGTCACCTCGGTCAGCACCGTTTTCCTGGGTGCCCTGGCCGCATATGCCTTCTCGCGGATGCGTTTCCGTGGGCGCCGCGCCGGGCTCCTCTCGCTCATGCTGATCCAGATGTTCCCCCAATACCTGGCAGTCGTCGCGATCTTCTTGCTCTTGTCCGCCATCTCCAACGTGTTCCCGATCCTCGGCCTCGGCAGCCAGCTGGGCCTGATCCTCGTCTACCTGGGTGGGGCGCTGGGTGTCAACACGTACCTCATGTACGGCTTCTTCAGCACGGTCCCGGTCTCGATCGACGAAGCAGCCAAGCTCGACGGCGCGAGCCACGTGCAGATCTTCTTCACGATCATCCTGCGCCTGGTCGCGCCGATCCTCGCGGTGGTTGGTCTCCTGTCGTTCATCGCGACGACCGGGGAATACGTCATCGCGAGCATCGTGCTGACCGACCCGAGCACCCAGACGCTGGCTGTGGGGCTGTACTCGTTCGTGTCGCAGGCGTTCTCGAACAACTGGAGTATCTTCGCTGCGGGCGCCGTGCTGGCGGCCGTGCCGGTCATGGCGGTGTTCCTCGCCCTGCAGAAATACATCGTAGGCGGGCTGATCTCCGGATCCGTGAAGTAGTACGGCATGCGCGCGCAGGACGAGTCTCCGCGTCTGCTGCCCCACCACGACGGCTCTCCGCTCCACGTCTCCACGCCGAACCCTGGGTTGGGCGAGAGCGTCAGGGTGCGGTTGCGCGTCCCGGAGTCGTTCGGAACCGTGGCGACCGTCTACGCCAGGTCCAACCCCGATAAGGAGCCGAGATTCGACGCGGCCCGGCTCCTCGGCACCGCGGACGGCTGGCAGTGGTGGGAAGCGGCGATCCTGGTGGAAAACCCGGTGCACGGCTACCGGTTCCTGATCGACCTGGACGACGGGACCCACTGGTGGCTGAACGCCACCGGCCTGTCCTGCATCGAGACCCTTGACACCGAGGACTTCAAGCTGCTCGCCTACCCGGCGGCGCCCGACTGGGCCACCTCCAGCGTGATCTACCAGATCTTCCCCGACCGGTTCGGGCGCTCCCCGGCCGCCGACGCCAGGGAAACTCCCGAGTGGGCCAGCCCCGCGAACTGGGACGACCCGGTAGATCAGGTCGGCCCAGGTCGCTCACACCAGTTCTACGGCGGCGACCTCGACGGCATCATCCTGCACCTCGACCACCTGCAGCGGCTCGGCGTCACACTGCTCTATCTCACTCCGGTCTTCCCGGCCGGGTCGAACCACCGCTACGACGCCTCCAGCTTCGGCGAGGTCGACGAGGCGCTCGGCGGCGACGCCGCGCTGGTGCGACTGGTCGAGGCCGCCCACGACCGGGGATTCAAGGTGATCGGCGACCTGACCTCCAACCACTCCGGCGACCGACACGAGTGGTTCAGGGCAGCGCATTTCGCCCCGGATGCCGCCGAGAGCTCCTTCTACTACTGGCTCGACGCCGAGCACGGCACCTACACCTCCTGGTTCGGCGTGCCGACCCTGCCCAAGTTCAACTGGTCATCCGCCGAGCTTCGCAGCCGCTTCATCGAGGGGGAGGGTTCCGTGGTCGCAAAGTGGCTACAGGCGCCGTACCACCTGGACGGTTGGCGGATCGACGTGGCCAACATGACCGGCCGCCTCGCGGGAGAGGACCTGAACGCCGATGTGCGGCAGACCATCCGCCGCACCATGGTCGAGGCCAACCCCGACACGCTCCTGCTGGGGGAGTCGACCAACGATGCGTCGGCCGACTTCCAGGGCGACGGCTGGCACGGCGCCATGACCTATACGAACTTCACCCGGCCGCTCTGGAGCTGGCTGTCGCGGCCGGGCAGCCCGTCCTCGTCGTTCTTCGGCCTGCCGTACGCCACGATCCCGCAGTACGACGGGCGCCAGTTCGTCGCCACTCACCAACGATTCGTCGCCGGCTTCCCGTGGCGCACCCGGCTGGCCACGATGAATGCCCTCGACACCCACGACACGCCCCGGTTCCGCACCCACGCGATCGACGGTGGGGTGCCGGTGGCCTTTGGAATGTCGGTGACGCTTCCCGGCATCCCGATGGTCTTCGCCGGCGACGAATTCGACCTGATCGGAGTCGATGGGGAGCACTCCCGTACCCCGATCCCGTGGTCGAGCGTGGACGAACCGCGGGTTGCGGGCACGATCGACCTCTACTCGGCGCTGATCCACCTGCGCACGGCGCACCCCGCGTTGAGCGAGGGCGGGATGCGCTGGCTGCACGTGGGCGGCGATGTGCTCGCCTATGTGCGCGAAACCGCGGGGGAATCGGTGCTGCTGGTGGCGGCCCGCGCGGCCGGGGAGGCCGGGATCCCCGGCTGGGCGGTGGCGGGAGCAGAGGCCGCCACGCGGCTCTTCGGGGACGCCGACCTGAGAGTGGAGGCGGGCGGCATCCGCTTCACTGCGAACGGCCCGTCGTTCACGGCGTGGGCCCTTCCGGGGGTTCGGGCGCCCGTCGGCTGAGCGCGGTCAACGGGCGTGCGGAGTTGGTGATAATCTTTACCGGTTGCCGAAAAACAAAGGCTCAGCTTCTGCCCAACGGAAGCTTTGCCCCCTTAGCTCATTGGTAGAGCACTTCCTTGGTAAGGAAGAGGTAGTGGGTCCGATTCCCACAGGGGGCTCAGGCTTGGAAGCTCTTGCAGCCGACAGGCCGTGGCGGGGTAGCTCAGTTGGTTAGAGCACACGGCTCATAATCGTGGTGTCGCGGGTTCAATTCCCGCTCCCGCTACCAGAACATACGGCGAAGGCCCGGCATCCAGAGGATGCCGGGCCTTCGCCGCTCTCATTTTCTACTGCGTGTCACGATCGAGCCGACGAACGCCGAGACCAGCAGAACAACGGATCCGGCGCCCTCAATGGTCCATCTCGCACGAGACCAGCGAGGGATGGGTCCCGCTTCCTGATGCTGTGATCGCCGACGTGACCGGACGCGCCACAACTCACTTCACCCGGAGAGCGGCATACCGAACGCGGCGAGCACGGGACCGGCGGCGATCCCGATGATGAGCACCGCAATCGCACCGACGACAGCGGCCCGAGAAGCAGCTGGGTGTCGAGGCGCAGGTGCGCGAACATCCGTCTTACCCCGTGCGAACATCGGTGCGAGCCAGCGGAGGTAGTAGAACAGGCTCGCGACGGTGTTGATCGCCGCGACGACGACGAGCCAGGCTAGGCCGCCGTCCCATGCCGCGGTGAAGGTGGTGAGCTTGCCGACGAACACAGCGGTCGGTGGGGTGCCGACGAGTCCGAGCAGGCTCACGAGGAGAGCTCCAGCGAGCCACGGGTGCGCTGCCGAGGCGCCGCGGTAGTCCTCGATCGAGCGGCGCGTCGGCAGTGCGGCGATGACCGCGAAGGCGGTGATGTTCGATGCCGTGTAGCCCGCGAGGTAGAGCAGTAGTGACGGCAGGGCGAGATCGGCATTGCCCGCAACAGCGACGGGCAGCAGCAGATAGCCCACCTGGCTCACCGTCGACCAACCCAGCAGCCGCCGAACGTCAGTCTGCCAGAAGGCCGCGAGATTGCCGAGGGTCATGCTCGCGGTGGCGAGGATGGCGACGAGCAGGGGCCAGTCGACAGCGCCTGGTTCAGCCCCGCGGGGAAGCAGCTCGAAGAAGCGATACGCGGCGACGAGCGCACCCAACTTGGGAATCGACGTGAGGAACGCCGCGACCGCGGTCCCGGATGCCTGCGTCGCGTCGGGCACCCAGAAGTGGCCTGGTACCCCGCCTGCCTTGAACATGAGCCCGGCCATTACCCCAAGGATTCCGGCGAGGACCGCCGCGGGCGGCGCGGTGCCGAGCGTCGATCGGAGTTCGGAGTAGGACGTGCTCCCGCCGATCCCGAACAGGATCGTGACGCCGAGCAGCAGCGCGATGCCCATGAGCGCGCCGATCAGGTAGGTCTTGAGGGCGGCCTCGGCCGCACCGGGCGACCTGCTCATTCCGACCAGGGCATAGAGCGGGACACTCGCGAGCAGATAGCCTGCGGCAAGCACCAGGAGATCGTTGGCTCCCGCCATCGCGATCGCACCGAGCGCGGAGAGCATCAGGAGAGAGTACGTCTCGCTCTCCCTGGGGCTCCCAGCGAGTTCCTCGGCGCCCAACGCGAGAACGAGGATCGTGGCGAGCGGGATGATGATCCGAACGGCCCCGGTCGCGACATCCACCGCGAGGCCGCCCTCGAAGATGGTCATCGCGGGGGCGGTCATGCCGATCGCTGCCGCCCCGGCGGCTAGCAGTAGGGCGGCGATTGCGAGAAACCGCGTCACCACCTGCTGATCGCGGGGAAGGAACGACCCCGAAAGCAGCACGATCACCGCACCCGTCAGAACGAGGATCTCCGGCAGTAGCGCGAGGGTATCCCGTTGCATGTTCACGAGGGCGCTACCTGCTGACGAGGTCGACGACGACGGATGACGCGGGCTCGACGACATCCAGCAGGAATCGCGGCACGATCCCGATGATCACGGCGAGGAGCAGGAGGGTTGCGATGGCAAGGATCTCCCACCGGTCGAGGTCGCGGAATCCGCGGGACAGTCCCCGTGTCTCGCCCGTGAGCATCCGTTGCAGGGCGCGCAGGAACAGCGCGGCAGTGATCAGAATGCCCGGGAGAGCGAGCGCGGTCCAGGGGACGGGCCCGATGCTGCCCGCGAAGATCTGGAACTCGGCGATGAAACCGCTGAAACCGGGGAGCCCGAGGGAGGCGAACGCCGCGACCGCGAAGAAGGCGGCGTAGCGCGGCGCCGGGGCCGCGAGTCCGCCGTAGGAGCCGATGTCGTAGCTGCCTGTGCGGTCAAAGAGCACCCCCGCGAGGAGAAAGAGGGCGCCCGTGATAAGCCCGTGGCTCACCATCTGCACGACGGCGCCGGTGATCGCGACCTCCCTCGCCTGAGCCGCGCTGTCGGTGACGACGCCCGCCGCGCCGACCGCGAGGATCACGTAGCCCATGTGATTGACCGAGGTGTAGGCGATCATCCGTTTGACGTCGGTCTGGGCGAGCGCGACGAGTGCTCCGTAGAGCACCGAGATGATGCCGATCACGACGATGAGCCACGCCCATTCTCGCCAGGCGTCCGGCAGCAGGGGCATGGCGATGCGAACGAAACCGTAGGTGCCCATCTTGAGCATGATGCTCGCCAGCACGACCGAACCGATCGCCGGAGCATCCGTGTGGGCGGGCGGCAGCCAGGTGTGGAACGGAAAGGTCGGCGTCTTGATCGCGAGCCCGATGAAGACAGCGGCGAGCACGAGGCCGCCGATGACCGGCTCGTCGCCGAAGGGAGGGGATGCCGCGAGCAGGGCCATGTCGAAGGTCTTCGCCGCCGAACCCAGGTAGAGGCCGATGAACCCCACGAGCAGCGCCAGCGAGCCGAGGAAGGTGTAGAGGAAGAACTTCAGTGCCGACCGGGCCGCGTTGCCGTGCCCCCAACCGGCGATCACGAAGTACATGCCGACGATCGAGAGGTCGAAGAACACGAAGAAGAGGATGAGGTCCTGCGCCGCGAAGACACCGAGGCTCGACGTCTGGAGGAAGAGGAAGAGGGCAGCCTGCGAGCGGGGCCGGTCGGTGTGGCGTAGCGCGAAGACGGCGCAGACGACGAAGATGAGCGAGGTGAGCGCGACGAGCGGCAGCGACAGGCCGTCTACGCCGAGGTGATAGGTGCTGCCGACGTTCGGGATCCACGGCAGCTGCTCCTCGAAGGCCAGGTTCCCCGCACCCGGGTCGCGGTAGGCCAGCCACATGCCGACCACCAGGACGAGGTCGAGGAGCGTGACGACAAGCCAGATCCAGCGGGCCGCGGCATCCGTGATGCGGGGCATCGCTGCGAGCACGATCGCGGCGAGCACGGGGAGGAAGACGACAAGGCTGAGCATGGGTTACCTCACGAGAAGGATCAGGACGAAGACGGCCGCGACGGCGATCGCGATCTGGGCGTAGTACTGGTGGATCTGGCCGGTCTGGGGGCGCCTCGCCAGCGTGCCGAGGCGTCGCAGCTGCCGCGCGAGGCCCTCGACGGCGCCATCGACGCCCCGGTCGTCGGCGCGCGCCGCGCGCGAACCCGCGAAAGTGCCGGCTCGCGCCGTCGCCTCGACAGCGGCGTCGAGCCGGACGTCGTCGAACCGCCCGAGCCGACGTGCGCCGGTAACGCCGCCGCGCGCCAGCCGATGTAGGCCACGGTCGAGGATGCCATCGTCGAATCTTGCGAGCGACTCGCTGAGCGCGAGCGTCGGTCGAACGAGGACGAGGTGGACGGCCTTCTCCAAACCCAGCCAGTTCGCCGCCCAGGCCGGCTGCGGCAGACCTCTTCGGAGCCCGAACGCGACGAGGGCGAGCACCGCGAGCGCGAGCACCGCCGAACCGACGAGCTCGAGCATGCCAGGTGTCGCGGTGCCGGTCTCCCCGAGCATCGCCTTCAGCGGCTGGCTCACCGGGGGCAGCGCCAGGATTCCGAGTAGTGCCGCGCCGGCCGCGAGCGCGATGAGCGGGATGCGTTCCCACCGGCCGATGCGCCGTGTGCCGGGCTGCTCGGCGTCGTAACCAGCTTCGGTCGCGGCATCCGCTCTCCCCCAGACGAGGAAGAGCACCTTGCCGGAGTAGATCGCGGAGAGCGCCGCCGCGGTGAGGCCCACGATGTACAACACGGGGTTTGTCTTCAGGGCGACGGCAAGCAGTTCGTCTTTGAGCGCCCAGAGCGACAGCGGCGCGACACCGGCGAGCGACAGCGTGCCGACAGTGAACAGCACGCCGACGAGCGGCCACCGCCGAGCGGCGCCGCGGAGCGCCGAAAGCTGTTTGGTGCCGAGGGCGGCGAGCCACGCGCCCGCGACGAGGAAGAGCAGCGCCTTGGTGGAGGCGTGCGCGACGAGATAGCCCGCACCGCCCGCGATCGATCCGACCCCCGCGGCGAGCACGACGAAGCCCATTTGGGCCGCGGTCGACGCCGCGAGCAGCTGCTTGAGGTCGCGTTGAGCCACCGCAACCGCTCCGAGCAAGAGCGCGGTGATTGCTCCGATCCACGCCACGGTCATAGCCGCCCAGCTCGTCGCCTCCAACAGCGGTGCCACGCGGAGGAGCAAGTATCCGCCCATCGCAACCATCGCGGCCGAGTGCAGCAGCGCACTGACCGTGCTCGGACCTTCCATCGCGCGTGACAGCCAGGAGCTGAACGGTAGTTGCGCGGCCTTGCCGAGGGCGGCGGTGATGATGCCGGCAGCGATGACGTCTCGCCAGGGCGAGGATGCGGCGGACAGGTCGGCGAGCTCCGGCCCTGCACCGCCGATCAGGGCGGCGCCCGCGGCGAGGTAGAGGCCGAGATCGCCCGCCCTTGTCATAGTGAAGGCGACGAGTCCCGCCTGCACCCGCCGGTCATCCCGCCATTGGAAGCCGATCAGCGCCCAGGACATGGCCCCCATGATCTCCCAAGCGAACAACAGTGTCGGGAGCGTCGTCGCGGTCACGGTCACCGCGACGGCGGCGGCGAAGACCAGCATGAGGCCGTGAAAGCGTTCCGGTGACTCCGTTTCCTCAGTGGCCGCAAAGCCCAGCACGAGTAGGGTCACGATCGCGACGGCGGGAAGCACCAAGGCGGAGAGCCCGTCGACAGCCAGCCCAATCGGCGCGCCGGCGATGAAGGGCATCTCCAGTACGGGGCGGGTGACGGTGACGACCACGGCGAGCGCGGCTGTGACCGTCGCGGCCGTGAGCGAGACCGGGATCGCGGCTGCGCGTGCACGTGGCCCGACGAGGCAGAGCGAGATTCCGGATGCCGCGGGCAGCAGCACCAGGAGAGCGAGGTAGAGCCCGCTCATCCGGAGAGGTCCGTCGCCGAGTCGGTCATGTCTGATCCGCGGGAACGGTGCAGAAGGGTGGCGACGGCGAAGCCCATCGCCATCTCCACCGTCATCGCGGCAATGACGATGAGCAGCAGCACCTGGCCGTCCGGGGCGGGCGCGAGGAACCACCAGAAGGCGCCGACGGCGAGGATGACCCCGTTCAGCATGAGTTCCAGCCCCATCATGACCATCACGATGACCTGTTGAGAGAGGGCGCCGTACAGGCCCACGCTGAAGAGTGCGGCCGCGACCAGAAGAACGGCTTGGAGTGTCATCGGCCGAGCCCTCCCCGCATCGGATCGGTCGGCGGTCGGCGTTTCAGGTCGTCGCCCCAGCGGTCATAACGCCCGCGCGGGTTGGCGATCACAAGCCCGGCAATGATCGTGGCGAACAGCACGGGGCTGATGGTGAGCATCGCGAGCATCTTGGGCCCCATGATCGCGTGCCCGAGCGAGGCGGTGAGGTCAGCCGCGGGTGCACCGACGCGGGCGGGCCACGGGATGAGCAGCGCTCCCGCGGCCAGCAGCACGAAGGTTCCCACCGCCAGAACCGCCGACCCGCGTTTGTTGTGGGTCATGTCCATCGGCATGAGGGCCGGATTCATTCCCATATACATCACCATGTATACGACCATGATCGCCATCTCCATGACCATCATGAGAATCGTGATGATGCCGATGTACTCGAGGCCGACTATCACGAGCATGATTCCGACGGCGATGAACGAGATCGCGAGCGCGTAGGTTGCCCGTGCCATGGAGTCGACCGCGAAGACGGTGGCACCGGATGCAACGGCCACGACCGCGAGCGCCCAGAACAGGATGTCGATCAGCATCCTCAGCTCCCCACGACGATGATCGCAACGACGAGTACCTGCAGGAGCGCCGCAGGCAACACGATGATCCAGGCCACCTCGGCGAACCGGTCTGGGCGGATCGTCGGCACCCGGTGACGGATCGCGACGAACGTAGCCAGCACGAGCGCAGTCTTGCCGAGCGTCCAGAGCCAGTCGGGCAGCAGCGGACCGCCTCCGCCGCCGAGGAAGAGCGGCACGGCGAACGCGGCACCCGCGGTGAGCACCGCGTAGCGGCCGGTGAGGATGAGCAGTCGGTCGACGCCCGAGACATCGGTGAGGAAACCGCCGGCAATGTCCCGCCCGACCGCGGTGGCGTATGGTCCCCAACTCGAGAAGGCGATGACGCTGCCGCAGAAGATGACGAAGGCGACCGGCATCCAGATCACGAACCACAGGTTCTGCTGGGCCGCGACCACGTCTCCGACCCGGAGGCTACGCGCGGCGACCGCCGGCGTGATCAGCGCGAACATCAGCGGCAGTTCATACGAGACGGCGAGCGAGAGGAAACGGTAGCCCCCCACGAGCGCGTGCGCGCTGTTCGCCCCCCAGCCGATGAGCCAGAACAGCGCCCAGATCATGACGTCCATCGTGTTGAACCAGACGACGCCCACGTCGAGGTCGGCGAGGGTCCACGGCCCGAGCGGAATGACCAGGATCTTCAGAATAGCGACGACCACGAGGCCGCCGGCACCGATCCGCCACAGCAGCACATCGGCCGCGACGGTGACCTGTCGTCGCTGTCTCAGCAGCCGGGCCACCTGGGCGAGCGGGGCACTCGCTCCGGAGCGGAACGGGCGCCCGACCGAGCGGGCCACGAGAGCCCCGTTCAGCCCGGCGCCCGCGAGCGCGAACAGCAGGAGGGCCAGCGGCGCCAGAACTGCCCATGCCGGGCTGACCTGCACGATGGGCTCAGTCATGAGTGCGTTCGTGCGTTTGGGCGAGTGCGGCGGTGTCGAGACCGAGGCCGGCAATGAGCAGGCGAGCCGTTCCGAGATCCGTTCCACGGAGCAGTTCCGGCAGGGCTTCGAGCGCGTCCTGCGCCTCCCGTACCGGGTCGGAGTCGCCCGCTGCGGGCGATTGCCTCCCAGAGGACGTTCCGGCCAGGACCGCAGCCTCCCGCAGCCAGCCGATCAGGCGATGACGGATGTCGACGGCCGCTTGGTCATCCGGAGTCGCGGTACCCGTGTTCGTGCCTGCGCCCAGGCCGATCTCTCCGAGCGAGATCCCCTTGAGCGACCACCGCAGCAGCACGGAGCGCTCGGCGCGTCGGCGCAGCCGATCGAGTGCCGCGGCGTGATCGGTGCTGTCCGCTCCCCGACGTGCGTCATCGCGCAACCGGCGTGCGTTCTGCGCGGCGGTCTGCCATCCGGCGAGCGCGAGCAGGTTCGAGGCGTCATCGCAGAGTCGGATGATGCGCCTACGTCCACGCGTGACATCCGTCACCGCTTTCTCCGACACCTCCTTCGGTGCCGACGCCGCCTCGAGCAATCGGGCCCCAGCGCTCACGATCACGTCGCCCTGCAGCACGCAATCCACCACGAGGCCGGCCGGCCAGTGGGGCAGGACCGGGCCGAGCGAAACGTTCAGAACGTCCATCTCGAGTCCGTCGCGGTCGTCGCCTCCGCCGGCGAGTGGGATGCCGCCGGGAGTCGGCATGTCCATGCCGCCGTGGTCCATGTCCCCGTGGTCCATGTCCTCGTGCGACATGCTTTCGTGCTCGCCGGTGTTAGGTCTCGGATCCTCGGCAGCAACGGGCCGAGACCTCGCCCGTGCGTCCTCGCGCTGCCAGGAATCATCGACGAGATGCGCCACAGCGGCATCGAGCAGTGCCGACAGCGCGACCGGGGTGGTCACGCTCACACGGGTTCGTGGTCCGGGCAGCTGATTCCACAGGAGATCGGATGCCGCTCCGAGTACTTCGCCCGGCAACCCGCACACGGCGAGCAGGTCGGCGTCGGCCGGCGAGAGCGCGACTCTCCAGCCACGCCGGTCCAGCTCGGCCTCGAGCAGCATCCGCGATTCGTCCCAGCCCGGCACTCCCACGATGAGAACATGCACGCTCTTGGAGGCCCACCGGGCGAGCATTGAGGTCACACCCATCTCAGCGATCCTTCTCGCCAGGCCCAGACGACGCCCACCATGAGCAGCCCGAGGAAGACGAACATCTCGACGATCGCGTTGGGACCCTCGCTCGCCACGACGACCGCCCAGGGGTACATGAACAACATCTCGACGTCGAAGGCGAGGAAGATGATGGTGAGCGGATACCAGCGGGCGTGGAACCGGGAGAGCGCGTGCTCCTGCGGCATCCACCCGGACAGATAGGGTGTGGTCGTAAGCGGCTCCGGGGACACCGACGTTGCCCGCGCGACGAGGTAGAGCAGGCCGATTCCGGCCAGCGCCATGCCGAGGATGACTGCGACGCTGACGTATGCCGACATTCGACCTCCTCGTTACCGCGCTCGTTCAGGGCACATTATCAGTTGTCTTGGTACCAACGGGGGCATATTCATCATCGCAACCGTCGGCTCGTCCAGGCAGAAGGCGTTGACCCCCTGGAGGAGGCGCCGCAGCGTAGGCTCCGGGAACCGCGCAAACCCAGCGGAGTCGTCTGCGAGCTCGCAGAGGCATTTCGGTTGCCCGACATGAATGAATCTGGCCTGGGAATTGCCCCATGAGCACCCCCTGGGAATCGGGTTTCAGCGGTCAGCTGCTCCGGATTGTCGCCAATCCCGCTCCCGCTACCAGAACGTACGACGAAGGCCCGGCATCCAGAGGATGCCGGGCCTTTCTCGTTGTCAGTTGCGACTGCGGGTCACGATCGAGTCGACTAACGCCGAGACCAGCAGAACAACGGATCCGGTGCCCAGGCTGAACCCGGCCGTCACCGTGCTGATGACCCCCGGATCCGCCGGCGCCGGCGTGGTCAGGTAGACGAGCGACATCACCCCGGCCGTGGCGCCGACCACTGCGAGGAGGCTCTGCCTGACCAGGCCCGTGAGAAGGCGCCGGTCGGACGTGTCCGCAAGCAGCCGTACGTTGACGTTCAACTTGCCGGTCTCAAGAGCGAGCCCGATCTGGTCGACTCGCCGGGGAAGGCGCCGCACGCTCGGGAGCAGGGCCAACAGCTCGGTGGTCAGGAGTTCGCGCACGTTGGCGGGTGCCATCTGGTCCCGGATCTGCGCGCCGGCCAGCTTCCGGGATTCCTCGAGCAGGTCGAACTCGGGCATCGTGCTCCGCAGGGTGCCCTCGAGCACGGCGAACGCCCGCGCCGCCGCCACGAACTCGGCGGGGATCCCCACCCCGTAGCGCGTGAGGATGGCGACCAGGACATCCACGGTGAGCACGCTGACGCGCGCGCCCGGCCCCAGCTCGAAGGTCATGAACGCGCTCAGCTCCCGGCGGAAGGCCTTCTCGTCCACCCCCTCACGCAGGGGCGCCAGGGCCAGCAGACCATCGGCGATGAGCTGCGTGTCCGACTGGAGGTAGGCGATCAGCAGTTCCTGGATCGTCTCCCGCAGCTGCAGGTCGAGCCGGCCCACCGAACCGAAATCGACCAGGGCGGGGGTACCGTCCGCCAGCAGCATGATATTGCCCGGGTGCAGGTCCGCGTGGAAGACGCCGTCGAATACGATCTGGCGCACGAAGGCGCTCAGCACGATGCGCATGGCCTCGCCGAGATCGACCCGGGGCGCACCCGGCATGGTGTTCAGCGCACTGAACGTCTCGCCTTCGAGATACCCCATGACCAGCACCCGGTCAGTGGACAGGGCCTCGAACAGTGCGGGAAAGCGCAGTTCGCCGGGACGCGGCCCCCTGGACTGCAGCGCGCGCATGGCCTGGAGGTTACGCGCCTCCAGCCGGAAATCGAGCTGACGCACGAGGTCGGCCGCGTAGTCCTCGGCAACGGCCCTGACGCCGAGGACCCGCGCCTGCGGGGACGTGAGGCTGAGCACGTTCGTCACCCGCAGGGCGATGGCGACGTCGCGCCGCAACTCAGGGACGATGCCGGGGCGCTGCACCTTGACAGCCACGACGGTGCCGTTCGTCAGGGTCGCCCGGTGCACCTGGCCGATGGATGCCGCGGCGATCGGCTCGGGGTCGAAGGCGGAGAAGATGCCGGCGAGGGGTCCGCCGAACTCGACCTCGAGCATCCTCTCGACGGCGTCCCACGGGGCCGGTTTCACGCTGTGCTGCAGCCGGGACAGGGCTGTGACGAATTCGGCGGGGAGGAAGTCCGACCGGGTTGAGAGCAGCTGTCCCATCTTGACGAAGGCTCCGCCGGCTTCCTCCAACGCCCGCCGCAGACCCTCGGCCTGCACCGCGCGAACGGATGCCCCACTCGGGTTCGTCGAGAAATCGAGCCTGCGGATCGGCAGCAGCCCGTTCTTCCGGGCGATTCGCACGAGCTCGGCGAAGCGCCAGCCGCGTTGCAGGAGGGGCCGCGGGGGAGCCGGGCGGCTCCGCTCCGCGGCCAGCGTCAGTTTCGGAACAGTGATTCCCCGTGCGCCGTCCACCGTGTCAACTCTCGTGTCGTCCATCGTGATCCGCGTGCCCGCGGTCCACCCATCCGTCGCCGTGCGTACCCGGCCGGGAGGCACGAGACCGAACACCAGCATGCCCGCTCAGGATGGGAGGCGGATGCGAGCGTGCCGGGGCTGCGGAAGCCTTTCCCCTGCGGGAATGCCGGATAGGGTTTCCGGCCACTGCTCGTCGGCGACCTACGGGCGGGCGCGGAACACCGCCGTGGCGACGACCAGGTCCTCCCAGGACATGCCGGAGCTCGTGAACGCGCGCGGCCGGCCCAGGTCGACCGCCGTCTCCCCGGTCACGATGGAGCGGAGCGGCACGAGCGAGCCTGCGTCGATGACACCCTCCACGATCGGGATGAGCACGTCTCCTCGTTCCCTGAGGGCGACCGACGGGTCCTCGACGACTATCTGCGCGCGGGCGAGGAGGACCGAGGGCAGCTCTCGGGCGTCGGGTTCGTGCGATCCGACGGCGAGCGTGCAGGAGTCGACCGGCACCAGGGCGCCGTCGAAGAGCGGAGTGCGCGCGGTCGTCGCGCAGACGATCAGCTGGGCATCGCGCACGTCAGCGGCCGTCCCGACGTGCGCTGCCTGCCCGGACTGCCTTATCCTGAATCCACCGATCGGGATTGGGATCTAACGGCTGGCTGACAAATGGTTGAGCGTCCCCACGGACAAGGGCGCGAACGCCGGCCTGAAGGTCGCCTCGCTGGTCGCCGGGATGCTCGCCGGCGCGGACGCCATCGATGATATGGCCGTGTTGCGCCACGGAGATTTCTGAGCCGGCCACTGCCCGGACTGCCCGGATGGGATTAAGCTGCCGGTGTCCGAGGAGGTTCCTCGGCAGTAATGCAAAGTGAGGTCGCAATCATGAACCTGTTACTGGTCATCGTCGCAATCGTGGCCGTCGTGCTTCTCCTCACCGGCGGTTTCGTGCAATCCCTTCAATTCCTGCTCTGGGTCGGCGTCGTGCTTCTCGTCATCGCCGTGATCATGTTCCTGGTCCGGTCGATTTCGGGCCGCCGCACCTGACGACGACCCCGGGTCGGCACCAACGAGGTCCGCACCCGCGAGAGGTCCGCCCGGCCGCGGGTGGCCCTGTCGCTGTGCGGAGCGCTAACCGGCAGGTCCGACCGGCAACCTGATTCGCACGGGATGATTGTGAACGCACCATCGGGGAAACCTACACTGAGCCAACCGAGCTGATTGCTCGCGGATCAGGGGAGATAAGACCGAATGGCTGAAACCACCCGTGTTGTCGTCGTCGGCGACGCACTCATCGACGAACTTCGCGACGCAGACTCCCTGCTCGAATTCCCCGGCGGCGCGGCCCTGAACGTGGCGGTCGGCCTCGCCGTGCTCGGCGTTCCGACGACCCTGATCGCCATGGTCGGCGACGACTCCGACGGTGCGGTGCTCCGTGACTTCCTCGCCGCGCACGACGTCACCCTGGTCGCCACCCCTGGCCCGCACGGTAGTTCCCGCGCCACCTCGGACCGCACGGACGGCGAGCCGCGGTATGCGTTCAACGAGGCCGCGAGGAAGCGCCGGATCGAGTTCGGCGCCGCGGAACGCGCCGCCCTCGACGCCGCACGGCTGGTTGTCGTCAGCTGCTTCCCGTTCGACGACACGGCCCAGACGGATGCCCTCCTCGCCGCGGTCACGGGCCCGGAGGGGCGCCTGGTGATCGACCCGAACCCGCGAGCCGGCATGCTCGCCGACCGCGATGCGTTCGTGCGCAACTTCGAGCGCGCCGCCGCCCGCAGCCTGCTGACCAAGGTCGGCGACGAAGACGCCGAGCTGCTCTACGGCAGCACCCTGGCCGAGCTGCGGGCACGGCTCGTAGCCGCCGGAACCCACCACGTGCTGGCGACCGCCGGCCGCGACGGGGCGACGATAGAAACCGATGACGGCCTGCTCGTGAACGAACCGATCAGAGCGTTGCCCGGTGCCGTGGTCGACACGATGGGCGCGGGTGACGCGACCCTGGCCTCCAGCGTTCAGTCGTTCCTGACCAGGGGCGTGCCCACGGATGCCGCGGGCTGGCGGCGCCTGCTGGCCGACGCCATGCGCATCGCGGCCGCCACCTGCCGCGAGGAGGGTGCCCTGCTGCGGGTGCCGCCGGTCGTCTGACGCCGGGTCGCTCGTCTGGAGTGCCGGATTTCCGGAGCTGGAGCTGGAGCCGGAGCCGGAGCCGGTGGCGTGGCTGGCCAGCCGAGTAGGTCCGAACATTTGGTTCTCGGATCGAAGCGGTTCCATTTTCTTCATAGTGGAACGCCCCGGAGCGGGCTCAACAATTCTGAACGGACGCTTTTTGTATTCCACAGGTTCGGTTCACGAGGAATTTTCGAAGGCCGGGTAGGGATGCGATTTCCGGTACGGTCGCGGCACGGGCATCGGATACGTGTCCATCTCGAGGGCCAAGCGGGATCTCGATCGTCAGCTCGACGCCATGGCCCCAGGACTCACGGCCTTGCTCAGACGCAATTGCTCCTCGAATCGTCTCTTGGCGAGATCGTTGGGCTGTAGAGAGGCATGGTCGCCGGTGCGCGAGAGAATTGATGAGCTTGGTGAAAGGCTCTAGAGCATGGAGCTGAGGTCAGATCCGACGGTCGGGTATGCAGCTGTGGCGGACTTGAGTTGGCGAGTGGTGAGTCCGAGCTTGATGGCCAGGCCGAAGGTGTTGACCAGTTCGCCGTATTCAGGCCCGAGCAGATGCGCCCCGACGATGCGGTCATTCGATCTGTCGATGAGGATTTTGGCGGCGGCCGTGCTCTCGCCGATCCGGTAGTTGGAGTACCAACTGCTGGTGTCGGAGTAGCGGATTTCTAGGTCGATGCCCTGCTCGGTGGCCTCGGATTCGAGCATGCCCACGCGGACGAGCTCGGGGATGGTAAAGACAGCGGTTGGAATACCGGTGTAGTCAGGCGTGATGGTGGTGCCCTTGATCATATTGGACGCGGCAACCGTAGCTTCGGCGACCGCGATTGGCGTCAGAGGCATGCCGGCGGTGTCTGCGGAGTCGCCGGCCGCCCACACTGCCGGGTTCGACGTGCTCTGAAGGTGTCCTCTCACACGCACCCCCCGATCGCTCCATTCCACACCGGCTGCTTCTAGGCCAAGTGCGGCAAGGTCGGAGACCCGTCCCGCGCCGTGGACCACGAGGTCGACTTCTACTATTTCGTTGACGCCGGCGTGTTCAAGGGTGACTTGGAAAGTCTCGTTGGTCCGCTCGACAGCCGCGATATGGGTGCGGCGGCGCAGGTCAATACCGACCTCACGACCGCGGTCGAGCAGTAGTTCGACGAGATCCGGGTCGAAGCACTTCAGTGGGCGTGCCCCGCGGTCGATGATCACCGCGGTGCTTCCCGCGCGGGCGACGAGGTGTGCGAACTCGAAGGAGATAAAGCCGCCCCCAACGAACAGGATCCGCGCGGGCAGGACATCAAGTTGAAGGAACTCGGTGCTATCGATGAGGTGCTCGCAACCGGGGAAGTCCAGTGGTCGTGGTCTCGCTCCGGTCGCGATCAGGAAGCGTTCGGCCTGATGCCGGGTGCCGTCGATATCGATCTGGTGTGTTCCGACGAATCGTGCGTGCCCGTGGAGCGTATCGATGCCGGCGCGGTCGAGGCCAGCTTCCATGCGCTCGGGGACGAGGTCGGTGAAGCCGTGCTTGTGCGTCATGATGTCCGACCAGTTCATCGCCAGCCCTGCATCATCGATGCCCTTGCCTCTCATGAGGCGGGCGCTGTCGATGATCTCAGCGCCACGACGCAGAATCTTCTTGGGGTCACAGCCCCGCAACGCGCACGTCCCGCCGTAGGGAAGGGAGTCCACGATGGCGACTCGCCAGCCATTGGCGGCACACTTGTTTGCGGCGGCGTTGCCAGCCATGCCAGCGCCGATGACGATCAGATCGTAAGTCCCGCCCACGAGCGGTTCTGCGGAAGAAATCGGCGCACCGCTGGTGACCCGGTTATACACCGGCGAGGACCGTGCGTAGTTGCTCAAGCGTCGGTGCACCCTCGTACCCGTTCGGTGTCGGGTACCGACGGCAGGTCAACCCCGCCTGCGAACCGGGCTCGGCGAACACATCGACGCCGTCTACGTGGATGCTCGGGGAGCCGAGAAAGCCGACGCGGTCTGCCTGCTCGGGTGTTTCGACCAACTCGTGCCTCACCTTGATTTCAGGACGTTCGCTCGTAAGCAGGTTCAATCGCTCGTCCGCGACCTTCCAGTTCGGGCACGCAGTGAAGTAGAGAAGTGTTACATCCATAGAAGTCACTGTAAACCTTGATCTGAGCTATAAGGTCAAGCGCGTAACATGAGGGCATGCGTATCGGAGAAGTGGCTTCAGCGGTGGGTCTGTCCACCCAGACCATTCGCTTCTACGAGCGCAGTGGTCTGCTTCCTCGACCTCGGCGGGACCCGAACGACTACCGTACCTATGACGCCGCGATCCTCAGCCGACTCCAGTTCATCCGCAGCGGACAAGGTGCGGGGCTCACCCTGCTAGAAATCGCCGCCATACTCGAACTACGCAGTGAAGGTGTCAAGCCCTGCACCCACGTCCGTGAGCTGCTTTCAACCAAGCTCATCGAGGTTCGGACACGTCAAGAGGAGCTCGCCGCCCTGGAAAGAGAACTGGAGGGCCTCATCAGCCGTGGTCAGCAGCTCGATCCCGCGCATTGCATGGACGCCGAGATCTGTCACATCATTGTGCCCACACACGACGCTGCGAACCCCGAGCTGGCCGATGCTCTCGTCGCGAGACCCTAGGGAAGCAAGACGTCTCATCGCCGCTACATTCCGTCGCGGCACTGGGCTTTCAGATCATGGGCGCGTTTGACGCTGCCATGGTGATTTCGCGCCGTCCTGCTTTGGGCCCGTGGGAGGCCGCCACGGCCATGCCGGCGCGAGTTCGTTCGGAGAGTTGGTCACGTTCGAGCTGGGCGAACGCGGACATGATGGTGACCATGGCCCGGGCCATGGCGCCGCCCAGTTCGCTGTCCGGGTCGGTGGCAATGCCGTCGCGCAGGGAGCGGAACTTGATGCCACGGTCTGTGAAGCCGTTCAGCAGTGCCAGCAGGTGACGGGTGTTGCGTCCCAACCTGTCCAGTTTCCCCACCGCGACCTGGTCGCCTCGGCTGAGGCGGTCGAGCATTTTGTCTAGTTCGGGACGACTGATCTTGGTCCCGCTGTTTCCTGGGTCGCGGTAGATCCGTTCGCAGCCGACGGTTTGACGTTTCCGGATCTGCGGCTCTGTGTTCTGATCCGCCGTGTCTGCACCTTCGCCTGGGAGCCACACCATTAGGGGATGGGGGCATTCGTGATGAGTGCCCAGCAGCTCTGGTGAAGACGGCGCCACAGGACGCGGCCTTCGCCAGTGGGGAGGTGTTCGACGTAGTTCGACGAGAGCGCCAATTGGTCCCGAGCCCATCAACCCGGACTTCGCACGCTGAGGGATCCCCTTTCCGGCGCCCGGAAACGAAGTTGCTCGGGCACGCAGACGGTTGGGGTGTCAGGGGGCGCTTGTGTCTGGTGTTGTTCAGTCCCCGTTGATGATTTCAATGGGGAATATGGGCGTGGGGCTGATCGTGGCGACGACCTCGAAGCTGTCTCCGTTGACGGTATTGATGGGGACGAGGGTGATGTTCAGGGTGGTCAGGTTGGCGCGGGGGATGCTGGTCAGCGCTTTGACGGCGGCTGCCCCTATCTCCCCAGAGATATCGGCCGTATTAAGTGCCCCGGAGGCCACTCTGAGCGTGGACCGGAATGTGAGGACGTCAGGTTCGCTCGCGGCAGGAGTCCGGGCGCGGAGGGCTTCGGTCGCGGCCTGCTGGGCGGCCCGCACGGCCTGCGCGGCCTCGATGAGACTATCGTGGACGACGTCTGAGAACGGGGACACCAAGACGCTGCCAGTCGGACCAGGTTTGGCTGCTGCAAGCCCCCGGGCGTCGCGTTCTTGGCGCTCGGTGGCAGCGAGTGGCGTGTCACTTTCGAAGGGGGCCTCGTCGGACGCGGCGGCCTCGGTCCGTGCTGTCTGGTCGGCGAGCCACCTGCGGAAGCTCTCGACCTGGACTTCTGCGCGCCATCGTTCATTGGCTGCGGCGAGGCGCTCGCTCGCGGTCGGGGGCTCGACACCTAACCGTGAGGCGAGGGTCGTGAGTGCCGGGCCGAGGATGGCGACGGCTTCGTTGATCGTGGTGACGAGCTCGGGGATCGTGCGCGTCTCAGTCATAGTGCCCCTATAATTTCGGCGGTTCGGCGGGTTTGCCTTGGTGCGTTGGTGCGATCGGGTTGCTGGCATCATACCCAGTAGGGCGGGTTGCGGGGCGGCTTCTCCGTGCACGCGCATGCGGTGCGGTAGAGGCTGATTACTCCTCGCCCTCGAGCCGTGGAGCTCAGTGGCATCCATGGAGGGGATCTTCGCAAAATCGTCACGGATGCGCTCGCCACCGAACGGATGCAGCCCCATTCCGACGATGGCAGTGTCAGCGGCGACCTCGCGCCCAAAGATCTCGAAGACGCAGATCTCCGCCGATCGGTCGGGCTGGTCTTCGAAGCCGATCATCCACAACGCGACCAAGCAATTCGGATCAGCGTTCGCGGCGAACCGCGCTTCGATGATGCCGGACAGCGGCGTGTAGAGACGCTGCTCATGTTGGGCCTCGCTGACCCGCAACCCTGACGCGAAATGATGTTGGCCGATGTCGCTGCCGACGGGTCCGGAGAACACCCCAGTCCGGAGATTGGACACCCGCAGGCCGCCATTGTGTTCCGTTGACCATGGAGGCTGGTCCGACTCGATCAGCAATCGGAACCTGCCATTCCGTTGCTCGGAGCACGCCGCGGAAGGCGCGCGGCTACTCCACTGGGGAAGGTACGTCGGAAGCCATCGGGAACGGTCGAGATCGTCACCCTCGAAGTCGTCGACGAAGTCCAGTGCAGCTTGCAGTCTCGACATCTCAGAAATCACATGGCTGCTCCTGCGCGGGCCGGAGGATTCGACCGCTGCCTGATTGCGCCTTTCTTTGATCGGTGCCGGTCCGGTGTGGGGTTTGCGGTGTTCGTTCCGGTCGCGGCACCGGGCGAATCCGGCGCGCGGCTTGAGTGAGTCCAGAGTGCTCGTTGGTGCCGGTGTCGACCAGTGCCGAGACTGCTTTGGCGGAGCGGGTGTCGTAGGTGGCGCGGTGGGGTGCCGGCACTGGTTTTGGGGGGTCGGTCTCGGTGTGCCAACACAGGGTGCCGCGGGTGTCGGTGTTGTCCCAGCCGAGGCCCCCGGTGCCGCCGTGACGGGCGAACACCGCGGGACCCATCGCCGTCGCCAGGGCCTTTCGGACCCGGACGTTGCTGTTGCCGATGGAGATCTTCCGGGACACAGGCCAGTGCTGACCGACCGCCTGCACATGCCCGCGCCGTTCCAGCTCCGTGGTCGACGCGGGAACCTGCAGGCCGGTCGTCGGGGTGGGGACCCCGCGCGGCCCGGCCCGTCCCGGGCACCCCGCGTCCTCTTCCACGGCGGCCGTCAGGGTGTCACACCTGGCTTCGGTCCTGGTCTCGGTGGTGGGGACGACGTCGTCGGGGGTCTGTTCTGATCGGCGTGTCCGCTTGGCGCGTTCAGCGGGAGGCGCCGTCGGGGTCGGGAGCGGTGTCACCGTGGCCGGAGGGAGCGCATCGAGCGGGTCCGCCGACGAGCGGTCCGGGTGCGAACCTCAGGGAGGTGCGTGGGCCGCGCAGGCAACTCAGGCGTCGACGAGCTCGAGAGTGGGTCGCTTCGGCGGCCGTCCGTCGCCGGACGAGCGTCCGGTGAGGCGGCGCCCGATCCACGGCAGCACGTATTCGCGGTAGTACGCGGCGGTGCTCTGCACCCGCTCGGCGGCGGCGGCCTCGACCTCGTCCCATTTGGCGGGCACAGGCACGCCGAGCGCGTCCAGCACGTTGGAGGCGACCCGCGTGTGCCCGAGGGCATTCAGGTGCAGCTTGTCGACCGACCAGAAACGACCTTCGGCGAGTAGCGCGTCTGCCCAATTGTCGACCAGGGTGACCCCCGGGCGCACGAACGCGTCGTGGGCGGCCTCGGCAAGCCGGTCGCCGCGCCGCTGCATGACCGCTCCCATCGGCAGGTGCCGTGACGGGTTCCCGCCGCTGAGCACGAGCACATGCGCGCCGCTGTCGAGGGCGCGCTCGACGACCTGGCCCATCAGGTCGATGACGTACGAAATCTCGACCCGCGGCCGCATCAGATCGTTGCCGCCGCCGCAGAGGGACAGCAGGTCGGGGGTCTGGGCCAGGGCCGGTTCCAGCTGCTCGGCCACGATCGGGCCGAGCAGACGCCCGCGCACGGCGAGGTTCGCGTAGGAGACCGGGGCATCGGATGCCGCGGCGAGGCCGAGCGCGACCAGGTCGGCCCAGCCGCGAAGCTGGCCGCCCTGCAACTCGTCGCCGACACCCTCGGTGAAACTGTCGCCGATCGCGACGTAACGCTGGAACATTAGGATCCCCTCACCCCACGAAAGCCCGGCAGCCCACGAAAGCCCGGCAGCCCACGAAAGCCCGGCAGCCCACGAAAGCCCGGCAGCCCACGAAAGCCCGGCAGCCCGCCCCTGCCCGGATGCGGCATCCGGGCAGGGGCGATGCTACTCGCCGTCGTCATGCGTGTGCCGGGTGCCGTGGGTCTGTTCGACGCCCTGGCTCTGGTCCTTCGGTAGGTTCCAGCGACCGGAGAGCACGTCCCTGGCCTGCTGGGCGGCGCGACGAACCTCTTTGTCAGGGTCGCGCAGGCGCTGCACGATCGTGGCGAGGTGGTCGGCGGTGCCCTGCGCGGCGAGAGCGTGCAGGGCGGCGGCGCGCACGCGCGGCACCTCGTCGGTGGTGAGGCGCACGAGCTTGGGGGCAACCTGGAGGTCGCGCAGCAGGATCACCCGCGCGCACATCTCGCGCACCCGCCAGGCCTGGTTGTTCAGGCCGACCACGACATAGGGCGCGGCGGCCTCGCTCCAGACGTAGAGCAGGGCGCGGGCGCCCCACAACTCCGGCCAGTACAGGGCGGGGGCGCCCTCGAGGATGCCCAGGGCGTGGCGTCCGCCGGCGTAGAGCAGGTAGTCCTTGCCCGCGTTCTTGGCGCGGAGCAGTGCGATGGAGTTGTCGATCACCGTTTGTTCGCCATAGTGCTCGACGGCCGCGTGGATACGCTCCGCCGTCGGCAGGTCGATGGGAAGGTCGGGGTGGGGATCTAATTTGTTATGCATGGCACTGCCAAAACTACCAAGCGCGCGGGGTGCAGGCCAATGCCGGGTTCAGGGGGCTGGGGCGGTTGCGGCTCAGGGGGCCGCGTCTCCGCTCGGAAAGGACCGTTCGAACCCGGTTGCCCGGTCGTAGATGCCGTAGTTGCCGATCTCCCGGTAGCCGAGGCGGCGGTAGAGCGCGAGCGCCTCCGGCTGGGCGTAGCCGGTCTCCAGCCGCACGTGCCGGTAGCCGAGTTCGCGGGCCAGCTCCTCGAGGGCCGCGAGCACCGTGGACGCGTGGCCGGCCCGCCGGTAGCCGGGATTGGTCCACATTCGTTTGACCTCACAGGTAGCCTCGCCGAGGCGACGGATGCCGCCGCCGGCCACGGTGTTCGCGCCGTCGAGCAGCACAATGAACCCGCCGTCCGGCGGATCGAAGGCGTCAGCCTCCACGTCGTGCACCGAGTCGCCGTCACCATAGCGTTCCTCGTACTCGCGGCTGAGATCGGCGAGGAGAGGGGCGACCTCGGGGTCGGCCAGGCGTACGCGTGCGAGTTTCACATCCCCCAGTCTGCCCGATCGGACCGCTTCCCCCCGCGACCGGTAAACTCCTCCTGTGTCTGTCAACCCCGAACTGCAGGGCCGGGTCTTCCCGCCGGTCGCCCCCTATCTCGTCGGCCGGGAGAAGGTGCGCGAGTTCGCGCGCGCCGTCTTCGCGACCAACCCGATCAACCACGACCCGGAGGCCGCGCGCGCAGCCGGCTACGCGGACGTCGTCGCCCCGCCCACGTTCGCGGTGGTCGTGCAGGAGGCAACCCTGGCCCAACTGCTGGCAGAACCGGATGCCGGCATCGACTTCAGCCGGGTTGTCCACGGCGACCAGCGGTTCAGCTTCAGCCGCCCGATCGTCGCCGGCGACGAGCTCACGGCCACGTTGACCGTGGCGAGCGTGAAAAGCCTCGGCGGCCACTCGATGGTGACGGCCGAGTCCCGCGTCGTCGACGCGACCGGCGCCCACGTCGTGACCGCGACCTCCACCCTTGTCGTCAGGGGAGACGAATGAGCATCATCAGTGCCACGCCCTGCCTCGAAGACCTGGTCGTCGGCGCCGTCGTCGCCGAAGCGAGCTTCCCGCTGACGCGCGATTCCCTCGTGCGCTACGCCGGGGCATCCGGGGACTTCAACCCCATCCACTACCGCGACGATGCGGCCGTCTCCGTCGGGCTGCCCGGCGTGCTCGCGCACGGCATGCTCACGATGGGCTTCGCCGTGCAGCCGGTCGTTGATTGGGCGGGCGACCCCGGCCGCATCGTCGACTACCAGGTGCGCTTCACCCGTCCGGTGCTCATTGACCCGGCCGACGGCGCAGTCGTGACGCTTGTCGCCAAGGTCGGCGCGATCGACGCGGATGCCGGCATCGTGCGCATCGATCTCACCGCGACGTTCAACGAGACAACCGTGCTCGGCAAGGCGCAGGCGCGCGTCCGCCTGGCCGCCGCGCCGCTCAGCGAGGCCTGATTCCGTGCCTGATTCCGTGCCTGATTCCGGAGGTCTCGCCGGGCCGCTTCCGCGGTTCGCCGACCTGACGACCATGCGCGTGGGGGGGTTGCCGGCGCGACTGCTCTCCCCGGCCACCGAGCAGGAGCTCGTCGATGCCGCCCTCACAACGTGGGGCTCCGGGGACGAGTGGATGCTGCTCGGCGGCGGCTCGAACACGGTCGTCTCCGACGACGGTTTCGACGGCACCGTGATCCGGGTGCTCACCCGTGGCGTGACGGTGCTGGAGCCCGGCGTGGGCAACGCCGTGGCGGCGGACCGGGTGCGGCTGCGCGTTCAGGCCGGCGAGTCGTGGGACGACCTCGTCGCCCACACGGTCGCGCGCGGCTGGTCGGGCCTTGAGGCGCTCTCCGGCATCCCCGGTTCGACGGGGGCCGCCCCGGTGCAGAACATCGGCGCCTACGGCCAGGAGCTCTCCGACAGCCTGGTCGCGATCGACTTCCTCGACTACGAGACCGGCATTCGCCACCGGATAGAGGCGGCCGAGCTCGAGCTCGGCTACCGAACCTCCGCGCTCAAGCAGGGGCGGCGCGGCCTCGTTCTCGTGGTCGAACTGGAGCTGCACGACACGCAGGCCGAGGCATCCGTGCTCGGCAGTGCACTCAGCCAGCCGGTCGCCTACCCGCAGCTGGCGGGGGCGCTGGGAGTGCAGGTCGGCGACCGGGTTCCGCTGGGCGTGCTGCGGGCATCCGTGCTTGCCCTGCGCGGCGCCAAGGGGATGGTGCTCGACGCCGGCGACCCCGACACGAACAGTGCCGGGTCGTTTTTCACCAACCCGATCGTCTCGCTGGCCTTCTCACGCACGATGCCGGATGCGGCGCCTCGCTGGCCGCTCTCCGACCCAGAGCTGCCCGACAGGGTCATCCCTCTCGACGAGTACTACGGGGTCGGTCCGATCGAGGATGCCACGCCTGTGCGGCTCGTCAAGCTCAGCGCCGCCTGGCTGATCGAGAACTCCGGGATCTCGCGCGGCTTCCGACTGCCGGGGTCGCGTGCGGCGATCTCCAGCAAGCACACCCTCGCGCTCACCAACACCGGCGGGGCGACCGCGGACGAGATCGGCCAGCTCGCCCGCTTCGTGCAGGGCCGGGTGCAGTCGGAATTCGGCGTGATCCTGCAGCCGGAGCCGATGCTCGTCGGCCTGAGCCTCTAGCCCGCCCGCTCTGTAGCCCCCGGATCGTCGTCGCGCCAAATCCTGCTCGCGGCGCAGGGTGGGGAAGCGGGCGCACGTTCTACCCCGCGCCGGGTTCCCGAAGGTGCGCCGCGAGTCACTTTGCTCTGTCGGGCGGCTGCCCCTCAGTACGGTCCGGAGCGCTCAGGTGTCCTTCCGGATCCACCGGAACGTCACCCGGCTGAGCACAAGCCCGACCGCGAGCCAGATGCCCAGGTTGAGCGCTACCAACGGGAAGTCCCACGTGCCGGACTGCTCCAGTGCGGCGAAGCTCTCGGGCAGGAACACCCCGCGCATGCCCTGTGCCATCCACTTGAGCGGGAACAGGCCGGCCACGTTCTGCATCCACTCCGGCAACACGTAGAACTGCAGGTAGACGCCTGAGATGAACTGGAGGATCAGCACGATCGGGATCACCACGGCGGTGGCGCTCTTGCCGGAGCGGGGAAGGGCCGAGAGCGCAATGCCGAGGAAGGCGCAGGTGATCACGCCGAACAGGAAGACCCAGGCGAAGGTCAGCCACTTGCCCGGTTCGGTCGGCAGGTCGATGCCGAGCGCGAACCGGGCAACCAGGATCAGCAGCGCCGCCTGGATCGTCGCGGTCACCAGCACCTCGCCGATCTTGCCCATGAAGTAGCTCAGCGGCGAGAGGGGGGTTCCGCCGAGCCGTTTCAGGGTGCCGTCGCTCTTCTCCCCGGCGATGTCGACGGCGAGGTTCTGCACTCCCGACAGCAGCATTCCCGCGGCCAGCATCCCCGGCAGGTAGTACGCGCCGACGGTGATGCCGCCGGTGCCGTCGGGGTTCGTGCCGATGTTCCCTGCCGCGCCGAACGCCGCAGTGAAGATGCCGAGCATGATGAACGGGAACAGGAAGGTGAAGAAGACGCTGTCGGGGCTGCGGAAGTAGACCCGGGTCTCGTAGATCACCCGGGACGCGCCGAGTCGCAGGATGCCGCCCAGCCCGCCGAGAGACTGGTCGCCGGTGGTGGTGGTGCGGTCGCCGGCGGTGGCGCTACCGGCGCTCATGCGAGCACCTCCTCATCGCTGGTGGCGCCCACAGGGCCGGCGGTGGTGCTGTTCCCGTTTTCGTTGTTGTCTGCGTTTCCGTTCGTGCGGTGGTCGCGGACGAGGCCCAGGTAGACGGCTTCCAGGCTCGGCCGGATCACTTCGAGGTCGGCCGGTTCCCCGCCGGCTGCGGCCAGCCCGGCCACGATGCGGGCCGGCTCCTCTGTGCGCACCTCGTGCAGTGCCCCGCCGGCATCCCGCCAGCGCACCAGCGGCACCCGGGCCTCCGCTCCGCCGATCTCGGCGATGGTGCCGATGTCGATGAGCCGGCCGTCGTTGATCACCCCGGCGCGGTCGCCCAGTTGGGCCGCCTCGTCGAGGTAGTGGGTGGTGAGCAGGATGGTCGTGCCCTCCGCCTTGAGCCGGCGCACCAGGTCCCAGAACTGGTGCCGTGCCTCGGGGTCGAAGCCCGTGGTCGGTTCGTCCAGGAATAGAAGCTCCGGCCGGCCGATGATGCCGAGGGCAACATCCACGCGGCGTCGCTGCCCGCCGGACAGCCTGCTGATGCGGGTCTTCGCCTTCGACGCGAGGCCGACCGCGTCGATCACCTCGGAGACCCGGCGCGGGTTCGGGTAGAGCCCCGCGAAGTGGTTGAGCTGCTCGGTCACGGTGACGTTGCCGCTCTCGCCGGTGGACTGGAGCACGATCCCGAGGCGGGCCTTCCAGGCCCGGCCGGCCCGTTGGGGGTCGACGCCGAGCACGCTCACCTCGCCGGAACTGCGGTCGCGGTAGCCCTCGAGGATCTCGATCGCGGTGCTCTTGCCGGCCCCGTTTGGGCCGAGCAGCGCGAATGTCTCGCCGGCACTGATGTCGAAGCTGATGCCGCCGAGGGCCTCAAAACTTCCGTAGGACTTGTGCAGGTCGCGCACACGCACGACCGGGGATGAGGATTCCATACCAGTAGGGTCCCACTCCTGACCGGCCCGCGAAAGCACCGCCTGCCCAACCGCGCATCCACCGGTCGACGGATGCCCCGCGCCCCTCAGCCGCGAGAGTGCACTTTTCGCCCCCTCACGGTCCGGAGGGGGCGAAAAGTGCACTCTCGCCCCTCGCCGGGGCGACTTGAGGCGAGCGCGGTGGGGGGAGGCGGCGGTGGGGGGAGGTGGCGGGAGCCGAGGGTGGCGGGAGGGGAGCGGGGGCTAGGAGAAGAGGTGCTGGAGGCGCTGGACGCCCTCGAGGAGTTGGGCGTCACCGAGCGCGCACGAGAAACGTAGGTAGCCGCTCGGGCCGAATGCCTCGCCGGGAACCGCGGCCACCTCGACCTGGTCGAGGATGAGGTCGGCGAGCTCGAGCGACGTCGTCGGTGTGACGCCGCGCCAGGTGCGGCCGAGCAGGCCGGTGACGTCAGGGTAGACGTAGAACGCGCCCTGCGGCGTTGGGGTCACCATGCCGGGGATTTTGTTCAGTTCGGCGACGATGACCTTGCGGCGACGGTCGAAGGCATCCCGCATGGCGAGTGCGGCATCCTGCGGACCGGTGAGGGCGGCGATGCCGGCGCGCTGGGAGATGTTCGACACGTTCGAGGAGAGGTGCGACTGCAGGTTGGCGGCGGCTGTCATGGCATCCTGCGGGCCCACCATCCAGCCGAGCCTCCAGCCGGTCATCGCGTAGGTCTTGGCGACGCCGTTGACCAGGATGGTGCGGTCTGCCAGTGCAGGCACGGCCTCCACGATCGACACGGCCCGCTGGGCCGTCGCTTGTCCTGAGCCCGTCGCGGGGTAGGTGAGGTTCTGGTAGATCTCATCACTGATGATCCACAGGCCGTGTTCCTCGGCCCACTCGCCGATGGCCTTCGTCTGCTCAGGGGAGTAGACCGCGCCGGTGGGGTTGGACGGCGACACGAAGAGCAGCACCTTGGTGCGCGGGGTGCGCGCGGCCTCAAGCTGCTCGACCGTGACGAGATAGTCCTGGTCGGCGCCGGCGAAGACGTCGACCTGTACGCCGCCGGCCAGGCGGATCGCCTCGGGGTAGGTGGTCCAGTAGGGCGTGGGAACGATGACCTCGTCGCCCGGGTCGAGCAGCGTGGCGAAGGCCTGGTAGACCGCCTGCTTGCCGCCGTTGGTGACGACCACCTGACTGGGCGAGATTGCCAGGCCGCTGTCTCGGAGGGTCTTGGCTGCGATGGCCTCGCGCAGGTCAGGCAGCCCGGCCGCGGGGGTGTATCGGTGGTTCTTCGGGTCCCGCACCGCGAGGAGCGCCGCCTCGACGATGTGCGGAGGCGTGGGGAAGTCAGGCTCGCCCGCGGCGAAACTGATCACCGGCCGGCCGGCCGCCTGCAGCGCCTTGGCCTTGCCGTCCACCTTGAGGGTCGCCGACTCCGCGATGGAGCCGATTCGGGTAGAGATTCGCTTGAGTTCGTGAGCCACGCTTCGAGCATACGGGGGCAGGCCACCCCGGCGAAGGTGCGGGGGCGTGATTCTCGCCACCGGCCGGCACCCCGGGGGCCCCGGCTTTACTCTCGTCCCGGAGTGACCTAGACTTGATCGAGGTAGTTGAATTCTGCCATCCTTTTTTGCGCCCTTTTCGATGTGTCCGTTCGGACTCGTCCAAAAGCCGTGACAGGAACTGGCGCTCAGGATTCTCTCCATAGGGTGGTGGCTCAATTGGTAGAGCAGCGGTCTCCAAAACCGCAGGTTGCAGGTTCGAGTCCTGTCCGCCCTGCAAGTCGGTGGCATTCCGTCGGCCCATGAAAGGTGTGAACAGGTGGCCCGAAAAGTTGTCGACGAACCCAGTGAGGAAATCGTCGCAAGCGCGAGAATGGCGCGCGATTCCAAGCGCAGCCCGTTCGCTCGGATGACCCTGTTCATCAAGCAGGTCATGGCTGAGCTCCGCAAGGTCGTCACGCCGACCCGCAAGGAACTCCTGAGCTACACGGGTGTCGTGCTGGTCTTCGTGGTGATCATGATGGCCCTGGTTTCCGCACTCGACTGGGTGTTCGCGCTCGTCGTGACATATGTGTTCGGAACGCCAAGCGGCTGAACGGATGCCGCCCAGGCGGCTCCCGCAAGGATTCATGGCAACGCTGAACGGGTCACGCTTTCGTGCCCAGGCAATAGATAAGGATTGAGATTTAGTGACTGAGACGAATCACGACGATGTCGACTGGGCCACCGCCGCCGAACAGTCCTCAGACGAAGACGAGGCGCAGGAGGGCAACACCCTCGCCGCCGAAGAAGACTCCGTCGAGGCCGCCGAGCAGGCAGCCGTGCACGTGTTCGACCCGAACGTCGGCGTCGAAGACAACCTCGACGCCGCGCTCGACGCGCTCGCCGAATCGGTCGACCCCGAGGCCGACGCACTCGTCGACGACGCCCTCGACATCGACTCCGACGACGAAGCGGATGCGTCCGCCGAGGCCGTGCAGGACGAAGAGGCAACCGAGGCCGCCGAGGCCGAGGAAGCCGTCGACGAGGACCCGTACGCGGAGTTCCGCAAGGAACTGCGCTTCCAGCCGGGCAAGTGGTTCGTCATCCACTCCTACGCCGGCTTCGAACGCCGCGTGAAGTCGAACATCGAGAACCGCAAGCAGTCGATGGCCATGGAAGATTTCATCTACCAGGTCGAGGTTCCGATGGAAGACGTCGTCGAGATCAAGAACGGCCAACGCAAGATGGTCACTCGCGTGCGCATCCCCGGCTACGTGCTGGTGCGGATGGACCTCAACGAAGACAGCTGGTCCGTGGTTCGGCACACCCCCGGCGTCACCGGCTTCGTCGGCAACGCCCACAACCCGACCCCGCTCCGCTTCGAAGAGGCTTTCGGCATGCTGAAGAGCCTCGTCGAGATTCAGGAAGTCCCCACAGCGAAGTCCGGCGGCGGCCACGGTGGCAAGGTTCCGACCCGCGCCCTCCCTGCCGAGATCGACTATGAGATCGGCGAGACCATCACGATCAAGGAAGGCTCCTTCGCGGGCCTGCCCGGATCAATCAGTGAGATCAAGGCGGAGAGCGGCAAGCTCATCGTGCTGGTGTCCCTGTTCGAGCGCGAGACCCCGGTCGAGCTCAGCTTCGACCAGGTCACCAAGCTCTAAAAAGTTTCCAGTTCACCGGGGCCCGTCCGGGCCACCGGGAGAGCGGCCCTCGCGGCTGCTCGTCATCATAAAGAAGGAAGAACAATGGCACCGAAGAAGAAGGTAACTGGTCTGATCAAGCTGCAGATCAAGGCCGGCGCCGCCAACCCCGCACCGCCCATCGGGCCGGCGCTTGGTCAGCACGGCGTCAACATCATGGAATTCTGCAAGGCCTACAACGCCCAGACGGAATCCCAGCGCGGCAACGTCATCCCGGTGGAAATCACCGTCTACGACGACCGTTCATTCACTTTCATCCTGAAGACCCCGCCCGCGGCGGAGCTCATCAAGAAGGCTGCCGGCGTGGCCAAGGGCAGTGGCACCCCGCACACCGTCAAGGTTGCGAAGCTCACCAAGGCCCAGGTCCGCGAGATCGCCGAAGCGAAGATGGTTGACCTCAACGCCAACGACCTCGACGCCGCGTCGAAGATCATCGCCGGCACCGCCCGCTCCATGGGCATCACGGTTGAGGCCTGAGCCTAAACCCCCGGCATCCCGCCACCCAGCAGTTCGTGGAAGAGCCAGCCAGGCTCGCACCACACTCTCAAATTTTTGTACAGGAGATTCAAATGGCACAGAAGTCAAAAGCCTACCGGGCCGCGGCCGAAAAGATCGAAGCCGACAAGTTCTACACCCCCGTTGAGGCCGTCACGCTGGCCCGCGAGACCGGTTCGGCGAACTTCAACTCGACCGTTGAGGTTGCCCTCAAGCTCGGCGTCGACCCGCGCAAGGCGGACCAGATGGTGCGTGGAACCGTTATTCTTCCTCACGGAACCGGCCGCACCGCCCGCGTCATCGTCTTCGCAACCGGCCCGGCCGCCGACGCTGCAATCGCAGCCGGCGCCGACGAGGTTGGTGGCGACGAGCTCATCGAAAAGGTGGCCGCCGGCTACACCTCGTTCGACTCCGCCGTCTCGACCCCGGAGCTCATGGGCAAGGTGGGCCGTCTCGGAAAGGTGCTCGGCCCGCGTGGCCTCATGCCGAACCCGAAGACCGGCACCGTGACGCCCGACGTCGCGAAGGCCGTGTCCGACATCAAGGGCGGAAAGATTGAATTCCGCGTTGACAAGCACGCCAACGTGCAGTTCGTCGTCGGCAAGGCATCCTTCAGTGCCGAGCAGCTCAATGAGAACATCGCCGCAGCGCTCGAGGAGATCGTGCGCCTCAAGCCCAGCTCGTCGAAGGGCCGTTACATCATGAAGGGCGCCGTGTCGACAACGTTCGGCCCCGGCATCCCGCTCGATGTGAACAGCATCTAGGCAACTGCACCACCACGAAGGGCCCGTCGCGAGACGGGCCCTTCGTTCGTTCGGAACGCTCTGTTCAGTGGGTGACGGATGTCGACCGCGCGTTGTCGGGGTGGGCGCGAAGCATCGCGGCCACGGCGATCGCGTCGCCCTCCGGCTGGTGCGAGGCACTGTGCGGCTTGGCGATCAACAGGTAGAGCAGCCCGCTGCCCATCACGACGAAGAGTCCGATCAGCACGATCCAGTCGTCGAGGAACACCCCGGTCGTGCCCGGCCTGGCCAGCAGCACCATCGCGAAGATCCCATAGGCAAGGGCGATCACGTTGATCACGAGGCCGAACCGGCCCAGGTTGAACGGCCCGGCGGGACGCCAGCCCTTGATCCGCTGCCGAAGGGCGGCGAGCACCACTGCCTGGAATGCCACGTAGATGCCGATCACCGCGAATGCCGTGATCCTGACCAGCAGGGTGGTGCCGCCCACGTAGATCAGGAGGCAGAGCAGCAGAGGGATCGTGCAGGCCACGATCAGGGCGTTCACCGGTACCGCGGTGCGGGTTGACACCCGGGAGAGCCAGGTGTGGCCGGGGAGCATTCCGTCCCGCGCGAAGGAGAAGAGGAGCCGGCTGGCGGCAGCCTGCAGGCTCAACACGCAGGACAGGAAGGCGGTGAGCGCGACCACGAGGAAGATCTTCGCGCCGACCGAGCCGAGCGAGGCGTCGAGGATCGCGGGGATCGGGTCGATGTCCTTCCCGTTCACGATGGCCTGAAGGTCGGGGGCGGCCAGGACGTAGCCGCCGAACGAGAACAGTGCGGAGACCCCGCCGACGAGGATGGTCAGGATCATCGCGCGCGGGATGCCCCTGGCCGGGTTCTCGACCTCCTCCGCCACGTCTCCGCAGGCCTCGAAGCCGTAGAACAGGAAAAGCCCGGCGAGGGCCGCGCCGAGGAATGCGGCGGCGTAACTTCCGTTGCCCTGCACGCCCATGCTGTCGAAGAAGGCGCTGAACTCCTGCTTCCGTTGGAAGATCAAGAGGTAGAGGCCGAGCCCGACGACGCCCACGAGTTCGGCGGCAAGCCCGATCCGGGCCACCCGGCCCAGGGTCTTCGTGCCGGAGAAGTTCAAGCCGAAGGCGACAACAAGGAAGAGCACCGACAGTCCCAGGGTGACCTCGTTGGTCACCGGGGCGTTGATCAGATTGGCGAGGAAGCCGGTGCCGAACTCGGCGACAGCGGTGATGGTCACGATCATCGCCCAGACGTAGACCCAGGCCGCCATCCAGGCGTAGCGCTTGCCCCAGAGCCTGCGGGTCCAGGGGTAGATCCCGCCGGCGATCGGGTACTGCGAGACGACCTCACCGAAGACGAGCGCGACCAGCAACTGGCCGCTGCCGACGATGATCAGCCAGAAGATCGAGGGCGGCCCGCCCGTGCTCAGGGCGAGCGCGAACAGCGAATACACGCCGACGAGCGGCGAGAGGTAGGTGAAGCCGAGGGCGAAGTTGGCCCAGAGGCCCATGGAGCGATGGAAGGAGTTCTCGTAGCCGAGGGCTTTGAGGTGCTCGCTGTCGCCGAGCCCCTTCTGCGGGGACGGGTTGTCGTTCATGATGACCTTTCCGATCAAGCCGGAGGGACGAGCGACCACCCACCTGGCCGCGACACCTCACTGTGTGTGCTCAACATACTGGACCGGGAACACCAAAAGGTATAGAACCGAATGATTTACTTTCTTCGGCGTGTTGAACCCGCGCACGGCGGGCGAGCGTGGTGGTCGAGCTCGTCGAGACCCGGCCGGATCGACGGCTACGGGTCGTGGCGCGGCTCGTGGCTGATCAGCCCGACCGTGTTGCCCTCGCTGTCTCGGATGAATGCCAGCCACTCGTCGGTGCCGGCCGGACCGAGCGAGTCATCGGTGTGGCTGAAGATGATGTGCGGCGGGTCGACGATCTCCACCTGCAGCCCGCGGAGGCGCTCGACCGCCGCCGCCACATCGTCGACCTGCAGGTAGACGAGGGCGGAGGCCGCCGCCCGCTCGAGCAGCAGACGGGACCGGCCCACGTTGAAGAAGAGCAGGCCGGGGGGATCGAACCTTGCGGCCGGCGGGCCCCCGAGTAGGAGCTCATAGAAGGCCGACGCCCGGTCGAGGTCGTCGGCGTGCTGGGCAACCTGCAGAATCTCCATGGTGTCCTCCACCACGATCATCCGTTGACAGGGCGGCCCTGTCCACCCCGGACTCGTGCGTCAGCCGATATAGCTCATCACGTGTTTGATCCGGGTGTAGTCCTCGAGCCCGTACATCGAGAGGTCCTTGCCGTAACCGGAGTGTTTGAACCCGCCGTGCGGCATCTCGGCGACGAGCGGAATGTGCGTGTTGATCCAGACGCAGCCGAAGGAGAGCCGTTTGGCCGTACGCATCGCGGTGGCGTGGTCCCTGGTCCAGACCGAGGAGGCAAGGCCATACTGCACGTCGTTCGCCCAGGCGAGCGCCTCTGCCTCGTCGGTGAACTTCTGCGCGGTGATCACCGGGCCGAAAAACTCCTCCTGCACGGCCTCGTCGGCCTGGCGCAGGTTGGCGACGATGGTCGCCTCGTGAAAGTAGCCCACGCGGCCCTGGCGGTGCCCGCCGAGGACGATCTCGGCGTGGTCGGGCAGTCGGTCGATCACGGCCTCGATCCTGGCGAGGTGGTCGGCGCTGGAGAGGGCGCCGAAGAGGATACCCTCTTCGCGCGGTCCGCCGGTGCGGGCGTTCTTCCTTGCATGGGCGGCCAGGGCGGCGACAAACTCGTCGTGGATGCCCTCCTGGACGAGCAGCCGGGTGGCAGCGGTGCAATCCTGGCCGCCGTTGTAGAACGCGGCCGCGGTGATCCCCTCGACTGCGGCCTGGATATCGGCGTCGTTGAACACGATCACCGGGGCCTTGCCGCCCAGCTCGAGGTGCACGCGCTTGAGGTCAAGGGCCGCGGTGCCGGCGACCTCCATGCCGGCGCGCACCGAACCGGTGATCGAGACCATCTGCGGCGTGCGGTCGGTGACGAGGGCGCGGCCGGTCTCACGGTTGCCGGCCACGACGTTGAAGGTTCCGGCGGGCAGGAACTCAGCGGCGATCTCGGCCAGCAGCAGGGTGGACACCGGGGTTGAGTCGGAGGGTTTGAGCACGACCGTATTGCCGGCCGCGAGGGCAGGGGCGATCTTCCAGATCGCCATCATCATCGGGTAGTTCCACGGGGTGACCTGGCCGATCACGCCGATCGGCTCCCGCCGCACCATCGAGGTGTGGTCCTTGAGGTACTCCCCGGCCGCCTTGCCTTCGAGTACGCGTGCGGCCCCCGCGAAGAACCGCACCTGGTCGATCATCACCTCGACCTCGTCGGCGACGATTCCGGCGCGCGGCTTGCCCGTGTTCTCGCTTTCCACGTCGGCGATCTCCTCGGTGCGGGCCTCAAGGGCGTCGGCGAACCGCAGCAGTGCCAGCTGGCGCTCGCCCGGGGTCGTCTCGCCCCAGGTCTCGAAGGCCGTGGCCGCCGCGCCGAACGCGGCCGCGACATCCGCTTCGGTGGAGACGGGCGTCTGTGCGTAGATCTCTTCGGTGGCGGGGTTGATGATGTCGAGCCGGTCAGTGCCGGCGGAGTCGACATGCTGTCCGTTGACGAAGTTGCGGAGTTCGCGGATGGGCATGGCCGGCCTTTCGGGAGTGTGGCGAGCACGGCAGTTCTGCCGTGTCGCCCGCGAGCCGGGCGGCTCGCCGTTCACGACGTTACCGTAAATCATCTGGAATGCAATGTTTAAATTGCGGCCAGGGCGATGCGGGTTGCGATGAGGAACGGGGTGCCGGGGCAGGGGAGCAGATCGTAGCCGTCGGCCGGATGCCGCCGGTTCGGCAGGATGTCGCCGGCCGGGAGCGTTGGCTCGGTCGAGATCACGACGCGGCCGGACTGGTTGACGAGCACGACCGGCCCCGCCAGGGCGAGGAAATGCGGCAGCAGCACCTGCTCCAGGCGCTTCACGTAGATGTCGGCACCGACGACCCCGATCATCCGCTCGCCCAGCCGCACCGGCTTGGTGAGGGTGATGATGTAGTCGCAGGTGCAGAGCTGGTCGACGTAGGGGCCGGTCACGTGGGTCTGGTTGGTGGCCGCCGGCACCGCGTACCACTCGAGTTCGCGGAAGTCCCGAAGGTACTCGGTGTGCACCCGGGTGGCCAGGTCGAGCCGGCTGGCACCGCTCGTGTTGCCCAGCAGTGGATTCGACGCGAGCGGGCCGAGCCACCAGGCGAAGTGCGCGTCGCGGCCGTTCACGTATTGTGGGGCGGCGATGAAGCCCGCGCCGATCAGGAGGGATTCGGCGGCCGACGGGGTGTCTGCGGCGGGAGAGTCTGCAGAGGCGAGCAGCGCGGGCACCACGAGGGATTCCACGAGGATGTCGAGGTCGGCCCGGTCGGGAACGGCTGCGGCGATCTGGTCGCGCCAGTCGTCGAGGGTGCGGAACACCCGCGCGAAGATGTCGCCGACCTCGGTCGCGCAGCTGACATAGGTGGTCCGCCCGGCCGGTCGCGCCGTGGGCCTGGCCGTCTCAGGCGTCGTCGACGATGGCATCATCACGGCGTCCTCCTCGCTCGATCCGGGCCTTCATGGTGAGGAGCCACTCGCCGAGCAATCGCACCTGATCGGCAACAAGGGTGCGGGCTGCCTGGCCGTCGCCGTGGGTGATGGCCAGGGCGATCCGGCCGTTCAGCCCGGTGACCTGGGCGCGGGTGTCGGGGTCGCCGAGCCCGAGGAGGAGCAGGGGACCGAATTCGGCCTGGAGGCGGATTTGCTCGCGCACGAGCCGCGGGGACTGGCTGAGCACGGCGAGCTCGAGGTAGAAGCCGCCCGCGTTGGTTCGGGCGCGCGCGGTGGTCGAGAAGTCGGCGTGGAGCAGCCAGGCGTCCAGCCGTTCGGCATCGACGGCGGATGCGCGGAGGGCGGCTCGTTCGGCGCAGCCTTCGGCGATCGTGGAGAAGTAGACGGCCAGGTCCGAGAGCTCGACCTGGGCGAGGCCGCGCAGCCGGGACTGCAGCAGGGAGCCGGGCGGAGCATCCGCCTTGATCACGAAGCTGCCGCCGCCGCGCCCGCGCCGGGTCTCGACCAGGCCGGCGTCGCGTAGGATGACCAGGCCCTCGCGCACCGTGATCAGGGCAACGCCGAAGCGGCGGGCCAGTTCCTGCTCGCTCGGGAGGCGCTCGCCCGGGGTGAGCAAGCCGAGGATGATGGCGTCGGTGAGGCGGCGCGCGACCTGCTCGGCGCGGCCGGCCTCAATGAGCTGCGCGAAGATCGCTTCCCGGGCACCGGGTCGCAGCTGAGCCTTCATAGGCCCAATCTAGCCGACACCCAGCCGGGTGGCGGGAAGTTAATCATGCGATATAGGATCACACCAAGTCCGACCATCGCCGCTGCCCGGTGATCCGTCGTGGACCCGGGAACGAGGTGGGCGAGTGCTGCACGAGGCGCACGAGGCGCACGAGGCCCACGGACACAACGGCCCGTTGGACGGGGTGCGGGTCGCCGAGGCCCAGGACCGACCCCGGCTCCCCAGACCCCGTTCCGTTGACCTCAGTAAAGGACACTCGTGACCGCCTCAGGCCGCCCCACCCCGCTCGTCCACAGCCCCCTCGTGGACACCGTCTTCGCCCTGGACGACCTGCTCGAGGTCGACGAGATCGGCTGGGCGCGCAAGGCCCGCGCGTTCGCGACCAACCGCATCCTGCCCACCATCGAGCAGGACTTCGAGGACAAGCGCTTCCGGGTGGAGCTGGTCGCCGAACTCGGCGCAGCGGGCTTCCTCGGCATGCACCTCGACGGGTACGGCTGCGCCGGCGCGGGGGCGGTGAGCTACGGCCTGGTCTGCCTGGAACTGGAGGCCGCCGACAGCGGCTGGCGCACCTTCGTGTCCGTGCAGGGCTCGCTCGCGATGTCCGCCATCCACAAGTACGGCACCCAGGAGCAGAAGCTGCGATGGCTGCCCGGGATGGCCGCGGGCGAGCTCGTCGGCTGTTTCGCGCTCACCGAGCCCACCGGCGGCAGCGACCCGGCGGCGATGAAGACCACGGCCCGAAGGGACGGCGACGACTGGGTGCTCGACGGCTGCAAGCGCTGGATCGGCCTGGCCAGCATCGCCGACATCGCGGTGGTCTGGGCAATGACGGACGAGGGTGTGCGCGGCTTCCTCGTGCCGACCGGAACGCCGGGGTTCACGGCGACGCCGATCGACAACAAGCTCTCGATGCGCGCGTCGATCCAGTGTGACGTCGAGTTCGACGCCGTGCGCGTGCCGGGCGACGCGATCCTGCCCGGCGCCCGTGGGCTCTCCGGGCCGTTCGGTTGCCTGAACGAGGCTCGCTTCGGCATCGTCTGGGGAGCGATGGGCGCCGCCCGCAGCTGCCTGGACGCGGCGATCGGGCGCTCGCAGACTCGCGAGGTGTTCGGCAAACCGATCGGCGCCACCCAGCTCATCCAGGCCAAGCTGGCTGACATGCTCGTCGAGTATGAGAAGGGCGTGCTGCTCGCCCTGCACCTCGGCCGGCTGAAGGAACGCGGAACGCTGACCCCGGCGCAGATCAGTGTCGGCAAGCTCAACAGTGTGCGCGAGGCGATCCTGATCGCACGCGAGGCGCGCACGATCCTCGGCGGCGATGGAATCACCAGTGAGTTCCCGGTGATGCGCCACATGGCGAACCTCGAATCCGTGCGTACCTATGAGGGCACGGATGAGATCCATCAGCTCGTGCTGGGTCGGGCGTTGACGGGTCTGGACGCGTTTGCCTGAGGAGCGGGCATGACCACGCCGCGGCCGACCAGGGCGGGCGGCCGGCTCGTACCCGGTCGGGCCTGACCCGGGAAACCGGAGGTACCCGGTTTCGGTTGTGCCATAGTGAGGTTCTAGCATTGTGCGACTTGGGGGCGACTTGGGGGCGACGTGGCGGTGACGGGGGGTCAGGCCACGTACGCGACCCTGCGCGGACGCATCCTCTCCGGCGACCTGCCGGCCAACGCGACCCTGCGCGAGGCCGCGCTGGCCGAGGGACTCGGGGTCAGTCGGACTCCCGTGCGCGAGGCCCTGCGCCGGCTCGACGAGGCCGGCCTGGTCGAATTCGTGCCCAATCGTGGGGCGACCGTCGTCGCCTGGACCGCCGATGCGCTCCGGGAGACGTACTTCCTCCGGGCGACCCTGGAGAGCCGGGCGGCCGGGCTCGCGGCGGCGCTGATCGGGTCGGCAGACCTCGAGCGGCTCGCGGTGCTGATCGAGCAGATGGAGGAGTTCGTGCGGGCGAGCGACGACGCGGGGATCTCACGGCTCAGCGAGCTCAACGCCGAGTTCCACCACATCGTCGTGGCCGCGTCCCAGAGCAGCCAGCTGATCGCGCTCGCCGCATCCGTCACCCGGGTTCCCATGATGAGCAGCTACTTCCGCCGTGACGGGGGGCACTTCCGGGCGGTCAGCAACCACCACCATCGCGACATTCTCACCGCCCTGGGTTCTGGCGACACGCTCTGGGCCGAGGTCGCGATGCGCTCGCACATCCTCGCAGCGCGGAATTCGGTCGCGCCGACGGTCGCCGACGTCGACCGGTAGCCGCGACCGCCGAGGGGTGACCCGCTCAGGTTCGCCCGAGCAGGGCCCTGGTCAACGGATGCTGCGGTGCGGCCAGGATCTCGGCCGTCGAACCCTGTTCCACGATGCGTCCGGCGTCGAGCACGGCCACCCGGTCGCAGACCGATGCGACGACCGAGAAGTCAGCCGAGCCGATGATGACGGTGCGCCCCGCGCGACGCGCGGCAAGGAACGCCAGGACGGCCGTCTGGTCTGCGGGCTCCCGCTCGCTCAACTGATCATCGAAACCGAGCAATTCCGGATCGTCCGCCGGCGCGTGCGACGAAGCCCGGACCGAGGCAAGGAGGCCGCCGGCCCGGCGCTCGGCCCGGCGCTCGGCCCGGCGTCCGACCGCGACACCCGGTGTCGCGGCGGCCAGGAGTGACCCCAGTCTCGGCCAGTGAGTGCGGCCGAACCAACGCCGACGCCGACCGACCAGCTCGCGACCGTTGAACAGGATCGAACCGGAGTGGATCACGGCCGGTGGCGCGAGCATTCCGGCGATCACGAGGGTGAGTTCAGAGCGGCCGGATTCCGTGTCGCCGACCAGGCCGAGCGTCTCGCCGTGACCGACGGAGAGGGAGAACCCCTCGTCCGGCCATGGATCCGCGCCGCCGGTCAGCGAAAGCCGCAGGCCGCGCACGTCGAGCAGCGCCGAGGCGCGGAAGCCATGGGACGGAACGGGGTCGTCGCAGGGTCGTCGCAGGGTCGCGGCTCCTCGTGAGAGGCTCATTCGATGTCCCCCACGCGGGCTGCAGCGAGTTCACGGCGGCGCCTTCGGGTTGGACTGCGGGTGGGTGTGCGGCCGGGTCGTGCGGGGCCGCCGTGCCGCGGGCCGTGAGGAGGCTCTACGAGAGAAGAAGGACGAACAGATTCGGGTGGCGTCACTGTATGCAATCAAGGCGCCCGGCGGGGCGGAAAGGCCGGGAATTACGGCGTTTGGACCCGAACCGGGGGAGTGGTTGTATGCAGCTTTGATGACATGTTCGGGAAACATTCCGGCAACACACGGCGGCTACGCTCCCAGCATGGTTGACCTGTTCACGGGCTATGGCGCTACCGCGGCACTTCGGGCCAAACCTGGTGCTCCCGGCGCCCGGGACGAGATGTTCCCTGACCTCTTCTCGCTCACACCGGTCGAAGCCCGCGCTGCGTGGCTACGGCCCTCCGGCCGCCGTGCACGACGGGGTCATCCCGGCGGCGCCCGGTCGGGGACTACCCGAACAAGCGGCTCCGGGCCCTCCGCGCCTCCGCCCCGGCCGGGACGGACGACCCCAACGTGGTGGTGCTCACCCCCGGCGTGTTCAACTCGGCCTACTTCGAGCACACCCCGCTGGCTCGGCTGATGGGCGTCGACAAGCTCGGCGAGGTCGTGGTCGAGCCCGTCGATGACTCGGGCGGTCAGGGGATCCTGGTGGGGCCGGCGGCATCCGCGGCCGAACTGGAGAACCTGTGGAAGCAACTCGTCCGAGCCCCCCGCGGCCGGATAGCCCAGCCCGTTGCGCAACTGTCAACCACCCCCACCTTCGTCGCTGACGGCCTGTGCCCGCGGCACGCCGACCTGCGCCCGTTCGCCGTGAACGATGGCACCGACGTTGGTGTGCTGCCCGGCCTCCTCACCCGGGTCGCGCTGGCGGAGGGCGAACTCGTCGTCAACTCCAGCCAGGGCAAACCGTTCAAGGACAACGAACACCAGCAACAGCAGGCGTGTGCGCGACCTGTAGGGGAGAGGAAGGTCCAGGAATGTTGAGCCGTATCGCGGAAAGCCTGTTCTGGATCGGACGCTACATTGAGCGCAGCGACGGCACGGCCAGGATCCTGGACGCGCACCTGCAGCTTCTGCTCGAAGACCCGTGGATCGAGGAGAGCATCGCCTGCAAGTCGTTGTTGCACCTGATGGGTAGCGACGTTCCGCCCGACCGGCTGCTCACCCGCACGGATGTGCTCGCGACGCTGGCCGTGGACCGCGCGCATCCGGCCTCGATCGCCTACTCGGTCAAGGCGGCCAGGGAGAACGCGCGGCGGGCCAGGGAGATCGTGCCCACCGAACTGTGGGAGTGCCTGAACACGACCAGCGCCAGGATGCCGCGCAAGGTGGCGAGCGAGAAAACCCATGACTTCTTCGGCTGGGTGCGCGAACGCGCCGCGCTCGCCGTGGGAATCGTGGAGTCCGGGGTCAGCCGTGACGAGGCCTGGCACTTCTTCAACCTCGGCCGCAGCCTCGAGCAGGCGGACATGACCGCCCGGCTGCTGGCAACCCGGTCGTTGACCGAGACGAGCGGGCCGTCCTGGACCAGGATCCTGCGCTCCTGCGGCGCCTACGAATCGTACCTGCGCACCTACCCCGGCGTGCCGTCGGCGCGGAATGCGGCTGAGTTCCTGCTGCTGGACCGGTTGTTCCCGCGGTCGATCGTGTTCTCCGTGTCCCGGGCCGAGCAGTGCCTGCGCGAGATGGAGCCTCGCACGGACCGGGTCGGCGTGTCCGATCGGGCGCAACGGGTGCTGGGGCAGATCCGCAGCCAGCTCGAGTACCGGCCGATCATGGACATCCTCAATGATCTGCCGCACCAGATGGACATCGTGCAGGAGGCCACGAGCACGGCCTCGGAGGCCATCGGCGAACGGTACTTCCCGACCAGCATCGTGCCGACCTGGACAGGGGAAGTCTCGTGAATCGGCTCCGGATCCGGAACCGCACCGGCTACCGTTCACCGGGGCGAGGTGGTTGCCTCCTGCAACGAGGCCAGGATGCTGCCGGTCAGCTCCCCCCGAGCAAAACCGGTGTTGTACTCCAACCTCGAGATCTCCTCGGTGTCGAGCAACCGCCCCTGCGTCGACCACTGGGGCACCCAGTTCTCGTCGTTCGAGGTGCTCACCCTCGCTCGGCGCGCTCCGGTCGGTCGGTATCCCCGCCCGCTACGTGTCGGGATACCTGCACCCCCGGCCGGATGCCGGGATCGGCGTGACCGTGACAGTGAGACCGTGACCGTGACCGGCGAGTCCCACTCCTGGGTCGAGTGGCTCTGCGGCGACTGGCGCGGCTTCGACCTGACCAACTCGATTGGATCGGCGACCGCCATGGCTCGGTCTGCCGCGGCCGCGACGTGCCGCCGCTCCGCGGCGTGTTCGCCGGCCCGTTCGCCGGCCCGTTCGCCGGCCCGTTCGGCTCCGAACTCTTCGTCAGGGTGGAGATCACCCGGGACCCCTGACCCGGCATCCCAGAGGCTGCGCCGCCTGACCCTCACCGTTCCGGTCGAGGGTGCCCGTCCGGCCGGGCCCACTCGACGGGAACGGGGATCCTGGGCGGCCGGCCGGTGTCAGTGCGTGGGGGAGTGGGACTCGAGGAACTGGTACACCTCGGTCTGGTCGACGCCGGGGAAGGTGCCGGTGGGCAGCGCGGCGAGAAGGCTCGTCGGGGTGCGCGCGGCCGGCCAGGACTGGCCGGCCCAGCGGGTGGCCAGGTCGTCGGGGGCGCGGCGGCAGCACGACTCATCGGGGCAGCGGGACACGGCCCGGTTGGTGGTCTCACGGCCGCGGAACCACTTCACATGGTCGAACGGTACCCCGACGCTCACCGAGTACTCGCCCTCCTTCGCCTTCTCGATCCGCGAGGTGCACCAGAAGGTGCCGCTCGGGGTATCCGTGTACTGGTACCAGGGGCTGAACCGGTCCGGCACGTCGAACACGGTCCGCGCGGTCCAGCTCCGGCAGACGGTCGTGCCCTCGACCGCGCCGAGGGCGTCGCTCGGGAAACGCACCGAGTCGTTCTCATATGCCTTGATGATCGTGCCGGACTCGTGCACCTTCATGAAGTGCACGGGGATGCCCAGCCGCGCCGTGGCGAGGTTCGTGAACCGGTGCGCGGCCGTCTCGTACGACACGGAGAAGGCGTCACGCAGGTCCTCCATCGAGATACGCCGGAGGTTCTTCGCCTCGGTCAGCAGCCGCACGGTGTCCTTCTCCGGCAGCAGGATGGCCGCGGTCAGGTAGTTCGTCTCCACCCGTTGGCGGAGAAAATCCGCGTAGTTTCCGGGTTCGTCGTGGCCGCAGAGCAGGCTCGCGAATGCCTGCAGGATAGGGGTGCGTGAGTCCCGCGAGGCGGACTGGGCGGTCGGCAGGTAGATCCGGCCGTTCCGCTTGTCGGTGACGGACCGGGTCGAATGCGGCAGGTCGCCGACGTAGTGCAGCGAGAATCCAAGGTGTGTGGCCATGTCGGCGACCACCTGGTGCGACACGGGCCCGCCGGAGTGGCCGACCGCGGCGAGGAGCTCCAGTGCCTGCTCTTCGAGTTCCGGGAAGTAGTTGTCCCGCGCGCGCATGGTCGCGCGCAGCTGAGCATTGGCCCGCCTGGCTTCCTCGGGGGTGGCCGCCCGTTCGCGATGCAGCCGCTCGATCTCATGGTGCAGGGTGAGAATCGTCTGCAGCGTGTCGTCGCTGGTTGCCCGGCTGACCCGGATTTTCGCCAATCCGAGCGCCGTGAAGACCGGGCCGCGCTGGGCGCGTTCGACAGCAATCTCCAGGGCGGCCCGCTCGGAGGGAGCCTCTGGTTTCAGGAGGTCGTCGACCGTGGTGCCGAGGACGGTGGCGATGGTGCGCAGCATTGACAGGCGCGGCTCCCGGTTGCCGTTCTCAATCATCGAGACCTGTGATGGGGCCCGGTCGATGGCCGCGGCGAGGCTGTCGAGGGTCATCTTCCTGTTCGTGCGCAGCTCACGGATGCGCCGCCCGAGCGTCAGGGCGTCCAGCCCATGTTCGGCCGGCTGGGGCGCGGAGAGGGAGGAACGAAGGAGCGGATCGGCGTTGACCATGGTTCATCGTCACACGGGCCAGAAGTTCACGCAAGCAGAAGAAGTGATTTTCTTCTGTTGCCTGGAAGGGCCTGCGGGGTATCCAGCCGGCGCAGAGTTGGTGCACAGGCACGCAACGAAGCGAACCCAAGGAGACCAGACCATGAACACCCCGCCTCTCGCGACAACCAACCGGGTCTCGACCAGGTCGACCACCGGGACCAGCTCGACCACCCGGACCACGACCAATACCGGCAGTTTTGCCACGATCGAGCCGCACTTCGAGATCACCGGCGACCTCGGACCCCGCTACGCGGAGATCCTCACGCCCGAAGCCCTCGTCTTCCTCGCGGGGCTTCACGACCGGTTCGCCGGGACGCGGCACGACCTTCTCGCCGCCCGGCTCCGGAAGCGCGTCGATGCCGCCAACGGCCGCGACCCCGGTTTCCTGACCGAGACCGCGCACGTGCGTCGTGACCCGAGCTGGCGCGTCGCCGGCGCCGGGCCGGGCCTGGAGGACCGTCGGGTGGAGATCACCGGCCCGACCGACCGGAAGATGGCGATCAACGCCCTCAACTCCGGAGCGAAGGTGTGGCTGGCCGACCAGGAGGACGCCACGAGCCCCACCTGGGCGAACGTCATCGAGGGCCAGCTGAGCCTGTTCGACACCGTGCGCGGGCAGCTGAGCTTCACCAGCCCGGAGGGCAAGCATTACGCGGTGACCTGCGGACCGACGGGCCAGACACCCACGATCGTGATGCGTCCGCGCGGCTGGCACCTGGTTGAGAAGAACCTGATGTTCGTTGACCGGGCCAACCGGCGGATGAGCGCCTCGGGAAGCCTCGTCGACTTCGGTCTCTATTTCTTCCACAACGCGAAACGGCTGATCGAGGACGGCAGCGGGCCCTACTTCTACCTGCCCAAGCTGGAGAGCCACTACGAGGCCCGCCTCTGGGACGATATCTTCAGCCACTCCGAAGAAAGCCTCGGAATTGAATACGGCACGATCCGAGCGACCGTGCTGATCGAAACCATCCAGGCCGCGTTCGAAATGGAGGAGATCCTCTACGAGCTGCGCGACCACTGCGCAGGCCTGAACGCCGGCCGCTGGGACTACATCTTCAGCATCATCAAGACGTTCCGGTCCCGCGGACGTCGCTTTGTCTTCCCCGACCGCAAGCAGATCACGATGACCGTGCCGTTCATGCGTGCCTACACCGAACTGCTCGTTTCCACCTGCCACCGCCGCGGCGCCTATGCGATCGGCGGCATGAGTGCGTTCATCCCGAACCGGCGTGACCCCGAGGTGACGGCCCGGGCCCTGGCGCAGGTCGCAGGCGACAAGCGGCGCGAGGCGACCGACGGCTTCGACGGCACCTGGGTGGCGCACCCGGACCTCATCGCCACGGCGCAGGCCGAGTTCGACGCGGTACTGGGCGAGAACCCGAACCAGGTGCACCGCTCCCGCGACGACGTGAACGTGACCGCGGCCGAGCTGCTGGACGTGGCATCCGTCGGCGGGGAGATCACCGAGTCCGGGGTGAGGGACAACGTGAAGATCGGGCTGCGCTACATAGAATCCTGGCTGCGCGGCGTCGGGGCGGCCGCGATCGACAACCTGATGGAGGATGCCGCGACCGCCGAGATCTCCCGCTCGCAGGTCTGGCAGTGGATCCACGACAACTCGGTCACGGCCGAGGGCCGCCGGATCGACAAGGCCTGGGTGAACGAGCAGGTCGCCGAGGTCTTCGCCGGGCTCGAGCGCACGGCGGACGACCGCTTCGACGATGCCCTCGAGGTGTTCCGGGCATCCGCCCTTGAGCCCGAATTCCCCACGTTCCTCACCGTTGGCGCCTACGCCCGCTACCTGTAGCACCCGCCCCACCGCTTTCCTCCCACCGCTTTCCTCCTTCCTCCTTCCGCTTTCCGCTTTCCGCTCTTCGCTCTTCGCTCTTAGCGAGAGTGCACTTTTGGCCGCTTCGACTACCGTGAGGGGGCGAAAAGTGCACTCTCGCGGACTGTGGGGGCGGCGGCGGGGGCGGACAACGGGGGATGCGGCGGGTCGGTAGTGTGGAGCGATGATCACGATACGACGGGCGACCGGGGTGGATGCCGCGGCGCTGGCCGAGCTGGCCGAAGCCACCTTCCGGCTGGCAACGCCCGCCCACACCACGGCCAAGGCGGTGGCCGAATTCCTCCGCGATATGCTCGCCGAGTCCAACTTCGCCGGCTATCTGGCCGACCCGGCCCGGGTCGTCCTCGTCGCCGAGGAAGACGGTGCCCTGCAGGGCTACACCATGCTCGTCTTCGGTGATCCGACGGATGCCGACGCCGGGGCCGCCATCCGCATCCGCCCCACCGCGGAGCTCAGCAAATGTTATCTGCGCGAGGAAACCCACGGGCGCGGAGTCGCAGCGTCGCTGATGTCGGCGACGTTGGATGCGGCCAGGGCGCGCGGCGCGGTCGGCAGCTGGCTCGGCGTGAACCAGGAGAACGGGCGTGCCATCCGTTTCTATCAGAAGCACGGCTTCGTCAAGGTCGGCGTGAAACGCTTCCTCGTCGGCGGGCAGTATGAGGACGACTTCGTGCTGGAGCGGGCCCTCTAGACCTGACCGTTAGGCCTAACCGGCAGGCCTAACGGGCAGGCACAACGGGCAGGCCTAACGGGCAGGCCTAACGGGCAGGCATAACCGGCGGGCTTGACCGGCGGGCCGTCTGCGCCCGACCGGCCTGGTCGCGGCCTAAGCGGGGTCCGGGGCGTGGGAGGCGCGGGCCGCGAGCGCCTGGTCCTTCGCACCCTTGATCTTCTCGTAGGCAGCCAGGGCCGCCCGTCTCGTCTGGCCGAGGTCGACGATCGGTGCCGGGTAGGCATCCGTGCCCCACTCGGGAACGTGCTCGCGGACGTATTCGCCCCGGGGGTCGAACTTCTTCGCCTGCAGCTCGGGATTGAAGACTCGGAAGTAGGGTGCGGCGTCGGCGCCGGAGCCGGCCACCCACTGCCAGCCGAACGGGTTGCTGGCCGCGTCGGCATCGACGAGCGTGTCCCAGAACCAGGCTTCGCCCACCCGCCAGTCGACCAGAAGGTTCTTGATCAGGAACGACGCTGCGACCATCCGCACCCGGTTGTGCATGCTGCCGGTGCGCCAGAGCTCGCGCATGCCGGCGTCGACCAAGGGGAAGCCGGTGCGCCCACGCTGCCACGCTCGGAGGGCCCGCTCGTCGAGCGGCGGCCACGGGAAGGCGTCGAACTCCGGTCTCAGGTTGACGCTGGCCAGGTCGGGCGCGTTGAAGAGTACGTGGTAGCTGAACTCACGCCAGCCGACCTCGGTGAGGAATCGCGTTGCGCTTGCCTGGGCTCGGCCGGTCAGGCCGATCCGGGCCAACTCGGTCGCATGCCAGATCTGGAATGGACTGATCTCGCCCCAACGCAGGTGTGGCGACAGCCGAGAGGTGGCCGCGCGGGCGGGCTCGTCGCGTTCGTCGGCGTACCGCGGGAGCGAGTCGCGGAGGAAGTCGTGGAGCAGACGCTGCGCGGAGTCCTCGCCCGGCTGCCAGGCCGCGCGCAGCCCGGCCGCCCAGTCGGGCCGGTCGGGCAGGAGCGCCCAGTCCGCCAGGAGGTCGGAGGCGAGGGCCCCCGAATATCCGGGGAGCGCCGCGGGAGCCGGGTGGGGCGGCCGCGGCGGAGGTGCTGCCTGGCAGGCCCGCCAGAACGGGGTGAAGACCGAATACGGCCCGCCCTGCCCGGTCTGGATCGTCCACGGTTCGTGCAGCAGTGACCCGGCGAAGCTGTGGGCCGAGGTGCCGGACTCCCGCAGCCCCGTCTTCAGTCGGGTGTCCACGGCCCGTTCGGCGGCGCCGTAGCGGCGGTTCCAGTACACGGCGCCCGCGCCGACGGATGCCGCAAGCTCCGTCAGAACCGCCTCGGCCGGCCCGCGGCGGAGCGTCAGCCGCGCGCCGAGGCTTTCCAGCGAATCGGCGAGGGAGACGAGGCTCTCGTGAAGCCACCACCTGGCTGCGCCGCCGAGCGGCCGGATCCCGGCCGATTCCTCGTCGAGGAGATAGACCGCCACGATCGGCCGACCGCGTTCAACGGCCGCGTGCAGTGCCGGGTTGTCGGCGAGCCGGAGGTCGTCCCGGAACCAGACGATCGACGGTCCGGTTCCCGTGGCATCGCCGTCCGGTTCACGGGTGCCGGTCACGCGCGGGAACCCGCCACTGCGCCGCCCACGGCGGTCAGTGGGACGTCCGAGATGCGCAGCACGATCTTTCCCCTGGTGTGGCCCTGTTCGATCAGGCGGTGGGCCTCCGCCCCGTCCGCGAGCTCGAACACCCGGTCGACGTGCACCCGCACGGTGCCATCTTCGATCAGGCCGCTGATCCAGTCCAGGGTGCGGGCGTCGGCCGGGACCTTGTAGCCGGTGGCGTGGATGCCGGCGGCCGCGGCATCCGCGGCCATCGTCGGCCAGCTGCCGGTAGGCGCGTTCACCAGGATGCCGCCCTCGCGGAGCACGGTGAGTGATCTGCTCCCCGTGTTGTCGCGCACATTGCCGATCAGGTCGATCACCGAGTCGAGTTCGGTGAGCACCTCGTCGAAACGGGTCTCGCTGTAGTCGATGACATCATCCGCGCCGAGCTGGCGGAGAAATTCGAGGTTGCGGGTCGATCCGGTGGCGATCACGTGGGCTCCGAACGCCTTGGCGAACTGCACCGCGAAGTGGCCGACGCCGCCGCTGCCGGCGTGGATCAGCATTCGCTGCCCCGGCGCGGCCTCGGCCAGCTCAACGACCATGCCCCACGCGGTGAGGGCGGCGACCGGCACGGCCGCAGCCTCGATGTGGCTGAGCCGCTTGGGCTTGCGGGTGACGCTCAGGCTGGACACGGGGATGTACTCCGCGTAGCTGCCGGAGGTGCGGGGCACCCGCGCCATGCCGTACACCTCGTCGCCGGGTTGAAGCGGGAACGCCGCATACGGCGCGCTGACGACGACGCCGCTGAAGTCGTTGCCGAGCACCGCGGGATAGGCGGAGATCGCCGCGGAGACGCCCGTGCCGGCGCGGGTCTTGGCGTCGATCGGGTTCACTCCGGCCGCCACGACACGCACGATGAGTTCATCGAGCACGGCGATCGGGGCAGGCACATCGGCGAGGTGCAATTCGTCGGGAGCGCCGGTCCGATCGATCACGAGGGCGCGCATGGACAAGGGCAGATTCGTGGCGTTTCCCATTTTCCCATTCTCCACCGGCGGCCTGGTTTCTCCGTGCCGAAGTGCACACGGAGGGTGCTTCTCGGGCGATTCGGCTCCGCGGTGAGCAAATGAACCCCCAATTGGGGGTGTGGATCTCCCCGATGTCCCTCGTCTTGGGGGTGACGGACTCTGGTCACCGGGTGTCTCGGGAGAATAGTCTGTCCTCACAAAGGGGGACCATGGTTCACTTTTCAGGGTTCCAGTGGGTCCCGCTCGGAACCGTGGTGCCATGTCCACGATCATTTTCTTCCGGCAGTGCACGGGGGATCGCGCCGAACCCGAACCGGCGCGATCTCCCGTCACTCGCCTCGGGGCCACGTCCGCCGGGCGTTGGTCGTGATGCCCGCGCCGGTTCGCGTGCCGCTACCGTGCGCTCATCGCGTTGAGCCGGGCGATGAGGTCATTGGCGTAACCGACGAGGATTGCGATCTGGTCGTCGTCGCGCTCGATCCAGCGGCACTCGGGCGCGGGGTTCACCGGCACGAAGTCCTTGTGCTGCTCCCAGACGAGCAGGGTGCGTTCGGCGCCGAGCACATACTGCTGCCACCAGACCTGGCGCAGGTAGGAACGAGGGATGCTGCGCCACGGTTTGCTCGTCGTCTTGATCTCGGCGAGCTCCAGCCCGCCCGTCCCCGTGCCCACGCCGTCGGGCGTGGCCAGGTGGCGGCGGTGTTCCGCCGCGTGGAAGAGGGTGGTGCTGGGTTCGATGCCGTAGTTACCGAGCACCCAGGCCGCGATTTCCGGCTCCCTGGCCCGGCCATGGTCGGTGAAGGTGTTGCCGCTGAAACTGCTGCCGTTGAACTTGTCGAAGGCCGCGTTCTGGACCGATTTCGGAGTGGCCAGTTTCGCGACATCCGTGGCCGTGATCCCCTGGCTCCGAGCCCGTAGCCACGCCACCCGGTCGGTCGAATCGGCGACGATGCGGAGCAGGTGCGGTGCAGAAGGTGACGCGACCTGGATCAGTGACTCGTCCTCCTCGAACAGGGAGAGCATGGTGTCGGTCACCTCCCCATTGTCTCCCGTACCGGCCCCTGGAGGCGCCAGGCCGCGCCCCTTTCGGCAGCCCGCGCCCGCCGAAGCGGTGACGGGCTGCCGAAAGGGGCGCGGCTTTGCGGAGGCACTGCCCGACACGCGAGGCACGGATGCCTGCCGACGGATGACGGCCAGGCACATCGGTCAGGCGATCTCCGCGAGCACTCCCTGCTTGATCTGCAGGCGGCGCTGGGCACGTTTGGCGACGGCCGAATCGTGGGTGACCACGATCAGGGTCAGGCCACGGTCCCGCCAGAGACCCTCGAGGAGATCCATGATCTCGTCGCGGGTCCCTTCGTCGAGGTTTCCGGTCGGCTCGTCCGCGAGGAGCACCGTCGGCTCCTTGACCAAGGCGCGGGCGATGGCCACCCGCTGCTGCTGGCCGCCGGACAGCTCGGCGGGCAGGTGCCTGCCGCGGTCGCCGAGCCCGACGGCGTGAAGCGCCGCGGACGCGCGCGCCCGGCGGTCGGCGTGACTGAGCCCGAGTGGGGCGAGCGCCGTCTCCACATTCTCCTGCGCCGTGAGTGTCGGGATCAGGTTGATGCCCTGGAAGACGAAGCCGATCGTGGTGGCCCTGATCACTCCGAGCCTCGCGCCGCCGAGCCGGGACAGGTCCGCCTCGCCGAGCAGCACGGTGCCGTCGGTGGGCCGGTCCAGCGCCCCGAGCATTTGCAGCAGGGTGGACTTGCCGCCGCCGGTCGGCCCCTGGATGGCGACCAGCTGGCCGTCCGGGATGGACACGGTCACGTTGCTGAGCGCGGTGACGGAGCGTTTGCCCTGGTCGTACTTCTTGGTCACGTTCGTCAATTCATACATCTACTGGTTCCTTCGGGTTCGAGGTTCGAGGTTCGTGTACTAGGTGGGAGGGTCGGGATTCGACCGAGGCTGCGGGCCGGTCAGGCGATGCTGCGGAGGGCCTCTGCCGGGCGCAGCCGGGAGGCGCGCCAGCCGCCGAGCGCCCCGGCGAGCAAGCCGCCGAGCACGGACAGGCCGACCGCGATCAGGATCACCGACACCGTCACCGGTGCCGTCAGCATGATGTCGGAGGTCGCGGCGGCCTGTGCGGCGCCGCCGAACCCGCGTCCGTCGCCGGGCCCGCCGGTGCCCGCGCC
>NZ_SOFP01000008.1 GCF_004402785.1 Cryobacterium algoritolerans
ACGAGGCGATGGCCATGATCGTGCGCGGCTTCATCGAACCGATCGCCCGGGAACTCCCCATGGAGTATGCCCTCGAACTCAACAAGCTCATTGAAATGGGCATGGAAGGATCCGTCGGCTAAATGTCCGTCGCCCCCACACCTACACACGTCCCACCCACTCAAGAATCGGCAGTGACCCCCACGGTGCCTACAACCGAAGCAATGCCCACCGAAGACCAGCACGGAATCAAGGAACACTCGGACGGGCGGTTCGGTTTCGTACCGGTGCAGACCCGATCCGACCGATTCAAGAGCGTCAACGTCACGGACTTCGCGCCGGTGACCGGGCGCGAAGCAGTCTGGAAATTCTCCCCGGTTGCCAAGTTCACGGACCTCACGGCCGGCGTACTCGACGGCTCCACCTACCAGGTGGAATCCGCCCCGACCGCTGACATCACCGTCGGCTGGGTCGACCGGGACGACTCCCGGATCGGCTCCGCCGGAGCCCCGGAGGAACGCGCCGCAGCAAACGCCTGGACCAGTTTCGACCAGGCACTCGCGATCACCGTGAGCGGCGAGGAGGCGAAGGAGATCACGGTCACCCGTGCCGACCTCGGCTCCGCACCGCGCGGAGCCCACACGATCATCGAAGCGAAGCCGTTCAGCCGGGCCGTGGTCATCCTCGAGAACATCGGGGATGCGCGCCTCACCGAGAACGTCGAGATTGTCCTCGGCGAATCCGCGAACCTCACCGTGGTGACCCTCCAGGAATGGAACGACGGCGCAGTGCACCTCGCGAACCACTTCGCGTCGGTCGGACGCGACGCGCGCCTCAAGCACATCGTGGTTTCGCTCGGCGGCAGCATCGTGCGCGTCAACCCGTCCGTGCGCCTGGCCGGACCGGGTTCTGACACGGAACTCCTCGGCCTCTACTTCGCCGATGCCGGGCAGCACCTCGAACAGCAGGTCTATGTCAACCACGACGCGCCGAACAGCCGCAGCCGGGTGACCTATAAGGGCGCGTTGCAGGGCAAGGGCGCACGCACGGTCTGGATCGGCGACGTACTGATCGGCCGGAAGGCGGCCGGCACCGACAGCTACGAGCAGAACCGGAACCTCGTGCTCACCGAAGGAACCCGCGCCGACTCGATCCCGAACTTGGAGATCGAGACCGGCGACATCAAGGGTGCCGGCCATGCCAGCGCGACCGGCCGCTTCGACGACGAGCAACTCTTCTATCTGCAGTCCCGAGGCATCACCGAAGAGGAGGCCCGCCGGCTCGTCGTGCGCGGCTTCCTCAGCGAAATCGTGCAGCACATCGGGTCCAAACCACTCGAGGACCGGCTCCAGGCAGCGATCGAAGCGGAACTCCGCGGAACAGAGGAAAAGTAACCATGGCGTCCACAAAAATCTGCGCGTTCGACGAGCTCGAACCGAATGAGGCCGTCAAGGTCGAAATCGACGGGGTGCCCATCGTGGTTGTCCGCGACGCAGCCGGCGACGTGTTCGCCATCGGCGACACCTGCACCCACGGGGACATCTCTCTGTCCGAGGGGTTCGTCGAAGACGACACCGTCGAATGCTGGGCCCACGGTTCAAAGTTCTCCCTGAAGACAGGCAAACCCCTGAACCTCCCGGCATACGAGCCGGTACCCGTCTTCAAGGTCGCGTTGATCGACGGTGACGTCTACATCGACCCTTCCGTCATCGTGCCGGTCTGATCTGGCTGACATCCGATCTGGCTGACATCCGATCTGGCTGACATCCGATCTGGTCGACATCCGACCCACTGGCCGCACAGCCACCCAACGTCCCGGCGCCAGCGCCGGAAAATGAAAGAGATAGCGAATCTATGTCCGTTCTTGAGATCAAAGACCTGCACGTCAGTGTCGAGACCGACCAGGGCACCAAGCAGATCCTGCACGGGGTGAACCTGACCATCAACGAGGGCGAGATCCACGCCATCATGGGCCCCAACGGCTCCGGCAAGTCCACCCTCGCCTATACGATCGCGGGCCACCCCAAGTACACCGTCGACAGCGGTTCGATCCTGCTCGATGGCGAAGAGGTCACCACGATGACCGTGGACCAGCGCGCCCGCGCCGGGCTGTTCCTGGCCATGCAGTACCCGGTCGAGATCCCCGGCGTGACCGTGACGAACTTCCTCCGCACCGCCAAGACCGCGATCGATGGAGTCGCGCCGCCCATCCGCACCTGGATCAAGGAGGTGCGCGACTCCATGAAGCAGCTCCGGATGGACAAGAGCTTCGCCGAGCGCAACGTGAACGAGGGCTTCTCGGGCGGAGAGAAGAAGCGCAACGAGATCCTCCAGCTCGAACTGCTGAGGCCCCGGTTCGCCGTGCTCGACGAGACCGACTCCGGCCTCGACGTCGACGCGCTCAAGATCGTGTCGGAGGGCGTCAACCGGGCCAAGGAGAACACCGGCCTGGGTCTGCTCCTGATCACCCACTACACCCGCATCCTGCGCTACATCACGCCGGACTTCGTGCACGTCTTCGTCGACGGACGGATCGCCGAACAGGGTGGCCCCGAGCTCGCCGACCGGCTCGAAGACGAGGGCTACGATCGCTTTCTGACCGAATCGAACGTAGGCTAAAAGCATGGTTTCATCGCTGACACCGGCAAGATTCGACGAAATCGAAGAAGCGCTCAAAGATGTCATGGATCCCGAACTGGGCATCAATGTCGTCGACCTCGGCCTGATCTACGACCTGGGCTGGGACGACGAGAACGACGCCCTGATCATCCACATGACCCTGACGTCCGCGGGCTGCCCGCTGACCGATGTGCTCGAGGAGCAGACTGCGGAGGCCTTGGACGGCGTCGTCGACCAGTTCCGCATCAACTGGGTCTGGATGCCGCCGTGGGGTCCGGAGAAGATCACCGACGACGGGCGCGACATGATGCGCGCCCTCGGCTTCTCGATCTAGCCGACTCTCTGGCACCGGCCGGCCACGAACCGACCGACGCCATCACGTTCCACCAGCGGATGCCCGCGCGGTCACACTCGCGTGGGCATCCGCTGTGTCGTCCGGTCGGCGAGGTAGCGCGCATCGCGGCCGATCCCGCCGATCAGACCACTGGTGAGGGCGTATTGAAACGGCAGGCCGAGGAGATAAAGTCCGGGTATGGCCGTCACGACGCCTCGCTCGTGAACCGGCCACCCCGCGCTGTCACACGGGAGATCGGGTACCCACCCGAAATCGGGGCTGTAGCCCGTCGCCCAGATGACCGTGGCGACACTCTGACCAGCCGCCGGGGCCTCGGGCGTGACCGGACGGCCGTTACGTACCGAGGAGAGCCTGGGGAGCCGCCGCACTCCGGCCGCGTTCACCTGCTTCGAGCCGACGCCGATCAGGGGGGCACCCCGGTCGTGGAACCCCGCGGCGACACGGCGCCCGATCGGCGTGCTTCTGGTCAGCACGGTGTTCACGAAACGCCAGTACAACCATCCGGCATGCCTCAGCAACACCGCGGGAATCTCGGGGGTCGGTCGCCCCGCGAGGAAGACGGGACGGTAGCGGCCAGCTCGATCGGAATCTGCGTGCCCGAGGCACCCGCCCCGACCACGATGACGGTGCCGTCCTTCGCCGACGACGGGTTCCGGTACTCCGAAGAGTGCAGTTGGCGGATCTCCGGCGCGAGCCGACCGGCAAGGTCGGGCACGTTCGGACGGTCGTGCGCACCCGTCGCAACCACGACACACCGGGCGGTGACGGTCCCGGTCTCGGTTTCGACGCGCCAGGTCTCACCATGGCGTTCAATGGCCCGGACGTTGCAGCCGAGCCGAAGTCGTTCGGCGACGTCCGCCGCAGCGACGACCAGATAGGCGGCCATTTCGTCTTTGGTGGGAAAGCTTCCTCGAGCATCGGGGAAGGGCAGTCCCGGCAGGCCATCGTGTTCGGACGGAGTGGACAGCCGGAGGGAATCCCAGCGCTCCCGCCACGACTGGCCCACCCGCTCCGCCCGCTCGAGCACGAGGAAATCGCGTGACCGCGTGGCGAGCTCGCGGGCCATTGCCAGGCCGGCCTGGCCCGCACCGATGATGCATACATTCGTTGATACTTCCGTCCTGGCCACCTGAGTCTCCGATCCTTCTCGACATTCGGTCCGATTAAGTGATTGGAGTACGCTTACATTGACTGGAAAGCTATGCTAATTAGATGAGATCCAGCCCTGAAACACCGGCGACGCGGCGCACAAAGCAGAGCGAGGCCACGCGAGAGGTGATCGTTGAGGCTGCCGCGCGCCTCATGCTTGAACGCGGCTATATCCCCACCTCGATCGCCGCCATCGCGGAGAACGCCGGCGTCGCCGTGCAGACCATCTACAACTCCATCGGCGGCAAGGCCGACGTGCTCTCGGCTGTCCTCGATCGCTCCGCTGCCGGCCCCGATGCGCCGGCGCTTGTGCCGATCGTCATGCGGAACCGGGTGTCGGCAGCCGGGTCGGCGGCCGAGGTGGTCGGCATCCTCGCCGACTGGTTCGTCGAGGCCAACGCCCGCACCGCGGGCGTGCACCGGGTGATCACCCAGGCCGCGGGCGTCGACCCGGAGGTGGCGAAGCTCGAACTGCGTCGGGCGGCGCAGCGTCTGCACAACTACGGTGAGGCCGCATCCGCCCTGCGGACTTTGCGCGGACTTCGCTCGGGCCTGAGCGATCATGAGGCGGCCGCCGCGATCTGGGCGATCGGTCATCCGCAGGTCTACCGGTCGTTGGTCATCGACCTGGGCTGGTCTGTCCCGGCCTACCGGGAGTGGGTGCTCAAGACGCTCAGCGGATCACTGACTTAGCTCCCTGCGCGCGCGGACACGAGCGAGCAAATATACTTGATAGTTGGCCCGGTTGGGCCGGAGACTCCCACAACCCCCGTGAACGGACTATTGCTGTGCTCAGTGTGCAAAATCTCGAGATCCGAGTTGGGGCGCGCGTACTCATGGAAGACGTCAGTTTCCGGGTCTCAGCCGGTGACAAGATCGGCTTGGTCGGTCGCAACGGCGCGGGCAAGACCACCCTGACCAAGACGCTGGCGGGGGAGACCATGCCGACGAAGGGCCAGATCGACCGCAGCGGCGAGATCGGCTACCTGCCCCAGGACCCCCGCTCCGGCGACCCGGAGATGCTTGCCCGCACCCGGATCCTCGACGCTCGCGGCCTCGGCACAATCTCCTTGGGGCTGTACCAGGCCGGACTCGACATGGGCAGCACCGACCCCAAGGTCTCAGCGAAGGCGATGCGCACCTATGGCTCGCTGACCGACCAGTTCAACGCCCTCGGCGGGTACGCGGCCGAGGCGGAAGCCGCCTCGATCGCCAGCAACCTCAATCTTCCCGACCGCATCCTGGACCAGCAGCTGAAGACCCTCTCCGGTGGGCAGCGGCGCCGAATCGAGTTGGCGCGCATCCTCTTCTCAGCCGCCGAGACGATGATCCTCGACGAACCGACCAACCACCTCGACGCCGACTCCGTGGTCTGGCTGCGCGAATTCGTCAAGAGCTACCGCGGTGGCTGCATCATCATCAGCCACGACATCGAATTGGTCGGCGACACCGTCAACCGGGTCTTCTACCTCGATGCCAACCGCATGGTCATCGACATCTACAACATGAACTGGAAGAACTACCAGCGCCAGCGGGTAGCGGATGCCGACCGCCGCAAGAAGGAACGCGCCAACGCCGAGAAGAAGGCCTCCACGCTGCAGCTGCAGGCCGCCAAGTTCGGCGCCAAGGCGAGCAAGGCCGCCGCCGCCCACCAGATGGTGGCCCGCGCGGAGAAGCTGCTCTCCGGACTGGACGCCGTGCGCGCAGTCGACCGCGTCGCCAAGCTGCGGTTCCCCGAGCCTGCCCCGTGCGGCCGTACCCCTCTGATGGCGACCGACCTGTCCAAGAGCTACGGGTCCCTGGAGATCTTCGCCGCCGTCGACCTCGCCATCGACCGCGGCTCCAAGGTCGTCATCCTCGGCCTCAACGGCGCCGGCAAGACCACCTTGCTGCGGATGCTCGCGGGCGTGGACAAGCCGGACACCGGACGGATCGAACCCGGCCATGGCCTGCGGATCGGGTACTACGCGCAGGAACACGAGACGATCGACGTCAAGCGCAGTGTGCTCGAGAACATGGTGTCCTCCTCGCCCAACATCACCGAGATGGAGGCGCGGCGGGTGCTCGGCTCGTTCCTGTTCACCGGCGACGATTCGCACAAGCCGGCCGGGGTGCTCTCCGGTGGCGAGAAGACCAGGCTCGCCCTGGCCATGATTGTCGTGTCGGGTGCAAACGTTCTGCTCCTCGACGAACCGACCAACAACCTGGATCCCGCCAGCCGCGAGGAGATTCTCGACGCCCTCGCCCACTACAGTGGCGCCGTGGTGCTCGTCAGCCACGACGAGGGCGCCGTCGAAGCCCTCAACCCCGAGCGGGTGTTGATCATGCCCGACGGTACAGAGGACCACTGGAACAAGGACTACCTCGACCTGATCACCCTGGCCTGAACCACCGTCGACGCGTTTCGGGCTCAACCTTCCGGGCTCAGTGTTCAGGGCTCAGTGTTCCGGGCTCCGTGTTCCGGGCTCAGCGCGGGGAGTCGATCAGTTCGTCCTCGACCTCAGCGTCGCTGCGCGGTTTCGCTGCCTGCCGCCTGGCCCGCTCGGTGGCCCTGGCGCGCTCCTGCGGGTCGTCGGCGTTGACCGACCGGAATTCCTGCCGAATCGACCAGCCGAGTCCGACGAACGCGAGCAGTGCGAAGACGAACCATTGGAAGGCGTAGGACAGATGCGGGCCCTCGTCCCGTACCGGCCGGGTGACCGCCACCGGGCGTTCGCCCGGCGATGGGTCCTCCGACTTCATCAGGCCGTACGCGCCGGTGTACGTCGGGAGGTCGAGCCTGCCCTGCGCCTCGGTGAGGTTGATCGTGGCGATCTGATTCCCGAGCGCCGAGCGACCGGCCAGGGATGGTTCGCCGGCCTTCAGCCGGGCGACGACAGAAACCTCACCGTCGGGTGCCTCCGGGACCGACGCCGGTGCGTCCGGGGTCTCACCGGTGGGCAGCCAGCCGCGATCGACGATGAAGACCGTGCCGTCGTCGAGGCGAAGCGGCGTGAGCACTTCGAAGCCGGGGTGGATGTTGAGTGGACGGTTCCGCACGATCAGTTGGTTGGCCTTCAGGTACGTTCCGGTCATGACGACAGGGAGCCATTTCTGGGACTCGACGAAGGAGTGCCGTTCGGGCAGGGCCTCGGTCAGCGGGATCGGCTCGGAGTCGAAGTTGGCATCCACCTTGACGATCTCGGCGAGGGCCTCAGCGCGGCGGGCGAGTTGCCAGGTTCCGAGTCCCGCGCAGACCACCGCGAACAGGACGGTCACCGCGAGGTAGCCGGCCCAGCGCCGGGTGAACGCGAATTTCCAGCCGATCACGCCTGGTCCTTTTCGGCAGACAGGGCGGAAACCGTGAGTGGGAAGTCGCGCGCCGCCAGGAAATCCCTGAGGTAGTCGACGTGGAGGTCGCAGGCGAGCCAGGTCTTGAACCGTTCACCCGTATGGATGCGCGGATTGCGCCAGTCCACTCGCCAGAGCGCATCCAACCGGCAACCGGCCCGGGAGCAGGTTGCCGAGTCGAGATCGGTGCCGAGACCGATCATTTCTGGTCTTTGTCGTCCGGCTTGCGGTAGACCTCGATCGCGCCGGGCCTAAGCACGGTGCCGGCGGGGGCGCCACCGTGCACGTTCGCCACGACGACGGCGAAGTAGGGAAGGACGATCGCCCCGGCGGCGCAGACCAGCAGCCACCAGTCGTGGACGAACAGCAAAAGCACGATGCAGACCATGCGGATGCCCATGGCCACCGAGTACTTGATCATCCTGGCGCGTCGCGCGGCCTCCGGTGACGGAGGTAAAGACGTGATCGACTGCTGTTTCATGAATGCCATCGCTCCGGTCAGCCGGCTGAATATTCGCCTAGTAAGTCTACGTCTCGCCGTCCGACGACGAGTACGTCCTAAACTGAAATCTACGTGCGCGCGGCTGTTCGTTCGCTGGGAAAAGATAGGACCACCCCATGACGATTGCCAGGACCGTTCTCGTGACCGGAGGAAACCGCGGAATCGGGTTTTCCATCGCCGAGGAATTCGTCAGGCAGGGCCACCGGGTGGCGGTGACCGCCCGCTCCGGCCAGGGACCTGAGGGCAGCCTGACCGTGCGCGCGGACGTGACGGACGCGGCGTCGATCGACGCCGCGTTCATCGAGATCGAGGCCGCGCTCGGCCCGATCGAGGTCGTCATCGCCAACGCGGGCATCACTCGCGACACCCTGCTGATGCGGATGACCGAGGACGACTTCACATCGGTGATCGACACCAACCTCAGCGGTGCATTCCGGGTGGTGAAAAGAGCGTCGAAGGGAATGCTCAAGGCTCGCTTCGGCCGGATCGTCCTGATCTCCAGTGTGGTCGGCCTGTACGGTTCAGCCGGTCAGGTCAACTACTCCGCTTCCAAGAGCGGCCTGATCGGGCTCGCCAGGTCGGTCACCCGGGAGCTCGGGGCCAGGGGGATCACCGCGAATGTCGTCGCGCCCGGTTTCATCGAGACCGACATGACCGCGCAACTGTCGGAGGCCCAGCAGGCCGACTACAGGAAGAGCATCCCGGCCGGCCGGTTCGCCACCCCCGGCGAGGTCGCCCGGGTAGTCACCTGGCTGGCCGGCGAAGACGCCGCCTACATCTCCGGAGCGGTCATCCCCGTCGACGGCGGATTGGGCATGGGGCACTAACCGCGCAGGCCCAGCACGGGCAGCACCTGGCTGAGATCGCAGACGTCAATCGACAGGTCAGCCTGGGCACGCACCACGGGTCTGGCGTTGAAGGCGATGCCCAGGCCCGCCGCGTGCATCATCAGCAGGTCGTTCGCGCCGTCCCCGACGGCGACGGTCTGCCGAAGCGGCAGCGATTCCGCCGCGGCCCATTCGGTGAGTGCGGCGGCCTTGGCCCTGGCGTCGATGATCGGACCTACCAGGCCGCCGGTCAGCCGGCCGTCGACGGCTTCAAGCCGGTTGGCCCGCCAGTGGTCGAGTCCGAACGCGACCGCGAGCGGGTCGAGGACCTCATGGAAGCCGCCCGACACCACGCCAACGCTGCAGCCGTGCGCGTGCAGGCCCGCGATCAGGTCGTGCACCCCCGGCGTCGGCCGGATCAACCGGCCGACCTCCGTAAAGACCCCGGTTGACAACCCGGCGAGGGTCTTCACCCGCGCCCGGAGGCTCTCGGCGAAGTCGATCTCCCCACGCATGGCCTGCTCGGTGACCTCCGCGACGAGCGTCAGAGAACCGGCGGCATCCGCCAGCAACTCGATCACCTCGTTTTCGATGAGGGTGGAATCGGCATCAAGGACAACGAGGAATCTAGCGGGAACGGTCACGGGTGGACGTGCACGCCCTTGCCGACCACTGTGATGCCGGAATCGGTGACGCTGAAGCCCCGGGCCAGGTCGCGGTCGCGGTCGACGCCGATCTCAGCCCCGGCACCGACGATGACGTCCTTGTCGAGGATCGCCCGGTGCACGACCGCACCCGGCTTGATCTGCACCCGGTCGAAGATGATCGAGTCCACAACCTTGGCGCCGGAGTCGATCGCGGCCCACGGTCCGAGCACGCTGCGTTCGATATGCGCCCCGGAGATGACACAGCCGAGGGAGACGATCGAGTCGATCATGGTGCCGAGGGCGCCCTGGGCGTCGCGCACGAACTTCGCCGGCGGCGAGTTCAGCTGCTGGCTGAAGATCGGCCACTTCTGGTTGTAGAGGTTGAAGACGGGGAGGGCGCTGATCAGGTCCTGGTGAGCCTCGAAGAACGAGTCCATCGTTCCCACATCGCGCCAGTAATCCCGGTCGCGGTCGGTCGAGCCGGGCACCACGTTGCGCTGCAGGTCGTAGACGCCGGCCTCGCCGCGGGACACGAAGTCCGGAATGATATCGCCGCCCATGTCGTGGCTGGAATCGGTGCGTTCTCCGTCGCGGAGGACTGCCTCGATCAGCGCGTCGGCGTTGAAGACGTAGTTGCCCATCGAGGCGAAAACCTCGTGCGGGGCGTCAGCCAGGCCGACGGCATCCCTGGGCTTCTCACGGAAGTCGCGGATATGGTCCGGCGTGGCCGCGTCGACCTCGATGACACCGAACTGGTCGGCCAGCGCGATCGGCTGCCGAATGGCGGCAACGGTCGCCGCCGCCCCTGAGGCGATGTGGGCGGCGATCATCTGGCTGAAGTCCATGCGGTACACGTGGTCGGCGCCGACGACGACGACGATGTCCGGCTTCTCGTCGTGGATCAGGTTCAGGCTCTGCAGGATGGCGTCGGCCGAGCCACTGAACCAGCGCTTGCCGAGCCGCTGCTGAGCCGGCACCGAGGCGATATAAGAGTTGAACAGACCGCCGGAGACATGCCAGGTCTGCGAGACGTGACGGTCCAGGCTGTGCGATTTGTACTGGGTGAGCACAACGATCTGAGTGAGCCCAGAGTTGATGAGATTGGACAGCGCGAAGTCAATCAACCGGTAGTGGCCGCCGAACGGCACTGCCGGCTTCGCACGGTCCTCGGTCAACGGCATCAGCCGTTTTCCCTCGCCGCCGGCAAGCACGATTCCAAAGATCTTCTTCGACTCCATACCCTTACAGTAGGACCATCCGGGGCACCGGACCAGCACGCATGGGTGTGTCCAAGGTCGGGCTGCGCTAGCTTTACTGCATGCGAGTGGATCTGTTGACCAAGGAGTACCCCCCGGAGATTTATGGCGGAGCCGGTGTTCACGTTGCCGAGCTGGTTCGTGCCCTGCGCACGGACATCGAGGTGGTCGTTCGCTGTTTCGGCGCACCTCGTGACGCCGCCGAGACGTTCGCCTATGGCGTCCCCGCTCAGCTCGCCGACGCGAATGCGACCCTGGCCACCCTGGGCGTAGACCTGCAGATGGCCCAGGACGTCGAGGGTGCCGATATCGTGCACTCCCACACCTGGTACGCGAACGGGGCCGGTCACTTTGCCAAGCTTCTCCACGGCGTGCCGCACGTCGTCACGGCACACAGCCTCGAACCTCTCCGGCCGTGGAAGGCCGAACAGTTGGGCGGCGGCTACCGGGTGTCGAGTTGGATCGAACGCACCGCGTTTGAGGCCGCGGATGCCGTGATCGCCGTCAGCGACGGCATGCGTCGCGACATCCTCCGCAGCTATCCGGCGCTGAACGAGGCCCGGGTGCAGACGGTTTACAACGGCATCGATCTCGAACGGTGGAAACCCACCGTCGACCATGACATCGTGCGTCACCTCGGCATCGACCCGGATCGGCCGGCCGTGGTCTTTGTGGGCCGGATCACCCGGCAGAAGGGCCTGCCCTACCTGTTGCGGGCGGCCGCGGCCCTGCCGGCCGACGTGCAGTTGGTTCTCTGCGCCGGGGCGCCCGACACACCGGGGATCCTCGCCGAGGTCACCGCGGGGGTGAGGGCGCTACAGCGCGAGCGCACCGGCGTCGTCTGGATCGACCGGTTGCTCCCGCAGCACGAGCTCGCGGCCGTCCTCACCGCTGGGACGGTCTTCGTCTGCCCGTCGGTGTACGAACCGCTCGGAATCGTCAATCTCGAGGCAATGGCCTGCGGGCTGCCCGTTGTCGGCACCGCCACCGGCGGAATCCCCGAGGTCGTCGCCGACGGCGTCACCGGCCGGCTGGTTCCGATCGACCAGGCCACTGACGGCACGGGCACCCCGATCGACCCTGAGCGGTTCGTCGCGGACCTGGCCGGAACCCTGGCCGAGGTGCTGTCCGATCCCGAACTCGCAGCCCGGATGGGCCGCGCCGGTCGGGTCCGCGCTGAGGAAATGTTCAGCTGGAGCCGGATCGCCACCCGCACCCGGGAGATCTACGCCTCGCTGCTCTAGCGACCGACAGTGGCGTGTCCGGCGCCCGGCGACGGCAGATAACATGGCTGTATGGTCAACGTTCTTCACTTCACCGACGTCTCCGTCGTCCGGGCTGGCACAACCATCCTCGACTCAGTGAATTGGAGTGTCGAAGACAATCAGCGCTGGGTGATCCTCGGCCCGAACGGCGCGGGCAAGACGACGCTGCTGCAGATCGCTGCCGCCCTGATCCACCCGTCGAGCGGTCGCGCCGAGGTTCTCGAAGAGCCGATCGGCGGCACCGACCTGTTCGAGCTTCGTCCGCGGATCGGCTTCGCGTCGACCGCGATGGCCCGCAAGGTTCCCGCCAACGAGAAGGTCCTCGATGTCGTCATGACGGCCGCGTACTCGGTGACGGGTCGCTGGAACGAGGAGTACGAGACGATCGACGAGCGCCGCGCCCAGCGTGTTCTTGCCGAATGGCGCCTCGACCACCTCGCCGACCGCAAATTCGGCACGCTCAGCGACGGCGAGCAGAAGCGCGTGCAGATCGCACGCTCGATCATGACCGACCCTGAGGTTCTCCTCCTGGACGAACCGGCCGCCAGCCTCGACCTCGGCGCCCGGGAAGAACTACTTCGCCTGCTCGGCGGCTTCGCGAGCGAACCGAAGTCACCGGCCATCATCATGGTCACCCACCATGTCGAGGAGATCCCCGTCGGTTTCACGCACGTGCTGCTCCTGTCCGACGGCCACGTGGTCAGTGCCGGTCCCCTCGCCGAGGCGCTCACCGCGGAGGCGCTCACCGAGGCCTTCGGGCTTGTGATCGAATTGCAAGAGTCCGACGGGCGCTTCACCGCGCGGGCGGCCTGACCAACCCGACCCCCCGACGAAATGGCCGTCGCAGCGGTCGGGTTCTGCTAAACTTGACAGTCGGTCCTACGACCGCATAGTTTTTCTGCCGCATCTGGCGAGACTGTTCTCGCCAATCGAAGCGCACCTCACCAATCGAACAGCAATAAGGAAGTCTTCATGAAGTCTGACATTCACCCCACGTACGCTCCCGTGGTTTTCCGCGACCTCGCGTCGGGTGCGACGTTCCTTACCCGTTCGACGGTCTCCAGCTCGAAGACCATCGACTGGGAAGACGGCGCCACCTACCCGGTCATCGACGTGGAAATTTCCTCCGAGTCACACCCGTTCTACACCGGCAAGCAGCGCATCATGGACTCCGCCGGACGGGTCGAGAAGTTCAACTCGCGGTACAAGGGCTTCGGCAAGTAACCAGGCCCCAGCCTTGCGGCGGCAAGCCGCAACGCAACACAGAAGGCGACCAGCTTCGGCTGGCCGCCTTCTGTGTATCTCCGGGAGGACTGTACCCCGGTGAGGTTCGGGTCAGCGCTCCGGCCAGCCGCCGGATGCCACGAACTCCGGGTCGCGTTCCCGGCGCATGTAGGCCTGAAAACTCTCGGCCTGCTCGAGAGACCACTTTGCCTGCAGATCATGCAGCTCTGACACGGTGACCGGGAGCTTGCTCGCGTGGGCGCGCGCGATTGCCTGCGCCACCCGACCGGCAGCGATCGCATCCGCACCGGCATCGTGCGCGTCGTCGAGGGAGACGCCGTAGAAGGCGCTGGTGACCTCCAGGGTGCGCTTTCCCTTGCGGTACCGGTCGACGGCCTTGTCGATCACGAGCGGATCCACCACGGGCGACGGCGCCACGAGCGGAGTGACCCCGTGACGCAGCGACTCCCGGTTGAGCAGGGTGAGGTCGTAGGGCGCGTTGTAGGCGACCAAGGGAAGGCCACGGTCGAAGTGCTCGCGGATGGTCGCGACGATCTCGGCAACCCCTTCGGCGGCCCCGCGGCCGTTCTCCGCCGCGTACTCGGTCGTGATGCCGTGCACATTCGTGGCCTGGGCGGGAATCTCGATGCCGGGGTCGAGCAGCCAGTCCACCCGTTCGAGTACCTCCCCGGCCCGGTCGATGACGGCCACGGTCGCCGAGACGATTCGGCTCGTCTCCACGTCGATGCCGGTCGTCTCGAGGTCGAATACGGCCAGGGTGTCGCTCCAATTGCTCATGGACACAGCCTATGGGCGACCACCGTCACTGCTCGGCTGCCACTCCTGCCGAGGAGCATCGTCCCCGGCTGGTCGCCGAAATTCGTGCCGGACCGCCTGTATTCGCGGGTGAACGCTCGGACTGACTCGTGGGCGCTGGCCGGCACCCGAATGGCGCCCAGGCCGAACGTCGGTGCCGGGACCGGGACCGGGTCTGTCCAGCCCGATTGGAAAGTCAGCCCTAAACTGGGTCCAATGAACGTTCCTTCGCCTTATCACGAACTGCTCGCTGGGATTCCCGTCACCGTGCACACCGTGACCGTGCTCGGAAGCGACACCCGGTACTGGGAGTATGGCGACCAGGCAGCGACCACGACGATCCTGATGGTGCACGGGTTCCGGGGCGACCATCACGGCCTCGAGCCGGTCGTCGCCCAGCTCCCCGGCTTGCGGATCATCTCCCCGGACCTTCCCGGCTTCGGGGAATCGGGCCCGCTTACCCCGATCCGGCACGACATCGCCGGTTACGGTCGCTGGCTGTCCGAACTCGTCAACGCCCTGGCGATCCCCGGGCGCACGGTCATCCTCGGGCACTCGTTCGGATCGATCATCGTGGCCGCCGCGGTCGCGGGCGGCCTCACCGCCGACGAGGTCGTGCTCGTGAACCCGATCGCCGCTCCTGCGCTCTCGGGGCCGCGCGGCATCCTGACCCGCCTGGCCGTGTTCTACTACTGGGCGGCGGCGAAACTGCCCGAGCGGCTCGGTTTCGCCTTGCTCCGCAACCGCGTGATCGTGCGGGTGATGAGCATCACGATGGTCAAGACCGGCGACCGGGACCTGCGTCGTTGGATCCACAATCAGCACGATCGGTACTTCTCCGCGTTCGCCGACCGCGCGGTCGTGCTAGAAGCGTTCACCGCGTCGGTGGGCTCCGACGTGAGTGAGTTCGCCGCCGCCATCTCGCAACCCACACTGCTCGTCGCAGCCGATAAGGACGACATCACCCCGGTCGCGGCCCAGCACCGGCTGCAGGCGCTGTTCCCGGATGCGAGCCTTCGGGTGATCCCCGATGTCGGCCACCTGATCCACTATGAGGTTCCCGCCCAGGCCGCGGAGGAGATCCGCCGTTTCCTCGCCCGGGAGTCGCCGGAATGAAGATCGTGTTCGATTGCCGTTATACCCGGTACGACCGACACGACGGCATCAGCCGGTACACCGCGGGTCTGGTCACCGAACTGGGCAAGCTGCACCCCGTGATCATGCTGATCAGCGACCACCGGCAGCTCCCTCTCCTGCCTGCCCTGCCCTGGCAGCTCGTGAGCGGCCCCACCGGCATCCGTGAACCGCTCGTCGCCCGCCAGGTCAACCGGCTGCATCCCGACGTCGTCTTCAGCCCCATGCAGACCATGGGGTCCTGGGGCCGTCGGTACCGGCTGATCCTCACCGTGCACGATCTGATCTACTACCGCAACCGCACCCCGCCGCGCGATTTCCCCGCCGCGGTCCGCCTGCTTTGGCGCCTCTATCACCTGGCCTGGTGGCCGCAGCGGATGCTCCTGAACCGTGCCGACGCGATCGTCACGGTCTCGGCGACCACCGGCGACCTGATCCGGGACCACCACCTCACCCACCGGCCCGTCACCGTGGTCCCCAACGCGGCCGGCGCTCTCAGCGCGGCTCCCGTGCGGCGCACGACGCCCGAGACGGGACGGCTCGTCTACATGGGCTCGTTCATGCCGTACAAGAACGTCGACACGCTCGTTCGGGCCGTTGCCGGGCTGCCGGGCCACGAACTGCACCTGATGAGCAGGGTCGGCGAGTCCGAGCGTGCACGGTTGGTCAAGCTCGCCCCTCAGGCGAGGCTGGTCTTCCACGACGGCGCCAGCGATGACGAGTACGCCGCGGTGCTCCGCGGTGCGACGGCGCTGGTCACCGCCTCCCTGGACGAGGGCTTCGGAATTCCCCTGGTCGAGGCGATGAGCCAGGGGATCCCCATCGTCGTCAGCGACATACCGATCTTCCGCGAGATCGGGGGGGACGCGGCACTCTACTTCGACCCGTCCAGCCCGGAGGCCCTTGCCGCGGCGATCACCCGGCTCGACCAGCCGGGGGAGTGGGCCGAACGTTCACGGCTCTCCGTCACCCTGGCGGCCCGGTTCACCTGGGCGGCTTCGGCCCGGAAGCTCCTGGACCTGATCACCGCCACGGCAGCGCCGCACTGACCCGGCCGGTCTCTGTGGCGCTCGGCCGGTGTCCTGTGGCGCTCGGCCGGTGTCCTTCGGCGCTCGGCCGGTGTCCTGTGGCGCTCGGCCGGTGTCCTTCGGCGCTCGGCCGGTGTCCTGTGGCGCTCGGCCGGTGTCCTTCGGCGCTCGGCCGGTGTCCTTCGGCGCTCAGCCGGTGTAGTGCGTGTTCTCGGCGAAGGTGCGCACGGTCGCATCGAAGTACTCGAGTTCGAGCCCCCCGTCACGCCAGACGAAATCGTGCACCGACCCGTTGGCGATGATCTCGTCGTGGCGGGGTCGCTCGCCGCCCGTACTGTTGCGGATCAAGGTGCCGATCACGCCGCCGTGACAGACGACAAGGACGGACTGGCCGGGCCTGGCCGCGGCGACACGGCCGAGGGCCGGCAGCACCCGGTCCAGTACCTCCTGGCGCGTCTCCAGTCCGGGCACGGCCACGCCGTTGGGGAAACGGGACTGCCGCTCGGCGAAGGTGAGTCCCTCGATCTGGCCATGGTGTCGCTCGGTGAGCGCCTCGAACACCTCCGGCTGCGCCAGTTCGAGCTCACCGGCGATGATCCGCGCGGTCTCGTGCGCCCGGTCAAGAGGGCTCGTCACGATCGCGTCCCAGTGTCGGCTTCGCAGCCGCAGGCCCGTCTCCGCGGCCTGGGCTCGTCCGGTCGAGTTGAGCGGGATATCCGTGCTGCCCTGGATCCTGGTGCGCAGGTTCCACTCGGTCTGCCCGTGGCGCACTATCGAGAGTCTGGTCATTGCCGCCGTTCCGTCATCGTGCATGGACCGGGGATCAGTCGACAAGTCGGGCCGCGAGGCCCGCGAGCGTCTCCGACGTCCCGGCCTCCAGTTTAATCAGCGCCCGGCCGTCGCCCTTGGTGACCCCGCGGTTGATGACGACGATCGGCAGCTTGCGACGCCTGGCCTGTTCGAGCAGGCGGATGCCCGAATTCACCACCAGGGAGGACCCGGCAATCACGAGGGCTTCCGCCCCGGCCACCAGCGCGGTGGCCTCGGTGAACTTGACGGTCGGCACCAGCTCTCCGAAGAAGACGACGTTGGGCTTGAGCATGCCACCGCACACCGTGCAGGCCGGGATGATAAATCCCTCCGCATCGGCGACCTCGACGTCGCCGTCGGGCGCCACCCTCAGGGCCTCGGGTGTGCCGAGTAACGGATTGTCTTCTTCGAGGCGGGCCGCGACACTGTCCCGGCCGAATGCCTGGCCGCAGGCGAGGCACACGACAAGGTCCATCGACCCGTGCAGGTCGACGACATGCCGGGATCCGGCCCTCGTGTGCAGGCCGTCGACGTTCTGCGTGATCACCCCTGAGATGGCGCCGTGCTGCTCCAGCCGCGCCAGCGACCGGTGGCCGAGGTTCGGTTCGGCCGCCCGGAACCGACGCCAGCCGAGATGGCTGCCCGCCCAATAACGTTTCCGCGCCCGCTCGTCATCGACGAAGGTCTGGAAGTTCATCGGGGTGCGCACCGGAGCACCCTTGCCCCGGTAGTCGGGGATGCCGGAATCGGTGCTCATCCCGGCGCCAGTGAGCACCGCGGTCTGCTTGCCGCGCAAGAGTTCCGCGACGGTGTCCAGTGCCTCGGCGGCGACCGCGTCGGAGACCGGAATCGTCTCGGTGGTCATGGTGCTCCATCCTCTGTACCTTCGAGTCTAAACTCGCGGGTTTTGATGTGGGTGACAGATCCGGGTGAGAGACCTGACAGGCTGGAGGCGCTCATTCCCTCGAAAGGCGCCATCGCTGTGCAGATCGTTCACATCACCGACCTCGGACTACCAGGTCTTGCCGACTACGCACGACTCACGGATGTCGCGCTGCGGCGTGTCGCCGAACCGGCGGGGGGCCTGTACATCGCCGAGTCGAGCAAGGTCATCGTGCGGGCCCTGGCGGCCGGGCATCAACCGCGTTCCGTGCTCGTCCAGGAGCAGTGGCTCCCGGATGTGCTCCCGTTGCTGGAGGAGTGGCCCGACGTGCCCGTCTATGTCGGCGACGCGGCCGTCCTCGAGAAGCTGACCGGGTACAACCTGCACCGGGGCGCCCTGGCCGCGATGCATCGCCCGCCCCTGGCCGCGGTCGCCGACCTGATCCGGGACGCTCGGCGCATCGTCATCCTTGAAGACATCGTCGATCACACCAACGTGGGGGCGATCTTTCGCTCGGTCGCCGGGCTCGGCGCCGACGCGGTGCTGATCACCCCACGCTGCGCCGATCCGCTCTACCGACGCAGCGTCAGGGTCAGCATGGGAACCGTGCTGCAGGTGCCGTGGACGCGGCTGCCCGAGTGGGGAGACGCCGCAGCGCTGCTCCGCGACGCCGGTTTCCACCTCGCGGCCCTGGCTCTGTCGGACGATGCGGTGAGCCTGGACCGGTTCGCCGTCAACCCGCCAGAGCGGCTCGCCCTCATTCTCGGTACCGAGGGCGACGGTCTCAGTGCCCGGGCCATCGCTGCCGCCGATACGGTCGTCACGATCCCGATGCTGCACGGCGTCGATTCGCTCAACGTCGCCTCTGCCAGTGCCGTCGCCCTCTACGCACTGCGCGTCCGGGCGCCGGCCGACGGTAGAATCGACGGATGCCGCTGACCCGACGCCAAACCTTCCGCCGTCGTCGCCTCGCCGTGATCGGGGTTCTCGCCGTCGTCCTGGGCGGCCTCGGCTACCTCGCCGGCACCGGTCTGGCCCCGGTACCCGAGGCCGCCGCGAGCCTCAGCCAGCCGGCCGCCCTGACCCAACCCGCCGTCCAATTGACCTGGCCGGGAAAAGGCTCCGGCGCCATCGGCGCCATCGGCTATCCCGGCCTGCTCGGCTCCGGCGGAGAACAGGGCACCGTACCGATCGCGAGCATCACCAAGATGATCACCTCGCTCGTCGTGCTCGACAAGAAGCCCCTGACCGGCAAGGAGGCCGGCCCCGAGATCACGTTCACCGACAAGGACGTCGACATCTACTACAACGTGATCGCCGAGAACGGCTCCGTCGCACCCGTCTCCGCAGGGATGGTGCTCAGCCAGCGCCAGACCATGGAGGCGATGCTGCTTCCTTCGGCGAACAACTACAGCATTTCCCTCGCGGTCTGGGCATTCGGTTCGGTCGACGCCTACCTTGCCGCGGCACACGACTGGCTTGCAGCACACGAACTGGCCCACACGGCCGTGGCGGACACGAGCGGGCTCTCCCCGGGGAGCAGGAGCAGCCCATCCGACCTGATCGAGATCGGCAAACTCGTCGTCGCCGAGCCGGCCCTCGCCTCGATCGTCTCCGAACGCACGGCCGACCTGCCAACCATCGGAACGGTCACCAACACCAACAAGCTCCTGGGCAAGTACGGCGTCACCGGGTTGAAGACCGGCACCACCGACGAGGCCGGGGCCTGCCTGCTTTTTTCCGCGGAATTCGTGGTCGGTTCCGAGACCGTCACCCTGGTCGGCGTTGTGCTCGGTGGCAGGGACCACACCGAGCTCAACGCCTCCATCTCCGCTCTGATCGAGAGCGTGAAGCCCGGGTTCCGTGAGGTCACCTTGACCGACAAAGGGGCCGCGTACGCCACCTACGGCACCAAATGGGGCCAGGAAAGCCGCGCGGTCGCCGCACAGGCGGCATCCGTTCTCGTGTGGTCTGACACCCCGGTCACCGCCGTGGCCACTGCACGTCCGATCACCCTCGGCGACGTCGGCGACACGGTCGGCGCGATCGACTTCGCCGTGGGCGGCAAGATTGTCACCGTGCCCCTCGTGCTCGATAAGACCATCAGCGATCCGGGCCCCGAGTGGCGATTCAGCCATCCGGGCGAGCTCGCCGCCGCCGAGCAGTAGAAGCCCGGCCACCGGGCCGGCCCGTTAGGCAGGAGTGTGGCTGAACGGCCCTGCCTCAGGACGCTTGGGCAGCACGTGGTCGCCGGAGGACTGGTGTCGGATGCGCCTCAGCACCCACGGCATGAGGTACTCCCTCGCCCAGAGGATGTCCTCACTGCGCGCCTTGCGCCAGGTGGTGCCCGGCATCGGCTCCGGCACCAGCGCTTCGAGGGTGTTCGGCACGTTCAGCACGTCCAGCACCATTCGTGCCACGGTGTGGTGGCCGAGCGCGTTCAGGTGCAACCGGTCGGGAGCCCACATTCCGGCCGCCTGGATCTCGGTCAGCGACCAGAGATCGGCCACCACGCAGTCGTAATTCGCCGCGATGGCCCGGATGTTCTCGTTGTAGATGGCGACCTTGCCCCTGATGCTGCGGAAGACCGGGGAGAAACCGACGTCGGCGCCCGTGAACAGCACGATGGTCGCGCCGTCGGCGGCGAGGCGGCGCACGGCCACCTCACACCGGGCCGCGATGAGGTCAGGGTCGGAGCCGGGACGGAGCACATCGTTGCCGCCCGCGGAGATGGTGATCAGGTCGGGGTGCAGGGCGAGCGCCGGCTCGATCTGCTCGTCGATGATCTGGCCGATCAGTTTTCCGCGGACCGCGAGGTTCGCGTAGGCGAAATCCTCAGTGCCCTGGCTGAGAACCTCGGCGATCCGGTCCGTCCAGCCGCGGTGTCCGCCGGGGCTTGCCGGCTCAGGATCTCCCACACCCTCCGTGAAGGAATCGCCGAGGGCGACGTAGCGGGACCAGGGGTGCATCGGCGTCGTCATGCTCCCATTGTCCCCGTTCGCACCAAACTGTCGGCGCACCTTGCTACATTTTAGGGAGTGACTACATTGCCTGCCTTCGGACCAATCCAGGGAACGAGTGCAGCCGAACACCTGTCCCCGTCCTTCCCTGAGCGAGCAGCCTGGGGTACGGCGAACAAGCTCCGGGCCTGGCAGGCCGAGGCGCTCGAGGCGTATTTCGTGCACCAGCCCCGCGATTTCCTGGCCGCGGCCACGCCGGGTGCCGGGAAGACGACCTTCGCGTTGCGACTGGCGGCTGAGCTGAAGGCACGACGGCTGATCGACCGGATCACCGTGGTCGCCCCGACTGAGCACCTCAAACGCCAGTGGGCGGATGCCGCGGCCCGGGCGGGTATCCGGCTCGACCCGAGCTTCAAGAACGCGAACGGGCGTTACGGGAGCCATTTCCACGGCGTCGCCGTCACCTATGCGCAGGTGGCCAGTCGGGCGGCGCTACACCGAGAACTCACCCAGTCGAGTCGCACCCTGGTCATCCTCGACGAGGTGCACCACGGCGGCGACGCACTGAGCTGGGGCGACGCGATCCGGGAGGCCTTCGAGCCGGCCACCCGCCGGCTGTCCCTGACCGGCACCCCGTTCCGCTCCGACACTTCCCCGATCCCGTTCGTGAGCTACCTGCCTGACGAGCACGGAATCCGGCTCTCCCAAAGCGACTACAACTACGGCTACGGCCGCGCCCTCGAGGACGGCGTGGTTCGTCCCGTCATGTTCATGGTCTACGCGGGACACATGAAGTGGCGCACCAGGGCCGGCGACGAGATGGAGGCCAAGCTCGGCGAGGGCAACACAAAGGACATCACCTCGCAGGCGTGGCGCACCGCCCTCGAGCCCACCGGGCAGTGGATCCCGGCGGTGCTGCGCGCGGCCGACTCCCGGCTCACCCAGGTGCGCCACGGCATCCCCGACGCCGGAGGATTGGTGATCGCGACCGACCAGACCACGGCGCGCGCCTACGCCACGATCCTCGAGGAGATCTCGGGGGAGCCGGTCACCGTCGTGCTCTCCGACGAGAAGGAATCCAGCGACCGGATCGACGAGTTCTCGCACAACACCCGGCGCTGGATGGTGGCCGTGCGGATGGTGTCCGAGGGCGTTGACGTGCCCCGCCTGGCCGTCGGCGTCTACGCGACGAGCGCGTCCACCCCGCTGTTCTTCGCCCAGGCGATCGGCCGGTTCGTGCGGGCCAGGCGCCGCGGTGAGACCGCCTCGATCTTCCTGCCGAACGTGCCCGGCCTGCTCAGCCTCGCCAACGCGCTCGAACTCGAGCGGGACCACGCCCTCGACCGCAGCAACCGCGACGACGGCGACGACGGGATGTACAACCCCGAAGACGCCATGGTCTCCGCCGCGAACAAGGAGGAGAAGGGATCCGATGAGCTTGGCGAGGAGTTCCTCTGGCAGGCCATCGACTCCCAGGCCACGTTCGACATGGTCATGTTCAACGGCGACGAGTTCGGCGAACTCGCTGAGCCCGGCACTGACGAGGAATTCGACTTCATCGGCATCCCGGGCCTGCTCGAACCCGAGCAGGTTTCCGAACTTCTCCGCCAGCGGCAGACCCGACAGGCCAAGCGCTCAACGGACCGGCGCAAGGACCCGGTGACCGGTGAGATCGCGCCGGAGGAACCGCCGCCGCTCTACCGCACACTGAAGGAACAGCGCACCCTGCTCGCCAGCCTGGTCGGCATGTGGTCAAAGCTTGCCAGCGAGCCCCACGGCCTTGTGCACGCCGAACTGCGGCGTGAATGCGGCGGTCCGGCCGTCGCCCAGGCCAGCGTCACCCAGTTGCAGAAACGGATCGACCTGCTCCGCCGCCGCCTCGGCCGCAGCTGAATTCGGGTACCGGCTCCACCCGGCGTGCCCCCTTCGTCCGGCGGCCCGCTCAGCTTTTCAGGGCCACGACAAGCTCGTTTATCGACACGGGATCCATCCCCGGGGCGGCTTGGTCCAGGGCGGCCACGATGTCCGCCATCAGGTCGTCGACGTGCTCCAGCCCGATCGACAGCCGCACGACCGCGGCGGCCGGCCGGGCACCGGCCTCGACCGGACGGTGCGTCAGCGACGCCGGGTGCTGCACGAGCGAGTCGACCCCGCCGAGCGAGACCGCGTGGGTGATCAGGCGGCAGGCCTGCGTAAATCGAACGGCGTCGTCGAAGCCGCCGGCCAGTTCGAGGGCGATGATCGACCCGGCGCCACTGCACTGTCGGCCCAGCATCCCCAGCGGGTCCTGGCCGGGCAGGCCGGGGTAGTGCACGCGGGCGAGGGCCGGGTGGCCAACGAGCCGCCCGGCGATCTCTGCCGCCGTGGCCTGCTGGGCGAGAACCCGCACGGGCAGAGTGCGAAGCCCCCGGTGCAGCAGGTACGCTCCGAACGGATGCAGGATCCCGCCCGTCAGCGCGCGCACCTGGCGCAGGCGCACGATCCAGTCGGCCGCACCGGACACAGTCCCTCCCATCGCGTCGCCGTGGCCGCCGAGGAATTTCGTCGCACTGTGCAGCACCAGGGTCGCCCCGGACTCGAGCGGCCGCTGTAGTACCGGGGTCGCAAAGGTGTTGTCGACCAGCACGGGGACCGTGCCGGCGGCATCCGCCACCGCCCGGATGTCGGTCAGCTCCAGGGTAGGGTTCGCGGGCGTCTCGAGGATCACGAGCCCAGTATCTGCCTGGATCGCCGCGTGCACGCCGGCCACGTCGACCCAGGTCACGGTCGTGCCAAGCAGCCCCGTGGCCAGCACGTGGTCCGTTCCGCCGTAGACCGGCCGCAGCGCCACCACGTGCGGTTTGCCGGCCGCCACCGTCGCGATCAGCACAGCCGCGAGGGCGGCCATCCCGCTGGCAAAAGCGACGGTGCCCTCCGCGCCTTCGAGGGCGGACAGCGCCGTCTCGAACCGGGCGACGCCCGGCTGCCAGAGCCGCTGGTAGACGGCGGACTCGCCCGGCACGAGCGTGCCGCCCGTCGCGAGATTCTCATACGAATCACCACCGGACTCGACCCCGGTGAGCGGGTTCGTTGTCGACAGGTCTATCCCTGGAACGTGCACCCCCGACTCGGTCAGTCCGTCCATCCCGGCATGAACGGCAATGGTTTCCAGGTGCGGCGTTGTTGGCATCATCCTCAGACCAAAACAGATTCTGTTCCCGCACGCAAGAGCTCCTGCAGAGTCTTCCGTGTGCACGGGGAATATCGCATAAACTTCTCGAGAGGGAAAGAGTGGGTCCATGGAACCGAAGAAATCCGAAATCGACCGGGTCGACCGTGCGCTCCTCCGAGCATTGTCTGTCAACGCGAGGGCCTCCGGCGCGGCCCTTGCTGCGGAGATCGGCGTCGCCGAGTCGACCGTGTCGCTCCGGCTGCGCCGACTGCAGCAGCTCGGGCACATCCGCGGCTACCGGGCGAACATCGACCTGGCGGCGCTCGGCGCCTCGCTGCAGGCGTTGATCTCGGTCCGGCTGGTCAAACACGCCAGGGTGCAGATCGACGACTTCCGCAACGCGGCGCCGCACTGGCCCGGTGTGATCGGCCTGTTCCACACGGCCGGCGCCGACGACTACCTCTTGCACGTGGCCGCTGCGGATGCCTCCGACCTGCGCGACTTCGTGCTGGAGCACCTCGCGGAGCATCCGGCCGTCGCCCACACTGAGACCAACCTGATCTTCGAGTACGTCGACGGTGACGGCTGGCAGGACCTGGTGAAGTAGGGCCCAGCCGGGCGAGGAGTCGCCAGCCCGATGACTGTGTCGCCAGTGCGGATACGGCATGAACAAGAGCAGACTCGCGGCAGCTGGGCCGGGCCGAGGGGTTCGTTGCTGCGCCGCGGGGGAGTGTGCGGGGGAGACAGCGGCGCCGACGCGCGGTCTCAGGTCAGGCGAAAAAAACAACGCTCCCCCGCCGAAGCGGGGGAGCGTTGAAGCAGCTTATGTGGCTGTTATTTAGAGGGCGCGGATGTTCTCGGCCTGGGGACCCTTGGGGCCCTGGGTTACCTCGAACTCGACCTTCTGGTTCTCGTCGAGCGACTTGTAGCCGTTCGATGCGATCGCGGAGTAGTGCGCGAAAACATCGGCGCTTCCGTCGTCGGGAGCGATGAAGCCGAAGCCCTTTTCAGCGTTGAACCATTTCACGGTACCTGTTGCCATTTTTGAAACTCCTCCAGGAGTGTTAGAAGGACCTCGACTTTCGAGGCCGTTCGTCGCGGTATTCGTCGTCCGCTTCCGAAAGGAATACGCCGCGGGAACCGAGATTACCGCGTTTTAAGACGTGCAAGCACTACAACTACTGAGATAACACTAGCTCACGTCGCCCCGCGCAAACTGAATTCTCTGAGAATTTGAGGCTAAAGCGTTACGTTTCCTGAAAGTCACGCACAAAGTCGGCGCTGCCGGCACTAATCCACGGTCACGAAGTCAATGAGATGCTCGACCCGGCCGAGGAGTTGCGGCTCCAGGTCGGCGAAGGTCCGCACTCGAGCGAGGATCCGCTGCCAGGCCCTCGCGATGTCGGCCTGGTCGTCATGGGGCCAACCCAGCGCCTCACAGATCCCGTGTTTCCACTCGATGCTGCGGGGAATGGTCGGCCATTCCGCCAGTCCGAGGCGCTCGGGCTTCACGGACTGCCAAACGTCCACGTACGGATGGCCGACCATGAGCACGTGCCGGCCGTACGGTCCGCGCGCCACAGCATCGGCGATCCGGCTCTCCTTGGAGCCGGCGACGAGGTGGTCCACCAGCATCCCGACCTTGCGGGTCGGTCCCGGCCTGAATTCGGCCAGGAGCTTCTCGAGGTTGTCCACACCCTCGATGTACTCGACGACGACACCCTCGATCCGCAGGTCGGCGCCCCAGACCTTCTCGACCAGCTCGGCATCATGGCGCCCTTCGACGAAGATCCGGCTGCCGCGCGCGACCCTGGCCGGGGCAGCCGGGATGGCCAGAGAGCCGGAGGCGGTGCGGGCGGGCTTCCGAGATGCCGCACGGGCGGGAACGCCGAGCACGACGGGCCGGCCGTCGATCAGGAAGCCGCCGCCGAGCGGGAACAGACGCAGCTTGCCGTGGCGGTCTTCGAGCGTCACGATGTTCTTCTCGATCCGCACCACGGCGCCGCAGAAGCCCGTGGCGATCTCTTCGACAACAAGGCCGACGGTGGCTTCCTGGGAGGCAATGACGGTGCGGCCGACGTCCCGCCAGCCTGGTGTGAGCACGTCCGCGCCGTACCGGTACTTTGGGTTTTCATCGTGCATGTCTCGGTCGTCCATTCCTGATCGTCGGTCCAGGGGCGCATCGACCCCGGCGCCGGATTCCGCCTCGATCGACGCTAGCGGAAGTCGCGTGAGCCCGTGGTCGCGAAACCGTGAGTGGCTCGAACCGGTCCGCGATCAGGTTGGTCACACCCTCGGGGGAGCGCTCGAGGATGCCCCGGACGATGAGGACCGGTGACTCCCGGGCGACCCGGCGGAATCGATTCCAGACCCCGAGACCGGCGATCACATTGAGGGTTCCGGTTTTGTCTTCCAGATTGATGAAGGTGACCCCGCCCGCGGTTGCCGGGCATTGCCGGTGCGTCACGCCGCCGCCCACTTCGGTGCGGCGGCCGCTTTCACGCTCCCGCAGGGCGTCGATCGGGATCGCCCCCCGGGCGGCGAGGAATGCCATCCGCCATCGACCGGTCCGGCCCGTTCTCGGCGCATTCGGCGACCAGTCGGCGCGCGAGATCCTGGCCGATCCCGGTCAGAGCCCGGGCGCCTGCACGATATCGATCTGCTCCCGCAGCCCGGGCGCAGACCCGCCGGGAAGAGGGCGACGCCGTGGCTGCGCGCTGGACACAGCTCTATTATCGAATTTATCTCCGATTAAGTCACGAGTCCTTCTCGGCTCCCTTTCCGGTCGCCGATGCGGCCTCGCGGGCGAGGAAGGCCCCGAGTTCACCGATGGTGCTCATCAGGGGCGCCGGGAATACGACCACGGTGTTCTTGTCCACCCCGATCTCCACCAGGCTCTGCAAGTTCCGCAGTTGCAGCGCGAGCGGATGCGCCATCATCGTGTCCGACGCCTCACCGAGGGCGGCGGCGGCGAGGGACTCACCCTCGGCGTTGATGATCTTCGCCCGTTTCTCGCGTTCTGCCTCCGCCTGCCTGGCCATGGCCCGCTTCATCGTGTCGGGGAGCAGGATGTCCTTGAGCTCGACCAGGGTGACCTCCACGCCCCAGTCGAGCGTCTGCACGTCGAGGATCTCGCGAATGTTGATGTTGAGGATGTCCGTCTCGGCGAGCGTCTCATCCAGGGTGTGCTGGCCGACGACCTTCCGCAGGGTGGTCTGGGCGATCTGGTCGATCGCAGCATGCACGTTCTCGATCGCGATCACGGACTTCACCGGGTCGACGATCCGGAAGTAGGCGACGGCAGACACCCCCACGCTGACATTGTCCCGGGTGATGATCCCCTGGGATTGGATCGGCAGGGTCACGATCCGCAGGGCCACCCGATGCAGCACATCGACAAACGGGATGATGAAGGTCAGGCCCGGCGCGCGCGTGCCGATCAGACGGCCGAACCGGAACACCACACCCTGCTCGTACTGTTTGATCACTCGGATCGAATTCGAGGCGGCGATGACAGCAAGTATGAGCACGACCGCCAGAACCAGGAAGAACAGGAACATGTAGAACTCGCTTCCGCGGCACGGAAGTGCCGATACCCCGATTCTGCTCCCGCCGACGCCCGCCCGCCAGTGCCCCGGTGCCGAGAGAACCGCCGGTCGGCCGTAGTAGCCTGTCGCTATGTGCGGGCGATTCATCATCACGGATACGGCGCCTGACCTCGCCGCCATGTTCGACGTCGAGCACGAAGGCGAGAACCTTCCCGAGCCCTCGTGGAACATCAAACCGACCGAGCAGATACCGATCGTGCTCGAATCGGCCAAGTCAGGGTCCGTCGTGCGTCGCCTCGAATCCGCCCGTTGGTCCCTCGTACCGTCCGCCTCCACCGAACTCGCCCTCGGTTACCCCACCTTCAACGCACGGGCGGAGACGGCGGCGGAGAGGGCCACCTTCCGCGCCTCGGTCGTGGCCACGCGCGCGCTCGTCCCCGCGACCGGCTACTTCGAGTGGCACACTGTCGGCACGGAGAAGACGTCCTATTTCGTCCACTCCGATGACGGCCTTCCGCTCGCGTTCGCCGGCCTCTATTCCTGGTGGCGTAATCCCGTTCTCGCCGCCGACGATCCGGCGCGCTGGGTGCTGACGGCCACTATCCTCACCACCGACGCGGATGGTCTGCTGCGCGGTCTGCACGAGCGGATGCCGGTGGTGCTGCCGGAGGAATGGTGGGACCAGTGGCTCGACCCGCACACGGTCGGCGACCAGGCCCTTGTCGACGCGGCGGTCGAAGCGTCCCGGGGGGCGAGCGCCGCCCTGCGCTTCCATGAGGTTGCCCCGGTGACCGGCAACGGCCCCGAGCTGATCGAACCGGTCGGTGAGCACGCCGCTCGCTGACCGGCCGCTGTTGCGTCCGGGGGACATCCAACAGGTACGCTCGACTCATTGGCCCGGCGAACCTGTGCGGGCACCGCTCGAGAGGACCACCCCATGAATGTCGTCGCCTTCATCGTCGCAATGGCGATTTTTGTCCTTGGATTCTGGCTTTTCGGGCTCGCCTTCGCGGTGACCGCCGGCCAGCTGCCGATCTTCTTCGGTGGAATCCTCTGCGTCGCCCTGGCCGTCTTCATCCCCGTCCAGCTGCTGCGCGACTAGACCGTCATGCTCGCCGAACAATTCACCGACCCGGTCGCCTTCCACGGCGAGGGCCCGGTCTGGTCGGATTCCTGGGGCGGCTTGCGCTGGGTGGACATGTTCGCCGGCGACATTCTCTCCCTCGACGGCGACACGGTCAACCGCCGCAATGTCGGCCCGTTCGTCGCGACGCTGCGCCCCCGCCAGTCGGGCGGCGCGGTTATCGCCCTCGAACGCGGGTTCGCCCTCGAGGATGCCGCCGGTGAACTGACCCGGCTGGACCAGCTCTGGAACATCGCCGGCATGCGGATGAACGAGGGCGGCTGCGACCCGCACGGCCGGTTCTACTGCGGCTCGATGGCCTGGGACCAACGAGCGCGCGCCGGATCGCTCTACCGGCTCGACGGCGACGGCCGGGTCACCGTCGTCCAGGATGACCTGACCATCTCCAACGGGCTCGAGTGGAGCCCGGACGGTTCGCTCGCCTACTATAACGACACCCGCACCGGCCGAGTCGCGGTCTTCGACTACGACGAAGAATTCGGGCTGACCGGACTGCGCACCTTCGCCGAGATCCCCGCCGAGGCCGGATACCCCGATGGACTGACCGTCGACAGCGAAGGCTGCGTCTGGGTGGCGCTCTACGCCGGCGGTGCCGTGCGGCGTTACACGCCGGACGGCACCCTCGACGGTGTGGTGGAGGTCGGCGCCCACCGGGTGACGGCCTGCACATTCGGCGGTCCCCGCCTGGACCGGCTGTTCATCACCACGTCCAGGGAAGACCTCGTGCCCGGTGAAGACCCACTGGCCGGGTCCCTGTTCGTGGCCGATGTCGGAGTGACCGGGCGGGCCGTGCGGGAGTTCGCCGGCTGACTCAGTGCAGCAGCCCGGCGACGAGGTTGATCAGGGTCGCCAGAATGACCGAACCGAACAGGTAAGACAGCAGGCTGTGGCGCAGCGCCGTCATCCGGATCGCGTGGTCCTGCAGATTGGTATCGGAGACCTGGAAGGTCATGCCCAGGGTGAACGCCAGGTAGGCGAAGTCCCCATAGCTCGGCGGCTCGGCCTGGTTGAAGTCGATCCCGCCGTCGTCGCCCGAGTAGTAGAGCGAGGCGTAGCGGAGGGTGAAGAGAGTGTGCAGCAGAGCCCAGGACAGGGCAACGCTCAGCACGACGATGCCGGCCAGGACGCCCTGTTGGCCACCGGCGGGGGTTCGGGTCCCGATCAGCAACACGCCCAGGGCACCCAGGCTGGCCAGGCTGGTGAGGAGGATGAGAAGATCGGCCACGCCGCGGGAGGGGTCCTCCCGGGTGGCGTGGCCGGCGGTCGTTGCGGCGTCCATTGGGCCGACCGTCAGCCACACCCAGGTGACGTAGATCACGCAGGCGGCCGCCCAACCGAGGATCGGCGCGAGTTCCCAGCCGGCAGTGACCCCGGTGAGCACGGCGGCAGAGAGCCCGACCGCTGCCATCACGGTCAGGCGCGTGCTCGAACGGTGGATGGTCAGGGGCATGATCGGCTTCACACGCTGATCGTTGCACAGAATGCGCCTTGAGAGGGCGCGGCCGGCGTGGCGCGTCCGGCGAGATTCCAGCAAGGATCGGTAGGGTGAAGAAAGAGAACCCGATCGTTGAACCTGAAAGTGACCGCGAGGATGTCAGAAAGCCCGGCCGCGGCTTCACCGTATGAGGTGTTGGGAGTCACCGCATCGGTGAGCGACGACGAACTTCGTCGCGCCTACCGACGACTGCTCCGTCAGACCCACCCCGATGTCGGCGGCAGCGCCGTGCAGTTCCACGCGGTGCAGGTAGCCTGGGAGCGGGTGGGCACTCCCGACAACCGGGCCGCTTACGACCGCCGGCGGTACCCGGAATCCACGGAGCAGCCGGTGCATGCCGCCCACGCTTCGGCGCAGGCAGCCGGGCAGACCACCCGCACCGGGCTCAAGGCGCGGATGTATGGCCACCCGGGTGGGCTGGCCCGGCAACGCTACCTTGACCTCCTGCGCGAGTGGGCCGGCCGCGGCACCACGCTCGACGACCCCTACGCGCCGGCGCTGGTGCGCTCCGCGCCGCGTGAGATCCGCCATTGCCTGGCCAAGGCCCTAGCCGAGGAGGCAACAGCCCAGCAGATCAGCGGCCTCGGAATCGGCTTCACGGCCTGGCACGACGTCGCGGCCGGGGGACAGGTCGACAAGATCGACCATGTCGTCCTGGGACCGGCCGGGTTGTTCGGCGTGCTCTCCGAGGACTGGGGCTCGCCCGTCCAGCTCCGGCGGGGCGAGCTCGTCGGCGAGGCCCTTCACGACGAGGACCACCCCGTCGACAACTTCACGGATGCCGCGCGCGCGCTCGCCAGGTCGCTCCGGGTGCGATTCACCGCCATCGTCATCGTGCTGCCCGACGACGCCGTCTCGGAGCCGTTGACGGTTCCGGGTCGCGGGCGGCGCCCCACGATGATCACCGTTCCGCGGTCACGGCTGGTTGGGCTGCTGCGCGATGGCCTGCCGGGGATGGAGCGAGGCAGCTTCGAGAAGGTGTTCGAGCTACGCAGCCGCCTGCAGGAGGGCATCCACTTCATCGCGGATTAGCGCAGGCCCAGTTTGTCCACCCAGAAGCCGAGGAACTGCGCCCCGGCCTCGTCGTGGATCAGGTCGCCCTCGACGATGATCGGGTACGGCCGGTCGAGGATGCCGTCGGCGGGGCGCACGTCGACGTGCGAGACGTCATAGCCTGCCGCGTGCAGGTGGTCGGCCATCAGATAGTCGCTGCGGGAGTCGCCGACCGAGCGCCAGACGTTGGGGAGCGGTCCGGATTCGGCGAAGAATGCGAGCGCACGTTCGGCGCCCCGGTCCTTGTCGAGGGTGACCGACTCAATGTCGGTCGAGATGATCGTCGGGTCGATCCTGAACGGTACCGCGCCGTCCGTGTCGGCGGCGACGCGATCGCCGAAACGCACGCCCAGGCCGAGGCCGGTGAGCGCCGAGAACGCGGCCTCGTTGAACTCGGCTGCGGCGGCCTGGTAGGCGCCGTGGTCGGCATCCGTGCGCTGCTCCACGGACACCATTGCTTGTTTGGTCTCGTCGAAGAACATGGTGTCGGCGAACCGATCGACCACCAGTCGGCGCACCGCGTCGACGGCCGCAGCCGGGAGGGCGACGGAGTCATCGACGACGACCTCGCCGATGCCGTCCACGGTGATCGGAAACCAGACCGCGCCCTTTTCGCAGACGCCGTACATGCGCATCGTCTCGGGCAGCCCCGCGGTACGGAGGGGAACAACGACTTCGTCCCGGATGAACGCGACCGACCGGCCGGTGACGAAGGCGATTGGAACGTTGGCTCCGGCCAGGGTGATCAGGTCGGTGATGATGCTCGGGGTGGCGATGGTGCGGGTCACCGGGCTGGCAATCGGCCCGTCCACGTCGAGCAGAAGTCCAAGCGGGGAGAGAGGTTCGGGCATGACCCCATTCTTCCACGTGCCGCCGGGGCGACTCGGACAGCACACCGGACCACACGCCGGCGACGCAGCGCCTATCCTTAACCCTGATGATTACGAGACGTATGGCCGCCCTGCGGTTGGATATTCCGCTGGAAATGGCGCAGCGGCACGAGCTCCCATCGCGGATGACCGAGGCCGAGCTGAGCGCGATCGAGCGCAATCCGCCGGCTTGGCTGGTGCAGTCGCGTGCCAATCGCACCGGCAAGAAGCCGGTTTGGGTGGAGCTTCACTGTGACGTCTGCGGTTTCTCCGAGGCGGCACGCCCGAAGAAGTGGTGGCCGGCCTTCACCTATCTGACCTGCGACTACCACGGTTCGGATGAACTGCCCGATCCCGCCGACGGCATGAGCCGCACCGAGGTCGACGGGATCGGAAGCCGGTTCATCGGCATCGTCGACGAGGCTCCCTGATCGTGGTTTGACCCTGACCTGACGGGCGCGCCGCTGGTCCGCGACCGCCCCTCACGTCGAAGAGGAGAGTCTGCTCAAACGAACAGGGTTGTGTCGGACTCCGCGGCTTAGCCGTGGAAGGCCGCGATCCCGCCGAGTTCGACGTTCTTCATCAGGTCCGTCGGCGCGATACCGAGTAGGTCCATCGTTATGGTCCAGGCGACCAGGCGGGCGCCGCCCGCTTGGTCGGCTGCACACTCCTACTCTGGATCGAGTATCCCGAAAAGAAGCACGTCGATGTGGGAGCCGAGGGTCGCGGTCAAGGTCTGTGGGTCCTGGCGGCCAAGGCTGACGCGTATCAGTTCCATGTGCAGCGTGGAAAAGACCGTTCGCGCCGCCCCGTTGAGGTCGATGTCGTCCCGGATCCGGTGCGCCTGCGCGAACCGCGTCAGGATGTTGCCGACCGCGTCCTCGAGCTCGGAGATGCGGGCCAGCGCTTCGGTGCGGTACTTGCCCTGCTCGGTGCCGAAGAGGATCTCCCGCTGGTAGACCGCGGTGTTCTCCGGGAAGGCCAGACTCAGGTGGATCTGGGGTTCCAGCAGTGCCATGATCGCGTCGTCCGGTGAGTCTGCGGCCGTGGACTCGGCGACGCCCTGGCGTGTGGTGAGTCGCATCTGTTCGTTCATCACCATCATCAGCAGTTCCGCCTTTGAGCTGGCGTACCTGAACAAGGTGCCAGTGCCGACATCAGCCCGGTCGGCGACCATCTGTGTGGTCACCGATGAGTAGCCCTGCCCGGTGAAAAGCGCGGAGGCGGCTTCGAAGATCCGCTGGTGCTTGTCGTGCTTGTTTCGTGCTCGCAGACCGCTGAGGGCGAGCACGCGGGGAACGGCACTGGATTCCACGGCAGGTCGTCCTTCCACGTCTTGTTCCATCACGGAAGACCTTGTTCTTCCCCGACTTGTTGTAAAACTATCATACGGAGTACGCTCCTAAATGAGTCCACTCCGAATAATCGATACGGCAAGCCGAGGCGGGAGGAACGTCCATGACCATCGATCCGAAACAGGCTCACCTATGGATCGTCGGAGGTGGCATCGCCGGTATGGCGACCGCAGCCCCCGCAATTCGCGGCGTAATGGTGACGCGCGGCGCTCGGATGTTCGACGACGAGGCGTACCAGCTCACGTGGAACCTGTTCTCCACGATCCCCTCGCTCGAGGATCCGGATGTCACCGTTCGGCAGGAGATGCTGGACTGGAACGACATGCACGAGACCCATGGCAACACACGACTGGCCGATGCGCGGCACCGCATCTACCGGGGCCTGCATGACCCGAAGGTCGTGGTCAGGGCGCTCCAGTCCGGCCTTCCGCTGACAGATCCATCCGACGGCACACAGGCAGCTCACTGCCGGCCGCACCCGCACCACAACGAAAAGAGGAACAGCCATGACCGTTGACCCGAAGCAGGCACACCTGTGGATCGTGGGTGGGGGCATCGCGGGCATGGCGACCGCGGCCTTCGCCATCCGAGACGCCGGGGTCCCCGGCGAAAACATCCACATCCTGGAGGAGCTCCAGATCACGGGCGGTGCCATGGACGGGAGTAAGTTCCCCGACGTGCCCGACGCCCTCGTGACTCGCGGCGGCCGGATGTTCGAGGAGCAGGCTTACCAGACCACCTGGGACCTCTTCGCTACGATCCCGTCCCTGGAGGACCCGGACGTCACGGTCCGGGAGGAGATCCTCGATTTCAACTCGACGTTCAAGACCCGGGCCCGTGCGCGCCTGGTCGACGGGCAGCACCGTATCCTGGACGCCTCGAGCTACGGCCTCAGCAACCGCGACCGGTTCGCGATGACCCGCATGCTGGCCATGAGCGAGAACACCCTCGGGGCTCGCCGTATCGACGAGATATTCGGCGAGCACTTCTTCGAGACCAACTTCTGGCAGATGTGGCGGACCATGTTCGCCTTCCAGAAGTGGCACTCGGCCACTGAGCTGCGCCGATACTTCCTGCGCTTCGTTCAGGAGTTCGACCTCCTCGACACCGTCGGTGGGATCTGCCGCACGAAGTACAACCAGTACGACTCGATGATCTTGCCGCTGCAGCGCTGGCTGGTGGATCAGGGCGTCGACGTTCGCTTCGGCACCCGGGTCACTGATGTCGACTTCACCGGCCGCCCGGAACGCCGCGCCACCCGCCTGCATCTCGAGGACCCACGGGGCAGTTCGACCATCAAACTGGGCGGTAACGACTTCACGTTCATCACCATCGGCTCCATCACGGCCGACAGCACCTATGGGAGCAATGACACCGTGCCGCCGCTGGTTCGTGACCGCGTCGACCACGGCTGGTCGCTGTGGGAGGAGATTGCCAAAAAGGCGCCGGACTTCGGCCGACCCAACACCTTCTTCGGCAATATCGACGAGAACAAGTGGGAGTCCTTCACGCTGACGATGCACAGCGACGTGCTACTCAAACGCATCACCGAGTACACCGGCAACGAACCAGGCACCGGAGCACTGACCACGTTCATCGAGTCGGGCTGGCACCTGTCGATGGTCGTACCGGCGCAGCCGCACTTCCCCAACCTGCCCGAGAACACCTACACCCTGTGGGGTTATGGCTTCGAGATCGACAACGTGGGGGACTACGTCCAGAAGAAGATGTCTCAGGCGACCGGCACGGAGATCCTCACCGAGCTTGTCCACCAACTCGGCTTCGAGGACCTCCTGGACGAGGTCCTCAGCACCACTGATGTCACCACCGTGATGATGCCATACGCGTCGGCCCTGTTCAGCCGCCGAGTGCCGGGAGACCGCCCCAAGGTGGTTCCCGAAGGATCGCAGAACTTTGCGTTCCTCGGTCAGTTCACCGAGCTCCCGCGGGATGTCGTGTTCACCGTGGAGTACTCGATCCACGGAGCGATGCACGCCGTGTACACGTTGTTCGGTGTGGAGCGGCCAATCCCGCCGATCTATAGGGGTCTGCGCGACCCGAAGGTCGCGGTCACGGCGCTCCAGGCCGCTTTCAAGTAGGCGCGGCGGCGATTCCGCGACGGCATCGATCCCGAGCCAGGTCAGTGCGCCTCGTGCCTGGCGCCCCGGGGGGAGTACTTTGGCGTCAGACGCTCACAGCCAGAAGGACGACTGACCATGTTGCACACCCTTGGCGTCTTCATCGCCCGCCACCGCTTCATCGTGCTCATCGCCTGGGCGATCCTGCTCGCCACCTTCGTCGCGACGGCGCTCGGCGGAGTCGCAGGGGAGACCCTGTTCCAGCGGCTCTCCAGCGCCGGCCCCACAGTGAAGGGCGAGGCCAGCGAGGCGAAGCAGCTGCTGCGGGGCAGCCGGAACCAGGACACCGAATCGTTGTCCCTGCTGATCTATGGCGTTGTGCTCTCCCCGGCCCGGGCTCGCGAGGCCGGGCCCGCCACAATCCTGGCCAAGGCCGCGGCCGACCTGCGGAAACTCGACGGCGTGAGCGAGGTGGTCAACCCGCTGGAGCTCCCTCCGCAGTCGAACGGCCAGCCCAGCCCGGCCGCAGCGGCGCTGTTCGCCAAGGACGGCAGGGGGCTGCTCCTGAACGTCGCCATGACAACTAGCAACGGGCGGCTGGGCGACGCGGTGCTCGCGCCCGTCCGGGCCAGGCTCGACGCGGCCGCCGTCGAGCTGCGAAAGACCACACCCGATGCGACCGTCGAGGTGGGCGGCACCCCCTTGCTCGTGGACTCCCTCGTCGCCGTCGCCGAAGCCGACCTGCAGAAGGGCGAGCTGATTTCCCTCCCCATCGCCCTGTTGGTCATGCTCCTGATCTTCGGCGGCTTCCTCGCGGCCGGAATCCCGCTGATCGGCGCGATCGCCTCCATCGTCGGAGCCCTCGGCACGCTCTACGGCTTCAGTTTCCTGATGGACATCGACACGACAGTGCTCAACGTCATCACGGTTATCGGCCTCGGCCTGTCCATCGACTACGGCCTGCTCATCGTCAGCCGCTTCCGCGAGGAGTTCCGCGCGCTCGTTCTCCGCACGCCGGCAACACCCCCGTCTGCCCACGATGCGCAGAATGCCACGGCGCACCACGGCCGGGATGAGCACGACCGCCGGGGCCGGCACGACCGCCACGAACTCATGCTTCAGGCGGTGGGGATCACCATCGACACGGCGGGGCGAACCGTGCTCTTTTCCGGCCTGACCTTCGCCAACGCCACCGTCGGCCTGCTCGTCTTCGAGCCCACGATCATCCGTGCCATCGCCGTCGGCGCCGTCTCGGTCGTGCTGATCGCGATCCTGACCGCGCTCGTGCTCGTGCCGGCGCTGCTCGGGTACTTCGGTGAGCGGTTGCTGCAGCCCGGCCTGCTGACCCTCATCCCCGGCCTGGGCAGCCTCCTCACCAGGTTCGGTGATGTGGCGCCCCAGGAGGGTGTCTTCTCCAAACTCACCCGGAGCGTCCAGCGCGCGCCGACGCTGATCGCCCTCGTCGGGATCACCGCCCTGCTCCTGCTCGGCAGCCCCGTGCTCGGCATGAATGTCACGAACAGCGGCTCGGACGCCATCCCGAGGTCGTCCAGCCAGTACGGCTTCGTGACCGCCCTGAACGCGCACTTCCCGCTCGCGACCGGGGCGAAGGTTCAACTGGTCGCCGACACGGACGAGACCTCCGCAGCGGCCTGGGCCGACCAGGTCGCGGCGCGGCCTTATGTCACCGACGTCACACCGCCCGCCGAGGTGAACGGCCACTGGGTCTCCCGGGTCAGCGTCGATACCCACGAAGGTCCGGCGGTTGTGAGGGAGGTCCGGGCGGACCGTCCCGGCTTCGCCAACTGGGTGGGCGGGTCAGACGCGGCGTCGGTCGACTACACCGACTCGCTCCTCCGTGGGGCGCCGTGGGCGGCGCTCATCGTCGCCGTCGCCACCTTCCTGCTCCTGTTCCTGATGACCGGGTCGGTGGTCATTCCGGTCACGGCCCTGGTCATCAGCACGATCTCTCTCGGTGCCTCGGTGGGGGTGCTGGTCTGGGGCTTCCAAGAGGGCAACCTCTCCGGCGTGCTCAACTTCGAACCAGCGACCATCTCAGGTGTGGACCCGCTCGTGCTGACCCTCGTGCTCACCTTCGGTTTCGGCCTGGCCATGGACTACGAGATGTTCCTGCTGTCCCGGATCAAGGAGCACTATGACCGGGGTGAAAGCACCCGGCTTGCGATCGAGACCGGCCTGCAGAGTTCCGGCCGGATCATCACCTCGGCCGGGCTGATCATCGTGCTCGTATTCGCCGGGTTCGCCACGGGGGACCTGCTGCAGTTGAAACAGATCGGAACCGCGCTGGCGGTCGCGGTGCTCCTCGACGCCACCCTGGTACGCGCCGTGCTCGTGCCCTCGGTGATGACATCGCTGGAACGGATCCTGTGGTGGGCGCCGCGGTGGATGCATCCGTTGCACGCCCGGTTCGGGCTGCGCGACTAGGCCGGGCGGTTCCGCCGGGGCGTGCGCGGCATCGATACGGCCGCCGCAATGGTGAACGCCGCGGTGACCACCACGGCGAGGAAGACTGCGCCGGATGCCATCTCAACCGTGGCCGGGTATTCTGCTGAGGAGCGCCCGGCGGTCGGCCCCGCGGCCAGGAAGATGCCGTTGGCGACAGCGCCGAAGATCGCGACGCCGACCGCGCTGCCCACCGACCGGGAGAACAGGTTGGCCCCGGTCACCACTGCGCGTTCGTCCCACTCCACGCTCGACTGGGCTGCGATGAGCGTGGGCGTCGCCACCAGTCCGAGCCCCAGCCCGACGGTGAAACAGCTGGTCGCCACTACGGACACCGACGGTGCACCCGCTGTTACGGCCAACGCGACAGCCCCGAGCATCACGAGCACCATCCCTCTGAGCGCGGTGTTGCGGAAGCCGATCCGAAGGTAGAGCCGCCCGGACAGCGACGCTGAAATCGGCCAGCCGATGGTCAGTGCGGCAAGGGCCAGGCCGGCAACGAGCGGCGTGGTGCCGAGTGCCCCCTCCAGATAGGTCGGCACGAAGGAGGTGAGCCCAGTCAGAATCGCGCCGACACCGACCGAGACGAGGGCGCTGCTGAGCAGGAGGTGCCGACCGAACACCCAGAGCGGCAGGACCGGCTCGGCGGCCCGTCGCTCGGCGAACCCGAAACCGATGAGCAGAACAGCACCCAGGCCAAAGGCGCCGACGCTCGCCGGTGAGTTCCAAGCCCAGGTCTGGCCGCCCTCGAGTACGGCCAGGATCAGGAGGCTGAGTGCGCCGGTGAGCAGGCCGGCGCCGAGGTAGTCGATCCGGTGGCGCCTGGGCGCGACGGTCTCGTGGAAGGTGCGCAGCAGCATCGCCGCTGCCAGGATGCACAAGGGGATGTTGACGAAGAAGATCCAACGCCAGGACAGGAACTGGGAGAACAGCCCGCCGAGGGTGGGCCCGACGACGGATGAGACGGCCCACACACTGGCCAGGTAGCCCTGTACCTTGGCACGCTCGATGACGGTGTAGATGTCCCCGGCGATGGTTACGGCCATCGGCTGCACGGCCCCGGCGCCGAGGCCCTGAATCGCGCGGAAGGCGATCAGCACCGGCATGCTCCAGGCCAGCCCGCACAGCACGGATCCGAGCAGGAACAGACCGATTCCCACGAGCACTATCGGTTTTCGCCCGAGTGTGTCGGCGAGTTTCGCGTACACCGGAACGGACACGGCCTGGGCGAGTAGATAGCTCGAGAACAGCCACGGGAATTGTGCGAATCCGCCGAGGTCTTTCACGATCGTCGGCACCGCCGTGGCCAGGATGGTCGCATCGATCGCGACCAGCCCGGTGGTCATCATCAACGCGATCAACACAGGGCCGCGTTCGGAGCGGAATCCCACGTCGTTCTCGCTCACAGGAACCCTTTCCCTCTGGTCAAGCGACCACCTTCACTGCAAGCTGCGGATCCACCCCGGCATTCCCATCGACGCCGATTCCGCGGACATCGTGCAACACACTGCAAGCAGGCAGGGCGCGGCACAGGTACGAGAAAGACCCCGGCGACGAACGCCGGGGCCTCATGCACTGTCTCAACCAGCGCCCGTCCGGTCACAGCAGAGCTGCTCCCGGAAGTCTGTTTTCAGAGTACAGGTTCCTTACCGATCACAGGCCATTCATGGCAGGCGTGCGTAACCAGGCGAATCCTTCGGTGTGGAATTGCGAGGTGGAATCCGGGCCGCTTCCGCCGCGGCTTCAACCAGGTTGAGCCAGGTGGTCGGGCGCGCCCGGAGCTGACTCCTAGTGAGCTGAAGTCGATTCGTCCGCGTCAAGGTCGTTCTGCCGTTCACGGAACAGGTTGAGCTGGCGCCGCCGGAACTCGTCGATCAGGTCGCTGGCGTCATGGTGATCGGCGTGCACCGAGTCACTCGCAAGGGGTGATGATTCTGTATTCATGAGTTGCCCGATCTCGGCTGGGGTTATGGACCAGTCGTCTGCAACATCGATGATGACTCAACTGGCTACACGGACGCTATGTGGTTAAGTCTGGGAAGTCAACGTATCGAACGTCAATTCTTAGCCTTCCTCGGTGCGGTCGCGGCGACCGAGGACTAGCTTGGAGGCGTGTCCCCTCCCGCGTTCGACGCACGCAGCGCTCACGCCGCCGGCGTGAAGCGCCTCCTTGAGAGCTATCGAGCGGTGCCGCCCGGGACCTCCGTTCGGCTTGCCAAGCCCACGTCAAACCTATTCCGGTCACGAGCGAAGCCGAACGCCCGGGGCCTCGAAACGACGGGATTGACGAGCGTCATCGCTGTCGACCCGAAAGCGCGAACGGCCGACGTGGGCGGCATGTGCACCTACGAGAATCTTGTCGCCGCGACGCTGCCACACGGGTTGGCGCCGCTCGTGGTGCCACAACTGAAGTCGATCACCCTGGGCGGCGCGGTCACCGGCCTCGGCATCGAGTCCGCATCCTTTCGCAACGGCCTGCCGCACGAATCGGTGCTGGAGATGGACATCCTCACCGGGGCGGGGGAAGTGGTGACCGCCTCGCCCACCGAGCACGAAGACCTTTACCGTGCCTTCCCCAACTCGTACGGAACGCTCGGTTACGCGGTGCGCCTGCGGATCAAACTGGAGCCGGTCAGTGCGTTCGTCGCCCTCGGGCATCTGCGCTTCCACACGCTTACCGATCTGGTCGCGGCTATGGACCAGATCATCGCGTCCGGTCATCTGGACGGTGACCGCGTCGATTACCTCGACGGCGTGGTGTTCAGCGCCGACGAGAGTTACCTCTGCGTGGGAACGCAGACCGCGACATCCGGCCCGGTGAGCGACTATACCGGCCGGCAGATCTACTACCGCTCCATCCAGCACGAGGAAGGCATCACGCACGACCGGCTCACGATTCACGACTACCTGTGGCGGTGGGACACGGACTGGTTCTGGTGTTCGGAGGCATTCGGCGCGCAACGTCCGCGGATCCGCCGGCTCTGGCCGCGTCGTTACCGCCGCAGCAGCTTCTACTCGAAGCTGATGCGCTACGAGCAGCGATTCCAGATCGGCGATCGCATCGAGCGACGAAACGGTCGTCCGCCGCGCGAACGGGTCGTGCAGGACGTCGAGGTGCCGATCTGGCGGTGTGCGGAGTTCCTGGACTGGTTCCTTGCCAACGTGCCGATCGCGCCGATCTGGCTGTGCCCACTGCGGTTGCAGGGCGGCGGCTGGCCGCTTTACCCGATCCCGCCGCAGCAGCCCTACGTCAACGTCGGCTTCTGGTCCACGGTGCCGGTGGGGTCGACCGAAGGGGAGACGAACCGTCTGATCGAACGCAAGGTCAGCGAGCTGCAGGGCCACAAGTCGCTATATTCCGACTCCTACTACAGCCCGGAGGAATTCGGGGAACTCTATGGCGGAGAATCGTACCGAAACGTGAAGAAGCGGTACGACCCTAATTCTCGTCTGCTCGATCTCTATGCGAAGGCGGTGCAACGACGATGACCACATTCAAGGAACGTTCGGCGGAGTTTGCAGAAGCGGCAGCGAAGGCGGACACGGGCAGGAAGCTCACCCTCGCCGAAATACTGGAGATCCTCGCCGGTGGGCGGCTCCCACTGAGATTCACCGCCTACGACGGGAGTTCGGCCGGTCCGTCCGACGCCCCGCTCGGGCTGGAGCTGAAGACGCCGCGGGGCACTACCTACCTGGCCACCGGCCGCGGCGATCTGGGCCTTGCACGTGCATACATCGCCGGTGACCTCGACGTACACGGGGTGCACCCCGGCGACCCCTACGAACTCCTCAAGGCGCTCGCCGACCAGCTGGTCTTCACGCTGCCACCGCCACGAGTGACGATCAGTATCATCCGCTCCATCGGAGCCCTGCACCTGCGCCCGATCGCACCACCACCGCAGGAGGCACCGCCGCGCTGGCGCCGCGTCTCCGGGGGACTCCGGCACAGCAAAACCCGAGACGCCGAAGCGATCCATCACCACTACGACGTTTCGAACACCTTCTACGAGTGGGTGCTCGGGCCGTCGATGACCTACACCTGCGCATGCTATCCGCGCCCCGACACATCGCTGGACGAGGCGCAGGAGAACAAGTACCGGCTGGTGTTCGAAAAGCTGCGGCTGAAGCCCGGCGACCGGCTGCTCGACGTCGGGTGCGGCTGGGGCGGCATGGTGCGCTACGCCGCCCGCCGCGGGGTCACAGCCACCGGCGTGACATTGTCGGAACAGCAGGCCGCGTGGGCGCAGCGGGCAATTGCCGACGCGGGCCTGGCCGATCTGGCCGAGGTGCGCTACGGCGACTACCGCGACATCGCGGAGACCGGCTTCGACGCCGTGTCGTCGATCGGGCTGCTCGAGCACATCGGAGTGCACAACTATCCAGCGTACTTCGCCTTCCTGCAATCCCGGATGCGCCCCGCCGGGCTGCTGCTCAACCACTGCATCACTCGGCCGGACAACAGATCCGAACCCTTCATTCGTGGGTTCATCGACCGATATGTCTTCCCTGACGGGGAGCTCACCAGCTCGGGTCGCATCATCAGCGCTGCACAGGATGTCGGTCTGGAGGTTCTGCACGAGGAAAACCTGCGCGAGCACTACGCGATGACGCTGCGTGACTGGTGCGCCAACCTCGTCGAGCACTGGGACGAGGCGGTCGGCGAGGCGGGGTTGCCCACCGCGAAGGTATGGGGCCTGTACATGGCCGGGTCACGGCTCGCGTTCGAGACCGGTGGCATCCAGTTGCACCAGGTGCTGGCCGTCAAGCCCGATGGCGGCGGCAGGGTCGGCGACCTGCCGCTACGGCCGTGGTGGACGCCCTGACTCGCCAGATGGGCCGAGCACATGCCCCATCCAAGAACTAGCGTATCCAATTGTACGGCGTGGTCGTCGATACCTTGAGAAGGCCGGAACGTTCAAGAATGGGGCGCGAATACTCCGTGGAGTCGCTGTGCACGAGGCGCTTACCCTGGGCGAGTGCCGAGTGGGCCCGAGCGGCTGTCACCGCACGATAGATGCCTCGGCCGCGATATGCCTTGAGGGTGGCACCGCCCCAGATGCCGGCGAAATCGGTGCCCGGCACCGGCTCGAGTCGACCCCCGCAAACCATGCGGCCATCCGCTTCGCCCACCCACAGTTCCATGCCGTCGTCGCTGGCGACGCGCATGAGCAACGCGTCAGCGAGGCGAGTGTCGACAGCGTCACCGAACGCCTCGTCGACCATTGCACTCATGGCACGCACCTCGTCCTCGGAGGTGACGCGTCGCACAGTGACACCGTCCGGGGTGGGGACGCCCTTACATAGGGCCTCAAGCGACCCGATCATGATCGATTCAGGGTCCTCAGGCTCGAACCCGTTCTCCAGCAGTATCCCGTGCAATCCTGGCGCGTGGTCATGGCCGCGGGTTTTCCATTCGACGCGGGTGGTCTGCGGGTCGGCACGGAAATGATCGAGTGCGCCAGCGACCAACTCGGCTATCGTGCGGTGGTCTGCCTGGCCAAGATCCCGGTACGTGACGAAGCCGCGGCCTCCGGCGAACGTCACGAGACGCAACGGGCCTCGTCGGGTCACACTGAGCGCGCTCGGCGTCTCCGCGTCGGTTCGAAGTTGATCGTCGTAGGCCTGAAGGTATTCCGCGGGGTAGGTCATCAAGTTCATGCTGGCAGCGCCGAGAGCCCGCCGCAACATCATCTGAAAAGAACCTCCTGCGGATCAGTCTCTGCAGAGGCAAGGGGTTGAATCTCCACACGCCGAGATCGGGCAGACTCGCCAAGCCGAACGAGATCGTGATGATCACGCTCCCGGCCGAAGATCGGCGCGGTGGGGCGTCAGGCGGAGGTGATCCTGAGCATCACGCGATCTTTCGGGCCCTGCGTGCCGAGGCGCTCGAGTTCGCATCGACCGTGTCGGGCACGGCTGTTCGGCCAGGGTGCCGTCGGCGGCGCCGTCGCGCACCAGCCGCTCGAACGGAGAAATGTAACATCCATGGTTGCAACCTTCAGAAGCGGTTGGGCGAGCGTGTCACCGAAGGTTTGCCTCGTCGATACCTGTTCTTCACGTGGTGCTGGAAAACTCCGTCGGGGGGTTCGCCAGCAACACGAAGTATTAGGAGCAGTTCATGCCAGGCCTGAATCGTCGACGTTTTCTTCAGCTCGCGAGTGCTGGTGCCGCGAGCACCGCGCTCGCCGAAATGCTCGGCCAAAGCGTCGCGCGCGCTGCGTCGATCCCGGCCAACAGGGCCACCGGTTCCATCATGGACGTTGAGCACGTGGTGATCTTCATGCAGGAGAACCGCGCCTTCGATCACTATTTCGGCACGCTGAAGGGTGTTCGCGGTTTCGGCGATCCGCATCCTGCGATCCTGCCCAGCGACAAGGACGTGTGGCACCAGAACAACGGCAGCCGGGACGTCCTCCCGTACCACCCGGAGGCTCCGAACCTCGGCATGCAGTTCATGGAGGACCTTGACCACTCCTGGAAGCTCACGCATGAGGCCTTTAACAACGGGAAGTACGATCGGTGGCTGCCGGCGAAGTCCGAAGCTACGATGGCGTTCTACGAGCGAAACGACATCCCGTTCCACTTCGCCCTCGCGGACGCGTTCACGGTCTGCGACCAGTATCACTGTTCCTTCCTTGGCCCGACGGACCCGAACCGATACTTCATGTTCACGGGCTGGGACGGAAATGATGGCACGGGTGGGGGGCCGGATCTTTGGAATGCCGAGGTGGGCTACTCGTGGAGCACATATCCTGAGGAGCTTGAAAAGGCAGGGGTGAGCTGGAAGGTTTACCAGGACATCGGGGATGGCCTTGATGCCGTCGGCAATTGGGGTTGGACCAGTGACGCGCATATCGGTAACTATGGCGACAACTCGCTCCTATACTTCAAGCAATTCCAGAACTCGGCGCCGGGCAGTCCCTTGTACGACAAGGCGCGTACGGGTACGAGCGCGAAGGCCGGGGACGACCTGTTCCGGATCTTCCGCGAGGACGTCGCCAAGGGGACGCTCCCTTCGGTCTCCTACGTTGTTGGCCCCGAGGCGTACACCGAGCACTCCAACTGGCCGCCGAACTTCGGCGCGTGGTACGCGGCCAATATCCTCAATATCCTGACCTCGAACCCAGAGGTGTGGAGCAAGACGGCTGTGCTGCACATGTACGACGAGAACGACGGGTTCTACGACCACATCGTCCCTCCTCACCCCAACACGCCGCAGGTTCCGGGCGCGTCAACGGTCTCCACGGCAGGCGAGTGGTACGACGGACGAATGACGCCGTCTGGCCGCAACGACGTTCCGGGCCATTTCGGCCTTGGTATGCGGGTTCCCATGGTCGTGGCGTCGCCGTGGAGCATGGGCGGGTGGGTCTGCTCGGAAACGTTCGACCACACCTCGATCATCCGCTTCCTCGAGGCACGCTTCGGCGTGAAGTCGCCGAATATCTCCCCGTGGCGCCGGGCGGTCAGCGGAGACCTCACCAGTGCGTTCGACTTCTCCGGAACGGGCGTCGGGAACACGGCCCTGCCCGACACCTCGGCATACAAGCCGGTCGACCATGAACGCCACCCCAGCTACATCCCCTTCCCGCCGCCAGCGAACAGTATGCCCAAGCAAGAGCCGGGCACGCGCCCGTCCCGCCCGCTCGGCTATGCGCTGGAGGTCGATGCGAAGGTCGACGGCGGCAAACTGACCGCTCGCTGGGCGAACCGGGGCACCCTGGGCGCGCACGTCCAGGTTCGCTCCAACCTGCTCCCGGCCGCGCCGTACTCATACACAATCGGGGCAGGGGCCTCGCTGGAGGCGACCTGGGCACTCGGGGAGAAGTACGAGGTGCAGATGCACGGCCCCGCCGGCTGGTACCGCCGACTCGCGGGGAGGACGGGAGGAGGCGATGTCCGCGTTTCGGTCGCCGGGGATGGGGCTGCCTCCCATGCCCAGCTCCAGATCACGAACGCCGGAACCGCACCGGTCTCCCTCACACTGTCGGACGCCTATGGAAGCGAATCGCAGAGCCTCGCGCTCAACACCGGCCAGGGCAAAACGGTCGTCATCCCGACGTCGGGAGGCTGGTATGACCTCACCGTCACGTCCGCGGCGGACCCCGCGCTCCTCCGCGTCCTCGCAGGCCGTCTCGAGGATGGGCGTCCGCTCACGAGTGATCCACAGCTCGGCCACTGACCACAACCAGCCAGGACCGGGCGGCCGCGGCCCGGTTCGCTCCCATCCATTCGATGGCCCTGACCACTCGTTCGTCGCATCCCCGGACCGCCGTGTCCGGGGTGCAATCTCCAGCGGAATGAGTGCAGGGTTTCAGTGACCTTCCGACACAAGGCCACGGAGGAAGTCGCGGTCGCGGCGATACAACGCCGCATGCCCGATGAACTCGGTGCGGCCCGTATCGGCCGCTCGACGATCAGTGAACTCGGCCAGGTCATCCAAACGCTCCGCTGCCACCCGTAGCACAGCCTCCGGCTCAAAAGGGTGACCGTAGGCACGGATGAGCGCCTCGAGCCGATCAGTCCGCGCGTCGGCCCTTGGCGAGTGATCGTCAGCGTACTCGCCAAGCGGGACGAGCCGGTAGGCCAGGTATGCAAAATCCCAGATGCGAGGGCCTGGCGAGGCGGTGTCGAAATCGATCAGACCGGTGAGGTGACCTGCCTGGAAAACCATGTTGTAGGGAGCCACGTCGTTCAGGCAGACAACTTCAACGGGATGGTGTGTGGGCAATTGCCAGTGCGCGGGCAGGTGCGCGATGGGTACGCTCGCGTCGTGCACGCGGCGCAGAAGTGCACCGGCTTCCTGCAGGATCGTCGGCGACCACATCCACGCGGGTATCGGGTAGTTGCCGACTTCGCCGGGCAGGAACGCCAGGACCTCGCGTCCGTGTTCGTCGAGTCCTAACAGCTCCGGCACTTCGACGATGCCGGCATCCCGGAGGGTGGTGAGGAACCGGTGAACGGCGGGCGTCCACATACCCGTCGGCCGCCGCACGGTGTCTCCCACGCGTACCACCGAGTGTGAATTGCCGCCGGTAAGGGCTTCTTCGTTCATCAGCCCACGCTATCGAACCTCGCCGGGGTGAGACGTCCGGCGGTTCACGGAGACCTGATCGATTTCACTCGGGAAGCGTGAGCGAATCCTCTGCCCAACGGCAGGATCGGCGATCAAAGCACACCTCGGCGCGGTCATGATCTACGCTTGGCAAACCGGCGCTTGGCAGAGGGCCTTCTCTTTGGCGATGGTGGTCCCGACGGGGACTCCCGCTCCGGACCGGGCAGGACGACGGGCGGGAAGCTTCCTCCGCCTGGCCCAGTGTTGAAGGCATCAAAAAGAACCAGCATGACTGTCAGACCCGCCCGTGCGACGGAACGAAACGCGCTCGCAGTTCGACGGAGAAATGCACCGCGCCCAGGCACTCGACTCAACAGACCCACCTCTTCGGTTGCAGCCTAGCTGATGGCGAAAGCGCGGCACTTTTCCGACCTGAGTGAGACCGTTCCCCGCTGCACTTTCCCGAAAATAGTCCTCGAAAACCGGCTGGACCCACCTCTTCGACCACAACTTCGGATCAGCTGGAACAGCCGCCCTTTGGCCGTCCGCCGCACCGGGTGGCGCGTATCGATCCCTCGCTCGACGTCGAGTGGCAGACCGGCGGACATGATGCCACGACACCCACACCTGCTCGCAGTTGCCGTCGCCAGGTCGATTGGGCGAGGCCGCGCAAGAATGGGAGGCATGTCGTCCGTCCGCGGCGACCGAAGTGGAGCACCGCATGACTGAATCCGAGCTCGTCAACCTGTGGATCAGGACCCGCTGGCACATTATCGTGTCCCAGGTCGCCCCCACCTTCCTGCTCACGGCGCTGGTGGGCTTCCTGGCCCTGGGCCTGGCGACAGCAGACCCGAGCGTGCGGGTCGCTGCCGCCGGCGTGCTGCTGGCCTCTGGTGTCCTCGGCGCGCTGGTGCAGATCAACGCCGCCAATGAAGCTCTGGCGGTCATTGCCGATCTACGGGCCATCGGTGGCATGTCCGCCGTCACGCGGCGCATCCTGTCGGCGGCACCCTGGGTGAACGTAGTGCGGTTCGTGACGCCGGCCGTGTTCGTCGTCGTCTACGTTGCCCTGCTAATCGCCCTGTTCGTCGGCTGAGGCAGCTTCGGTCAGGTTCTGGGCCACTCAAGCTGTCGTTCCAATGACCGGGTCGGGGTGGAGGTATTCGGCGACCGTCATCGACTTGTCGACCCTGATGGTCGAGGTCTGGTCGATGGCCATTCACCCTCGATGCACCGACCCGCTGGGGGTGGGTGGCGGTTTCGGATTTTGAGCGCGGTCGCTCGTTGTGGCGCGTTTGATCTGCGGGCCTCGCTGCCCAGTAGTTCCACGGAGTGTCCGAGTCGTGCCGGTTTTTGGCTGACGGTCAGAGGGCGGCTACTCCAGGGGTCCCAAGTTGTGATCGAAGAGGTAGGTCCAGCCGGCTTCCCACGGCCACTTTTCGGGTAAGTGCAGGGTGATACGGCGGGCGGACGATGCGATCCGTGCCGGAATCTGGACGAGTTTTCGTCTAATGGTGGCGGTCGTGGCACGGGCTGGGAGACTGCTGATTTATCTGGCTCTCCTGACGTAACCGTGGGTTAAACCCGGCCGGGGAGTACTGGTTTATGCCCGCCGAGGTTGAGCATCGCGAGGGCGATGAGGGTGTCGGGTGTTTTGAAGCCGAAGGCGATGTGGGTGATGAGTCGGATCTTGGTGTTCATGGATTCGACGTGGCCGTTGGAGAGGCTGTGCTCGATAGAGGCGAGGATCGCGGTGCGGTGCTTCACGATGCTTTTTTGGAGTTTGACGAAGGAAGCGATGCGGCAGCGGCGGGCCCGACCGACCCATTTGTTGAGCGCTTCGGTCGCTTCGTCGAGAGGCAGTTTGAAGATCACGCGGAGGCCTTCCTTCGACGACGCTGGCGATCCAGGCCGCACCGTCCGTGGACACCTGAGTGATCTGCGCCGAACGCTCCGGGCCTAACGCGTCGAAGAACGTCGCGAGGGTGGCTTTGTCTTGGCCCGGCGCCGCCCGGACGAGGCGGCCAGAATCGTGGTCGACGACGCAGGTCAAATACTTGTGGCCGCGCTTGTAGCTGATCTCGTCGATTCCGATCCGGGTGAGGTCGGCGAACTGGTCGTATTGCTTCCTGGATTTGCACCGAGCCCGCATCCAGGGACCGCCAGCGGCGACGCCCGTCACCAGCGTCGTGGCGGGGACATCGCTTCCAGCAGGACCCGCAGCGGTTGCGCATCGATGCCGTTGGACGCACCGACGCGACCAGAATGCCTGTTTCCACGTCAAGATCGACCGCTTCGACAATGGTTTTGTCGACTCGTTAAGGCGCTCGGAAACCACCCACCGTTACGTCAGGAGAGCCATAAAAATAGGCCGAACATCCGCTGACGAGTAGCCCCTGATGGTAGCGCTAGTCCGGCGACCCGGTAGCAGAATTCCGGGAACACGGTAGCGCTGGCGCTGGTGAACTGCTGTGCTGTGGAAGGACAACGCG
>NZ_SOFP01000056.1 GCF_004402785.1 Cryobacterium algoritolerans
GCACCACAGGTTGCTGCACAACCAACACTGGGAAATCACCCGCGACAACACCGGCTACTGGCTGACACCACCCCCGAACATCGACCCCCACCAACACCGCATCCCCCTACCGGCCACAGCCCCATTGCCCGTGCACCCGCCCGCCCGGCCCTGAGCCGGGACGCCCGGCCCGGCGCCACCCGCTGGCCGGGCATGCTCGTGGAAGTCTCCTCAGAAAGCGGATGCCTTCGCCGCTCACCCGGGCGCGACGCGCCCCCGCAGCTCGACAGGCTCGACCACCGGTAACTCGACCACCGGTAACTCGACCACCGGCGCCGCTCGACCACCGGCGCGGCAGGGCGGCAGGGCCGTCGGTCAATACCGGATCGNGGCAGGGCGGCAGGGCCGTCGGTCAATACCGGATCGCGTCGATCGCCGTGACCCGCACGGCGACAGGGGCGGACAGGAGGCCGGCGGAGGCCACTCTCACGAACGCGTTGCGTCACCGGGGTGACGCGACGCGCGCCGGGCGCTACGCCTCGATCACCAGGGGAACGATCATCGGGCGGCGGCGGAAGGCCACGTTGACCCAGCGGCCGACCGTGCGTCGAACGATTTGCTGGAGGGCGTGCGTGTCACGCACCCCGTTCTGCGCGGCCTCGGCCAGGGCGGCCTCAATCTTGGGCCGAACGGCGTCGAAGACGGAATCGTCCTCCGCGAATCCCTTGGCGTGGATCTCCGGACCGACGATGACCTTGCCGGTGGAGGCGTCGACCACGATGATGATCGAGATGAACCCCTCCTCGGCGAGGGTGCGGCGGTCCTTGAGATCGGCGTCGGTGATCTCGCCGACGCTGGACCCGTCGACGTAGACGTAGCCCAGGTCGAGCTGGCCGACCTTCCGCACCACGCCGGCGCGGAGATCGAGCACGGTGCCGTCCTCGGCGAGGATCACGTTCGCATCCGGCACCCCGGTCTCGACCGCGAGCTTGGCGTTGGCGACGAGGTGGCGGTACTCGCCGTGCACGGGCAGCACGTTTTTCGGCTTGAGGATGTTGTAGCAGTAGGTCAATTCGCCGGCGGCGGCGTGCCCGGAGACGTGCACCTTGGCGTTGCCCTTGTGTACGACGGTGGCGCCGAGCTTGGTCAGTCCGTCGATGATCCGGTAGACCGCGTTCTCGTTGCCGGGGATCAGGCTGGAGGCGAGGATGACGGTGTCGCCGAGGCCGACCTCGACCTGGTGGTCCATGTTCACCATCCGGCTGAGCACGGCCATCGGCTCTCCCTGTGAACCGGTGGACATGTAGACGATCTTGTCGTCGGGGATGCTGCCGGCCTTCTTGAAATCGACCAGCACCCCCTCCGGCACCCGCAGGTAGCCGAGCTCGGCGGCGATGGTCATGTTTCGCACCATCGACCGGCCGAGCAGCGCCACCCGGCGGTCGTTCGCGTACGCGGCGTCGAGCACCTGCTGCACCCGGTGTACGTGGCTGGAGAAGCTGGCGACGATCACCCGGCGCGGGGCGCGGGCTATGACGTCCTCGAGCACCGGCCCGATCAGGCGCTCAGACGGGGTGAAACCGGGGACATCCGCGTTCGTCGAGTCGACCAGGAAGAGGTCGACGCCCTCGGTGCCGAGCCGGGCGAATTCCCGCAGGTCGGTCAGCCGGTGGTCGAGCGGGAGCTGGTCCATCTTGAAGTCACCCGTGTGCAGGACGGTGCCGGCGACGGTTTTGATCGCCACGGCCAGTGCGTCGGGGATCGAGTGGTTGACGGCGACGAACTCGAGGTTGAACGGGCCGAGGCGTTCCTTCTGGCCCTCCTTGACCTGCAAGGTGTACGGAGTGATCCGGTGTTCCTTGAGCTTCGCCTCGATGAACGCGAGGGTGAGCCCTGACCCGATCAGCGGGATGTCCTGGCGCAGTTTGAGCAGGTAGGGCACGGCGCCGATGTGGTCCTCGTGCCCATGGGTGAGGACGACCCCGAGGATGTCATCGAGGCGGTCCCTGATCGGGCTGAAGTCGGGCAGGATGAGGTCGACGCCAGGCTGGTGCTCCTCGGGGAAGAGCACCCCGCAGTCGACGATGAGGATCTTGCCGTCGATCTCGAACGAGGTCATGTTGCGGCCGATCTCGCCGAGACCCCCGATCGGGATGACCCGCATCGTGCCCGGTTCGAGTGGGGCCGGGTCGTAGACGTCGATGGGCATGGGCCCTCCTAGGGGGTCGGTGGCGTGATTAGCGTGTTGTTCCAGCGATTTTAGGCAGCGCGCCGCCGGCGGCGGCGTTGCGGTCCGGGCGGAAGTTGGAGAAGTCGACGCCGGGGATGTTCTTGACGAGGTCGATCTCGTCCTCGATCTGCGCGGCCTCGAAGTCCTCCGGGCCGACCAGGGGTAGCCGCACCCGCGGGCTGCCGATCCGGCCGAGGCCGTGCAGGATGTACTTCACCGCGACGGTGCCGGGTACGTGGGTCATGCAGGCCCGCACGAGCGGTTCGAGCTGACGGTGCGCGGCCGTGGCCGTCTTCAGGTCGCCGGCGTTGACGGCATCCACCATCTGCCGGTACGGCGTGGCCGCGATGTTCGCGGTGACGCCGATCAGGCCGGTCGCACCGATGGACAGGTGCGGCAGCACGTTGGGGTCGTCACCCGAGAAGTAGAGAAGATCGGTCTGGTTGAGCACCCGGCTGACCTGGGCCAGGTCCCCCTTGGCGTCCTTGACGGCGAGGATGTTCGGGTGCTTCGCCGCGCGCAGGATGGTCTCGTAGTTGATCGGGACGCCCGTGCGACCGGGGATGTCGTAGAGAATCACCGGCAGGTCGGTGGCGTCGGCGATCATCCGGAAGTGGGTGAGGATGCCCGACTGGGTGGGCTTGTTGTAATACGGGGTGACGATCATGTTGCCGTCGGCGCCGGCCTTCTCGCTCTGGCGGGCCAGCTGCATGGCGTGCGCGGTCTCGTTGGACCCTCCACCGGTGATGATCTTCGCGCGGCCGGCCGCGACGTCCTTGCCAACCTCGACCAGCCTGATCTTCTCCGGGTCCGTCAGAGTGGACGTCTCCCCGGTTGTGCCGGTGACGACGATGCCGTCGGCGCCGGCGGTGATCACGTCGTCGATGTGTTTCGCCACTCCCACCCAGTCGACTTCGCCGTCGGCGGTGAAGGGAGTGACCAGGGCAACGAGGACCTGGCCGAAGGGGTTATAGGACGTAGACACGACTTACAGGCTATCGGTCACCGCGCCGGATCGCACGCGGCGACCGCCGCGGCCGGGCATCCGCCGTAACCTGTCGTCACACTCCCCCGGCGAGGTCGGGGCGCCCGTACCGTTGTGGCATGGACCCGATTCTCGCCCTCGGCAGTGTGCTGGCGCTCGTGGCCGGCGCGAGCGGCCTCGGACTGGCCTGGCGTGCCCGGCAGGGCCGCTTCACCGACGTGGCGGAGGCGCCCGCACTGACCCCGGCGGATGTCGCCAGCACCGTGTCCTTCGGCGCGGAGGCGACCCTGGTGCAGTTCTCGACTGAGCACTGCTCCCGTTGCCCGGGGACCCGGAGGATGCTCGCCGGCGTCGCGAGGTCCCGGACCGGCGTCGTGCACGTCGAGGTGGACCTCACCCACCGGGCCGACCTGGCCCGCCGGTTCCAGGTGTCGCAGACCCCGACCACGCTCGTTCTCGACCGGACCGGTCGGGTGCAGGCCCGGGTCGGCGGCGCGCCGCACAAGGCCGGGATCATCGCCCACCTCGACGACCTTCCAGGGAGCCAACATGTCGACGTCGCCCTTTGAACGAAGCCCGACCGCACCCGGCTCGACCGGATCAGCCAGCGGGGAATCGCGCGCGCGTCGGCCGAACCTCGACCCGCGCGGCCCGCGCTTCGGCGCCGGAATCACGGCCGTGCTGCTGCTCGTTGTGGTGTTCCTCTCTCTCACCGGGGCGTCCGCCGCCGCGCTCGCCCTGCTGGCAGGTCTCGCCGCCCTGTTCGCGTGGGGGGCATTCGCGGGCGCCGGCCGCCACCCGTGGGGCCTGCTGTTCAAACGTTTCGTGCGGCCCCGGCTGGCACCGCCGCTCGAATTGGAGAACCCGGCTCCGCCGACCTTCGCCCAGGGCGTTGGCCTGCTGGTCACCCTTGGCGGCGTGATCCTCGGCCTGGCCGGCCTGGCGCCCTTCGTTGGCATCGCGGCCTCGGCCGCGTTCGTCGCGGCGTTCCTCAACGCGGTGTTCGACTATTGCCTCGGCTGCCAGCTGTTCCTGCTGCTGGTTCGGGCAGGCCTGCTCGGGCGCAGTCCGCGTTCCGCCCTGTAGCGCCCTCCCTGCCAATTCCCAGACTGGGTCGACCTGCTCTCGAGGGCGCATGGCTAGGCTGGAGGTCCACTCAGGAGGTAACACCATGGCATTGACCAGCGAAGCAACCACCGTCTGGACCGGCGATCTGAAGTCCGGCCAGGGCACCGTATCCCTAGACTCATCGCACGCCGCCGAATTCCCGGTGACCTGGCAGGCCCGCTCGGTGGGCAGCCCGAACACGACCAACCCGGAGGAACTCCTCGGTGCCGCGCACGCCGCCTGCTTCTCGATGGCCCTCGCCAAAGAGCTCAGCGACGCCGGGCACACCCCGAAAAGCATCCAGACCACCGCGGCCGTCACCTTCGAGGCCGGGGTCGGCGTCGTCGGCAGCCACCTCCTCGTCAGCGCCAGCGTGCCGGGCCTGAGCGAAGTGGAATTCGAGGCCTTCGCCGCAGACGCCAAGATCAATTGCCCGATCTCCAAGGCGCTGGCCGGCATCCCGATCACCATTGAAGCCGAGCTGGCCTAGCCGGGCCGGGCGTTGATGCGAGTTCTAGTCTCCGGGGCCTCCGGCCTGATCGGCACCGAGCTCTGCCGCCAGCTCGGCGCGGCGGGCCACACGGTTGCGCGCCTGGTGCGCCGTGACCCGCGGTCACCCAACGAGTTCCGGTGGAACCCGGCCGCGCTGACCCTGGACGAGGCCGCGCTCGGGCAGGTGGATGCGGTGATCAACCTCTCCGGAGCGTCGCTCGCCCGCCTGCCGTGGACCCCAGGGTATCGCCGCCAGATCCTCGAGTCGAGGGTGCAGGCCACCCGCACGCTGACCGACGCCATGAGGCGAAGCGTCCGCCCGCCCGCAGTGCTGCTCAATGCCTCCGCGGTCGGCATCTACGGCGACCGCCCGGGCGAGGTACTCACCGAGGAGTCGGTGCCGGGCACCGGCTTCCTGGCCGGCGTCGTCGCCGCCTGGGAGTCCGAGGCCATGCTCGCCCCCGAGCAGACCAGGGTCGTGACCTTACGCACCGGGCTGGTCATCGCACGGGGCGGCGCGCTGCGTCCGCTGCTGCCGTTGGTGCGCCTCGGCGTGGCCGGTCCGCTCGGCCGCGGAACGGCCCACTGGCCGTGGATCAGCCTGCGCGACGAGGCCGCCGCGATCGTACACCTGCTCGATTCGACCCTGTCCGGCCCGGTAAACCTGGTCGGCCCGACCCCTGCCAGCTCGAACGACGTGATCAAAGCGGTCGCCAGGGCGCTGCACCGCCCGTTCAAGATCCCGGTGCCGGAGCTGGTGCTGACCCTGGCCCTGCAGGACGCCGCGCGTGCGTTGCTACTGGCCGACCAGCAGGTCGATTCGACGCTGCTTCAGAGGGACGGGTTCATCTTCTCCCAGCGCACCGCGTCCGAAGCCGTCGACTGGATGCTCGCCCAGCCTTGAGCCGAACCCGTCCGATCGCAGCGGCCGCTACCGGGGCGGTGCGACCGCCGTGGCGGAGCGTTCAAGGGCGATGGCGGTGCGGATGGCGCCGCGGGCCCGGCGACGGTCTCCCGACGCGTCGTAGGCCAGTCCCAGGCGGAACCAGGCCCGCCACTCGCCGGGGGCGGCATCCACCTCGGCCTTGAAACGTGGGAATTCAGCATCGGCGGCGTCCCGGAGCGGTCGTCCGCTCGGACGCGTCGGCAGGTCCTCGACGGGAAGCCCGCCCTCGCTTGCGAGCCGGCGCACCAGCCGCTCGGAGCTTCGGCCGAACCGGAGTTCCAGTACGAGCGCCCAGACCCCGATCAGCGGCAGGACGATGAGCGCCACTCCGATCAGGATGCCAACCGGGTCGCCGCTCAGCACGAACAGCACCGCGCGCCAGCCGACGAGGACCAGGTAGAACGCCAGGAGCAGGGTCATCGGGACAACGGCCAGGCGGCCCTTCATGCGCCGGCCCCTGACTCATCGGGCGCGGAGTCGTCGGGCGCGGAGTCGTCGGGGCCGGAGCGTGCCGGCGCGGAGTCGTCCGGTCCCGGTTCGGCCGGAGCATCCGGCCGGGCCGGCTCCCCGAGGCCGAGGTCGACGACCTGGTCGAGTCCGACCGTCACACCGCGGGCCGAGACGGCGGCGGCGAGGGCGAGCAGGATGCCGCGCTCGTAGGCCGACGCGGACAGGGTGTTGTGGCTGATCGTGAGGGTCTCCCCCGTGCCGCCGAAGATGACGTCCTGGCGGGCCAGCAGCCCCTCGAGCCGAAGGCTGTGCACGGGGACGCTGGAGACCTGCTGACCGCGGGCGCGCTGGTCGACGTGCGGCGCGGAGACCGGGCCGAGGCCGGCCCTGGCCCGCCCGATCAGCTCAGCCGTGCGCACCGCGGTGCCCGACGGCGAGTCGACCTTGCCGGCCTGGTGCGCCTCGACGATCTCGATCGAGTCGAAGAACCGGCCGACCATGGCCGCGAGCGCCGTGCCGATGACCGAGCCGATGGAGAAGTTGGGGATGATGACAACGCCGGTGTCGTCGCGCCCGGCGATGCGGCGGGCGAGCGAGTCGATCCGTTCCTGCGACCAGCCGGAGGTGCCGACGAGCACTCGGAGCCCGTTATCGACGGCGAAGTCGACGATGCCCTCGCTGGCCCGGGGCACGGTCAGGTCGATCACCACGTCGGCGCCGAGCATCTCGGCCAGGTCGCTGGCGGAGCTCAGCCCGGCGACGAGCTCATAGCCGTCCGTTTTCTCGATCAGTGCGGCGACGAGGCGGCCCATCGTTCCTGTTACGCCGACGATGGCCACCCGTGTTGTCATGGTTCCAATCTACCAAGGGCGGCGGGCCCTTGCCGCAGCGCAGGCGCGAAGTAGCCTTGACCCATGTCCGATCCTCGTGCCCCGGCCTTCAGCGACGTGTCCGTGACGGATGCCGGCTCGATCGTGTTGCTCACCCAGTACTTCAGCGACCGCGAGTCGACGTTCCCGACCGACCAGGGTGCCTACCGCACGACGTTTCCCACGCCGGACCAGTTCCTGCACCCACACGGGGTGTTCCTACTCGTCAGCGATCAGACCGGCGAACGGGAGCGGGCGTTCGTCGGCTGCGGCGGCATCCGCCGGATCGAGAATTCGCCGGCTGGGCGGGTGCGCTACGAGGTCAAGCACCTCTGGCTGCAGCCGCAGGTGCGGGGCCGCGGCTGGGGCCGGGCCCTGCTCGCCGAGCTGGAACGGCGGGCGCGGGGCTTCGGTGCCGACGAGCTCGTGCTCGACACGAACGCAAGCCTGACGGCCGCAGGGGTGCTCTACTCGCGCGTCGGGTACGAGGACTGCGCCCCCTACAACGACAACCCGAACGCGACCAACTGGTACTGCAAGCTCCTCGCCTGAGGCCGCAGACTCCGGTCGCGCTCCGCTAGAACAGGAGCGGGTCGGGCAGGCCGGTGCGGAGCTCCACCGGCAGGTGCCCGGTGTCGTTGTGGGTGACCATGGTCCACGGCCTGCCCGGTTTCTGGTGCAGCACGGTGAGGCCGCAGTTGGCCTGGTTGATGCTGATCCAGCGCCAGTCGGGTGCACCGAGCACCTCTCGCACGAACCAGGCGATGACGAAGTTGTGCGTGATCAGCAGATCATGGTGATCACCGCGCCGGGGCTGCAGGAACTCGGTGACGGCGTCCTCCATCTGGGCGCGCCCGGCCTCGATCTCCGCCTCGGTGACCGCGCCGAAGAAGGGCGCGTATGCCGTCGGGGTCTCCGGCGCCATGCCGGACGGGATGCAGTCGAAGAGCAGCGCCGACGGCTCAGGGGTCAGCGCCGGAAGGCGCTGGGCGATAATCTTCGCCGTCTCCGCCGCCCGCTGGAGCGGGGAATGGAACGCGGCCGTGAACGGCACGCCGCCGAGGCGCTCTGCGATCAGTTGGGCCTGGCGCTTGCCGCGTGCGGACAGCGGCCCGTCCGGCAGGCCGTGCTCGGCATCCTGCTGTTCACCGTGGCGCACGAGGTAGATGTAGTGGGGCAAGTTCTTCTCTTTCGATTCACTGCGACCGGGCAAGGGAATCAGGCTGCCGGAGTCGGTTGCCGGCGTCTGCGCCGGGGTCGGTTGGCGGGAAAGTCAGGAGCAGATCGTGTCAGGCAGGATGGCTGCGAAGGCGTCGGGCTGCAGTGCACCAACGGCCGCGATCGACATCGGGCCGGCGGCCAGGCCGGCGGCCAGCGCCTGCACGTCCGCGGCGGTGACCAGCGCGAGGCGGCGGAGGGCCTCATCGAGGTCGACGAACTCGCCGAGGGTGATCTCGGAGCGGCCCAGCCGGGACATCCGGGTGTCTGAGTCCTCGAGGGCGAGGGCGGATGCCCCGGAGAGCTGGCCCGACGCCCGCTTCATCTCGTCGGCGGTGACGCCGTGCTCGGCGAGTCGGTGCAACTCGCTGAGCATGAGCTCGGCAACCTGGCCGGTCTTCGCCGGAGTGCAGCCGGCGTACATACCGAACAGCCCGGCGTCGGAGTACCCGGGGGCGAAGGAATAGACCGAGTAGGCCAGGCCGCGCCTTTCCCGCATCTCCTGGAACAGGCGGGAGGACATGCCTCCGCCGAAGATGGAGTTGAGCACGCTCATGGTGACGCGACGGTCGTCGGTGGCGAGGAGACCCGGGAACCCCATCAGCAGGTTGGCCTGCTCCAACGGCCGCGGCACGATCGTGAGCCGGGCACCCGGGCTGATGGTCGCAGGGCTGCCGGAGCGGCGGCCGACCGGGGCCGCGTATTCGCTGAGATCCCAGCCGGCCATCGTCAGGGCGCGGGTGACGCCGGCGACGAGCACGTCGTGATCGACCGCGCCGGCCACCGTGACGACGAGATCCTGGGGGCGGTAGTTGGCCCGGTAGTGATCCTGCACGGCGGCGTGGGTGGCGGCCCGGATCGTGTCGGGGCTGCCGCCGATCGGCCGGCCGAGCGGATGCTCGCCCATCACGGCCTCGAAGAAACGTTCATTCGCCACGTCGGACGGGTCGTCGTCGGCCATGGCGAGTTCCTCGAGGATGACGCCGCGTTCGTTCTCGAATTCGACCGGGTCGAGCAGCGACGAGGTGAGCATGTCGGTGAGCACCTCGACCGCCATCGGCAGGTCACGGTCCTGCACCTTGGCGTAATAGCAGGTGTACTCCTTCGCGGTCATTGCGTTGTGTTCGCCGCCGACGGAGTCGAAGGCGATCGCGATGTCCAGCGCCGTGCGCTTCGCCGTGCCCTTGAACAGGAGGTGCTCGAGGAAATGAGTCGACCCGAAGTGGCCGGGCTCCTCGTCGCGGGAGCCGACGGCGACCCAGTAGCCGATGGTCAGGCTGCGGCTGCCGGGCACGTGCTCGCTGACGATGCGCACCCCGCTCGGCAGCACGCTGCGACGCACGAGGGACTCACCGGCCGCTCGGAAGGAGAGTTCGGCCAGGTCCAGGGGAAACTCAACGGCACCGTTCATATCTCCCCCACCCTACGTCACCGCACCGCACCGGCCCGGCCGGGGCCCGACTCGCGCCCGCGGGCGACCCGTTCCCCGCGACCGCGGGCCTCGCTACGCGGACACCCGGTCCAGGTCCACCATGTCGCCCCGGGTGAGACGGATGCCGGCGGCGACGACGAGCGCCTCCACCTGGTCGGGGTGGCTGGCACTGGCCACCGGGGCGACGACCTGGTCGCGGGCGAGGAGCCAGGCGATCGCGATGGTCGCCGGGGCCACGGCGTGTTCCTCGGCGATGCGGTCGACGGCCGCAAGCATCCGCAGGCCGGTGCGGGTGACGTACTTGGCGGCGCGGGCGGCGCGGGTCGTCTTCTGCAGGTCGGCCTTCGACCGGTAGCGGCCGGCCAGGAAGCCGTGCGCGAGCGCGAAGTATGGCAGCACCGACATGCCCTGCGCCCTGGTGACCAGGGCCAGCGAGGACTCGAACGGCGTGCGGTGCAGCAGGCTGTACTGGGTCTGCAGCGCCACGAACCGGGGCAGGCCGTTGGCGGCGAGCACCCGGGCCTCCATCAGCCGTTCGGCGGAGAAGTTCGACGCGGCGAGGTAGCGCACCTGGCCGCTGCGAATGAGCACGTCGACGGCGCCGAGGCTCTCCTCCAGGGGCACGGTCGGGTCGTCGAAGTGGAAGTGCAACAGGTCGATGTAGTCGGTGCCGAGCCGGTCGAGCGAGGCCTGCACCGCGCCGATGATGCTGCGCGGCGACAGTCCGGGGTTGTCCCGGTTCTTGCCGATCTTGGTGGCGATCACGGTGCCGTCGCGTGCGCCGCGGGAGCGCAGCCAATTCCCGACGATCACCTCGCTGCGCCCTGAGGTGTAACTGTCGGCGGTGTCGAGGAAGTTGCCGCCGAGGTCTCGGTGCCGGTCGAGCACGCGGGCGCTGGTCTCCCCGTCTGCCGTCCAGCCGAACACGCTCGTGCCGAGCGCGAGAGGGTGAACGGTCAGGTCGGTGTCGGTTATCGTGCGGCGCAGGGTGCGAGGGGTCGGCAGCGACTGGACGGAGCCGGGCACGAGGATGGGGAGCGAGATGGCGGGCGGCCCCTGGAGGGTTCCCGGCCCGGTGGGCGGAACGCCTGCGGTCCGCGTGCCGTGTCCGTGCATGGGCGGTCGGGGCATCCGTCACTCCCTCCGTTCAGTGCGACAATAACCCCCGCGGGCGCAGAGGCAAAGGACACGCCCCAACCGTTACCAAACCGTGTGGTCCGGAGTGCGAAACGCCCCTGCTCGCGGGTCAAGTTAGAGTTGGAGGGGAACGATTTTGACCCGGCCGCCGCAGAGGCGTCGCTTCCGCCTGCCTGAATCGCCCGTGAAAGAAGGATCCATGACGCAGCCCATCGGCCTGTCCACCCCCGAGGTACTGACCGAGGCTCGACGCCGCCGCACGTTCGCCGTGATTTCCCACCCTGACGCGGGAAAGTCAACGCTCACCGAGGCGCTGCTGCTTCATGCGCGTGCCATCACGACCGCCGGGGCCACCCACGGCAAGGCCGGGCGCCGCGGCACGGTATCCGACTGGATGGCGATGGAGCAGGCTCGCGGTATCTCGGTGACCAGCGCCGCGATCCAGTTCGAGTATCGCGACGCCGTGATCAACCTCGTCGACACCCCCGGCCACGCCGACTTCTCCGAGGATACCTTCCGCGTGCTGTCGGCCGTCGACGCCGCCGTCATGCTCGTGGACGCGAGCAAGGGCCTCGAGGTGCAGACCATGAAGCTCTTCGAGGTCTGCCGTCAGCGCAACCTCCCCGTGATCACCGTCATCAACAAGTGGGACCGTCCCGGCGCCGAAGCGCTCGATCTGATGGACGAGATCCGCCGGCGCACCGGCCTCATCCCCACTCCCCTGACCTGGCCGGTCGGGATCGCCGGGGACTTCCGCGGCGTGATCGAGCGTTCGAGCCACGAATTCGTGCGGTTCACCCGCACGGCCGGCGGTGCGAAGGCCGCCGCCTTCGAACGGGTGGGCGCGGCCGTCGCCGCCGCGGACGAAGGCGACGCCTGGCTGACCGCGACGGAGGAGTCGGAGCTTCTCACCGAGGAGGACCAGGACCATGACGAGGCCAGGTTCCTGGCCAACGAGACAACACCGGTGCTCTTCGCCGCCGCGGTGCTCAACTTCGGGGTGCAGCACATCCTCGACACCCTCGTCGACTTCGCGCCGGCCGCCGAGGCCAGGGAGGACGCCGCCGGTGGCCACCGGCCGGTCGGCGGCGCGTTCTCCGGCTTCGTCTTCAAGGTGCAGTCCGGCATGAATGCCTCCCACCGGGACCACGTCGCGTTCGTTCGGGTCTGCTCTGGCCAGTTCCGCCGCGGAATGATCGTCACCCACGCAGCCAGCGGCCGGCCGTTCGCCACGAAGTACGCGCAGCACCTGTTCGGCCGCGAACGCGAGGTGGCCGACGAGGCCTGGCCCGGCGACATCGTCGGCCTGGTCAACGCCTCCGCCCTGCGGGTGGGCGACTCGATCTTCGAGGGTGACCCGGTGGAGTTCCCGCCGCTGCCGATGTTCGCCCCGGAGCACTTCCGGGTGGTGCGGTCGGCCGACACCAGCAAGCACAAGCAGTTCCGTCGCGGGATCGACCAGCTCGACCACGAGGGGGTCATCCAGGTGATGCGCTCCGAACTGCGCGGCGACCAGGCACCCGTTCTCGGCGCGGTCGGCCCGATGCAGTTCGAGGTCGTCGAGGAACGGATGACCCACGACTTCGGCGCGGCCATCCGTTCGGAGGCCCTGCCGTACCAGATTGCCAGGCGCACCGACCGGGAGAGCGCCGAGATCCTCGGCCACGACCGACAGGTCGAAGTGCTGATGCGTTCGGACGGTACCCTGCTGGCGCTGTTCAGCACGATCTGGCGGCTGCGCAACACGGTGCGCGACCACCCCGAGCTGCTGCTGGAAGACCTCGCCACCGGCAGCCCGGAGGTTGCCGCCGCGCACTGACCCGGCGGTCACCCGCGGAGCAGGTCAGCGGATCATGCTCCGCGGCGGATCGGGGAAATCGTCGCCGCCGTATTTCGCGTTGGCGACACTCATCATGTCGGGCCACATCCGGTGCCGGGCGGTTGCCGCCTGGCCGCTGTCGAAGTATGTCTCCCGCTGGTCTTCCCCGGTGCCGGACACGGTCACGACGCCCACGATGGTGGCGACCTTGGAACTCGCCCCGGCCAGCCAGGTGTCCTTGTTCCCGTCGGTAGTGCCGGTCTTGCCGATCATCGGTACCTCCGGGTCGGTCGCCCGGTTCGAGGCTGCGCCCGTGCCGCTGGTCATCACCCGATGCATCGCGTACGCCATCGCGGCGGCGACATCAGGGGTGACGGATTGCGTGCAGGTCGACTTCGGGGCGGGGATCTCCGCGCCGCCCGGCCCGACGATCCGATCGATCAGGATCGGGGTGCAGGTGGTCCCGTTGTTGGCGATCCCTGCGTACGCGGCGGCCATGGTGAGCGGGGCGATCTCGTTGGTGCCGAGCACCGACGCGGCACCCTGCTGGAGCGGGTCCCGATCGGCCCGGTGTACCCCGAAGCCCTCGGCCATCTTCCTGATGCCGCAGAGGTCGAGTTTCTTCGCCATGCCGATGAACCCGGTGTTGATCGAGCTGATCGTCGACTGGAGGGCGGAGTAATACGACCCGTTCTCGTAGGAGGCGTCGTTGTTCGGGTCGAAGCCGGGGAAGCTCTGCGGCCCGTTGCAGCTGTCCTGGAAGACACCCCAATCGGAGCGCTGCCGGGAACTGACCGAGTCGGCGAGGGAGTTGCCCTCCTTGAGCCATTCGGCCAGGGTGAAGACTTTGTACGTCGACCCGGTCTGGAACCCCTTCGACCCGCCCTGGTCCGAGTCGGTGTTGAAGTTGATGCCCGTGGCATTGGGGTTGGCGGCGGCCACGGCCGGATCCTGGGTGTAGTCCTTGTTCTGGGTCATTGCGAGCACCCGTCCGGTGCCGACGCCCACGCTCGAGATGACGCCGCCCACATCCCAGCCGTCGTAGGACTTCGGGACGTTCTTGGCCATGGTGGTCTCCGCGGCCGCCTGCAGGTCGAGATCCAGGGTCGTGTAGACGTTATAGCCGCCGAGCCGGAAGTTGGCCAGCCGGGTGGCGCGATCCGCGCCGAAGGCCGGGTCGTTGCGCAGCGTGCGCAGCACCAGGTCGCAGAAGTAGGCGCTGCCGGCCGCGGTCTGGCAACCCGTGCTCGGCTCGGTGATGGTCGGGGTGACGGGCGAGGCGACCGCAGCGTCGTGGTCGGCCCTGCTGATCTTCTTGTGCTTGCGCATTTCGCCGAGGATGTAATCTCGCCGTTCCTTGTTGGCCGCGTAACCGTTGGCCGCACCGTTGGTGGTGCTCTCGGGCTTGTCGAGCTGGAACTTGACCGGGTTGTTCACGATCGCCACGAGGCTCGCCGCCTGCGGCAGGGTCAGCGCCGCGGCCGTCGTGTTGAAGTAGTAGTTCGCGGCAGCTTCGATGCCGTAGACGGACCCGCCGAAGCCGGTGATGTTCAGGTACTGGCGAAGGATGTCAGCCTTGGAGGACTTCTTCTCCAGGCCGATGGCGAGGCTCATTTCCTTGAGCTTTCGGTCGGGGCTCGTCTCCGTGGCGGTGTCGTAGCAGCTGGCCCGCTTCTTCTCGTCGGCCAGGGTCTCGCACTTCTGCACGAGCACATTCTTCACGTACTGCTGCGTGATCGAAGACCCGCCGCGGGCCGTCCCGGTCACCAGGGTCGACACGAGACCGGCGACGGTCCCCCAGATGTCGACGGCGCCGTGGTCGTAGAAGCCGGGGTCCTCGGCGGAGGTCGCCGCGTCCTTCACAAACGGGCTGATCGCCTCCGAGTCAACCTCGGCCCGATTCTGGTCGTAGAAGGACGCGAGCAGCTGCGGTGTGCCGTCGCTCCGGGTGGCGTAGACGTTGCTCTTCTGCGACAACCGGCCGATGACCAGGTCGTCCGGCAGGCTCACGACGAAGGCAACCACGGTCGTCGCGAGCAGCGCGACGATAACGCTGGCGGAGATCAACACGATCGACCGGCGACGCGTTCGACGCCTTCTTTTCCTGCTGCGTAACTCAGTACTCATGGGGCGAAATCACTTCCGGGTTCGGCGAAGACGGCGGCCGCCGGGGTGGGCGCCCGGCGGCATCCGCTCACGCGTCGACGACGACCGACGTGATCACCGGGATGCGGCGGTACTTGCGCTGCATCCACCGGGTCACGCTCTGGGTGAAGATGTCCTCGAGCTGTGGCCCGTCGACGATCTTGATCTTGTTGGCTGCGCGAAGGGCATCGTCGATCGACTTGGTGGCGCCGGCGATCCACTCCCTGTCCTGCACGAAACCGCGCGCGATGAACTCCACCGGTTCGGTCAACACGCCCGTGCGGGTATCCAGGATGCCGAGGATGGTCACCGCGCCGTCGTTAGAGAGCTGCAGGCGGTCGGCGAGGGCTTCCTCGGTGGCTCCGCTGCCTACGCTGACTCCACCGTTGCCGGTCATGCCGTCGACGAAGACAAGCTCGCAGGCGACGCGTCCGGTGATCCTGGCCAGGCCGTCGATGAGGTCGACGACGACGCCGTCCTCGACGATCAGGACCTGCTCCTCCGGGACGCCGGTGCGCACGGCCAGTTCGCCGTTTGCCTTGAGGTGGCGCCATTCGCCGTGGATCGGCATGACGTTCTTCGGCTTGACGAGGTTGTAGCAGTACACGAGCTCGCCGGCGCTGGCGTGGCCGGAGACGTGCACCCGGGCGTTGCCCTTGTGGACGACGTTCGCACCCCAGCGGGTGAGACCGTTGATGACCCGGTAGATCGAGTTCTCGTTGCCGGGGATCAACGAGCTGGCCAGGAGCACGGTGTCGCCCTCTCCGATCTTGATCTGGTGTTCCCGGTTCGCCATGCGCGACAGCGCAGCCATCGGCTCGCCCTGCGAGCCGGTGCAGATCAGCACGACCTTGTCGTCCTTCATCCGGTCGAACGCCTTGACGTCGACAATCAGGCCCTTGGGCACCTTGAGGAATCCGAGCTTCTCGGCGATGGCCATGTTGCGCACCATCGAGCGGCCGACGAAGGCAACCTTGCGGTTGTGGCGGGCGGCGGCGTCGATGACCTGCTGGATGCGGTGAACGTGGCTCGCGAAGCTGGACACGATGATCCGGCGCGGTGCGGTGCGGAAGACGGAGTCGATGGCCGGACGGATATCTTCCTCGGTCATCGTGAAACCGGGGACCTCGGCATTGGTCGAGTCGGTCATGAACAGGTCGACACCCTCCTCGCCGAGCCTGGCGAAGCCAGGCAGGTCGGTGAGGCGGTTGTCGAGCGGGAACTGGTCCATCTTGAAGTCGCCGGTGGCGAGCACCAGGCCGGCCTCGGTGCGGATCGCGATGGCGAGCCCGTCGGGGATGGAGTGGTTGACGGCGAGGAACTCGAGGTCGAACGGGCCTGCCTTGCGACGCTGCCCTTCCTTGACCTGGATCAGGCGCGGGACGATGCGGTGCTCTTCCATCTTGGCGCTGAGGAAGGCGAGGGTGAGCTCAGACCCGATGATCGGGATGTCCTTGCGTTCGCGCAGGAGGTACGGCACGCCGCCGATGTGGTCTTCGTGTCCGTGGGTGAGCACGATCGCTTCGATGTCCTGCAGCCGTCCGCGGATGGCCGAGAAGTCGGGCAGGATCACGTTGATGCCGGGCTGGGTCTCTTCGGGGAAGAGCACGCCGCAGTCGACGATGAGCAGTTTGCCCTTGTGCTCGAAGACGGTCATGTTGCGGCCGATCTCGCCGAGGCCGCCAAGGGGGGTGATGCGGAGGCCGCGCTTGGGCAGCGCTGGCGGCGTGGACAGGTCGAGGTGGTGCTTGGTCAATGAAACTCATTTCTCAGGGTGAGACCGCGCGCGGGGCAGTCAGGTCTCGGTAGGCGGACCGGCGTGCGGCCCTGGTGAACGGGTGGTGCAAAGTCTGGATTCGCGCCTCGTCCTGGGGGACGTGGCCGGTCTGGCCGCCCGATGGGCGACGGCGCCCGGGGCCGGCTCGAGGGCGGCGGAGTCGCGATCCGGTGGCTGCCGATGCCGGGCAGGCACAATGATGGCGACTCTTGAGTCTACCGCACCGGGCTGCGGGCGACGGGCCCGGGGCACGGTCACGCTCCTGGGTCGTGTTCCCCCGGTTTCCGCTCAGCCATCTCGAAGGGTGCAACGCTAGCATCGGAGAATGTCAGCCAGCGCACTCTACGAGACCCCCCTCACCCTCATCGACGGCACCGAAACGACCTTCGGGCAGTTCAGGGGAAAGACGGTCCTCGTCGTGAACGTCGCCTCGAAATGCGGCTTCACCCCTCAGTACGCCGGCCTCGAGGCGCTGTATGAGAAGTTCGCGGACGATGGCCTGGTCGTGCTCGGCCTGCCGTGCAACCAGTTCATGGGCCAGGAACCCGGCGACGAGGCGTCGATCGAATCCTTCTGCCAGCTGAACTTCGGAGTGACGTTCCCGCTGACCGAAAAGGTGGATGTGCGCGGTAAGAACCAGCACCCGTTGTACGCCCAGCTCACGCAGTTCAAGAGCGGACTGCTCCCCGGCCTGATCAAATGGAACTTCGAGAAATTCCTGATCAGCCCGACCGGGGAGATCGTCTCCCGGTTCGCCTCGACCGTCGAACCCGAATCCAACGAGATCGTGCGGGCAATCGAGACGACCCTCGCTGCCAGCGCGGCCTGACCGCCATGCACTGACCGTGCCGGGGCGGCGACTCTAGTCGATCACCGCCCCGCTCGGGTCGGTGGGCGTTGCCCGCCGCAGCACCGCCTCGGCGTGCCGGAGCAGGGGAGAGTCGATCATCCTGCCCTGGTATGCGAACACGCCGTCCTCGCCCGCGGCCGCTTCGAGGAGCGCCCAGGCTGCGGCCACCTCTTCCGCGGTGGGCCGGAACGCATCCCGGATCACGGACACCTGGCTGGGGTGGATGCACGCCGTGGCCCGGAACCCGCTCGCCACGGCGTCGTCCACCTCGGCGGCCAGGCCGGCCAGGTCGGGGATGGCCAGGAACACGCCGTCGACGGCGGCCTTTCCGTGCGCGCCCGCCGCCAGCAGCACGGCCGAACGCGCGTACCGGGCGACGGCCCGGTAGCTGCCGTCGGCGAACCGGCTCGAACTTCCGCCGAGGGACGCCACGAGGTCGTCCGCGCCCCACATCAGCGCGACGACGTTCGGTTCGGCCGCGATCGAGGGGGCCGCGAGCACGCCCGCCGCGGTCTCGCAGAGAGCGACCACCTCGAACCGGGCAAGGTGGCGCAGCTGCGCCGCGTCGACGGTCTTGGGTAGCATCACGATTCGGTAGGCGGTCTCCTCGAGGGCCGCGAGGTCGAGGGCGAAGTCGGGCGTGTCGACCGGGTTGACCCGCACGATGGTGCGCTCAGGGTCGAGCGGATGCCCGATCAGCGCAGCCCTGGCCCTGGCCCGGTTGGCCGGCAGGATGGCATCTTCGAGGTCGATGATCACGGCGTCGGCCCGTTCGGCCGCCTTGCGGTACCGGTCTGGGCGGTCGGCCGGGCAGAACAGAAGCGCCGGCCCGAGGTCGAAGCTCATGGGGCCACCTCCTCGCACCAGACCAGCACCGTGCGCACGGCCGTGACCACAACGTCGCCGGACTGGTTGCGTCCGGTGTGGCTGAGCGTGACGACCCCCTGGCCGGGCCGCGACGCCGACAACCGCTTGCCGGTCACGACGGTCTCCGAGTAGAGCGTGTCACCGTGGAACAGCGGATGTGGGAAGGTCACCTCGGCGAAGCCGAGGTTGGCCACGATGGTGCCCTGGGTGAGTTGGGCGACCGAGCTGCCGACCAGGGTCGACAGAGTGAACAGGGAGTTGACCAGCCGCTGCCCGAACGGCTGGGTGGCCGACCATGCCGCGTCGAGGTGAAGCGCCTGCGTGTTCATGGTGAGGGTCGTGAAGAGCACGTTGTCGGCCTCGGTGACCGTGCGGCCCGGCCGGTGCAGGTAGCGCACACTCGGGTCGAACTCCTCGTAGTACAGGCCGCGCTGTTCGATGCTGCGGCGTTCGTCGGTCATCGGTCTCCCTTCTTAACCCGTGAACCCCAGCGCCCTGGAGATGACCATGAGTTGCACCTCGGTGGTTCCTTCGCCGAGTTCAAGCACCTTGGAGTCGCGGTAGTGCCTGGCCACCGGGTTCTCGTTCATGAAGCCGTAGCCGCCGAAGATCTGGGTGGCGTCTCTGGCGTTGTCCATCGCTGCTTCGCTGCCCACCATTTTTGCAATGGACGCCTCCATTTTGAAGGGCTGTCCGTTGACCATTTTCAGCGCCGCGTCCTGCCACGCGAGGCGGGCGGTGTGCACTCGGGCCTGCATCCGGGCGATCTTGAAGGCGATGTGCTGGTTCGACCCGATCGACCGCCCGAAGACGTTGCGACTGTTCGCGTAGCGGATGGACTCCTCAAGGCAGCCCTGCGCGGCCCCCGTGCAGAGCGCGGCAAAGGCGATGCGGCCCTCGTCGAGGGTCTGCACGAAGTTCGCGAAGCCGCGGCCCCGCTCGCCGAGGAGGTTCGCCTCCGGCACGCGCACGTTGTCGAAGACGAGCGGGTGGGTGTCGGAGGTGTGCCAGCCGACCTTGTCGTAGGCCGGGAGTGCGGTGAACCCGGCCGTGGGCGTGGGCACGAGGATCGCCGTGAGCTCCTTCTTGACCGAACCGTCCGGCCGGGTCTCTACGCCGGTGACCGCGGTGACGGTGACCAGGCGGGTGATCTCCGAGCCCGAGTTGGTGATGAACTGCTTGGTGCCGTTGATCACCCATTCGCCGCCCTCGAGGGCGGCGGTGGTCCGGGTGCCAGCGGCATCCGAGCCGGCGTCCGCCTCGGTCAGGCCGAACGCGGCGAGCGCCGATCCGCTGGCCAGTCGGGGCACCCACTCCTGTTTCTGGTCCTCGGTGCCCCGGCGGTACACCGGCATGATGCCGAGGCCGACGCCGGCCTCCAGGGTGACGGCGATGCTCTGGTCGACGCGCGCGAGCTGTTCGACGGCCAGGCACAGGGCGAAGTAGTCGCGACCCTGCCCGCCGTACCGCTTCGGGAAGGGCAGGCCGAACAGGCCCATCTCCCCCATCTCGGCGATGATGCCGTAGGGGAGGGCGCGCTTGGTGTCGTACTCATAGGCGGCGGGAGCGACGACCGTGTCGGCGAAGTCGCGCACCATGGCCTGCAGCTTCTGGTTTTCCTCGGTCAGTTCGTGGCTCATTGTGGTGCTCCCTTGTCTGCGTTGACGGTGGCGGTGTCCGGCCCGGACGCGCCCGGTTCGGGCGCGTCGGTGACCGTGGCGACGATCTGGTCGAGTGTGACCAGGTCGCCGGGCTTGAGGGTGACGGTGACGATGCCCGCGGTGGCCGCGGTGAGCCGGTGCTCCATCTTCATGGCCTCCACGGTGAGGATGGCCTGCCCGACGGCGACGAGGTCGCCGTTGGCCGTGTGCACGGCGACCACGGTGCCCGGCATCGGCGAGCGCACGTCGGGACTGGCCGCACCTGCGACTCGGCCCAGCCCGTCGAGTTCGGCGGCGAGGGTCTCCGCTGCCGTGCGGTGCACGATGTCGACCGAGAAGCCGTCGCCGCCGATCCAGAGCCGGGCGCCGTCCGCGGCGATGGTGAACACGCGCGTGACGCCGTCGACCTCGACCCCGAAGGCGTCGTCCCGGTTGGGCGCCGGGACGAGACTCGCCGGCACGACCGGCCTTCCGTCGATCGAGACGGATGCCCCGCTCGGGGACCCGTCGACCGCCACGGTGACCGATTCGGTCGCGCTCACGGCCAGCACGTACCGGGTGGGCAGGTTCGGACCCATCCGCCACCCCGTCGGCCGGGACCAGGCCAGGTCGGCGCCCGGCGGGACGGACCAGGCTGCCCGGTGCAGGTACAGCGCGGCGGCCGCCAGCACGTGGTCGTCGGCGGCTCGGAAGGCGAGCCCGGGGAGCTTGCGCTCGATCAGGCCGGTGTCGAGGCGGCCGGCGGCTACGTCGGCATCCTGCACGAGCAGCCGCAGGTATTCGACGTTGGTGCAGAGCCCGAGTACGAGCGTGTCGGCGAGCGCACGGTCAAGCCGGGCGAGCGCGCCGGCCCGGTCGGGAGCCCAGGCGATCACCTTGGCGAGCATCGGGTCGTAGTCGGCGGACACCACGAGGCCGGTTGTCAGGGCGCTGTCCACCCGGATGCCCTCGCCGGTCGCCTCCCGGAGCGCCAGCACGGTTCCCGTCGTCGGCAGGAACCCGCGCTCCGGGTTCTCTGCGTAGACCCTGGCCTCGATCGCGTGCCCGGTCAGCACGATGTCCTCCTGCCGGTGGGCGAGCCGCTCCCCCGCGGCCACCCGCACCTGCCATTCGACCAGGTCGATGCCGGTGATCATCTCGGTGACCGGGTGCTCCACCTGGAGCCGGGTGTTCATCTCCATGAAAAAGAACTCGTCCGGCGCCGCGTCGGAAACGAGGAACTCAACGGTGCCGGCGCCGGCATAGCCGACGCTGCGGGCCGCCGCGCAGGCGGCTTCACCGATCCTGGCCCTGGTCGCGCCGTCCAGGAGCGGTGACGGCGCCTCCTCGATCACCTTCTGGTGCCTCCGCTGCAGCGAGCATTCGCGTTCACCGAGGTGGATCACGCCCCCGTGGGTATCGGCGAGCACCTGCACCTCGATATGCCGGGGGGTGCTGACGAAGCGTTCGATCAGGAGGGTGTCATCGCCGAACGCGGCGGCCGCCACCCGCCGGGCGGTGACCAGCGCCTCGGCGAGCTCGCCCGGGCGGTCGACCCGCGCCATGCCCTTGCCGCCGCCTCCGGCCGATGGCTTGATCAGCATCGGGTAGCCGATGCCCGATGCGGACGCGATGAGTTGTTCGTCGGTCTGCCCGGCCAGGGACACCCCGGGGATGACTCGCACCCCGGATTCGGCGACGTGGTTCTTCGACCGGATCTTGTCGCCCATCACGGTGAGGGCGTGCACGCTCGGCCCGATGAAGACGACGCCCGCGGTGGCGCAGGCCTGCGCGAAGGCCTGGTTCTCGCTGAGGAAGCCGTAGCCGGGGTGAATGGCCTGGGCGCCGGTGGCCGCGGCGGCGGCGAGCACGGCGCCCTGGTCCAGGTAGCTCAGCTGGGCCCTGGCGGGGCCGAGCCTCACCGCGACATCCGCCAGCGCCACATGCCGGGCACCGCGGTCGGCATCGCTGTACACGGCGACCGAGCGGATGCCGAGTCTGCGCAGGGTACGGATGATGCGGCAGGCGATCTCGCCGCGGTTGGCCACGAGCACGGCGTCGAAGGTCGTCATGGTCTCGTTCACATCCGGAAGAGACCGAAGGCGGTCTCGGGTAGCGGGGTGGCGGCGACGATACCGAGGGCGAGGCCCAGCACCGTCCGGGTGTCGGCGGGGTCGATGACGCCGTCGTCCCAGAGCCTGGCCGTCGAATAGTACGGGCTCCCCTGATGGTCGTATTGCTCGGTGATCGGCGCCTTGAACCTGGCCTCCGCCTCCGCTGACCACTCCTCGCCCGCGCCCTCGAACTGTTCGCGTTTCACCGTGGCGAGCACTGAGGCCGCCTGCGGCCCGCCCATCACGGAGATGCGGCTGCCGGGCCACATCCAGAGGAATCTGGGCGAGTACGCTCGGCCGCACATGGAGTAGTTGCCGGCGCCGAAGGAGCCGCCGATCACGACGGTGAGCTTGGGCACCCGGGCGGTGGCGACCGCGGTGACCATCTTGGCGCCGTGCTTGGCGATGCCGCCGGCCTCGTAGTCCCGCCCGACCATGAAGCCGGAGATGTTCTGCAGAAAGACCAGGGCGATGCCGCGCTGGTCGCAGAGTTCGATGAAGTGGGCGCCCTTCTGCGCGGATTCGGAGAACAGCACCCCGTTGTTGGCGACGATACCGACCGGGTGGCCGTGCAGGTGTGCGAAGCCGGTGATCAGGGTGCTGCCGTACTCCTTCTTGAACTCGTGGAACTCGCTGCCGTCGACGAGCCGGGCGATCACCTCGCGCACGTCGTAGCGGCCCTGCACGTCGACGGGAACGGCGCCGTAGAGTTCCGACTCGTCGGCGACGGGGGCGACAACGGCGCGCACGGTCCAGGCCGGGGCGAGAGGTCGCGGCAGGGTTCCGACGATGTCGCGCACGATCTGCAGGGCGTGCCGGTCGTTCTCGGCGAGGTGGTCGGTGACGCCGGACGTCTTCGCGTGCAGTTCGCCGCCGCCGAGCTCCTCCGCGGTGACGATCTCGCCGATCGCCGCCTTCACCAACGGGGGGCCGCCGAGGAAGATGGTGCCCTGCTCGCGCACGATGACCGTCTCGTCGCTCATGGCCGGCACGTAGGCGCCCCCGGCGGTGCACGAGCCCATCACCGAGGCGATCTGCGGGATCTTGGCGGCGGACATCCGGGCCTGGTTGTAGAAGATGCGGCCGAAATGGTCGCGGTCGGGGAAGACGTCGTCCTGCATCGGCAGGAACGCTCCGCCCGAGTCGACGAGGTAGACGCAGGGCAGCCGGTTCTCGAGGGCGATCTCCTGCGCGCGAAGGTGTTTCTTGACCGTCATTGGGTAGTAGGTCCCACCCTTGACGGTGGCGTCGTTGGAGATGACGAGGACCGGGCGTCCGTGCACGAGGCCGATGCCCGCGATGATCCCGGCGCCGGGGCTGGCATCCTGGTAGAGCCCGTTCGCGGCGAGCGGGGCGATCTCGAGGAACGGGCTGCCGGGGTCGAGGAGGGTGTCGATGCGTTCGCGGGGCAGCAGCTTGCCGCGGGCGACATGGCGTTGCCGGGACGCCTCCGGACCGCCGAGGGCCGCGACGGCGAGCCGCCGCCTCAGGTCGGTGACCAGGGCGCGCTGGGCCGCGTCGTTCTCGGCGAATGCCGGGCTGGTCGGGTCGATCCGACTCGCGAGTGTCTCCATCGACAGCTTCCCGTTCGTGCATGCCCGCCGCGCGGCCCCCGGTGATTCAGACCAGGAGACAGTTCGTCGGACATCCGATACAGTTAGTGATCCCTAACCGAAAATTCAGGTTAGCGGTTCGTAACTGAGAAGTCCAGACCCTGTCGGAAAGGAGCCGTCCGTGACCGCTGCCGGCCCCCCCGTCGCTCCGCCCGAACCGACTCCGACGCCGACGCCGCCCGCGCCGACGACGCGCAGCCGGGCGAAGGCCGACCGGCGCGCGGCGCTGCTCGAGGCGGCGGCAGCGCTCTTCGCCCGGTCGGGCTTCAACGGCGTGTCGATCGAGGACCTGGGCGCGTCCGTCGGCGTGAGCGGCCCGGCCGTCTACCGGCATTTCAGCGGCAAGCAGGCCGTGCTCGCCGCGCTCCTGGTCGGAGTGAGCGCCGACCTCGTCGCGGGCGGTCGCACGGTCGTGGCGACGGCGCCGGATGCCGCGGCGGCGCTCCGCTCGCTCGTGCGCTTCCACCTGGCCTTCGCCCTGGCCAACCCCGACGTCATCCGGGTGCAGGACCGGGACCTCGACAGCCTCGCCGAGGCAGAGCGGCACGAGGTGCGCGCCCTGCAGCGGGCCTACGTGGAGCTGTGGGTGCGGATGCTCGGGGAGGTGCACCCCGAGGTCGAGGCGAAGCTGCTGCGGACCAGGGCCCAGGCCACCTTCGGACTGCTCAACTCCACCCCCCACAGCATGCAGGCCTCCTCGGCGCGCACCGTGCGGCCCGTGCTGGAGGAGATGGCGCTCGCCGCCCTCGGTGTGCCCGCGTGGAAATGATGCTCCGACCTGGGTACTGCGTTGGCGGATTCTCGCCGTCGTGCTGATGCGGTCGGCGATGACCCGGTCGTAGGGGTCGTCGAGCCCCGCCGCCTCCTTGCTTGCGCAGTGGCGGAAGAAGTTCATCGGCGAGACGCCGGAAACCGCCGCGATCTGCGTCGCGGTCGTCTCGTCGAATCCCTGCTCGAGGAGGAGCAGGAGCGCGTTGCTCCTGGAGCAACGCGTTCGTTCTGTCGGACTTTCCCATCCTGAAATGTCGTTCGCTGACAATGTGATCGTTGCGGGGTGTCGAGAGCGCGCCCGCGACTCAGTAAGCGGTGGTGCAGACGCAGAGCTCGTTGCCGTCGACGTCCGCCAGCACCCACCAGTCAGGGGCGTGCTCGTCGGTGAGCAGCAGGCCGCCGGCCAGGACGATGGCCTGCACGCGCTCCTCGGCGTCGCTGGTGGGCAGGTACACATCGAGATGGATCCGGTTGCGGTCGGTGCGGGCGATCTCCATGTGCTGAAACCAGACCTTCGGGCCTTGGCCGCGAGGGTCGACGAGCTCGATACCGTCCCTGGTGTCCAGTTCGACGTAGCCGAGACCGACCTGCCAGAACGGGCGGATCGCGTCGGCGTCGGTGCTATCGATCGCCACGTCGTAGCGGGCCGGGGCCGGCCGGGCGCGTTCGGCGCCCTCGGCGTCGGCGAGCTCCTGGCAGCGCAGGGCCAGGGCGAGGTCTCGCTCGGTCACCCCTCCGGCGTCGTGGGAGCGAAGCCGGATGCCGACGGTGCCGTAGCCAAGGCTCACGTCCGGGTGGTGGTTGGCCGCATCCGCCGCCTCGGCAATCGCGGCGACCAAGCGGGCGGCCGAGGCGAAGTCGGCCGTCGTGAACGCGCCGTGCAGGGTGCCGTCCAGGTGCACGAAGGCACCACCGGCCAGCACGGACTCGGTCTGGACGGGGGTGAGGGTGCTGTTCGCTGGGCTCATGACCCCACTCTGCTCCGTCACCGTTGACCGGTCAACCTGTCGTGGAACCTATCCCGGCACCTGTTGCGGTCCCCGGCGCGGGCGCGGCTAAACCATGGTCAGGACCATGGCCGGGTCGGCCAGGATGGCGCCGATGTCGACCAGGAACCTGGCCCCCTGCTCGCCATCGACCAGCCGGTGGTCGAAGGAGAGGCTGAGGGTCATCACCTGGCGCAAGGCGATCTCGCCGCGGTGCTCCCAAGGCAGACGCCGAATGCCGCCAACGGCCAGGATGGCGGCCTCGCCCGGGTTGAGGATCGGCGTTCCGGCGTCGATGCCGAAAACGCCGACGTTGGTGATCGAGATCGTACCGCCGCGGAGCGAGGCCGCGCTGGTGCTGCCGGCCCTGGCCGCCTCGGTGAGTCCGGCGAGCGCCGCAGCGAGTTCGGCGAGGCCGAGCCGGTCGGCGTCGGGGATGTTCGGCACGAGCAGCCCGCGCGGGGTCGCCGCCGCGATGCCGAGGTTGACGTAATGGAACTGCACGATCTCCCCGGCCGTCTCGTCCCACCGCGTGTTCACGTCCGGGTTGCGGGCGACGGCGAGGCAGAGCGCCTTCGCCACGACAGCGAGGATGCCGATGCGCACCCCCTGGAAGGCCCGGTTCGTCCTGAGCGATTCGATCAGCTCCATGGTCGGGGTGACGTCGATCGTGAGGAACTCAGTGACGTGCGGCGCGGTGAAGGCGCTGCGCACCATGGCCGCCGCGGTGTGCTTGCGCACGCTCCGGATGGGGCTCCGGGTCTCCTCCCGGCGTCCCGGGCCGGGTGCCAGGGTCGTGGCGTCTACCACGGGCTCGGCGAGCTCCTCGGCGGCGGGCCGGGCGAGCTGGGCGCGCACGTCCTCCCTGGTGATCAGGCCGGTCGGGCCGGTGCCGGTGAGCTGGGAGAGGTCGACGCCGAGCACCCGGGCGAGGGCGCGCACCGGCGGGGTCGATCGCGGCCGGCTCGCGGCCGGCTCCGCCTCCGCCTCCGGCGCCACAGTGGCAGGTGCCACAGTGGCAGGCGCCACAACGGGTGCCACAGTGGCAGGCGCCACAGCATCGGGCGCTCCGGTTCGGGCGCGGCGGTGCGGTCGGCCCGATCGTTCGGGTGCGGCGCCGTAGCCGACGAGCACGGCCTCCCGCTCCTCGGCCGGTTCCGCCGGAGCCGGGGCAACCGCCGGGCCGGCCACCGCGGTGGCGGCCACCTCGGCGCCGGCCACCTCGAATGAGACGATCGGCTCGCCGACGTGCACGACCGTTCCCGGCTGCTGGTGAAGTTGCGTGACGACGCCGGCGAAGGGCGACGGAAGTTCGACGACGGCCTTGGCGGTCTCGACGTCGGCGATGAGCTGGTTCAGCTCGACGGTGTCGCCCGGCGAGACCCGCCAGGCCACGATCTCCGACTCGGTCAGCCCCTCGCCGAGGTCGGGGAGCCGGAACACTTTGATCATCGCCGACGCCCCAGTGCGCGGTCGACGCCGTCGAGGATCCGGTCGAGGTCGGGCAGGTGGTGGCTCTCCAGTTTCGCCGGCGGATAGGGGATGTCGAAGCCGGTGACCCGCACCGGTGCGGCCTCGAGGTAGTCGAAGCAACGCTCGGTGACGACCGCCGCGATCTCCCCGCCCAGCCCTCCGGAACGCGCGGCCTCATGGGTGATCACGAGCCGGCCGGTCTTCCGCACGGATGCCTCGATGGTCTCGTAGTCCACCGGGGAGAGCGAGCGCAGGTCGATGACCTCGATCGAGACGCCGTCGTCGGAGGCGGCGAGCGCGACATCCCTCGCGGTAGTCACCAGGGCCCCGTAGCAGAGGAGGGTGACGTCGGTGCCGGCGGCCACCACCTGTGCGCGCTCCATCGGGGCGCCGAGCTCTGGCGAGACCTCGCCCTTGACGTGGTAGCGGCGCTTGGGTTCGAAGTAGAGCACCGGGTCGTCCGAGGCGATCGCCTGGCGGATGAGGCCGTAGGCGTCCTGCGGGTTGGAGACCGCGATCACGCGCAGTCCGGAGGTGTGGGTGAAGTAGGCCTCCGGCGATTCCGAGTGGTGCTCCGCCGCGCCGATTCCTCCGCCGAACGGCACCCGGATGGTGATCGGCATGCTCACCCGGCCCTGGCTGCGGTAGTGCAGCTTGGCCACCTGGCTGACAATCTGGTCGAAGCCGGGGAAGATGAAACCGTCGAACTGGATCTCACAGACCGGGCGGTAGCCGCGGTAGGCCAGGCCGACCGCGGTGCCGATGATCGCGGACTCGGCCAGCGGGGTGTCGATCACCCGGCGGGCCCCGAACTCGGCGAGCAGGTCGCTGGTCACTCGGAAGACGCCGCCGAGCAGTCCGATGTCCTCGCCGAGCAGCACCACCTTCGGGTCGTCGAGCATGGCCTGGCGCAGCCCGGCATTGATCGCCTTGGCCATGGTCAGCGTGGTCGCGGCGGCCAGCGGCACGGGGGTGCGGAGCGGGGCACCCGGCAGGGACTCCCCGGGGCGCGGGGCGGCCCCGCCGTCGGTTGTCGTGCCCAGCAGGGCGGATGCCGTCGGCCTCATCATGGTCGTCATCGTCATCAGGCCTTCCCTCCGGTGGAATCGAAACTTGCGAGATAGTCGGTGTACTCGGCGCGCTGGCGGTCGAGGGTGGCGTTCGGGGTGGCGAAGACGTGGTCGAAGACCGTGAGCGGCTCGGGATCCGGCAGGCCGATGCAGCCGGCCCGCAGTTCGGCGGCCGCGGCATCCGCGAGCCCCCTGGTCTGCTCGGTGAGCTCGATGCTGAGCAGCCCGAGCGAGTCGAGTAGACGTTCCAGACGCAGGATCGGGTCTTTCGCCTTCCACTGCTCCAACTCGGCGGCGGGCCGGTAGCGGGTGGGATCGTCGGCCGTGGTGTGCGGGCCCATCCGGTAGGTGACCGCTTCGATGAAAGTGGGTCCGCCGCCGGTGCGGGCGCGGTGGAGCGCCATCCTGGTGGCCGCGAGCACGGCAAGCACGTCGTTCCCGTCGACCCGGATGCCGGGGATGCCGAAGCCGAGTGCGCGGTCGACCAGGTTTGCCCGGGACTGCAGGCCGACCGGTTCGGAGATCGCCCACTGGTTGTTCTGGCAGAAGAAGATCACCGGCGCCTGAAAGCTGGCGGCGAAGACGAGAGCCTCGCTGACGTCGCCCTCGCTGGTGGCGCCGTCGCCGAAGTAGGCCACCGCCACCGAGTCGGTGCCGTCGTGCTGGGCGCCGAGGGCCCAGCCCGTGGCGTGCAGGGTCTGGGCGCCGATGATGATCGCCGGCGTCGCCATACCGACGGAGTAGGGGTCCCAGCCCGATTGCGCGTTGCCGCGCCACACCCGCACGATGTCCGTCAGGCCGACCCCGCGGCACCAGGCCACCGCGTTCTCGCGGTAGCTGGTGAAGACGAAGTCGTCCGTGCGGAGGGCCCTGGCCGAACCCACCTGGGCGGCCTCCTGGCCGAGCAGCGGCGGCCAGAGACCGAGCTCGCCCTGGCGCTGCAGCGCCGTGGCCTCGGTGTCGATCCGCCGCACCACGACCATGTCCTGGTAGAGGCCGACCAGGTCTGCCGCCAAGACATCGTCGAGCCAAGGATCGGCCGTTTCCGAAGCCATCCGCTCACCGTCGGGTGACACGAGTTGTAAGAGATTGGCGGGGATTTCCCCCGGGAAAGATTCTGACATGGTGAGGTGCTCCCAGCGTCGTTGCCGAAGTTGTTGAGAGCGTACGGTCATGCGGCACTGAGCACAACCATGCCGGTGAATACTGCGCATTTTGCTCTATTCAGGGACCATTCGGCCTGCTAATCTCGTGCATTATGCACAGTCTGGACAGAGTCGACCTGCAGCTGCTCCGCGCCCTGTGCGTCGATCCGCGCAGCACCTTCGTAGCCCTCGCGCAGCAACTCCGGCTGTCTCGGAACACCGTGCAGGCACGGATGGCCAGGCTCGAGGAATCCAACGCGTTCCTCGCCTTCGACCGCCGGATCAACCCGGCAGCCCTCGGCTACCCGTTGACGGCCTTCATCGAGGTGCACGTGCAGCAGAAACGGCTCGCACAGATCATCGCCGAGCTCACCCGCATCCCCGAGATCGTGCAGGCGCACGGGATGAGCGGTTCGACCGACCTCCTGGTGCGGGTGGTCTGCACGGATGCCGACGACCTGTTTCGGATCGACGGAACCATCCTCGCCTGCGACGGTGTCGAACGCACCGAAACGTCGCTCGCGATGGGCGAGCTCATCCCCTACCGGGTCACCCCTTTACTCGAGCGCGCCGGGCGGGACTCCGGTGCCGACCGTACCGACCGCGCCGACCGCGCCGACCGCGCGGAGGCGTAGCCCGCGCCGCCTTCCGCCGCCGCTCCGCGCCGCCGCTC
>NZ_SOFP01000040.1 GCF_004402785.1 Cryobacterium algoritolerans
CGCCCGTAATCCCGAGGGCATCCAAGGCAAAACCGCCCGTCGGCACACGGAAAATAGCTCCGCAAACAAGGAATGGCCTCCGAAATCTCGGAGGCCATTCTTTTTGGGGCTAGTTCTAGGAACGAATTCACCCAGTTCCAGGAACAACCCAATGGCGGTACCGGTGGGATTTGAACCCACGGTGGAGTCTCCCCCACACAACTTTTCGAGAGTTGCACCTTCGGCCGCTCGGACACGGTACCGAGGGAGATTGTAGTTGAGACCGGGGCGGGATGCGAATCGGCGGCACCACGGCATCCGGTCGTCGCCCGGGCGGTGGACTGGAACTGTGAAGGGAGGGCAGCGAACACCCAGAGGGCCGGGATAATCTCGGCGGGTGACAAACGTGAACCAGAATATCCGGACTCTCGCCGTCGCCGCCGGCGCCGTGGCGACTGCAGCCGGGATCGGTGCCGCAGCGCTGGTGAACTTCCGCAATTTCAAGGGCAGGCTGTCCCAGAACGCCGCCGTGCTCAACGAGACCCTGCCGGTGCACTCCCTATGGTGGCGCAATCAGGCCAAGGTGAAGGGCGAATTGCTCTACGTCGCCATCGGCGACAGTGCCGCGCAGGGCATCGGTGCCAGCGAACCGCACCGCAGCTACGTCGGGTTGCTGGCCGACCACCTCCGTCTGGCCACCGGCCGCACGGTGCGCGTGATCAACCTCAGCGTGTCGGGCGCCACCGTGGAGCTGGCCGTGCGCGATCAGCTGCCCCGGTTCGTCAAGCTCTCCCCCGACATCGTGACCGTGGCGATCGGGGCGAACGACATCGCGCTCTGGGATCCGGCCACGTTCGAGGCCGGACTCCGCGAGCTGTTCGCCGTGCTGCCCGCGCGCAGTCTCGTTGCCGACCTGCCCTGCTTTCATCTGCCGCGGAACGAACGCATGGTCTCGGTGGCCAACCGCATCCTGCGCACCGTCGCCGCTGAGCACGACCTGACCGTCGTTCCGCTGCACGCCACGACCAAACGGCAGGGCCTGCGCAGCATCGCCACCCACGTGGCGAGTGACCTGTTCCACCCGAACGACCGGGGTTACCGGATGTGGGCGGAGGCGTTCCTGCCCGCGGTAGGCGCCCAGGCTGCCCGGCTGATTCCCTAGGAACTGGCCCCGCAGTAATCGAGGGTCAGTGGCCGAAGCTAGGCTCGCTGACATGGCCAGACCCGTTTCCTCCTTCCGCTGCACTGACTGTGGCTGGACCACCCTGAAATGGGCAGGCCGCTGCGCCGAATGCCACGAATGGGGCACCGTGGTGGACAGCACGGAGAAGGCCAGCGCGGCGCGTTCGCTCAAACCGGTCTCGCTCAACGGCACCGGCGTCGCCCGGCCGATCACGCACGTGGACACGACCGCAGTCTCGCACTGGCCGACCGGCATCGCCGAATTCGACCGCGTGTTGGGCGGCGGCATCGTGCCCGGGTCGGTCATCCTCCTCAGCGGCGAGCCGGGAGTGGGCAAGTCGACCCTGTTGCTGGAAGTCGCGTCGAAAGCCGCGGCCGCGAAGTCCCGGGTGCTCTACGTGAGCGCCGAGGAGTCGGTCAGCCAGGTGCGCCTGCGAGCCGAGCGAACCGGCGCACTGCAGCCAGAACTGTTCATCGCCGCGGAGACCGACCTGGCCACCATCCTCGGCCAGATCGACGCAGTGAAACCCAACCTGGTCATTGTGGACTCCGTGCAGACGGTGGCCAGCTCGAACTCCGACGGTCTCGCCGGGCAGCCCAGCCAGGTGCGGGAAGTGGCCTCGACCCTGATCCGGGTCGCCAAAGACCGCAACCTGCCCATCCTCCTCGTCGGGCACGTGACCAAGGACGGTTCGATCGCCGGGCCGCGGCTGCTCGAGCATCTCGTCGACGTGGTCTGCCAGTTCGAGGGTGATCGGCAGACCTCGCTGAGGTTCGTGCGCGCGCTCAAGAACCGGTTCGGCTCGACTGATGAGGTCGGCTGCTTCGAGATGACCGGCGACGGCATCGCCGAGGTGCCCGACCCGAGCGGGCTGTTCCTCAGCCGCGGTGCCGTGGCCGTCTCCGGCACCTGCGTCACGGTGGCGCTCGAGGGCCGGCGGGCAATGCCGGTGGAGGTGCAGGCCCTTGTGATCAAGTCACAGGCGCCCAACCCCCGCCGCGTCACCAATGGGGTCGACTCCTCCCGGGTGGCCATGCTCCTCGCGGTGCTCGAGCGAAGGGCGGGGCTGGAGGGACTGGGCGGCATGGATGTCTACGTGTCGACGGTGGGCGGCATCCGTCTCACGGAGCCGGCCGCCGATCTCGCCATCGCCCTCGCCATCGCCTCAGCGTGCAAAGATCTGCCGATCGCCCAGAACGCGGTCGCGTTCGGTGAGATCAGCCTGGCCGGCGAGGTGAGGCCGGTGTCGGCGGCCAAGCTGCGGGCGGCGGAGGCGGCTCGCCTTGGCTTCGTCACGCGCATCGACGCGTCGGCCACCGGCTCGATCGGCGCCGCGGTCGCCCTGGCGATCAAGACCGGGTTCTCGGCCAGGGAGGCCGAACTCGACGCGGTCTTCTAGAGCCCGGGCGAACTAGGCGACAATCCCCATCGCGCCGAAGCCAGGCAGGCCGGCGGCAACCAGGTTTGCCTCACCGGATTCCGCACCCGACCGCGCAATGATCGCCGAATGGACGACGCGGTTGCGGCCATCCCGTTTGGCGACATACAGGCGCACATCCGCTGCGCGCAGAAGGTCGGAACTCTGAATGCCATCGTCGGGCGCCAGGGCAACGCCGATGCTCGCCGTGACAGGCAGGGTGTGGGTGATCGGCGCCCAGTCGTAGCCGGCGATCGTACGACAGAGGCCTTCGAAGTTCGCGTGGGCGGTGTCGGCATCGGTCGCGGGCAGGATGAGCAGGAACTCTTCGCCACCGAGGCGTGCAGCAATGGCACCCGGTGTCGCTTTCGCGGCGTCGATGAGGATGCGACCGAGCGTACGGAGGACCTCGTCGCCGACCTCGTGCGAGAGAGTGTCGTTGATGCGCTTGAAATGGTCGAGGTCGATCATGGCGATCGCGAGCGGAAGGCCACCCTCGCGCAACGTCATCAGGGCCGCACCGAGGTGCTCGTCGACGAACCGCCGGTTATGCAGTCCGGTGAGCGGGTCGCGCTCGGCGAGTTCGCGATAGCGCTCGCTTTCCCGACGGGATTCAGCCGTTTGGAACATGGCCTCCAGGATGCGCCCGCGCGCCTCATTCTCGCTCGCGCCGAGCGCCTCGAACTTCTCGTGGAAGTCGCGGAACGCCTCGAAGGCGGCGCGGTAGTCCGAGTTCGCGGCGTGGACTTCGGCCTGCTCGCGGGCAACTTCCGTCGTGCGCCGGTTCAGTCCGTTCCGGTGCGCGAGATCTCGGCAACGGTCGATCGCGATCTGCGCCTTGCCCAGCTGACCCTGCTCTCGGTACAGCTCGGTCAGGGCGACCAGGGCGGCCGCGGAGCTGTCCGGGTGCGCGTCGCTGAATGCTGAATCCATTGCCGGGAGGAGCATGGTTTCGGCCTCGGCGAGCCGTCCGGCGGCCATGTAGACCCTGGCGATGGTGTCGCGGGCGGACATCCCGATTTCGCGGTCACTGAGCTGCGACAGCCCGACCAGGCGTTCGACGGCCTCGAGGGCCTCGTCGTTGTTGTGGGCGAGGTGCTCCGTGAAGGCAAGGTTGTTGAGGATGATGTACCGGATGTTGGTCTCCGGGTCATCGATCACAAGCCGGGGGGCGTCGTCGTAGCGCCGCCGAGCCTCGTCGAGGGATCCGGCCGAGCCGAGGGCGTCCGCGAGGCACTTGCGGGCGGCGGCCCGCATGAGCGGGGCCTCCGATTCGGACAGAAGGTCGTTGGCTGCGACGGCGTGTTCGAGGGCCGCCGCGGGGTCGCCGACCATTTCGAACAGCGAGCCGAGCACGTCGTGGCAACGGGACTGCAGGGCGATCTCGCCGTGCTGCTGGGCCCAGGCGAGGATCTGCTGCACGTCGATGGCGCTCCGGCTGGGATCGGCCCGGTGGATTCTGACCGCGGCGATCAGGACCTGCAGCCGACGGCCGGTCGCGCCGCACTCGGCATCGCCGAATTCCGCGAGCCAGTCCTGCGCCAGTCTGAGGGTATCGTCACGGTCGATCCAGAATCGACGCTCGACGCTCGCCAAACGGATGCCGACGGCATCCTGATCAGTCCCCAGCACTGCGACCTGCTCCCTGACTGGTGCCAGGAGAGCGGACCGTGAAGAGTCCGTCGGATCCCGCTCACCGAGCGGGCCGAACACCGTCGAGCCTCAGCCTAGCGTGACGGCGCCGTCATCAGGCCTGGTCCGGACCCCCAGCATGGGGATCGCTTCCCTCCACGACGTTGGCCCGTCTGGACTACCGTTCGGGCGCGTCGAAGCTCTCTCCGGGCAACGGGCCGAGGGCTCGCATCAGGTCGGCCGGGTCGGCTTGCATCACGTGCGGACCGGCGATGTCGAAGAACACCATCTCAAGCACACTCTGGTGCACGGTAAGAAACTCCCGCAGCCACTGGGCGTCGCCCACCATCACCTGCGGGTTCGGCTCGTCCGGGACCATCTGGGCGTAGTTCTCGGCGGAGGAGAAGAGCAGCAGCATCCGTTTGTCGGTGCCCTCCCGCCCGAATACGCGCACCTGTTCGCCCTGGCCGTTCACGACGAGCTGAGGAACGATCACGACGTCATTGCGGAGGGCGTAGGCCACGGCAACCACGTCTTGCTCGGCAAGAGCCGCCGCCAGGGCATCGGATCGGGTCGCGGGAGTCGGATCAGTCACGACATCCATTCAACCAGTTGCTGGGAGCCGGGCCCCGACGACGACGCACGCCACGAGCGAACGGCCAGCCGGCTCAAGCCCGCGAAGATCCCCGGCGGGCGCCAGCCCCGATCCAACCCCGCGGATCAAGCCAGCCCCGGTGGTCGAGCCCGTCGACACCCGGCGGATGTACTTTCGAATAGTTATCCACAGGACGTGATATTCACTCATATTTATGTTCACGTGTCGGTATTCTCGTGGTATGGATTCACCGGCAGATCAGCTCAGGCAGGCAGCGGAGACCGTCGCGCGCTTGGGCTGTTCCAGCGCCGATCTGGAGGCCCTGCCTGGTGCTGCGGTGCTGACGGGTCAAGGTCAGATCGCCGTAGCCCGCCGTCTGATCGAACAGTATGCGGCGTGGATGGCCGCGACGATCGCCCACCGGTCCCGGCCGGAGCTGGGCCATTCGGGTCTGGCCGCCCGGCAGGGGTTCCTCTCGCCGGAGGCGATGATCCAGAAGGTCACCGGTTCCAGCAAGAATGACGCGTTCGGGTCGCCCAGCGCCGGTGGGACCGGCGACACCGGTGGTGCCGGCGGGCCCGACAGCCCCGACCGTCCTGCCGGTTTCCCGCCCGGATTCCCGCCCGGTCTCCCGCCCGGTCTCCCGCCCGGTCTCCTGCCCGGTCTCCCGCCCGGTCTCCCGCCCGGTCTCCCGCCCGGTCTCCCGCCCGGTCTCCCGCCCGGTCTCCTGCCCGGTCTCCTGCCCGGTTCAGGCGCTCCCGGGTCGTGGCAGGGCCCGATCGCGCGCGCCGTAGCCGCCGGCACGCTCTCCGTCGATGCCGCGGAGTCGATGCGGCGGAGTCGATCCGGAAGGGCCTGGGAGACATCGACACCGCTGTCACCGCGGACAAACTCTTTACCACCCTCACCCGGCTGCTTGCGGGTTCATCGGTCTGGAATGCGGCCGAGTGCTTCAAACGGGCCAGACGGATGCGTGACGACCTCGACGAGGCCGGCATCGCCGCCCGGGAGAAACAGGCCTACGACGACCCCCGCAGCACCGAACAGATCGCCGCGGACTCCTTCGTGCAACTACTCAAAATCGCCGGCGAAGTCGAACCCGGAAAAATGCTCGGCGGCCGCCGCCCTGCCGTGCGCGTCATCGTCACCCACAAAGACCTCACCAACGCCAACACCCGCGCCAGTGCTGCCAGCGATGCCAGTGCCCGTGCCGGCGACAGTCCCAGTCCCAGTGCCGGTGCCGGTGCCGGTGCCGGCGACAGTGCCAGTGCCAGTGCCAGTGCCAGTGCAAGTGCCGGTGCCAGTGCCAGTGCCGGCAACGCAGCCGACTCACCGGCCGGCACTTCTCCCTCAACTCCCGCAGAAACCGCTGCATCCTCTCCACCGGTCGGCCACGGCTACCTTGAGGGCAGTCCCGCCCCGATCTCCCTCGCCACCATCGAACGACAACTCCGCGACACCGGTGCGCGCGGGATCCTCTCCAACGACACCGGACAAGCACTNGTGCGCGCGGGATCCTCTCCAACGACACCGGACAAGCACTCGACGTCGGACGAAAACAACGACTCTTCACCGAAAAACAACGCACCACCATGGGCGCACGTGACGGCGGCTGCCTCTGGCCCGACTGCGACCGACCACCATCCTGGACCGAAGCCCACCACCTCAAAAAATGGCTACTCGAACACGGACTCACCGACCTCGCCGACGGAATCTGCCTCTGCCACCCCCACCACCTACCACTCCACAACACACACTGGGAAATCCTCCGCAACGCCAACACCTACCGGCTCAAACCACCCACGACACTCGACCCGGAACAAACCCTCATCCCACTCCCCAGCAAGACCCACCTCAAGCTCCGCCAGAACAAGCCAGCCATAAAGCGCGGGGCGAGTCAGCAACCACCCGACTGAGCCAGGTCTCCTAATAATGTAGATGCTTTCGCCCCCCACCCGGGCGCGAAGCGCCCCCTCCCCAGCTCGACAAGTTCGACCACCGGGGTGGGCCGGAGTCTCGACGCGACCGGCTGGTTGGCTCGACCACCGGGTGGGCCGAAGTCTTGACCCGACCGGCTGGGATGCTCGACCACCAGGGTGGGCTACGGTCTCGACGCCACCGGCTCGGCGGCTCCACCGGCTGGGCAGGGCACGAGTCGCGGCGCAGCGGGCTCTCGACCGGCTCGCCCACCGGCCGGGCACGAGTTCGGGAGGGCGGACGGACGGTCGGTCACGCGTCGCGGAGCAGTCCGTCAGGGGTGACCACGAGCATCCGATTGTCGCCGGCTTCGATGACGATCGAGGCGATCGTGGCCCGGTCGGCGGGCAACACCCGGGCGGTCAGGCGACCGGAGTCGAGGGAACCCAGCTGGTCGACAACAGCCGCAGCGACCCTGGCCGCTTCGACGGGCGGGTGGTCACCGCTGTCGTCGAGCAGCGTCACCTCGACACCGCGCAGCCGCGCCGCCCGGGTCGCCGCGACGAGTGGCTCCACGAACAGGGCGCGGGCGCGCATGGCGTCGCGTAAGGTGGCCTCCACGAGCAGGCACTCTGCCCGCATTTCCGGGCGGATCTCGTCGGACCGCGCGAGATGCTCAAGGGTGCGCCGGGAGAGTGCGTTCACCTGCGCCAGCTGGGATTCGCGCTCTTCGATTGCGGCGACCGCGGTAGCGGCAGCGGCGGCGTTCAGGACGCGCGCACGGTTCAGCACGGCCAGGGTGAGCGCGGACCGTTTGAGCCCCACGGCGAAGAGAGTGCCGGCCAGCAGGGTGCCGGCGTGGCGCACGACGAGGAGCACGCCGTCGACGACAGTGAGGCCGTTGCTGAGCGCCCAGGAGATTGTGATGGCGGTCATGATCAGGTAGCCGATCCAGGCGAACCCTTCACGGCCCCGCACGGCGAGCACGACCAGGAGCAGGGTGATCGCCCCGAGGTACCAGTGCCCGAATGGCGTGCCCTGCACGGCCGTCATCGGGTGGGACACGAGGGCGGCGCACGCCGCGCCAAGCGCCAGCACGGCGATGGTCGCCGCGAGGGGTAGCTGGTCCGCCCCCGCCCTGGAGATCAGGATGGCCGCCGCAGACACCGCGATGAAGCCCGCGATCTCCCACGGCAGCCCGAAGAGCGGCTCGTAGTCGCCGAAGGCGAGCAGGGCGTGCACGACGATAAACATGGTGAGGATGCCGAGGGCCAGCGGCCGCGGCAGACGCACCACAGTGCCCGGATTGTCGATCTCGGTGGTCATGGCGTCGACGAAGGCCGGCACCGGGCGGGCATCCGGGGCCGGCCGGGACGGTTCGGGGGTCCACGACACCTCCACCTCTGTGCCGGCGCCAGGGCGCGATCGCACCCTCGCCTCGCCGCCCGTCAGGCGTTCCATCCGGCCGATGATGCTCTGTGCGATCCCCAGCCTTTCGCCGGGGACCAGGGCCGGATCGAAACCGACCCCGTCGTCACGCACGACCACCCGGATCCCGCCCCGGTGCGCCTGCACGTTTACCGTGCGCATTACCCGATGGTGAGCGCCGAGGGCGGCTGACGCGATGGAATTGCGCAGTGCCTCACCGACCGCACCGAGCAGGGCGGTGACCGCAACGGCCGGCACGGCCAGGTGCTCGTCCAGGTCGGCCCGCACTATCGCATTCGGGGACAGCTCGGCGGCGAGCTGTTCCAGACGGCCGGCAACCTCGGGGCCGGGCATGGACTGGTTCGACCGGGGCGTCCGGAGGGCGTCGAGGCGGTCGAGGGTAGAGGCGGCGTGACGGGAGAGCATCTCGGTGGGGATGCCGCCACGTCCGGCCATCAACAGGGTCGAGATGACGCTGTCGTGAACGAGGGCGTCGATGGTGAGCCGCTCCCGCTTGCGGGCGACCCGGGCAGCCCGGCCGGCCACGGCTGCCCGGGTGATCCGCGCGGTCTCGTCGACCCTGGCGGCCCCCCGCCTGGCCATGATGGTCAGGCCCACGAACACGCTGATCACGAGCAACGCGTAGAGCGAATCCTCGATTCCGACGAGCATCGGATGCGGGTCGGCCGAGGTCGCGGACCGCAGGATCCCGCTCAGCGTGCAGACAAGTGCGGTGTAAGCCCAGCCGACGCGATCCCGGGTGGCCGCGGCCACGGCGACCGCCGGGATGCCGGTGAGCGAGATGACCCAGGGAATGTCGGCGCCGGCCGGGAGCGGTTCGGCCCGCATGACCAGCCAGAATCCGAGGATCGCCAGGAAGACGACGCCCTCGGCCAGGGCGAGCGTGCGGAGCAGGCGTAGCGGCCCCCAGGTGGCGAGAATGCCAATCAACACGGGGAGGCCGAACACCAGCAGCCACGCGGCCAGCGCGACACCCGGGGCGACCGGCCAGGCCTGCGCCCGGAAGGTGTCGAGGCAGAGCAGACCGAAGATCAGGCCGGTTGGGCCTGTCGCGGTGCAGAGTACCCGGAACTGGCGTTCGGTGGCCGTCCGGCCGGCGGCTTGGCCCGACCTCGGCGTGCGTGTCCGCGTCCGCCTGGGCAGTCGGTCGATGCTCGTTCTTGGGTGCGGTTGCGGGGGCGGCAGCGCGACGTTCTCGACGCTCACGGCTGCCCGGGAATCGGTAGAATGCCGTCTTCCAGCGCCCGCTTGTAGAGGTCGATCTTCGTGTTGGCGGGGCGACCGACCCGCTCGTACTTCGACCGCACCCGACGGATGTAGTCAATCACCGTGAGTTCGGACAGCCCGGTCTGCGAGGCCACCAGCGGCGCCTTTGCGCCGGCGGCATAGAGCGAGAGCACCTGGCGTTCACGGGGACTCAGCGCCGCGTCGGCCAGATCAGGGTCGCCGTCGAGGGCAGCGGCCCACTCGGTCGACGCAATCGTCTCCCCTGCAGCCGCCCGGCGCACCGCGTCGAGCAGTACGACAGTGGGTTCGGACTTGCGCACCACACCGAGCACTCCGCTTCGGGCTGCGGCACGCATCAGCAGGGCGTCGTCGCCGGCGGTGAAGGCGAGCACTGCGGCACCCGTCGCCCGGAGCCGGTCGACGTTGCTCGTGACGGCGGAGTCGTCGGACAGCCGAAGGTCGAGGATCACGAGGTCGATACCCTCCGCCTGGGCCGGCGAGGCCAAAAGCTCGGAGACGGTGGCCACCGTGGCCACCACGTGGATCTCGGGGATGGTGGAGAACAGGTCGGCGAAGCCGCGTGCCACGATTTCGTGGTCGTCGATCAGAGCGACTCGAAAGCGAGCCATATTCGTTCCTTTGTCTGGGGTTTTTCTGGACCTGCCCCAACGAGTGTGCCATGGCCGCCGCCGCACCGACAGCTTTCACCCCCGTACTGGTGCCCTAAGAAATGACGGCTGTTCAGGCCGTTTTCACCGTCCTAGGGTGTAAAGTGGGGGAAACCACTGGGGGGATTGGCGGGGCGCTCGTGATACGGCAACACACTGAGTGACCGGATCGGCTGAGCGCCCCTTCTCCAGTTTTCGGGCGCGGCGCCCATCACGCGCTGGCGCCGAGAAGCGCCGGGCGTTTGGTCAGGCGTTGCCGCGGCTGCGGTTGTTGAGCACGCCGCCGCTTTCTTCGAGGTAGCAGGAGCCGCAGAGCGACTCGTAGGTCACCTCGGTGCCGTCGATGGCCACCTGATCGCCGTCGAAGACGAACACGCCGTCGATCTTGCGCCCGTTGAACACGGCCTTGCGTCCGCAGCGGCAGATCGTCTTCAGTTCCTCGAGGCTGTGCGCCACTTCGAGCAGCCGGCGACTGCCCGGGAAGGCCACGGTCTGGAAATCCGTGCGGATGCCGTAGGCCAGCACGGGGATGTTCTCGAGGATCGCGATGCGAAGCAGGTCATCGACCTGCGGCTCGGTAAGGAACTGGGCCTCGTCGACGAGCAGGCAGCTGACGTCGAGGCCCGAGTCGGCGAGCACCCGGGCACGATGCTCGGCGAAAATGGTGAACGCATCCGCCGCAGGGGTGAGCAGGAAGTCGACACCGCGGGTGACGCCGAGCCGGGAGAGGATGCCGCGATCGCCCTTGGTATCGACCGACGGCTTGGCCAGCAACACCTTGTGCCCGCGCTCCTCGTAATTGTAGGCGGCCTGGAGCATCGAGGTGCTCTTGCCGCTGTTCATCGCCCCGTATCGGAAGTACAGTTTTGCCACTGCTACGAACCCCGCCCCTCGGCCAACCTTGTGCCGCTCATCTGTCGTTCCTGCGACGCCAAAGCACCGCTCCACCGGTTCAGTCGAACCACTGCCCGGCGCCAGGCCTCACTCAGCGTACTTGCCCCGCGCCCGGATGAATGCCCACCGGCCCGCACTCAAGCCGCGGCGGATGCTCGTCGGCCCGCGTTCGTCGTCGAACTCGAGCATGAGCAGCGGCCGGCGCATCGATACCCGAACCCGGCCGAAGACCACCCGGAGCACGGCGAGGTAGGGGCGGAGCAGCCGGCGCAGTCGCCGCTCCGGAAGGTCGATGCCGACCTGGATCGTGACGGTGGCGACCCGGCGTTCCCGGGCGGCGAGCTCGGTGACCGTGGCGGTCGAACCCGGCGCGGTGGCGATCGAACCGGTGGTCGTGGCGATCTGACCCGCTGCCGCACCTCCCGATCCAGCCGTGGCGGCGAGGTTTGGGGGGGTGCGGCCGGGCCCGGCCTGGCCGGCCGGGCGGTTTAGGAGGTTCGGGCCGGAGCTGGTCCGGGCTGTGCCGTCGGCGACCTGCACGACAAGGCTGCATGGGTCGAATCCGCGGGCCGAGCAGATCGCCCCGATGAGCGCCGTTATCGCCACCCGGTGATCCGCGGTGAAGGCTGTTGCCCGATGCTCCGGGTCGGCCACGACAAGCAGCGGTGTGGTTCCACGCTCGCGCAGGCCCGTGCGTTCGCGGTCGACCACCGCGTCCAGCCAGGTCTTGTCGATGTCGCGCACGAGTTCCTTGCGCAGCGCGCCGGCCAGCTAGCCGGACCGGATGATGTCGGCCCTGGTGACCTCACCGTGGTCGAGAACGCCGGTCAGAAGCGGGAAGACGCCGGCTCCGAGGCTCGCCCACTGTTGCTCGACCACGGCGCGGACGACATGGCCCCTGCTCTCTTCGGTGCGGGCGGCCATGGCGCGACGGGCATCCGTCTGCCAGGTCAACAGCAACCGCACGATACGGCGAGAGTACGCGGCACCGGCGAGCGCGGGTGCCAGCACCTGGCTGACCGCCACGATCACGTAGATCTGCGGCGGCACGACGATGCTGAGGAACGGCGCCTGGGGCACGGTGACGGCGGCCACGACTGCGCCCGCGACCGACCCGGAGAGAGCGATCTCCCGCCACGGCCGGTAGGGCGCGAGCGCGAGCAGGAGCAGTCCGATGCTGAGCGGACCGAAGTCGTCCTGGATCAAGGTGTTGTGGCCCCAGCGGGCGGCCTGGTCGAGCAGGTGCGCCGAGACGGCGAGGCCGACCATGACCAGGTGCAGGGGCCGGTCGAACGGCGCGTGGTCGGGCCGGCTCGCGGCCACGAGGGTACCGGCCGCGGCAACAGATGCCACGATGGCGAGCACGGAGAGCAGCGGATGCTGGATCTGGCCGGCCTGCAGCGCCGTGCTGGTGGCCGCGTAGGCGACCACGATCAGCGCGACCACGGGCGCGAGCGGCCAGGCAGCGAGGGCGCCGAGCGGGTCGAGTCTCTGCTGGGTGAGGGTGCCCTGTTGAGCGTGGGGCCGCGGCTGAGCGAGGGGTGTGACGGTCATCGTGTGCCCTGACCGTCCGGGGCTGCGGCGGGGGCTGCGGCGGGCACACTCAGCAGTACCGACGTGCCGGCGTCTGGCCGGGTCAGGACCGTCACCGATCCGCCGAGCCGCTTGATCCGTCGGCGCACCGCCTGGCGGAGGCCGAGCCGGTCGGCACCGGTCTCCGACTCCGTGAAGCCACGGCCGGCATCCATCACCATTACCGAAAAGATGCCGCCGTCGCCGCCGATGTCGACCTCGGCTGACACAATCCCCGCGTGCAGGATCACGTTGATCAGGCACTGTTGCACGGCCAGGCCCAGCTCACGGTCGACCACGGGGTCGAGGCGGCCGAGCGCGGACCGGTCACCGATGACGTCGACCACGAGTCCCCGATCGCGGCACCGCTCAATCGCCAGGTAGACCTCGCTGGTGAGCCAGGCATCCGCCCCGGGAGAATGGGAGACGCGGTGAGCGTCGGCGTCGGTCAGCCAGTCGGTGCCGCGCAGCCTGTGCAGGGCGGCGCGGATGCTGCCGGACAGGTTCTCCGTGAGCGGGCCGGCGCGGGCCCGGGACAGGGCAATCAGCTCGTTGAGGGTGGTGTCCTGGTTAAGGTCCAGGGCGCGCAAGTCGAGGTCCTGACGGAGGAGACGGGACTGATCGGCGTGCACCGCCCGGTGGATCGCGGACTGGGCGGCACGGTGCGGACGACGGGCGGTGCCGGCGAGCAGCAGCACGGCGACGAGGAACAGGCAGGCGGAGATGGTGAACCCGTCGGGCAGGTAGGTCACCTCGGCTTCCGCCGCGGCGATCACCGTGACGGTCTCGGCCAGCACAAACCCGGCCGTGCTCCAGAGCACCCCGGTGAGCGCACCGGAGCCGGCTCCGCCGACCATGATCAGCGCCAGCTTGGGCAGCGCGGCGAGGAACATGTTGGACGCGGGGAAGACGTCGGGCAGGCCGAGCAGGTCAGTCGTGTACAGGTAGGTGCCGCCGGTGCCGACCAGGAGGTAGGCGATGGTGAGCACAACCGTGGGTCGCAGGCTGAGGGTGACGAGGAGCGCGGCCATGGCGAGGACCGAGAGTACGGCCATCCAGAGCAGGCCGGCCTCGTAGGTAAGGCCCAGGGACAGGGCCGAGAGCAGGGCGCCGGCGAGGCAGGTGAGGGCGAACCAGTGCGATGCGCGCGCAAGCGCACGACTCAGGATCGGTTCGACCAGGTGGTCGGGCAAACCCAAGGTCATCGGGGCCTCCTCTGCCTTGGTTGAGTATTCCACGCAGCCGGGAAGCGCGGCGGAAGAATTCGCCGGTCAGGTCACATGAACGCGAGCGCGGGCAGTGCGGCGGGATGCGGGCTGCGACGCGGGCGACTGCGGCAACGGAGACCGCGCGGGCAGGCGCTGCGCCGGGCATCCGTTCGTGACGGTCAGAACAGGGTGGGCGCCAGCTCAGGAGGGAGTTCCTCCGCGATCAGGGACCGCCGGGTTCGGGCGGACGCTGCGGACCGTACCGGGGCGTCCGGGAGCCCGAAGGCGAGGATGCCGGGGTTTCCACCGGCGCGGATTGCGGAGGTGGGGATTGCGGCGTCAGGATTGCCGGACTGCAGGCGGCTGCGGGCGCTCGAGCGCACGCCGCAGGTCGCGGTATCTTCCCGGCCGCGCTCGAGGCCGTGCGCGCGGATCAGCGGCTTGATTCGCGCCGCCAGCCAGATCCGGTACACCTTCGGGGCGTACGCGGCCGTCGCGTACAGCTCCTGGTAGCGCGGCATCAACTCGGGGTGGTCGCGGGCCGGCCACTGCAGGTACCAGTCCTTGACCTCGGGGCGCAGGTGCAGCGCGGTATACATGATGTTCGACGCGCCGGCCGCCTTCGCCTGGCACAGCGCGGCATCCAGGTGCGCCTTCGGGTCGGTGAGGAACGGCAGGATCGGCAGGATCGGCATCATGAACACCGAACAGTCGACCCCGCGCTCGCGCACCGCGGTAGCGGCCCTCCGCCCGCTGGTACGGGTCGGTGTTCGTGCCGAGGGCCACCGGATGCCGGCCCCAGCTCGGTTTCGCCAGCTCCTTCCGCAGGACCTCGGCCACGTTGACCTTCACGATGATCTCGTTGTTGAAGTCTTTGCCGGAATCGAGTTCGAGGTAGGTGTGCGTGGGCCGGGCAAAACAGTTGTGGCTGATGACACCGTTCGCGATGAAATCGCCGGTACCGGTCGTGATGTCGATCATGTCCATCGTTGTGCCCAGGTCCTCAATGGACACGATCTGCAACTTTGCCGCCGACTTGACTGCGGCGCCGGCGCCGGCGATGGAGAGTTCCCGGTCGATGGCGGGCCCGACCAGGCTGAAGAACCGAGAGCGCATGGGCAGCCCGCCGGTGACCCGAACGCAGCGGACCCCATTCGGCCGGGCATTCTCCAGCACGTGGACGATGCCCACAGCAAACATCGAGCCCCGGATGTTGTCGAGAATTGCCTCATCTTTGTTGCTGATCCGCAGAATACCCTTAGAGCACGAACCCTCGGCGTCGAAAACACCGGCCAGATACCCGGCGTGCCAGTCGCCGTCGGGGTCTCGCGGCCACTGGATGAGCTCGGTGATCCGGTCATCAAAAGACGCCTTGCCGGAGTGGATGGAGGTACGGGGGCGCCGGCTGACGGATGCCGCCGAGAACGGCCGGGTCTGAGTGCCCACTCCCTCCTGGCCGAGGAACAAACGAGATCGGTTGAGGGCCTCGATGTCGGTCAGGGCGAGCCGGAAATGCCGTACCTTGCCTCCGCCGCCTGTGCGCCGGGGGTAGCCCCGAGCGATCACCATCCCGTCGCCACGAATCATTCCGGTCAAGTATCCGCGCCGATAGCTCGGCTCGAAATACTTCGGCTGCGTGGCCTCCGTCAGCCCGGTGAGCCCGAAGCCCATCAGCATGTTGTTCATGGTCAGATAGGGCCGCTGCCCGTCCCCGCTCATGGCGCCCGTGACGAACTTCCACCCCCGCTCGGTGAGGAAGCGATGGTCGCCACTGGCCACCACTTCGGTTTCATCCGCGAGGGTGATGCGATAGCCGCTTTTGCGGGTATTCCACGAAGCGAGCACCGTCGTCTTCACGTATCGCCGATATGCGCCCACGGTCACAGTGCCGATGATGCCCTCGCCAACCCTGACCTCCCAAAGTGGCTTCTGCCGACCATCCGCCATCAGGATGAGCGTTTCCGGGCTCAGAGAATAGGAGCAGGCATGAGAGCAGCCCCGGTAGGGGTTGATGGTCCAGCCGAACGGCATCGCGCTCTGGCCGGGCACCCGATTGAGCACCGACTTGGCGAGCACCTCGTGAAAGACGATCCCCGCGAACTCGGGCGTGCGTACGCTGCGCACGAGGTTGTTCAGCGGGCCAGCCCGGGCAGCGCGCCGGCCTGCTCCGTGCTCAGTTCCTGTGCGTTCCACCTCATGCAAGTATTCGGACACATGTTCGAGAATTGATCAAGCGGCGCCCCAAGCCGCTCCCGGCTACGCGGTCAGGTTCAGCGCGGCTGCGGTGGCGGCGAGCGACGCGGCCGCGGCGGCCGGGTCGTCGGAGAGCTTCGTGCCGAGGCTCGGGATCATCTCGCGCAACTTGGGCTCCCAGGCGGGGTACTGCTCGGGGAAGCAGCGCTTGATCAGGTCGACCATGATCGGCGCCGCGGTCGACGCGCCAGGGGACGCACCGAGCAGTCCGGCGATCGTGCCGTCGGCCGAGGCGATGACCTCGGTGCCGAACTGGAGCACTCCGCCCTGCTCGGGGTCTTTCTTCATGACCTGCACGCGCTGGCCGGCGGTGATGAGCTCCCAGTCGGTCAGCTTGGCAGTTGGCACGAACTCCTGCAGCGCCTTGAGCTTCGTGGCTTTCGAGGCGAAAACCTCTCCGAGCAGGTATTTCATCAGCCCGAAGTTATGCGCGGCCACGGCAAGCATCGGCCCGATGTTGTGCGGACGGATCGAGAACGGCAGGTCGAACCAGGTGCTCGACTTCAGGAACTTGGGCGTGAAGCCGGCATACGGGCCGAACAAAAGCGAAGCCTCTCCATCGACGATCCGGGTGTCCAGGTGTGGCACCGACATCGGCGGGGCTCCAACGGCGGCCTTGCCGTAGACCTTGGCCTGGTGCCGGGCGACGATTTTCGGGTTCGTGGTGCGCAGGAACTGCCCACTGATCGGGAAGCCGCCGAAACCCTTGACCTCAGGGATGCCGCTCTGCTGCAGCAGGGCGAGCGCGCCGCCGCCCGCGCCGACGAAAACGAAGCGGGCGTTCACCTGGCTCGGGTGCCCGCCGACCAGGCGGCGCAGGTTCAGCCGCCAGCTGCCATCCGCGAGCTGTTTCAGGCCGGTGACCTGCTGGTTCACGTGGATGCCCGCGCCGGACTCGGCGAGGTTCTCAAAGAGGTAGCGGGTCAGGGCACCGAAGTCCACGTCGGTGCCGGAGACAATCCGGGTGGCCGCGATTTTGTGCCCCTTGGGCCGGTTGCTGGTGAGCAATGGAGTCCAGGCGCCGATCACGGCGGGGTCCTCGCTGTACTCCATGCCGTGGAACAGCGGCTCATTCTCGAGCGCCGCAAACCGCTTGCGGAGGTAGGCCACGTTGTCCTTGCCGCGCACGAACGTCATGTGCGGGGTGGAGTTGATGAAGTTGGTGGGCTCAGGCAGCGCGCCGGTCGTGACGAGGTGCGCCCACAGCTGGCGACTGATCTGGAACTGCTCATTGATGCTCACGGCCTTGTCGGCCGTGACGGAGCCGTCCTTGGCCGCGGGCATGTAGTTGAGCTCGCAGAGGGCCGCATGGCCGGTGCCCGCGTTGTTCCACGGGTTGGAGCTTTCCTGGGCGACCTCACCCAGACGCTCATAGACCTCGATGCTCCAGTCGGGCTGCAACTGCTTGATCAGGGTACCGAGGGTGGCGCTCATGATGCCGCCACCAATTAATACGACATCGACCTTCGCCATTGGATTCACACTTTTCAGTGTATCTCCGGCGAACGGATGCTCCGTGCAGCTCACCGCGTAACGGTCGCCCCTGGCTGCTGGCCGCGCGGTGTTTTCCGGGCGGAGGCCTGGCCCGCAGCCGGCTTGATCCGCCGGTAGGTCGCCAGGTACCGGTCAACCGGGATGCTCGCGACCGTGCGCGCGATGATGCCCAGGTCGACGTCGGCGAGGGTCTTGAACCTCAGGCAGCTCTTGCCCATGTTCAGCTTGCGGCCGGTGGCTGCCCATTCGGCGCGGAACGCGGCATCCGCCTCCGGGTCGCCGTAGAGCCCCATCAGGTGGAGCGAGCTGTAGTTCTTCTGGGCGGCGACGCTGACGTAGGCCAGCGGCTGACCGTTATAGGTGTTCGGGTAGGTCTCCAGCGGGATCACCCAGCCGGGTATCCCCCAGTACATCCCCAGCACGTAGCCGGGCGGCATGGCGTCGCGCACAGTGTCGATCACCGGGTAGAGCACGACGCGCTGGTCCGGCTCCAGGTCGGCGAAGTAGTTCTCGACCTCTGCGGGTACGGGCTCAGTGCTCATCTCCCCAGAATAACCGGTGTCGCAGCCCGGCCGGCGGCCGACGTGCGGCGATCAGGCCGCCGGCAACTCGGCGGGGACGACGAGTTCGGCGGTCGGCACGGGAATGACCCGCGGCACCACGGCGGCAGCGCCATACTGCTCGAGGCGGCTCAGGGTGTGCTCGAAGCTTTCCGGCACGCCGAAGTGGAAGCCCTGGGCGCTGCGGATGCCGAGCGCGCTCAGGTGCGAAGCCATGGTCTCGTTCTCCACCCCCTCGACGATCATCGAATATTCGAGGTTGTCGCCGAAGCCCTGCAACGCGGTGAGCACCTCGCGCTGCCGGATGTCGTCAAGGTCGTCGACCAGGCTCTTGTCGATCTTGAGGATATCCATCGGCATCCGCACCAGCGAGTCGACCGAGGAATCCTGGGAGCCGTAGTCGTCCAGCGCGATCAGCAGGCCGAGATCGCGCATCCGGTCGGCCTGGGCGCGGATGGCCGGGGTCACCTTGGCCATCGACCGCTCATTCAGCTCAAGGCAGAGCGAGATCCCGGGATAGCGGTCGGCGAGGTCCTCGACAAACGTGCCGACGCGCTCGGGCAGGATCTGGCCGGCCTCCACGTTGAAGGTCATGCAGACCACGCGAGGTTCGACCAACCGGAAGTCCGCGGCCGCCGCCATGGCCTTCACCGCGACCTGCCGGGTCATCGCGTCGAGTCGGCCCAGGCCCTTCGCCTTCTCCACGATCGACGGCGGCGACAGCGGGCCCAGGTCGGGGTCGGTGTAGCGCACGAGGGCCTCAAACGCCCAGATCTGGCCGGTCACCAGGCTGACGATGGGTTGGAAGGCGAGTTCCAGCAGGTCCTCGTCGATGGCCCTGGCGATGATGTCGTTCATCTGGCTCGAGCGGTGGCTCGAGATGTTGATGCTGCTCTCGTTGGCGGAGCCGCCGCGCCGCCGGGTCTTCTTGATCGCGAGCATGGCCCGATCGGCGTCCTGCACGAGCTGGGTCACGTCGGTCTCCCGATGGGCTGAGTACGCCAGCCCGATGCTCATCATCGGGTGGACCGTGGTCGTACCGACGGTGAGGGGTTCTCCAGTGGCGGCGAGGATGCGTTCGGCCACGAGCTTCGCTTCACCGAGGGAGGTGAGGTGGGTCAGGATGACCACGAATTCGTCACCACCGACCCGGGCGACCAGGTCGTCGGGGCGCACGACTGCCCGTAGACGTCGGCCGAGTTCGCGCAGGACCTCGTCGCCGGCCGAGTGGCCGTGCCGGTCATTCAGGCGTTTGAAGTCGTCGAGGTCGAGGAAGAGCACCGCTAGGGCCTCGGAGTAGTCCCGATGGTCGTTGATGTTCGCGAGCGCCTCCTGGAAGGCGCCATAGTTGGGCAGGCCGGTGAGCGGGTCGGTGTTCGCGCGCAGGGTCAGCCCCGCGACGTTCTGGCCGGCTTTGACCACCATTTCAGCGGTCGTGACCAGGGCGTCAAGGGCCCGGCGGTCGTTTCTGGTGAATGCACCGTCCATCGCATCCCGGCTGACCACGATGTACCGGTCTGCGCCCGGCGCCACGAACGACAGCGGCAGGCTGATCTCGCCCGGCCGAGCCGGCTCCTCCCGAACGACGACCGCCTCGACCCCGACCGAGTCGGCGACGGCCTGGCAGAGCGCCTCGGCGATCTCAGCCCCTGACCGAGCACCGGTCTCGACATCCGCGCTCAGAGCGCTGGCGCCGGCGACCAGGCCCGCCAGCCGACGCCTCATGTCGGCGAAGACCGAGACGACCTTGACGACCGCGGCCACGATCACAATTCCGAGGAGAACCTCGAGCGTGTTCACGGTCGGACTCACCTCGACCAGGAACGGCGGTCCCTCGCTGCTCCACAGCGCCGCCAAGACCGCGATGAGGGCAGCACCGACGACCGTGCCGGTCATTCGGAGGAGGTCGAGCAACGGGCGTCCGCCACGATCGACGGAAGAATCGATGATCTGCTTGCGCAGGATCTCGACCAGGAGCACGAACCCGAGGTAGCCCACACTCGCTGCCGCCACCGCGGCGAGATCGATGAGCCCGAAGGCCAGGAACCAGGTGAAGAGGACCGCGGCAAGGAATCCGCCCAGGCTCTGAAGTCCGGCGCTGTAGAGGGCGACCGTGACGCGGCCTGCCTCAAGGAGGACTGCGAGGAACACCCCGAGAGCGATGACCCCGATCGCCGTCTCGGTCGGCATCAGGGAGGCCAGGGCAGGGAGAGCGAGAACAGGGAGGGCGACCATCGGGCTGCGGTGCGCGACACGGCCAAGCCGTAACCAGGTGAGCTCGAGCACCCCGGCACAGAGCGCTCCGACGGCAGCGACTGCCCAGCGCTCCGGCGGAGCCGAAAGGAGGGAGGCCACCGCTGCGATGATCATCAGGATGGCGACAGCACCGAACGCTGCGAGTCCGGAGCGCCGTACGATCGCTTCCACCGAAAACCCGCCCATGTTTCCAAACAGTAGTGCACCTACCTGCCTGCCTGCGCCCCCCACTCCCGGTGTGCCCGGGGAGGATAGGCGGACCCTTCCCACGGCCGTGCGAGCGGATCGGCGCCGACCGGATCCGGCGTCGGCAGGATCCGCTCGGGTCAGGAGACCAGCACGTCGGCGGCGACGAGTTCGGCGATCTGCACAGCGTTGAGCGCGGCACCCTTACGGAGATTGTCGCTGGTGATAAACAGGGCGAGGCCCCGCCCGTCCGGCACGCCGCGGTCCTGGCGGACGCGGCCAACGAAGCTCGGGTCCTGGCCGGCCGCTTCGAGGGGGGTGGGAACATCCGTCACAACCACGCCGGGCGCGGTGGCGAGTAGTTCGAGCGCGCGGGCGACCGTCAGCGGGCTGGCGAACTCGGCGTTGATGGAGAGCGAATGTCCGGTGAAGACGGGCACTCGCACGCAGGTGCCCGACACGAGCAGGTCGGGCAGGCCGAGGATCTTGCGACTTTCGTTGCGGAGCTTCTTCTCCTCGTCGGTCTCGAACTCGCCGTCATCGACGATCGACCCCGCCAGCGGCACCACATCGAAGGCGATCGGGCGGGCGTAGAGCACGGGTTCGGGCATGGGCACCGCCGAGCCGTCGTGCACGAGCTGGAGCAGGTTGTCGTTCAGCGCGGCGGCGCGCACCTGGCTGGCCAGCTCCTGGGCGCCGGCCAGTCCGCTGCCGGACACAGCCTGGTAGGTGCTCACGATCAGGCGCTCGAGACCGGCCTCGTCGTGCAACACCTTGAGCACGGGCATCGCGGCCATCGTGGTGCAGTTCGGGTTGGCGATGATTCCCTTGACGGCCTGCCTGATGGCCTCCGGATTGACCTCGCTCACGACCAGGGGAACCTCGGGGTCCATCCGCCAGCCGGAGGAGTTGTCGATGACGGTGACACCGGCCGCGGCGTAGCGCGGCGCCTGGGCTCGGGAGAGGGTGGCGCCGGCGGAAAAGATGGCCACGTCAAGGCCGGTCGGGTCGGCGGTGGCCGCGTCTTCGACGACGATCTTCTCGCCCTTCCACGGCAGGGTGGTACCGGCGGAGCGGGCTGAGGCGAAGAACCGGATGCCGGCGACCGGGAAATCCCGTTCCTCGAGCAGGCGGCGCACAACGGCGCCGACCTGGCCCGTGGCCCCGACGACGCCGATCTGGATTCCTGCGGTGCTGTTCATTGGTGGTTCCTCTGCTGCTCGCGTGGTGCGTTGTGCCCTGGGCTCGACGGCGCCAGGCTAGCGGCCGGTGCCGCCGTGCACGATCGCGTCGTCGGTGGCGTCGAGCCCGAACGCAGTGTGCACCACCCGAAGCGCCTCGTTGATGGTATCGGCGCGCGTGACGACGGAGATTCGGATCTCACTGGTCGAGATCATCTCGATGTTGATCCCGGCCTCGTAGAGCGCCTCGAACAGGCGGGCCGAGACACCGGTGTTGGTGCGCATCCCGGCGCCGACAAGGGCGAGCTTGCCGATCTGGTCGTCGTACTGCAGGCCGGCGAAACCCACGTTGTCCTGCTCGTTGGTCAGCGCAGTGAGCACCTGTTGGCCCTCCGACTTGGGGAGAGTGAAGGAGATATCGGTCAACCCGGTGGACGCGGCTGACACGTTCTGCACGATCATGTCCACGTTGGCGTTCGTCTTCGCGACGATCTTGAAGATCTGCGCGGCCTTGCCGGGGATGTCGGGGACACCGACGACCGTGACCTTCGCTTCGCTCAGGTCGGCGGCGACCCCGGCGATGATTGGCTCTTCCACTTTCTCTCCATTCGCGGATACGGGATTGGGCTGGGCGGCCTCGGGAACCGAGGAGATCGGGATGGCGCTGGTCGGGCTGGTCGTCTCCGAGTTGTAGACGATGGTGCCGACGTTGTTGTTGAACGAGGACCGCACGTGCAGGGTCACCCCGTGCCGCCTGGCGTATTCCACCGCGCGAATGTAGAGGACCTTGGCGCCGGCGGCGGCGAGTTCGAGCATTTCCTCACTGGTGATCCGGTCGAGCTTGCGAGCGCGCGGCACCACGCGAGGGTCGGCCGTGAAGACGCCGTCGACATCGGTGTAGATCTCGCAGATGTCGGCGCCGAGGGCGGCGGCGAGGGCGACGGCCGTGGTGTCGGAGCCGCCGCGGCCGAGCGTGGTGATGTCCTTGGTGTCGCGGTTGAAGCCCTGGAAGCCGGCGACGATCGCCACCGCGCCGTCGTCGAGTGCGTCGCGGATGCGGCCCGGCGTCACGTCGACGATGCGCGCGGCGCCGTGCTGGGCATCCGTGATCATACCGGCCTGGCTGCCGGTGAAGGAGCGAGCGTCGTAGCCCATGCTCTTGATCGCCATCGCCAGCAGCGCCATCGAGATGCGCTCGCCCGCGGTGAGGAGCATGTCCAGCTCGCGCGGGGCGGGGATCGGCGTGACCTGGTGGGCCAGGTCAAGGAGTTCATCGGTGGAGTCGCCCATGGCGGAGACCGCGACGACGACCTCGTTGCCGGTTTTACGGGTGTCGACGATGCGCTTGGCCACGCGCTTGATGCTTTCCGCGTCGGCGACGGATGAACCGCCGAACTTCTGCACGATCAAGCTCACGTCGGACTCCTGAACATCGGATAGGCGGGCACGGCCCAAGATCTCATCATAAATGCGTTTGTATTCGGCGGCGGCAATGTGACGCTGTGCATCGGGTGGCGGTGGTCCGATCGGGTGGTCCAATCGCGTGGTCCGACCGTGAGGACGAAGAATCGCGGACTCGCCTCGGCGGGCATCCGTCGGTGCCGGCTAGTGCGTGACGGTGCGGCGCCCCTCGAAGGCCCGGCCAAGGGTGACCTCGTCGGCGTATTCGAGGTCGCCACCGACCGGCAGCCCCGACGCGAGCCGGGTGACCTGGATCTCCAATGTCGTGAGCAGCCTGGACAGGTAGGTGGCAGTGGCCTCGCCCTCGAGGTTGGGGTCGGTGGCGATGATGACCTCCTGCACCGTGTTGTCGGCGAGCCGTTGCATCAGTTGACGGATGCGCAGGTCGTCGGGACCGATGCCGTCGATGGGGCTGATGGCCCCGCCGAGCACGTGGTAGAGCCCCTTGAACTCCCGGGTGCGTTCGATCGCGACGACGTCCTTGGCCTCCTCGACCACGCAGATCATGGCCGGGTTGCGCCGGGGGTCGCGACAGATCAGGCAGGTCTCCTGCTCGGAGACGTTGCCACAGATCGAACAGAAGCGCACCTTGTCGCGCACCTCGAGCAGCACGTTCGCGAGCCGGGTCACATCGAACTGTTCGGTCTGCAGGATATGGAATGCGATGCGCTGGGCGGATTTCGGGCCGATGCCGGGGAGCCGGCCGAGTTCGTCGATCAGTTCCTGAACGATGCCTTCGTACATGGACTAGTCGCCTCTGCTTCGGGATGCCGGGATGTGTTCGTGTTCTTCGAGGAAGGTCGCGCCGAGGATCTCGCGCACGACGGATTCCCCGTAGCGCTGTTTCTCGGCGAAGGCCGGGCCGCGGCGGGCCGCGGTGCCGGCCGGCCCGGAAGGAGCCGTCGCGACCGGAGCGGCGGGCGACCGGGAATCCGGGACGGACGCCGGTGGACGCGCCGGCGCTGACCGGTCGAATCGGTCGGGCGGGTACTCATCGTCGGGCGGTACGTCGCCATCGTCGTAAGGCGGCGGTTCGTCGACGTCGGCCGGGGGTGCTGACGAGCCGCCGTTCGTTCCCGCCGGATCGGCGGACGAAGTCGCTTCGGCTGGCGGAACCGGGGCGGCGGGCGGAACCGGGGATGGCGCTGAGTCAGAGGGTGCGGAGGCAGACGGCTCCGTGGCAGACGGTGCCGTGGCAAACTGTGCCGTGGCAGACCGTGCGCTGGCAGACCGTGCGCTGGCAGACCGGGTGTCCCCGCCGTGTTGCTCGGCCGCAGGGGTGGCCGACGCCGAACCCGGGATCACCGCGGTGGCCCACGCGGTGACCGCAGCTCCGGTCGGTGCTGCGGGCCGCGTCGGATGCCGCGAGGCCGGGAGAACTTCCGCGTCAGCACCGGAATCGGAATCGGAATCAGGATCAGGATCGGTTTCCAGGCCGGCGGAAGAGTCGTCACCGCGCCCAGACTCGGGCTCGGCTTCGACTTCGGCTTCGGCTTCGGCTTCCGACGGCGCGTCTTCGGGTTCCGGCGGCGCGTCGTCGTCGGAGGGCGGCGCCGGCTCGGCCGCCGGAACTGTCGTGCCGCGAGCGGCACGTCCGGCTCCCCCACGGTTGGCCTCGGCACCGGAACGCTCCATAACGCTCCGGTCCTCGGTGCGGGCGGACGCTGACGGGCCCGAGGAGGTCCGCGGGGCGGTCGGCGCGCCGGTGCCGCCGTTGCCGTTGCCGTTGCCGTTGCCGTTGCCGTTGCCGTCAGTGTCGTCGTTGCCGCCCGGGCGGTCGACCCGCGCGGTGAGGCGGGGCGTGAAGCCGAGCACATCGTTGATCGCCCGCTTGAGGAAGTCGCCGACCCCCTGACCCGGCGCGGCGGGCTGCTTGAGCCCCTCGACGTCTTTCTGGCTCGGGAACGACAACACGAGCAGGTCGCCATCGCGTAGTTCAAGGGCTCGGGCGGTGTACAGCACCAGCCAAGCGCTGGTCTTCGCGGCCTGAACGGCTTCGAGCACCTCGGGCCAGGCATCCTTCACCTGCTGGAAGGTGACCGGTCCGACCGGGCGCACGGTGACGGCTGCCGCCACCTCGGCGACGGGCGGGGCACCTCGCGCCGGCGGAACCGTGGGCGCTGGCGGGGGCGAAACATCCGTCGCCCGGTTCGTTGAGCCTATGCCGGAACCGGCGCCAGGCCCGTCGACGCCGATCCGGCGCTCGAGCCGTTCCACACGGGCGAGCGCGCCGCGGGTGGAGTCGTCGCTCGCGGGGATGAGTACCCGGGCGATCATGAGTTCGAGGTGGAGGCGGGGCGAGGTGGCACCGGTCATCTCGGTCAGGGCGGCGTTGAGGATGTCGGCGGTGCGCGACAGTTCCGCCGGGCCGAACTTGGCGGCCTGCGCGGCCATTCGGTCGAGCTCGTCCTGCGGCACGCCGCGGAGCACGGCCGCCGCACCCGCCGCCGAGGTCGCGGCGACGATGATCAGGTCACGCATGCGCTCGAGCAGGTCCTCGACGAAGCGCCGCGGATCCTGCCCGGTCTGGATGACCCGGTCGACCGCGTCGAACGCGGCGGACGGGTCGCGCGCGGCGATCGCGTCGATGGACTCGTCGAGCAGGGAGGCGTTAGTGTAGCCCAGCAGCGCGACCGCACGCTCGTATTCCACGGAGTGCCCGTCTGAACCGGCCATCAGCTGGTCGAGCAGGGACAGGGTGTCGCGGGGGGAACCGCCGCCGGCGCGCACGACGAGCGGCAGCACCCCCGGCGCGACCGTCATGGTCTCGCTCTCGCAGAGCGTCTGCACGTACTCGAGCATCGGCCCGGGCGGCACCAGCCGGAACGGGTAGTGGTGCGTTCGCGAACGGATGGTGCCGATCACCTTTTCGGGTTCGGTGGTCGCGAAGATGAACTTGACGTGTTCGGGCGGCTCCTCGACAATCTTGAGCAGCGCGTTGAAGCCCTGCGGCGTGACCATATGTGCCTCGTCGAGGATGAAGATCTTGTAGCGGTCGCGGGCCGGCGCGAAGATGGCGCGTTCCCGGATGTCGCGGGCGTCGTCGACGCCGTTGTGGCTGGCCGCGTCGATCTCGACCACGTCGAGCGAGCCACCGCCGTCCCGGGACAGCTCGACGCAGCTCGGGCAGACGCCGCACGGGGTGTCTGTGGGGCCTTCGGCGCAGTTCAGGCAGCGAGCGAGGATGCGCGCGGACGTGGTCTTGCCGCAGCCTCGCGGGCCGCTGAACAGGTAGGCATGATTCACCCGATTCGTGCGCAGCGCGGTCATCAGGGGTTCGGTCACCTGGGACTGGCCGATCATCTCGGCAAAGGTCTCTGGCCGGTAGCGGCGATACAGGGCGGTAACCACGGGTCAATCGTAGTCGGCGCCACTGACAGTGCGCCCCGGGGTGTGGACGGTGCCGCGAAGCATCCGTCGTCACCGGCCCATTGGCGGCGCGGGCCTGCGTGCAACGCGCGTACGGCCGCCCCGGAAACCGGGACGGCCGTACGCGTGATGAAGCTCTAATTCGAGGGGTGGGTGCGGTTGATCGTCGCGAGGGTCTGACGCGCGATCTCCAGCTCCTCGTTCGTCGGGATGACGAGCACGGTGACCTTCGAGGCATCCGTGGAGATCACGCGGGACTTGCGCGACTTGGCCTCGTTCCGCACGGGGTCGATCTCGATCCCCATGCCCTCCAGGCCGGCCAGCGAACCGGCGCGCACGATCGGCGAGTTCTCGCCGACCCCCGCGGTGAAGACGATGACGTCGGCGCCGCCGAGCTGCGCGTAGTACGAGCCCACGTAGCCCTTGAGCCGGTGGAAGTAGACGTCGAGGGCGGCCTGGGCGACCGGGTCGCCCGCGATCGAGGCGTCTTCCACGTCGCGCATGTCGCCGTTGCCGGCGAGCGCGAGCATGCCGCCGCGGCGGTTGAGCAGGTCGTCGAGTTCGGCCGTGTTCATGCCGGCCCGGCGGCGCAGGTGGAAGATGACGGCCGGGTCGATGTCGCCCGAGCGGGTGCCCATGACGAGTCCCTGAAGCGGGGTCATGCCCATCGACGTGTCGATCGAACGGCCGCCGTCGACGGCACACGCCGATGCGCCGTTGCCCAGGTGCAGCACAATCGTCTTCAGGTCGGCCAGCGGCCGGTCCAGGAAGGTGGCTACGGCCTCGGAGACGAACTTGTGCGAGGTGCCGTGGAAACCGTACTTGCGCACGCGGTACCGCGTCGCCAGGTCCTTGTCGATGGCGTAGGTGTAGGCGGCCGGCGGCAGCGTCTGGTGGAACGCGGTGTCGAAGACGGCAACGTGGGGCACGTTCGGGAAGCTCGCGCGAGCGGCACGGATGCCCTGCACGGCGCCCGGGTTGTGCAGCGGCGCTATCTCGGAGAGGTCTTCGATGTTCAGTTCCACCAGGTGGGTGATCTCGGTCGGCTCGAAGAAGCGGTTTCCGCCCTGCACCACGCGGTGGCCCACAGCGATCAGGCTCGCGTCGGACAGTTGCGGCCCATGCTGGCTGAACGCCTCGATCATCACGGCGAAGCCGGCGGTGTGGTCGACGATCGGCAGGTCGCGTTCTGAGCGGTCCGCCTTGGTCGGGCCGGCGTTGTGCCGGGAGTGCCCGACCGGCTCGCCGATGCGTTCGACCAGGCCGCTGGCCAGCTCGGTCTCGGTGTCCATGTCGATCAGCTGGTATTTGAACGACGACGAGCCGGAGTTGACGACCAGGACGGCGCTCACGCGGACACCGCCGCGGTCTGGGCTGCGGTTGCGGCCACGGCGGAGAGTGTCGCCGCCTGGATCGCCGTGATGGCTACGGTGTTGACGATGTCCTGCACAAGTGCTCCTCGGGAAAGATCATTGATGGGTTTGCGAAGGCCCTGCAGGACAGGGCCTATTGCCAGGGCGCCCGCACTGCGCTGCACGGCCTTGTACGTGTTGTTGCCGGTGTTCAGATCGGGGAAGATGAACACCGTCGCGCGACCGGCCACGGCGGAAGCTGGCATCTTCGCTGCGGCGACGTCGGCATCCGCTGCCGCGTCGTACTGGATCGGACCTTCGATCAGCAGGTCGGGGCGGCGCTCGCGCACGAGCGCGGTCGCTGCCCGCACCTTGTCGACATCCGCGCCCTTGCCCGACTCGCCGGTGGAGTAGGAGAGCATAGCGATGCGCGGTTCGATTCCGAACTCCACCGCGGTCTCGGAGGCCGAGATCGCGATGTCGGCCAGCTGTTCCGCGGACGGGTCAGGGTTGACCGCGCAGTCGCCGTAGACGAGCACCTTGTCGGCGAGTGCCATCAGGAACACGCTCGAGACGACCGAGGTGTCCGGTCGGGTCTTGATGATCTCGAAGCTCGGCCGGATGGTGTGCGCCGTGGTGTGGGTGGCACCGGAGACCATGCCGTCGGCGAGGCCGAGCTGCACCATCATCGTGCCGAAGTAGGACACGTCGGTGACGACGTCCATCGCCTGGTCGATGGTGACGCCCTTGTGTGCCCGCAGCTTCGCGTACTCCTCCGCGAACCGGGTGCGCAGCACGTCGTCGAACGGGCTGACCACCTGCGCCTTGGCGATGTCCAGGCCCAGTCCGATCGCCCGGGACCGTACCTCGAACTCCTCACCGAGGATGGTGATGTCGGCCACGTCGCGGGCCAGCAGGGTGGCGGCGGCCCGCAGGATGCGGTCGTCGTCTCCCTCCGGCATGACGATGCGCTTGCGGTTCTTCCTGGCCCGCTCGAGCAGCGTGTACTCGAACATGAGCGGCGTCACCACGTCCGCACGGCTCACCCGCAGCCGGTCGAGCAGAACGGATGCGTCCACGTGGCCTTCGAAGAGGGCCAGTGCGGTGTCGTGCTTACGCTGCGAGTCCGCGGCCATCCTGCCCGGGGTGTGCGTGATCCGCAGCGCCGCCTCGTAGGATCCGAGCTCGGTGCGGATGATCGGCACCGAAGGCGCGAGGCCGTCAACGAGGCGCTCGATCTCGTCGGGGAGCGCGAATCCGCCCACGAGCACGATGCCCGCGATCGACGGGAATGTTGCGGAGGAGTTCGCCATCAGCACGGCGAGCAGCACCTGCGGCCGGTCGCTCGGGATGACGACGACGGCGCCGTCGAACAGGCGGGGCAGCACGTTGACCATCGACATGGCCGCGACGACCACGCCGAGCGCCTCCCGCGACAGGAGCGCGGGGTCGCCGTTGACGAGGGTGCCTTTGGTGGAATTGAGGATGCTCTTCATGCTCGGGGCCACGATGTACGGGTCCTCGGGGATCGCCCAGACCGGCACGGAGGCCAGCTGGCTGCCCGGCGCGTCGATCACACCGCGCACGGAGCCGATCAGCTCGTCGAGACGCTCGGGGTCGGCCCGGTTGATGATCACCCCGAGCAGCGAGACATGCTCGTCGCGCAGTTCGGCCAGGGAGACGTCGGTCAGCTGACGGATGTCCTCAGGCCCACGCGGGTCGCTCTGGCCGAGCCGGTCGCTCTGGTTGAGTACCTCGCCCTGGCCGGGGCCGACCCGGCCGCCGAGCACGAGCAGTACCGGCACGCCGAGGTTCGCGGCGACGCGGAGGTTGAACGCCAGCTCGGTGGGGCTGCCGACATCCGTGTAGTCGCTGCCGACGACCACGACCGCGTCGCACTTCGCTTCGACGGCCTTGTAACGGGCCACGATCCGGCCGAGGGCCGCGTCGGGGTCGAGGTGCACGTCGTCGTAGCTGACACCGACGCACTCGTCATAGCTGAGCGGTGGTGTGCTCTTCGCCGACCCGGTGGCCAGGTGCGCGAGCAGCAGCTCGAGCACGTAGTCGGGGTGGTGCACCGACCGGGCGACGGGTCGGAAAACACCGACCCGCTCGACCGAGCGGAGCAGGGTGTCGAGCACGCCCAGCGCAATCGTCGACTTGCCGGTGTTGCCCTCTGCCGAGGTGATGTAGATGCTGTCGGCCATTATTCGTTGTCCCCGCCCGTTTCGATCGCAGTGGTGACGCCGGCTCCGGCGCCGTGGGCGTCCCACACCCATTCGGTGACCTCGGGGATGTCTTCCCCGTGGTCTCGGGTGTAGGCGCGGGCTCGAAGGCGCGCGTCCTGCATCTCCTGGCGGAGCAGCCCGGCGCGGGCGCCGAGGCCCGGAACCCGGTCGATGACGTCCATCACCAGGTGGTACCGGTCGAGGTCGTTGAGCATGACCATATCGAACGGGGTCGTGGTGGTGCCCTCTTCCTTGTAGCCGCGGGCGTGCAGGTTGGCGTGGCCGTGGCGCTTGTAGCTCAGCCGGTGGATCAGCCACGGGTAGCCGTGGTACGCGAACACGATCGGTTTGTCGGCGGTGAAGAAGGCGTCGAACTCGGCGTCGCTGAGCCCGTGCGGGTGGTCGGCCTCGGACTGCAGGCGCATCAGGTCGACGACGTTGACCACACGCACCTTGAGCTCGGGCATGGCCTTCCGCAGGATCGCGGCCGCGGCCAGGATCTCCAGGGTCGGCACCTCACCGGCGGCGGCGAGCACGACATCCGGCTCGGTGCCCGTGACCTCGGTGCCTGCCCAGTCGAAGATGCCCAGGCCCCGCTCGCAGTGCGCGACGGCCTGATCCATGGTGAGCCAGTTCGGCGCGGGCTGCTTGCCGGCGACGACGACGTTCACGTAGTCGACGCTGCGCAGGCAGTGGTCGTAGACGGAGAGCAGTGTGTTGGCGTCGAACGGCAGGTAGACGCGTACGACATCCGCGCTCTTGTTGACGACGTGGTCGATGAAGCCCGGGTCCTGGTGGGAGAAGCCGTTGTGGTCCTGGCGCCAGACGTGCGAGGAGAGCAGGTAGTTCAGGCTGGAGATCGAGCGGCGCCACGGGATCTCGCGGGTGACCTTGAGCCATTTGGCGTGCTGGTTGAACATCGAGTCGACGATGTGGATGAACGCCTCGTAGCAGTTGAACAGGCCGTGGCGGCCGGTGAGCAGGTAGCCCTCGAGCCAGCCCTGGCACTGGTGCTCGCTGAGCATCTCCATGATCCGTCCGGCCCGGTCGAGGTTGGTGTCGCCGGGGTGGTACTCGCCGTTCCAGGTCTTGTCCGTGGCCGCGAACACGGCGGGGGCGAGCCGGTTGGATGCCGTCTCGTCCGGCCCGAAGATGCGGAAGTTGTCGGGGTTGTCACGGATGACATCGGCCAGCCAGGTGCCGAGCACCTTGGTGGCCTCGTCGGTGGTCGCGCCGGGCGAGGGCACGTCGACGGCGTAGTCGCGGAAGTTCGGCAGCCGCAGGTCCTTGCGGAGCAGGCCGCCGTTGGAGACCGGGTTGGCGCTCATCCGCAGGTCGCCGACCGGGGCGAGGGCGGTGATCTTCGCGACCGGGGCGCCGGCCTCATCGAACAGTTCTTCGGGGTGGTAGGAGGCGAGCCAGCCCTCGAGCAGCCTGGTGTGCTCCAGCGTGTCGCGGGCGTTGCTGAGCGGCACCTGGTGCGAACGCCAGGAGTCGACGACCTGCACGCCGTCGATCGTGGTCGGGCAGGTCCAGCCCTTGGGGGTGCGCAGGATGATCATCGGCCAGCGGGGGCGCTCGGTGTCGCCGGCGAGGGCGCGGGCCTTGATGTCTGCGATCTCGTTGAGCACCTCGTCGAGGGTCTCGGCCATCCGCTGGTGCACCAGGAGCGGGTCTTCCCCGTTGAACCCGCCGGAGACGATGTAGGGCTTGTGGCCGTAGCCGCGCATCAGGTCCAGGAGCTCCTCCTCGGGGATGCGGGCGAGCACGGTGGGGTTGGCGATCTTGTAGCCGTTGAGGTGCAGGATCGGCAGCACGACGCCGTCGACGAGCGGGTCGATGAACTTGTTCGAGTGCCAGCTGGTGGCGAGCGGGCCGGTCTCGGCCTCGCCGTCGCCGACGACGGCGGCGACGAGCAGGTCTGGATTGTCGAAGGCCGCACCGTAGGCGTGGCTGAGCGCGTAGCCGAGTTCTCCGCCCTCGTGGATCGAGCCGGGGGTCTCCGGTGAGGCGTGGCTGGGGATGCCGCCCGGGAAGGAGAACTGGCGGAACAGGGCTTTCACGCCGCGTTCGGACTGCTCGATGCCGGAGTAGATCTCGCTGTAGGTGCCGTCGAGGTAGGCGTTGGCGACCATGCCGGGGCCGCCGTGGCCGGGCCCGGTGACATAAAGGGTGCTGATGGCGCGTTCCTGGATGGCCCGGTTCAGGTGGGCGTAGAGGAAGTTGAGCCCTGGGGTCGTTCCCCAGTGGCCCAGCAGGCGCGGTTTAATGTGGTCACGATTAAGGGGTTCACGCAATAACGGGTTGTCCAGTAGGTAAATCTGCCCGACCGACAGGTAATTTGCGGCCCGCCACCAGGCGTCGACGCTGGCGAGGGTGTTTGCGCTCAGCGGGTGCGTCTGGCGTTGAGGCCAGAGGAAGGATTTACCGGACGATTCAACCATGGGTGCCTCCAGGCACTATCGGGGCGTTATCTGCGCCCTACCATCCTAGGAGAAATTGCGGAATCGTTATCTTGGCTAACGGCATTTCGGTGGCCTCCCCGCGGGAGACCGATCCCGGCAGAGCGGAAGAATCCACAAAAAAAGACTCCTCGCGCACCCACCAGAGCCCGGTTACCCTTGCTACGTTTCCGTCCTGGGGGAGTTGGCCGAGATGGCGCCACGCGAGGAGCCGATTGCCAGTTTAGGCGGAAAGAGCCGCGCTCCCAAAACCCGCCGGCGGGGAGTCAATCGTGGCCGATCGCGGCCGGGTGTGACAGCAGCCGACGGAAACAGGTAAGATTCTTTCTTGGTCGTTCCTCACGGATACGGTCGGCCAGGAGAATTCGCCTAGTGGCCTATGGCGCACGCTTGGAAAGCGTGTTGGGTGAGAGCCCTCGGGGGTTCGAATCCCCCATTCTCCGCCAAATAGCAACGTCTCACCGCCCGGGCTCACTCGTCCACGCGGCGGCGCGTCCGCGGCGCGGGCGGCGGCGGCACCTCTTTCGCGGCGACGATGTCCGCGAGTGCGATCGAGACGAGCCCGCGCTTGGTCTCGACCACGCACTCGGTGTCGTCGCAGGAGCGCAGGTAGCCGACGGCATCTGTCACCCCACCCTCGATGCGTTTGCGCACGACGACCCGGGTTCCCGGTTCGGCGTCCATTACGAACCGGGCTGCTGCTGCACTCATTGGGCCGAGCCTACCCGCAGCGGGGCGCCCGGAGCCGGTCAGATCAGCCGGCTGAACGCCTCGACCCGTTTGGACTCCCCCGCGATCAGGATGATGTCGGTCGCCGCGATCACGGTCTCCAGGGTCGTGTAACTCCACACGCCGTCCCGATTGAACGCGGTGACGGTGACCCCGTGGTTGGGCCGGATGCGCGTCTTGCCGAGCGGCACGCCGATTATCTCCCGCGGCGGCGTGGTCTTCACGAGCGCGAAGTTCTCGCCGATCTCGATGTAGTCCTGCATCACCCCGCGCACCAGGTGGGCGACCCGCTTGCCCATGTCCTTCTCGGGGTAGACGACGTGGCTGACCCCCAGCTGCTGCAGGATCTCGCCGTGCGGGTCGCTCACGGCCTTCGCCCAGATGTTGGGGATGCCGAGCTTGAGCAGCAGGGACGCCGTGAGGATGTTCGCCTGGATGTCACCGCCGATCGCCACGACGGCACTGCTGAACTCGCTCACCGACAGCTGCCTGAGCGTTTCCTCCTTGGTCGAGTCGGCGCGCACGACGTGGGTGAGCAGCCCATTGTGCGCCTGCACGATGTCCTCGTCGCCGTCTATGCCGAGCACCTCGGTGCCGCTCTCCATCAGTTCGAGGGCGAGGGAGCTGCCGAACCGGCCGAGGCCGATCACGACGACGGACTCGGCTTCGGCGATGCGGGCAGGGTCGTGAGACCCGAACAGGGTGAACTTAGCCAATGATCGGCCTCTCTTTCGGTAGCTCGTAGGCGGTCGGGCGGTCGCGGAGGGCGAGCGCCGACGCGAAGGTGATCGGTCCCAGCCGGCCGATGAACATGAGCAGCATCAGGATGACCTTTCCTGCCTCGGGTAACCCGGCGGTGATCCCCGTGGACAGGCCGACGGTGCCGAAGGCCGAGATCACCTCGAACAGGAGCTTGTCCATGCTGATGTCCGTCATCACCATCAGCGCAGCCGTCGACGCGGTGACGACCGCGACCGCGAGCAGCACGATCGTGATCGCCTGGCGGTGCACGGCGCGGGAGAGTCGTTTGCCGAACACGTTGACGGCGGTGTCGCCGCGCACCTCGGCGAGGAGGATGAAGAAGAGCACGCCGAAGGTGGTGATCTTGATGCCACCGGCGGTTCCGGCTGGACCGCCGCCGATCAGCATCAGGATGTCGGTGCCGAGCAGGCTGGCCGAGTCCATCGCCCCGGTGTCGACGCTGTTGAAACCGGCTGTGCGCGCCTGCACGGACTGAAAGAAGCCGACCAGGAGCTTGTTCGGCCAGTCGAGCGGCCCGAGGGTCGCCGGGTTGGACCACTCGACGGCCGTGATGTAGACCGTGCCCCCAACCAGCAGGATCAGGGTGCCGGCCAGCACGAGGCGGGTGTTCATGTTCCACTTGCGGGGCATCCTCAGGTGCCGGCGCAGCTGCACGATCACGGGGAAGCCCAGGCCACCGAGGATCACGGCGGCAGCGATCGGCAGGCAGATGAACGGATCCGTGGCGTAGGAGATGAGGTTGTCGGAAAACAGCGCGAACCCCGCGTTGTTGAACGAGGAGACGGCGTGGAAGGCGCCGAGCCAGACGGCGCGGCCGAGTGGCTCGCCGTAGCCGATGAGGAAGCGGAGGCCAAGCAGCAGCGCGACGCTCGCCTCGATCACCAGCGTCATCCGCACGACGCCGAAGACGAGCCCCTTGACGTCGTCGAGGCCAACGCTCTTCGCCTCGGCGGCCGCCGTGATCCGGGAGCGCAGCGAGAGCTTGCGCATCACCGCGAGCCCGATCACCGACGCGAAGGTCATGATCCCCAGGCCGCCGATCTGGATCAGCAACAGGATGACAACCTGCCCGAAGGCGGACCATCGGGTGGCCGTATCGACGACGATCAGCCCGGTCACGCAGACCGCGCTGGTCGCGGTGAAGATCGCGTCGAGGAACGACGCCCCGCCGACCCCCGGGGTGGCGATCGGGAGCATCAGCAGGCCCGTGCCGATCAGGATCGTCGTGGCGAACGCGGCGGCCACGACCTGGGCCGGGTGCGGCCTGAACCGCGGGGTGCGCGCGGCGGGGCGTGGCGTCGTGCGGGAAGTCACCTACTCACTCTACGGTCGATGCCGCTCAGGCGGGTCGCCGATCGCGATCGGATCTGCGCGGATACGGGTTGCCAGCCTTCTCGCAGGATCGGGCGACCGCGTGGCAGAGTTCCGCTTCCCGACTGGGATCGGCGCTGGGCGAACGGTCCGATCTGCGGCCCAGGGGCCCAATCGGGAGCCCGTGCGCGGGATGTCGACCAATCCGGTTCGGACACGGCCCCGGACCACCATTGCGGCCCGGGGAAATCCGAGGCCGGAAATGAACAACGGAAGAGAGCCCACATCATGAACACCATCACGAAGCGTCTCAGTGCATTCGGCATCGCCGGCATCGCAGCATCCGCCATCATCGTCGGCGGACTGGCCGCCCCTGCCCAGGCCGCCGAGCAGGCCAGCCCCCAGCTCACCGGCCCCGACAGCTCGTCGTCCGACCAGACCGTCGACTTCGGCCTGCTGAGCGACGCCCTGACAGGCCAGCAGGCCACCGGAAACGGCGTCGCCGGCAACGACACCTCCCTCCTCGGCGGCGGCGTGCTCAACGCCCCGCTGGTCAACGGTCCGGTCGTCGACCGCTCGCTGACCAGCGACGTCGGCGACGTCGCCTCGGGTAACCAGGTCGGCAACGGCACCTCGATCGGAAACGGCAACGACGTCCCGGTTGCCTCCGGAAACGACACCTCGGTCACCGCTCCGGTCACGGCCCCGGTCACTGCGCCGGTCACTGCGCCGGTCACTGCGCCGGTCGGTTCCGGCAACGACGTCACCGGCGGCAACGTCGGCGACATCGGATCGTCTGTGAACGACGTGGTCGACGGGTCACTCGGCGGGCTCGGCCTGGGCGCCGTCCTCGGCCGCTAACCAGCCCAACCAGAACGACGAGGCACGGCTCCTCAGAGGGCCGTGCCTCTTTTCGTGCACCGAAGGCACCAGACGATTGCCCGACCGAACCCCCGGAACGGTGGCTGGCACACGACGGTGAATTCCGGGATAATCTGACTACACCGGTAAGGGGGAACCACGGGTGAAATTCCGCGGAGGGTTGCGCACTCGGGCGCACGCTTTGCGACCCCACGGCAGGATTCTGCTGCAGTCCGGCCTCTCCGCTCTCGCCCTGATCGCGCCGTTGTCGGCCGTGCTGTTCTGGCTGACCATTCCCACGAACTCGTGGCAGCCGGTGGCCCTGGGCGAACTCGTCGTCGTCACGTTCAGCCTGGTCGCGGCCGTCGCCTTCTACCGCACCGTCATCTGGGTGGACGCGGAAGGCATCTCCGAGCGCGGATTCCTCGGCCGCAACTCCGATTTCTCCAAGGATGAGATCGGCAGCATAGTTCTGCTCGACCTGTACCAGAGCGGCGCGCTCGACACGCATCCGCAGCTCTTCGTCACCGGCACCGACGGCCGCCTGCTGATCCGGATGCGGGGCCAGTTCTACTCTCGCGGAGCGATGGAAACCGTGGTCGACCTGCTCGACGCGCCTGTCGTGCGCGTGCCAGAGCCGATGACCCTGCAAGATCTGAACCGCGTGCGCCCCGAGCTGCTGTACTGGTTCGAACGCCGCATCACCAACCACGCCGGCTGAGGGCGCCCGGCGCCGGTCAGCGGCGGCGAGTGCCGAAGATGCCGCTGACGACTCCGGTGAGGATCGACCTCGTGACGGATGACCTGAGCACCTGCTCGAGCACGCTTTTCTGCGGGCGTGAACTGGTGCGGTTGCGGGCCCCGCCCTGCGTCTGCTTCATCAGGCGGTCGTACTCGGCCTGGGCCTTCTTCTCCCCCTTCGCCTGCTGCGCGGCGACGGCATCCTTCTGCTTCTCCAGGTCGGCTGCGGCCTTCGCCTGGTCGAGGGCGACCTGCTGGGCGAGCGCGACCGGTTGGCGGCCTCCAGCTTGGTCGCCAAGCATCTCACGCGCCGAGTCGCGGTCGATCGCGGCGCCGTAGACGGCGAGCAGCGGGGAGGCGGCGACGGTGGCGTCGATCTGCTCTGGCGGGGTGGGCGACATCGAGCCCTGCGGTGCGCGGAGGCGGGTCCAGGCGACGGGGCTCGGGGCTCGGGGCGCCCTTCTCGTTCATCACCGTGACAATGGCCTCACCGATGCCGAGCCCGGTGAGCACCTCCTCGAGGTCGTAACCCGAGTTCGGGTACGTGGAGACGGTTACCCGGAGGGCCTTGGCGTCATCGGGGGTGAACGCACGCAGCTGGTGCTGCACCCGGGAACCGAGTTGCGCGAGCACGTCGCTGGGCACGTCCTTCGGGGTCTGGGTGACGAAGAAGATGCCCATACCCTTGGAGCGGATCAGCCGCACGGTCTGGGTAATCGAGGCCAGGAAATCCTTCGACGCGTCCTTGCACAGGAGGTGCGCTTCGTCGAAGAAGAAGACGTGACTGGGCTTGTCCTGGTCGCCGACCTCCGGCAGGTCGTTAAACGGGTCGGCCAGCAGCCAGATCAGGAAGGTCGAGAACAGGGCGGGCTTGTCGGCGACGCCGGGTACTTCGAGCAGGCTGATCATGCCCCGGCCGTCAGGCGTGGTGCGGAGGAACTCAGCGGTGTCGATCTCCGGTTCGCCGAAGAAGACGTCGGCGCCCTGGTCGGCGAAAACGATCAGTTCGCGCAGGATGACGCCCACGGTGGCCGGGGACAACCCGCCGAGGCCGGTGGGCTCGCCCTTGCCGGCATCGCTGATCGGGAAGCTGAGCACGGCCCGCGCGTCGGTCCGGTCGAGCAGAGGCAGGACGGCCTGGTCGGCGTGGTGGAAGACCAGGCCGAGGCTGGACTCCTGGGTGTCGTTGAGGCCGAGCACCTTACCCAGCAGCAGCGGGCCGAAGCCGGTGACCGTGGCGCGCACCGGGATACCACGGCCGACCCCGCCGAGCGAGAAGTATTCGGTGGGTGACGCCACACCGGACCAGGCCTGACCAATGCCCGCGGTGCGGGCGAGCAGTTTCTCGTTCGGGGTGCCCACGGTGGCGACGCCGGACAGATCGCCCTTGATGTCGGCCGCGAAAACGGACACTCCCGTGCGTGGAGAGCTGCTCGGCAAGCACCTGCAGGGTCTTGGCATTGCCTTTTCCGGTTGCGCCGGCGACGAGGCCGTGCCGGTTGGTCATCGCCGGCGCGATGCGCACGGGCACGTCTGGCTGGGGGTCGCCGTTGACCAGTGCCCCCATTTCGAGCGCGGGGCCGGCGAAGGCGTAGCCGGCGCGGATGGTGTCGACCGCAGCGGCGGTGAGCGGGCCGGTGGTCGGCGCGGCAGGCGGCTCAGGGGCTGCTGCCGGTGCGGGTGCCGGAGCAGCCGGCTCGGGGCTGCTGCCGGTGCGGCAGCTTGAGTGGCAGCCTGGGCCGCGCCCTGGGCGGCTTCCGCCCGCGCGATGGCCGCTTCGGCCTCGGCCTGGGCCGCTCAAGCGGCGGCGATCGCGGCCTCCGCCTGGGCCTGGGCCTTCAGCTCGGACACCGACTCCACGGGTTCACTCGGGGTCATCATGGCCCGAATACTAGCGCCGGTTCGACCGGCGCGGGCAGGTCATTTCGGGCGGGCTCCGCCGGACCGGCCGGTCAGGGCTGCGGCTCTGGATGGGGCGCCGTCGCATCGGTCGCCGGCCGCACAAAGACGTAGTCGTTGGCGGCGTCGAGTTCGGGGCGGAGCCCCTGGTCCAGGGCATCCGTGAACAGCGCCCGGGATCGCTCGCGCAGCCGGGCGGCCGCGGCCGGGTCGTCGGCCCGCAGCCGCTCGAAGTCGACGTTCAGCGGCAGTCGCAGGCGCGCGTCCCAGGCCGGCCGCGGTGCGGCGGCGAGGGCTTCGCGCACCCGGTCGGACTCGAGCAGCCAGCGCACCTCGAAGCGGTCGCTCCGGTCGCTGCCGGTGATGACGTCGTCGAGGCGGCCGTAGAAGTCGGGCAGGAACCGCACGACCTCCGCGCCGAGCTTGACCAGGTTGAAGTGCGCGTTGCGGCGGATCAGGGGGTCGAAGGTCCAACGCATCTCGACGATGTCGTGCTCGAGGCAGACCGCGCGCTGGAACAACTTGAGCGCATAGCCGACGCCGCCGCTGCGCCGCCACGGCACCACGGCCGCCATGTGCGAGTGCAGATGGATGCCGTCGCTCCAGCCGAGGAAGCCCAGCGTCGCGCCGACCGCCTTGCCTGCCTCGCCGGCGACGAGCACGGTGTTCCCGGCGTAGTCGAGGGCGAGCAGCATCGAGCGGTCGGGGCTGCGGCCGGCACCCCAGGTGCGCTCGAACAGGCCGATCACCGGGGTCATGTCGCCGGGTTCCGCCATCCGCACGGACACCCCTGCGGCCAGGGCTGCGGCATCCGCCAGCCGGTAGGCCTCGGCGACGACTTCGGGCTCAACGCTCATGCAACGAGTAGACCACATCCCCCGCGCGTGGGTAACTCAGGAGATCCGCTGGACTGTGTTCGCAGGCGGCCCGGAACAGGGCATTCCGGCACGGATATCCTGAGTTGGCCACGGGGCGGGCCGGACACCGGGCAGACGGATGCCCCGGCCACGCCTAGTGGCCGCGGCCGGAGACGACGTCGGCGATGCTCGCGATCGGGGAGGTGGTCTGTCGCCGGGTCAACTCGGCGCGGTCGGCGAACGAGTAGGCCCGGTAGAGCGCGTGCACGGCGAGCCAGCGCAGCGGCTCCGGCTCCCAGTTGCGCACGCGATGGTTCACCCAGGGCAGCCCGGTCAGTCCGGTGTCACGCTCGAGGATCAGATCGGTCAGGGTGCGCCCGGCCAGGTTCGTCGTGGCCACCCCGGTGCCCACGTAGCCGCCGGCCCAGGCTAGTCCCGTGACCGGGTCGAGCCCCACGGTCGCCGCCCAGTCCCGCGGCACGCCGAGCACGCCGGACCAGGCGTGGTCGATCGCCACGCCGGCCGTCGCCGGGAAGAACCGGGTCAGGATGCCTCGCAGCGCCTCGACCGTGCTCGCCGGGGTGTGCCCGTCGGAGTCGGTCTGCGAGCCGAAGCGGTAGGGCACTCCCCGGCCGCCGATCGCAATCCGGTCGTCTGCCGTGCGCTGCGCGTACATGTACGCGTGCGCCATGTCGCCGAGGGTCTCGCGGCCGTTCCAGCCGATGCTCTGCCAGACGGCCTCACTGAGCGGGGCCGTCGCGATCAGCGACGAGTTCATCGGCAGCCAGGCCCGGTGCAGGCCCTTGAGCCCCGCCGTGAATCCCTCCGTGGCGCGCACGACGAACTCCGCATCCACCGGCCCCCGGCCGGTGACCGCCCGGCGCGGAGTGATCTCGATCACCCGGGTGTTCTCGTAGATCTCCACGCCGAGCGCCTCGACCACACTGGCAAGCCCGGCCGCAAGCCTGGCCGGGTGGATGCGGGCGCAGTGCGGGTGCCACATCGCCCCGGTCGTGCCGGCCACGTCGATCCGGGCGCGCGCCGCCGCCGGGGAGAGGAGTTCGACATCCGTCATGTCCCACAGCTGCTCGGCCCGAGCGGATGCCTCCAACCGCTGTTGCTGCGGCTGATCGTAGGCCACCGTGAACTCGCCGCCCTTGACGATGTCGGCTTCGATACCCTCGGCGGCGGCGACCCGAATCACCTCGTCAACGGTGTCGTTCATGCTCGTCTGGAACCTGCCGGCGGCCTCACGCCCATGGCTGGCGACATACTGCTCACGACCGCCGGTGACCGAGTTGGTCAACCAGCCGCCGTTTCGCCCCGAGGCGCCGTAGCCGGCGAAGCGCTGCTCGAGGATGACGACGCGCAGCGCCGGGGCGGCCTTCTTCAGGTAGTAGGCCGTCCACAGCCCGGTGTACCCGGCACCGACGATGCACACGTCGGCCGTGATCGGCCCGGGCAGCGGCGGGCGCGGGGCGCTGCGACCGATCTGGTTCCACCAGAAGGAGACGTCGCCGTTGATCACGCGCGCGCGGCCAGCCGGTCTTCCATCCCCCACGCCTCGCCGTAACCACCCTCCTCGATCGGCGCACTCATCAGGTCGAGGAACGGTTTGGCGTCGAAGGCCTCCGGGCCGAGCACGCCGATGCCGCCCCAGGTGCCGGCCGCCAGCAGTTCCAGCGCGATCACCGGGTTCAACGCGGTCTGCCAGACCACGCATTGGGCGTCGTACTCCCGCATCGTCCACTCGTTGTCGCTCACGTGATACAGATAGACCTCGCGCCGCCGGCCGCCTGGCCCGGTGCCGGTGACCCACACCCCGGCGCAGGTCTTGCCGGTCATCCGCGGGCCGATCGTGGCCGGGTCGGGCAGGCTGGCGGCGACGACGTCGCGCGGGGCGACCATCGCCGGCCCGGCCGCGCTGCGCACGCGCACCGGTTCGACGCTGTCCAGGCCGAGCAGGTGCAGTGTCTTGAGCACGCCGATGAATTCCTCGCCGAGGCCGTACTTGAACGTGACCCGCTTCGCGTCGAGCCAGCGCGGCATCAGCAGCACTTCCTCGTGTTCGACATTGACGCACTCGACCGGTCCGATGCCCTCGGGGAAATCGAACATCTCCGGTTCGCTGAACGGTTCGGTAGTGAACCAGCCGCGGTCCTTCTCGAAGATCACCGGCGGGTTCAGGCACTCCTCGATCGTGGTCCAAATGCTGAAGGAGGGCGCGAAGATCTCGTTGCCTGCCTCGTCACGCACCACCAGGTTGGCGCCGTCGCGGGTGCCGAGTTCGTCGATCTCGCGGAACAGGTGGTCGGAGGCGTAGCGGGCGAAGACATCCGAGAGCCCGGGCTCCACGCCCATCCCGACGAGGGCGAGCCGCCCCGCGGTCTCCCAGTCCGCTGCGAGCGCGAACTGGTCGTCGCCGAGTTTGACACCGGTTTCGGAGTACGGATTCGTCGGGTGCGGCTCGGACAGGCTCACGGCCATGTCGAGGTAGTCGCAACCGGCGGCGAGCGCCCCGGTGAAAATGGTCGGCACGAACTTGGGTTCGACCGCGTTCATCACGTGGGTGGCGCGGTGTTCGCTGGCCACGGCCGCGACCCGATCCGGGTCGCCGGCATCGATCTGTGCCGCCGTGAACCGACTCGCGACCTCGGGCCCGTGCTTGGCCGCGACGGCGACGACGGTGCGTTCCGCCCGGGCAAGGTCGTAGTCGCAGACGATGACGTGCTCGAAAAACGTGCGGCGGGCGATGATCTTCGCGAACGCGTCGCCGACGCCGCCCGCCCCGACAAGGAGGATTCTCATGGCACGACGCTACCCTGCGGCATCCGCCCCTGTCTGCCCCGTCTTCGGTCGAATTCGACGGAGATTGTGGGCGAAAACGTTGTTTTGGGGGTGTTTCAGGCGTCTTTTCCGGCAATTCTCCGTCGAATTCGACGGGGTGACGGATGCCGCGCCGCGAGCTGCCGTTCGCCGTCGAGTTTCGCGGCGACCGGCGCCCAGAGCAGCACGGCCACCCCCACTCCGAGGAGCAGTCCACCGATGGTGTCGGTGAGCCAGTGCGCGCCCAGGTAGGTGCGGCTGACCATCATCACCCCGGTGTAGAACGCTCCGGCCGGCCAGACCCAGACCCGCGGGAAGAGGATGGCCAGGCAGACGGCCATCGTGGCCGCGTTGGCAACATGGCCGGACGGAAACGAGCCGAAGTCGCTGGTCACCAGCATGTCCTCCGGTCTGGCCCGCCCGAACAGGTTCTTCAACAGCTGGACGAGGCCGCTGCTCACGACCGTCGCGGCGAGGAAATACCCGGCCGCCCATTTTCGTCGAAGCAGGAGGAAGGTGCCGAGGATGAGCACGGGGATGACGATCACGCCTGCGATACCGGCGCCGAGGAAGTTCATCGCGAGCGACAAGTACTCCCAGACGGGTGCGCGGTGCTCGATGATCTCGTCCATCCACGCGGCGTCGATCCGCAACGGGCGGCCGTTGTCCCGGTACACGATGAGTGCTCCGAGCCCGAACGCCAGCGCGACCGCGGCCAGCGCGCTCACGAGCGGCCAGCGCCGGGCGATACGGCGTGCCGCGGGGGCGGCGGCGGTCTCCGGGGATCTCTCGCTGGTCATCCGTCAATGCTAGATCGTGACGCAGGTCGTACGGCTCGTCCCACACCCGAACTCCCCGTCCGCGCGCCCGAGGTCAGCCTCAGTGTTCGAGGGCGGGCACGGAGCGGGGCCGCACGACGGTCCAGAGCACCACGATCGCGACCAGAGCAGTGGTTCCCATCACCGCGCCCATCGGGATGGCATTGCCCACGCCGAGCACGCCGACGATCGGCGAGATCAGGCCGGCGACGCCGAAGTTCGCGGCGCCGAGCAGGGACGCGGCGGTTCCTGCCTCGTGCCCGTGCGCGCTGAGGGCGATCACCTGCACGCTCGGCAGGGTGAACCCGCAGGCCGCGATGAAAAACCAGAGTGGCACCAGGGTGCCCCACAGCCCGGCGCCGGCCAGGTCGAGCAGCACGATGGCCGCCGAGGTGATCACCAGCACCACGGTGGACACCGCCACGATCCACTGCGGGCCGACGTTGAACCGGTGCATCAGCCGGGAACTCAACTGCACCCCGGTGACAATACCGAGCGAGTTGACGGCGAAGAGGATGCCGTACTGCTGCGCGCTGAAGCCGTAGACCTCCTGGAACAGGAACGACGAGGCCGAGAGGTAGGAGAACAGTCCGGTGAACGTCATCGCGCCGATGATCGCGACACCGACGAAGATGCGGTCGCTGAGCACGGCCCGGTAGCGCTGGGCGAGGGTGTTGTGCCCGATGGTGTGCCGTTCGGCAGCGGGCAGGGTCTCAACGATCCAGAATGCGACCGCGAGGATGACGACGGCGCCGTAGGCGGCGAGCACCCAGAAGATCCCGCGCCAGCTCATCACAAGTAGCAGCTGGGAACCGATGACCGGGGCGAGCACTGGCGCGAGGCCGCTGATCAGGGCGAGGCGGGACAGCATCCGCACCAGCGGCTTGCCGCCGAACAGGTCGCGCACCATGGCGAGGGCGACGACTGCGCCGGCCGCCGCACCGAATCCTTGAAGCAGGCGGAACACGCCCAGCCAGACGATGTCCTGGGAGAGCGCCGCGCCGACGCTGGCGAGGATGTGGAACCCGGTGGCGAGCATAAGCGGCAGCCGGCGGCCGACGTTATCGCTCCACGGGCCGACGATGAGCTGGCCGAAGCCGAAGCCGATCATCGTGCCGGTGAGGGTGAGCTGGATGGCCGCGGCCGAGACGCCGAGTTCGTTCTGCAGGGTCGGGAAGGCCGGAAGGTACAGGTCGATGGTGAACGGGCCGAGCGCGGTGAGCGCGCCGAGGACGAGGACGTAGACGAGGCGCTGGCGCCGGGTGAGGGCGTCCCCGGGGTGCGGGGCGGTCGACCGGAGCTGGGCCTGGGTGATCACAGGGATGACGGCGGTAGTCACGTGGTGGAGTTCCTCGGTGTCGTTGGGGAGTGTCTGGTGGGGCGCCGGCCGGGCGAGGCTGACAGGGGCTGGAGACGGCGTTCGGGCACCGAGTCACGGGCGACGCTGCCGGCAGCGGATGACGGGGCCGCCGTGTGGGACAAGCGAGCCCGGGCCGTTCCTATTCCCTCTGCCGGGATCCGCGCCGAAGATTGCGCGAATCAGCCCGATCGCGCACAGTACCCGGCAGGCTGGACAGCCTCGGCCGGGACGCGTCAGGCGGTCGGGGCGCCGCGAACCGGGTGCAGAGCTGAACACCCGGCGAACCAAGACTTCACACCCCCGGCCGGGCCGCCACTCAGTCGGGCCGGTACGCCGCGGCGAGGCGCGCACTCGCCCGCTCAAGCCAAACGGGTGCGTCTCGGGTCGCTCTCTCATGGCCGCCGGCGAGGTCGGTCAGGGATATCGCGGCCGCGAACCCGATGGTCGGCGCCTCGATCACGCCGGCAACGAGCATCGCCTGCGCCCCGACGTCGGCGGCGAGCGCGGCCAGGAAGCCCGGCACCTTCCCCGCGACCGATTGGGCGTCGAACCGGCCTTCCCCGGTCACCACAACGGATGCCACCGCCACCGCCGCCGGAACCCCCAGAGCCGCCGCCACGGCATCGGCCCCCGGGGCGAGGGTTGCCCCCCAGGCAAGTAACCCGAAGCCCGTCCCGCCCGCGGCCCCGGAACCCGCAATGTCAGTCGCGGCCGCACCCGCAGTCCCAGTTCCAACCTCAACCCGAGTCCCCGCCCTGCCGTCGCCGACAAACGCCGCCCACCGAGCCAGCCCCGCCTCCAGCTGCGCCACTTGCTTCGGGCTCGCACCCTTCTGCGGGCCGAAGACGGCGGCCGTGCCCCGCTCGCCGAGCAGCGGGCTGGTCACATCGCTGAGCACGAGCGCACCTCCCGGCGGTAGCGGACGCAGGCCGGCAAGGTCCACGCTGGCCAGCCGGGCGAGACCGCGGTTGCCCGGCGGCACCGGCCGGCCGGCCGAGTTGAGAAAGACGCCGCCGAGCACGCTGAGCACGCCCGAGCCGCCGTCGGTCGAGCCGCTGCCGCCGACGGCGAGCAGCAGCCGGGTGACTCCCTGGTCCAGGGCCGCGATGATGGCCTGGCCAAATCCGAGGGTGTGCGCGTCGAGCGGGCGCAGCCGGTCCTGCAGGGTGATCCCGCTCGTCGCCGCCAGCTCGACGATACCGGTGCCGTCCGGCAACAGCAGCCAGTGCGCGTGGACCGGGCGGTCATCCGGGCCCTGCACGGTCACCGGCATCCGTCTCGCGCCGGGAACGGCGAGCTCGAACGCGTCGGTGGTGCCCTCGCCGCCGTCGGCCATCGGCAGCAGTCGCAGCCGGTCCAGCGGGCGCACGGATGCCCAGCCCGCGGCGATCCGGCGGGCGGCATCGCTCGCCCCGATCGTGCCCTTGAACGAATCCGGCGCGATCACGACCACACGAGCGCCGGCCGGGGCCGGGGCATGAGCCCCGGAACGGGGATTCGACACGGGTGACCTCCGATTCTGTTGCGTGGCCATTCTGCTCCGGATGTCCCGGCCCACGCGACCGGCCGCTCCGGCCCGCGCGACCGGCCGCTCCTGTTCCGCCGCCCGGTTCCCCACTCCCATGTTCCCCACCCGGCAGGCCCGGCACGCCCGCACTCAACACGGCTAGGGTGAGGCGGTGACCGACTACGCCGCTCTCCCCATCGACGCCGTTTCCCGGGCCGCCCTGGCGGCCGACGACCTCGAGCTTCGCCTGGTCGACCCGACGGACGCGCCCGCAGTGAAGCGGTGGCTTCAGGCGGATGCCCGCGGCTTCCACGATGCCGCTCCGAGCGAGGAGTCGCTCGCGGCCCAGGCCATGGAGGTTGCCGGCGACCGGATCACCGCCGTGCTCGACCCTGCCGCCGCGGATTTCGCCACGCCCGTCGCCACGGTGCGGTGCTGGCCGATGGACGTCACCGTTCCCGGCGGGAGCCTCTCGGCCTGGGCGATCAGCTCGGTCACGGTCGCCCCGACGCACCGGCGGCGGGGCATCGCCCGAGCCCTGCTCACCGCCGAGTTGCGCACCGCCGACCGGCTCGGCCTGCCGCTGGCCATGCTCACGGTCTCCGAGGCCACCATCTACGCTCGCTATGGCTTCGGACCGGCCGCGTACCAGGCCGGCTACGTGATCGACACGACCCGCGCCCGCTGGGCCGGACCGGTGCCGACCGGCCGGCTGCACCTGGTCGCACCCGAGTCGCTCCTCGCCGACGGGCCGCTCGTCTTCGCCCGGTCCAGGGTCCTGGCCGGTGCCACCGGCGAGGTCGACCGCAGGGAGGTCTGGTGGCGGCAGGCGCTCGGCCTGACGCCGACCATACCGGGCGCGCCGGGGCTCACCCTCCGCGCAGTGCGCTTCGACGACGCCGACGGCACCCCCCAGGGGTTTGCTCTCTACCGGGTGGCCCTCGGCCAGAACGCCTACCCGGCCCGGCTCGACCTCACCGACCTGGTCGCGGCGACCGACGACGCCTACGCCGCACTCTGGCGCTTCCTGCTCGAGATGGACCTGGTCAGCGAGATCACGGCCCCACTCCGCAGCGTGGCCGAGCCCGTCCGCTGGCAGGTCGCCGATCCGCGCGCCCTGCGCAAGACCGCCGAGCGCGACCACCTCTGGCTGCGCATCCTCAACCTGCCGGTCGTGCTCGGACGGCGGCGTTACGCCGCGCCGGGCACCTTCCACCTCACGGTGAGCGACGACCTCGGATTCGCCGACGGCGAGTTCCTGCTCACCGTGGATGAGAACGGCCGCGGCGACGCCCAGCCGGCGACCCGGTCGACCGCATCCGACGCCGTGCGGGTCTCCCTGTCGGCCGCGGACCTGGCCAGCGTCTATCTCAGCGGCACAAGCGCGGTCACCCTCGCCAGGTCAGGCCGGCTCCGCGAGGGCAGCACGGATGCCGCCGCGCACCTCGACGCCGCCTTCCACACGGCGCAGCCGCCGCACCTGAGCACCTGGTTCTGAGCCTCGCGCCGGGGAGATCAGCACCGCCTCCCCGCGAGGTTTGTCCCGAACGCCGGCCACTGGGGCTTGGTCAAACCAAAAACTTACGGTGTATGTTTATCTTGTAAGTAAGAGATGTCGACTCAGTCAGGTCTGTCAACAGGAAAGTGCAGGAGTGCGAAATGGCATCACCGCGCAGGGCAGCGCCAGTGCCACGCGTCCGTTTGAACCGCGAGCGGGTGATCGCCGCAGCGATCGTCATCGCCGACGCCGGGGGGCTTGAGGCCCTCACCATGCGGCGCCTCGGCGACGACCTGAACGTGGAGGCCATGTCGATCTACAACCATGTGGCCAACAAGGACGACCTGATCAACGGGATGGCCGATGCGATCTTCGGTGAGATCGAGTTGCCGTCGCACAGCGACGACTGGAAGAGCGCCATCCGCAAGCGCTCGATCTCCTTCCGCGAGGTCCTGGCGCGCCACCCCTGGGCGACCACCGTGCGAGACTCTGGGACCAACCCGGGACCGGCCACCCTCCGACACCATGACCGGGTGATCGGAACCTTCCGCAACGGCGGGTTCTCGGTGGAGAAGACGGCCCACGCGTTCTCGGCCGTCGACAGCTACATCTACGGTTTTGCGATGCAGGAGAAGAGTCTGCCCTTCACCACGCCGGAGGAAACGGCGGCGATGGCCGCGATCATGCTGGCGCAGTTGCCCCGCGGCGAATACCCCTACCTGGCCGAGCTCACGGCCGACCACGTGTTGACGCCGGGGTACTTCTACGGTGACGAGTTCCTGGTCGGGCTCGACCTCGTGCTTGACGGGCTCGAGACCATGCTGGAAACCGACCAGCGCCGCGGCTCACAGCCGCCTCACAGCCGCGCCGCAACTCGTCCATCGGCGCACGCCGTAACCTTGAATCGACGTGTCAGTCCAGACGAAACGGTGCACAGCTAGATGAACAGCAACGCCTACGGCAAGCCAGTCCCCCCGAAGAAGGACCGCCGCGAGCAGGCGCGCGAAAGCGCCCGGCTCATGCGCGAGGAGCAGCACAAGCGCGACAAGCGCAAGAGCCTCTTCCTGCGCGGTGGAATCGGCGCCGGCCTGCTCGCCGTCGCGGCGATCGTCGTCCTGGTAATCGTGAACAGCGTCGGCCCAGCCGTCGGCGGCCCGGCCAACATGGCCAGCGACGGAATCCTGCTCACCGGCAACGGATCGGTGATCAAGGCCACGCCGACGAAGGCCCTCGCGGCCGACGCCAAGCCGATCGCGACCGACCGCACCGCCCTGACCAAGACCGCTAACATCGCGATCTACGTCGACTATCTATGCCCGTATTGCGGCCAGTTCGAGGCCACCAACGGCGCACAGATCGCGAGCTGGGTGACGGCAGGAAACGCCACGCTCGAGTTTCACCCGATCTCAATCCTCGACTCCAACTCCGCGGGCAGCAAGTATTCCACCCGGGCCGCCAACGCGGCCGCCTGCGTGGCGAATTACCGGCCGGACGACTTCCTCGCGGTGAACACCGCCCTGTTCGCCAGACAGCCCAAGGAAAACACCGCCGGGCTCACCGACGCCGCACTGGCCAGTCTGGTCAAGACCGCCGGAGTCACCGACAAGAAGGTGGACTCTTGCATCACCGACCGCACCTTTGCGAGCTGGCTGGGCACCGCCACCAAGCGCGCGCTGGCCGGCCCGCTGCCGGATGCCGACATCAAGAAGGTCAGCGGCACTCCGACCGTGCTGGTGAACGGGGTCACGTACAAGGGTGCGCTCGACAACGCGACCACGTTCTCTGATTTCGTCACCGCCCAGGTCACCGCGGCGAAGTAGGTTCGCCCCATGCAGGTGTTCGGCCAGACCGTCGACGACGAGACCCGCTGTGTGCACTACCGCACGTCGGCGGACATCGTGGCGATCAAATTCGCCTGCTGCGGTCGGTTCTACCCCTGTTACCACTGCCACACGGCCGGGGAAACCCACCCGGCGAGACAGTGGCCGGCGTCGGAGTGGTCTGAGCCGGCCATCCTCTGCGGTGCGTGCGGGCGCATCCTGAGCATCACCGAATACCGGCAGGTCACCCGGTGCCCGCACTGCCTGGCCGCGTTCAATGAAGGATGCCGCGCGCACGCGCACCTGTACTTCGAGCTTCCAGAGCCCTCCGCCTGATCTCGTAGTCGGCCTGCCGCCCGGGGTGGCCCCGGCATCGAGCCGCGGGCGGTAAGCGCCGCCGGGCATCGCGGTCTGCGCTTACTGCGGCCCGGCCCGCTCGGTCAGCCAGGCGAACGGATCGGTGGGGGTGACCCCGTCGAGCAGGATCTCGAAGTGCAGGTGCGGCCCGGTGCTCTGCCCGGTCGAGCCAACGGCGCCGAGTTCGTCGCCGACGGATACGGCCTGGCCGACGGCCACGGCGAGCGAGCCCTCCTGGAAGTGCGCGTAGACACTGCTGACCTGCCGCCCGTCGATCGTGTGGTCGAGCACAGCGTGCACGCCCAGGCCACCGTCGTCGTAGGCCGACACTTCGCGGACGACGCCGTCGGCAATCGCATGAACGGGGGTTCCCTCGCCCGGCAGCAGGTCGAGCCCCTTGTGGAACGTCGAGCAGCCGGCGCACGGCGCGTCTCGCGGACCAAAGGTGTCGGACAGTCGCGCCGCCGTTGGGAACGGCCAGCGCACGGCCGGTCCGGTCGCGGCGGCGGTGCTCGCCACGGCGACCGGCGCCTGGCCGACGGAGTAACCGTCACGCGCGATCGTCGCCTCGAGCACGTCGCCCACAGCCAGGCCCTGCGCCTGACCGGCCTCCGCCGCCGTGACGCTGAGCGGCAGCCCGGCGGCGGCAGCCCGATCGACGGCCTGGGCCGGGATGGCAAGCACCGTGATGAGCAGGGCTGCGAACACCATGGACAGGAAAGCGAACGTGGCCGGCCTACGCGTCCGCACAGGCGCCTTTCGTCGGCGTGCACAGGCGAGTCGGCGTGTTCACGCCAGGCACAGGGGAAATGAGGTGGGGCATCGTGGAATCTCTCGTCTAGGGTCGGGAAGCGAAGACCTCAGCAGACGGAGATGCGTTCACGGCAAGGAGTTGGCCCAAGGGAACGACGCTCCCTCGTCGGGAAGTGTCCTGGGGCACACCTGGATCGGCATCGGGTCAGGCGCGCAAGACTTGAGAATATCTCAACGCCCTGTGAAAGCCATGACCGTGCCGCCGGACTCCGCCGCGCGCTCGCCCGGCGATGGTAGCCCGGCTGCAGTCAGACGGCGGCGAGCAGCGCCGCCAGCGAGTCGAGCGCCCCCGGCACGAGGCGGTAATACGCCCAGGTGCCGCGCTTGTCCCTGGTCAGCAACCCTGCCTCGACGAGCACCTTGAGATGGTGCGACACGGTCGGCTGGCTGAGTCCGAGCGGTTCCGTCAGGTCGCAGACGCAGGCCTCGGCATCGACATGGGCGGCCACCATCGAGACCAGGCGCAGCCGCGCCGGGTCGGCGAGCGCCTTGAGCGACCTGGCCAGCTCGTCCGCGGCCTCCGCTCCGATCGCGTCCCGGCGGGCCGGCGGCGAGCAGGCGGTGTCCGTCTCGGCGATCACGGCATCGTCGCGCAGGCTTGCCGCGATGGGCTGGATCTCGATGAACGACATCTGGATAGTATCCCCCATAAATTGACATCCATCGATGCATTCGCCAGACTCCATACCGACGCCGCTCGAACCAGTGGCGCAGATCGACGGAGCCGCATGCCATCCCCCGAACCGACCACCGAGTCGTCCGCCCGCCTCGGCTTCACCGATCGGTTGCTGCCGGTGTGGATCCTCTCGGCGATGGGCGTCGGGCTGCTGCTGGCGGTCTTCACCCCGGCCATCGGCGACGCCCTCGGCGCCGTCACGATCGGCTCGGTCAGCGTCCCGATCGCCGTTGGGCTTCTGGTCATGATGTATCCGGTGCTCGCCAAGGTGCGTTTCTCGGATGCCCGCGCCGTCGCCGGCGACCGTCGCCTCCTCCTCTCCTCACTGGTGTTGAACTGGCTCATCGGCCCTGCCCTGATGTTCGCCCTGGCCTGGATCTTCCTGCCCGACCTGCCCGAGTACCGCACCGGCCTGATCATCGTCGGCCTCGCCCGTTGCATCGCCATGGTGCTGATCTGGAACGAACTGGCCTGCGGCGACCGGGAGGCGGCCGCGTTCCTCGTCGCCGTCAACTCCGTCTTCCAGGTCGTCGCCTTCGGCGCCCTCGGCTGGTTCTACCTGCAGGTGCTTCCCGGCTGGCTCGGCTTGTCGACCACCAGTGCGGTGTTCTCGTTCTGGGCGATCACCGCCAGCGTGCTGGTCTTCCTCGGCATCCCGCTGCTGGCCGGCTACCTGTCCCGCCGGGTCGGCGAGGCCACCCGCGGACGGGCCTGGTATGAGGACCGTTTCCTTCCCAGGGTCGGCCCGCTCGCCCTCTACGGCCTGCTCTTCACAATCGTGCTCCTCTTCGCCCTGCAGGGCCGGCAGGTCATCGACCGGCCGCTGGACGTCGCCCGGATCGCCCTGCCCCTGCTGGTGTACTTCGCGGTGACGTTCCTCTGCGGATTCCTGCTCGGTCGGCTGGTCGGCCTCAGTTATCAGCGCACGACCACCCTCGCCTTCACCGCCGCCGGCAACAACTTCGAGCTGGCGATCGCCGTGGCCGTCGGCACCTTCGGCGCGTCGAGCGGCCAAGCCCTGGCCGGGATCGTCGGCCCGCTGATCGAGGTTCCGGCTCTGCTCGCCCTCGTCTACCTGGCCCTCTGGCTGCGCTCCTGCCTGTTCCCCGGCTCGGCGCCCCCGCTATTCACCGCCACCGAACCGGTCCCCGAACGGGTTTAGCCTCTTCTCACCACTGCCCTGCACGCCCACTCGAGATGAAGAACTGGCCAGAGTATCGAGTCCGTTCGCCCGATCCGCGACGAGATCAAGGCCCGGATCGAGAAGCTGCTCGCCGAGATCCTCCCGGCCGCCTGACCCTCGCCGGCGAGTTCGACCTTTCCGGTCATGGTCGACCGCCCGTGGGCCGGTCAGGGCCGGAAAGGGGAGACCCTACCTGCGCACCAGCTTCGCCACGGTGAAGCCGCCGGGTGCCACCGTCACCGTGCTGGACGGTCCGCCCGTCCGGTCGCCTCGCCCGGACGCCGCCGGTCTGCCGATCGCATCGAACGCCTGCTGCTGCAGTCGGAATCCGCGCGGTACATCCACCGTTCGCAGGGCCGTCTCCCCGTCCGCGCTGACGTAAACGGTGCTGTTCCCGGCAGGCCCGGTCACCGAGATGGTGGAGACGAGCGGCTGCACCAGAAGGGCGTCCACGGCGGCAGGACCGTCGGTGGCCCCCACGAAGGCGGTGACACCGGCCGGGAGGGAGCGCTGGAGCGTGAGCGGAAAGAGCCGGCCCGGCGCATCCGTGATTCCCTGCGCGCCCGCACCGCCGTTGGCGGTACGGCCCAGCCTTGCCGTACCGGCGGACCAGGTCGTGGTGCCGGAGGGCGCCTCGGCCTGGTTGACGATCGGGTACACGTTGCGCGCCTGGTCGGCGGCGGGAACGGGGATGCTCACGGTGTCACCGGCGGCCAGGGCGACGTATGCTCCGCCCGAGAGATTGGCCTCGCCGGTCCACGCTGATGCGGGCCGGACAACGGCGCCGGTCCCGGTGATCGTGCCGGCCTCGGCCTCGACGACACTCAGGCCGTTGGTGCCGACCGTCCTGTTGATGCCGAGTGCCTTCGCTTTCAGCGTGAGGTTCGCGTCCAGCGCCAGCATGGTGAGCAGGGCGTGGACGGTTGATTCAGCGCCGGAGTTGGGGTTGACCCGGCCGTCGTGTTCGATGCCGTCGATGGCGGAGCCGGTGGCCGGATCGTAGGCAGGCAGCCCGCTCCGGTTGGCGCCGAAGAACCAGCCGGCGGTGACGGCGGCCAGGTCGATCAAGCCGGGGGCGTTCGCTGCTTTGGCCGTGGCGACCAGGCCCTGCACCCGCGAGTCGACGCCGTAGGCGATCTGCGCCTCACCGGGGGTGGGGCTCCAAGCGTTGTCCGGTCCGCCGGCGGCGAGCAGCTGCGCCGTGAACTGGGCGGAATCCCTCACGGCCGCGCCGAGCAGGTCGGTCCGGCCGAGCGTGGCGGATGCTGTCGCGACGGCGGCAGGGGCCATGCCACCCCAGGCATGCCAGAGGGTCTGCGACTTGTTCCACGGCATGATCGCCCCAAACGGCCACTCGTTCACCGATCCTGAGGACATCGCGGCGACGCCCTCCGTCAGCTGGGTGAGAGTGGTGCTCGCCGCAGTGTCGGAGGGCGCCGCCGCGACGTAGGCGGAGAGTCCGAGCGCTGCCTCGGCCGAGGCATCCGCCCCGCCCCCGATCAGCCAGGCTGGCACCTTCACGCCGTCGGCCACATCGAACCGGCCGAATTTGGCCAGCGACTGGCGACCGAGCGCGTCGAGGGAGAGATGCAGCCGGTCCTGGAGGAACGCGGCGAACTTCGGATCGGCGACCGTGAAGGCTGCGTACCCCTCGCCGAGGGCCCAGACCGTGCGGGCAACCCAGTACGACTCGGCGGAGTCGCTCGGATCGGGCAGCTCCCTGGGCGTTGCGCTCGGCGTCAGCGTTCCGTCGGCCTGCTGCCAGAGCACGACGTTGCCCGCGTTCGGGCCGGTGGAGGTCTGCAGGTAGGTCAGGGCGCGGAGCGTCTGCATCGCGTGCTCCCGACTGCCGGCGTCGCCGGTCTGCTGCCAGTGGCGCAGGTAGACGACCGCGGTGCGGGCGATGTCGTCGGCGTTGTACGCTCCCTGACTCCAATGGCCGGTGGCCGGGTTGAGCGACCCGCCGCCGACGCGGCCGTAGCTGCCGTCGGGCAACTTGTTCGAGTAGGTCCACGGCGCCTGGGCGGTCGGCGTGGACTCGATGCCGTAGGTCGTGTGGCCCTCGATGGCCGTGAGTGGCACAACGCCCAGGAGAAAGTCGAGATGCGCGAGGTTGGTCAGGGGCGCCGAGGCTCCCTGCCCACCATCGGCGACGGATGTCAGTGGCGATGCGGCCGCGGCGGCCGGGCCCGCCCCGAGCAGAAGCATCGACAGGGCGGCCGCGAGCGCGACGACCGTGAGGGTGGATGATGCGCGAACGGCGGTGTACGTCATTGTGGGTCTCCTGGTTCGAGTGCTGAACCGGTTCAGCACTGTTAACTAAACCGGTTAAGTTGAATGCTGTCAAGAGAAATCGCCCAGAAAGGCCCCCGAACACGGGACGAATGGACCTCGGATGCCGCACACGCCACCCCAGGCGGCGATCGTGCGCCGTGGCCGTCGGAGCCGATCCGAAGCGCGCAGTCCATTCCCAGCGGGCGGTTCTAGCCTCGGGGCATGGGAGCCAGCATTCCAGAGGAGATCGACAGCGGCAACAACCCCGGTCACCCGATCCGGCGCCTCCTGCTGCGTTGCCGCGCCTGGGTGGAGCTTCATCGCAGGGTGCGCTGGATCTACCGCATCCTGGTCGGTCTGCTCGGGGCCGGGATCGTGGGCATCGGCCTCATCCTCGTCCCCCTGCCCGGCCCCGGCTGGCTCATCGTCTTCCTCGGGCTCGCGGTCCTCGGCACGGAGTACCCGGCGGCTCATCGGGTCGGGGCTTTCCTCAAGCGCATCCTGACCCGACTCTGGGCCCGGTGGCGAAACCGCGCCGCCGCAACCCGCGTGGCCCGAGAAGCAACCCGCGGCACGGCCACCACCGACTAAGTGGCCGGTCCCGCCTGTCGGCGCGGCCGGCGGAGGGTGGACCGTTTCGGCTGGGATTTGAGCTGCGTGCGCACCGAGTCGAGGATGTCCGTGACCGCGAGCAGGTCGGCCTGGCTGATCCGGTCGAACAGCATCTCGCGCACGAGCCGCACGTAGCCGGGGTTGCCGGCTGCCAGGCACTCGGCGCCCCGGGGAGTGAGGTGCGCGACGACCGACCGCTCGTCGTCGCCGGCCGGGCGGCGGGCGACCAACCCCTTCCTCTCCAGCTGGTCGACCTGGTACGTCAGACCGCTCCGGGAGACGGTGAGATCGTCGGCGATGTCGGTCATCCTTCGGCCCCCCTCCACCCCCTCGCCGATGCGGGCGAGGATCTCGAACTGGGCCAGGGTGAGGCCGACGGCATCCCGAAGCTGCCGGTCGGCGGCGTATTGCACGATGTTGGATGTCTCGAAGATCGCCGCCCACGCGCGCATCTCATCCGGGGTCACCGCCGGTTGGAAATCATCCGGGGGAATACTCATCGGTCACTCCTAGTTGTTTCGAATACGAAGCACTTCCGTGAGGGCCTGTTCCTAGTGTCCCTCTCCCCCAGCAGAAAAAGGACCTTCATGAGTACCCCCACCGCACTGAGCACCGCCGCCCCAACCAGCACCGCCGTCTACACCGCCTCCGCCACATCCTGGGGCGGCCGCACCGGCAAGGTCGTCACGAGCGACAGCAAGCTTGACCTCGACCTGTCAATGCCGGCCGAGATGGGCGGCGACGGCGGGCCCGGCACGAACCCGGAGCAGCTGTTCGCCAGCGGCTGGGCGGCCTGCTTCCACAACGCGCTGAAGGGCGTCGCCCGGCAGCGGAAGCTGGACGTGGCGGACTCGGCGGTCACCCTCACCGTGCACCTGGTCGGCGGCATGGCCACCGGCTTCGATTTCGAGGTCACCATCGAAGCCCAGCTGCCCGGCATCGACGCCCGGGCCGCCCAGGAGGTCCTTGAGGCCGCGCACCAGGTCTGCCCGTACTCCCGCGCCACCCGCGGCAACATCGCCGTCACCCTCGTCGTGGTCGACGACGAGGACTAGGCACGGGGCGCGGCTGAGCCTCCCAGCGCTCTCCCGCCGGGCCCCGATAGGGTTTCCCCATGATGCACCTCGGTACGCCGCGCCGCAAACTCCTCGCGCTGGTGACCGCAATCGTCGTGGTCGTCGTCGGCTCCGGCTTCGCGCTCGGCGGCTCGATCCGCCGGATTGAGACGATCGCGGCGCCGGCGGCCTTCGACCCTGGCACGATTATCAGCGACTACAACTTCTTCAACCCCGACGCCATGACCGAGGCCGACATCCAGTCGTTCCTTGAGCACCGAAGGTGCGTCGCCCGGGCGGACGCGCCGTGCCTCTGGGAGTTCAGGGAGGCCACCACGGCCCAGCCCACCCAGGGCGCCGGGCATTGCGCGGCCTATCACCCGGCCGCCGCCGAGCGCGCGAGCCGCATCATCGCCAAGGTCGCGAAGGCGTGCACCATCAGCCCGCGGGTGCTGCTGGTGCTCCTGCAGAAGGAGCAGTCCCTGCTGACCCGACCCAGCGCATCCGGCTATCTGCGCGCGACCGGGTACGGCTGCCCCGACACCGCCGACTGCGACACGGAGTATTTCGGCTTTTTCAATCAGGTCTACCGGGCGGCCTGGCAGTTCCGGCAGTACACCCAGGAGCCGGACCGTGCCTACAAGGTGGGCGTCGTGGATGTCGGCTACAACCCTGACCCCACCTGCGGGGCGTCTCCGGTGCGCATTCGAAACCAGGCCACGGCCAACCTCTACAACTACACGCCGTACCAGCCCAACAAGGCCGCCCTGGCCCAGCCGGGAGACGACGGCGACGGCTGCTCCACCCACGGCAACCTGAATTTCTGGCTGTTCTACACGGCCTGGTTCGGCCCCGCGCAGACGGAGGGCTATCCCACCGTCTTCGGGTCCTGCCTGAACCTGGTCGGCGGCCAGCCGTGCCGCGCGCAGGAGTTCTGGCCGCGCTGAGGCAGCACGCTCGCCTTTCGGGCATGGCCGGTGCGGTTCGGGCGACCTCAGTGCGTTTCGGGCATCAGGATGGTCAGCACGAGGTCAGCGCCGAACAGCCCTGGGCGGCGGTGAGGAGAGCGGCGTCGAACGAATTGAGGTCGACGAGCACGCCGTTGAGATCGTGTTCGAATTTCTGCTGCACACCGATCCGCGGGTTGGCGGCGGTGTTCCAGCCGCCGTACCCGAATTCACTGACAAAGCGGATTCACCGAAGAGGATCAATTCACACGAGAGCGCTGCAGCCTGACAAACTCATTTCCCGTGCAAACTCCAGTCCGCGGCAAACGGACGCGCGGCCTGGACCGGGAGCCCACTCCGCGCGTCCCAATGTCGGACCGTACAACAATGTGGGCAGGAGCAATAGACTGGCGCCCATGCAAGGTTTGACGAAGATGTCCGTTCAGCGCGTCAGCACCGCGGAACACGTGCGAGACCACATCACGACGCTGATCCTCGCAGGCGAGCTGAAACCCGGCACTCCCCTGCGGGAAAACGCGATCGCCACCGCTCTCAGCGTGTCCCGCAACACCGTTCGCGAAGCCGTGTTGCTGCTCGGCCAAAGCCGTCTCATCCGTCACGAGATGCACCATGGGGCGATCGTCGCCGAGCCGACCAAGGATGCGCTGATCAACCTCTACGACGCTCGTCGCGGACTCGAGGTGGGCGCCGTCTCCCTCCCCGCCGACGCCGAGAACATCGCCGGGATCAAGTCAGCACTCGACGACCTGGAACGCGCCGCCACGGAGGGCGACGACCGCGAGATCGTCGCGAAGGACCTCGCGTTCCATGCCGCCACGGTTCGCAATTTCCGCAGCGAGCGCATCGACGCCTTCTACGCCCAGATCGCGGTGGAACTCTCCTTCTTCCTCAACGCCCTCGCCGCCTCGCGTCTCGACTACGCAGAGGACGAGTCTTTCCTGGACGAACACCGGCGCATCTACGAGGCGATCGCTGCCGGGGACAGGGCGGGCGCCGCGCGCTTCGTCCAGGATCACATCAACGAAACCATTCGCCGGCTCCGCGCCCGGCTCGACGCCGCCGAAGCCTAGCCGTTCTTCCCGGACCCCCACCGCCCGGGAAGAACGACGCACCGTTACGGAAAGTCGAGGGTGATGACGGTGGGACCCGGGCGCCCGAGGGCCGCGCGGGCACGGGCGGCAGCATCCTGGGCATTCGCGGCGCGCTCGCCGGTCGCCCCGATCGCGTTCGCCAGGGCCACCAGGTCAGGCACATGCAGGTCCACGCCCACCGGGGCGATGCCCCGTGCCGCCTGCTGGTCGCGGATCTCGCGGTATCCGCCGTTGTTCGCAACAACGACCACTATCGTCAGACCCTGCTCGACGACGGTGATCAGCTCCTGGATTGAGAACATGAGCGCCCCGTCCCCGAGGAGCGCGATGACCGGCGCGTCGGGCCTGGCCACCTTCGCGCCGATCGCGGCGGGGAGGGCGTAACCGAGTGTGGCAACGCGCGGCATATAGAGGAACGAGTTCTTCGACGGGACGGGGAAGAAGTGCACGGTTCCGAAGTAGGTCACCTGCGAGGAATCGCCCGTGATGATTGTGTTCTCGGGCAGGGCCAGGCGGAGCTCATTGTTGATGTCAAACCAGAGTTCGCCGTCGGAGCGAGCTTCGGCCGCGAGGGCCGCCTTGAGCTCGGCCAGATCGCCGGCCGCTGCATCGGAAGGTTCAGCGAGGGCGCCCTGCTGGTCGAGAGCCGCCTGGATCGCGGTCAGCGCTTCGGCGGCATCCGCGTGGATGGCAATCCGCGCCGGCGCGTTGAGGGCCAGCTGGCTCTGGGCGATGTCGATGCGGATGACATGGGGCGACGTGATCTTGCCCTCCCACAGATCGGAGTCACCCAGTTCGCTTCCGATCACCAGCAGCGCGTCGCTGGCATTCAGCCAGTCCTGGGCCGCCTTCAGGCGAATCTGCGCCCCCAGCGAGAGAGGGTGATCCTCCGGCAGCACCCCCTTGCCGTTACAGGTCGAGATCACGGGTGCCGAGAGCGCCTCGGCAAGCCGGCGCACCTGCGCGTCGGCTCCGCGAGAGCCGCCGCCGACGATGATCGCCGGGTGGCTGGCGCCGCCGAGCAGCTGGGCAGCCCGATGCACGAGCGCGTCGTCCAGCGACGGGGTGGGCGTGGAACCGGCTCTGGCGATCCGGCCGTCCCAGTCCTGGCCGAGCACATCGCTCGGGATCTCCACGTAGACCGGCCGCGGACGCCCCGTGCGCATGACCTCGAAGGCGTGGGCGATCGCCTCGGTCGCTTCCCGCGGCGTCCTCGCCCGGGTGCTCCACTCTGTCATGCTCGCCATGGCGGCGAGGGTGTCCTTCGTGTCGTGGAGCTCGCCCCCGTCGAGGTGCTCCGTGCCGGAGGGTAGTCCCGATGAGATGATGAGAACCGGACGGGATTCCGCGTAGGACGTGCCCGCGGCGACCATGGCGTTCAGCGTGCCAGGGCCGCTGGTCGTGATGACAACGCCCGGCTTGCCTGCGACCTGGCTGTAGCCGTCCGCGGCGTAGCCGGCGCCCTGCTCGTGGCGATGGGTGACCGGCCTGATGCCCAGGCGCACGAGATGCCGGTAGATCTCGAGGTTGTGGGTGCCCGGGATGCCGAAGATCGTATCGACCCCGTGCGCCTGCAGGGTCTCGGCGACCGCCGCCCCGCCGTTGTGGTGGAGGGTAGTCGGGGGTGCGTCAGTCATCATTGTCGTCAACATTGCTCCATCGTAGGACAATTATCGGCAAAGACGTCATAATGTTCTACATTCATGCAATGATCGTCTGACCATCATCCCGATTTCACGCTCAAGGAGGAGCCATGCTGTCCATGAAAATGCGCGGTACGCGAAAGGCAATTGTTCTCGGGGTGACCCTTGCGGTTTCCGCGACCCTGCTGGCCGGATGCTCGGCGGAAGCCGGCAAGGCGGCCGGCACGGACCCGTCCCCCACGGCGGACTCAACCCTCCGCGCCATGCTCCCCGCGGACATCAAGGAGGCGGGCGTGCTCAAGATCGGCACCGAGGCCTTCTACCCGCCGTTCGAGTACCTGGACGCCGACAACAGCACCGTCGTCGGGCTCGACATGGCCCTCTTCCACGCGATCGGCGCCGAACTCGGCCTCAAGGTCGACGTTACGAACATGGCCTTCGACGGCCTGCTCCCGGCCCTCGACGCCAAACGGATTGACGTCGTCGTTGCGGCCATGACCGACACGAAGGCGCGCCAGGCGAAGTACGACTTCGTCGACTACTTCCTCACCGGCCAGGGCATCGTCGTCCCGGCCGGCAACCCCAAGGCCATCACGGGCGTCGAAGGCCTGTGCGGCCGGAAGGTGGCGGCCCTGGAGGGCTCGACCCAGGTCAGCCTGCTGGAGAAGTTCAACACCGCAGAGTGCGCTGGCAACGCGATCACCGTCACGGCGTTGGCCACCGACGCGGACGCGATGCTGCAAGTGCACAGCGGCCGTGCCGACGCCTCCTTCTCCCAGGATGCCGTCGCGCGCTACAACGCCGCGGCGGACGGCGGCAAGGGCAAGTTTGAAATCGGCAACGACCAGCCGCTCCTGCCCGTCGTCATGGGGCCGATGTTCACCAAGGAAGACGCCGGCCTTCGGGACGCAGTCAAGGCGACCGTCGAAAAACTGATCGCCGACGGCACGTACCAGTCCATCCTCGACAAGCATGACCTGGGCTCAGGCGCGGTCACCGAGGTAATGGTCAACGGCGGCACCCTGTAATGAGCGGCCTGCCGGCGCCCACTGACGCGAAGACTCCGATTCGTGCCATCCCAGTCCGACATTGGGGACAGCAGGTCTCGGGCGTCATCGTGCTCGCCGCGCTGGTTGCCTTCATCTACGCCGTCGCCACAAATGAGAACCTGGACTGGTCCATCATCGCCGCGAACCTGTTCGGTCCGACGATCCTGAGCGGGCTGTGGGTCACCATTTCCCTGACCGTGCTGTCTCTGATCATCGGTGCCGCCCTCGGCGTCACCGTGGCGGTCATGCGCCTGTCGCCGAACCGGGTGCTGAACTCCGTCGCGGGAGGCTACATCTGGGCCTTCCGCGGCACCCCGGTGCTCGTCCAGCTTCTGCTCTGGTTCAACCTGGCCCTGTTCTTTCCGCGGCTCGGGCTGGGCGAATTCAGCCTCGACACGAACACGGTCATCACGGCTTTCGTGGCCGCGCTGCTGGGGCTCGGCCTCAACGAGGGCGCCTACATGGCGGAGATCGTTCGCGGCGGCATCCTCTCGGTAGACCACGGCCAGAGCGAAGCCGCCATGGCACTGGGGATGCGCCGCCGGTCGACCATGTTCAAGATCGTGCTGCCACAGGCCATGCGGGTCATCATTCCGCCGATGGGCAATGAGCTCATCACCATGCTGAAGATGACCTCGCTCGTCACCGTGATCGCGGCGCCGGACCTGCTCAACCGGGCGCAAGTCATTTCGTCACGCAACTTCTACATTTTCGAGCTGCTCATCGTCGCCAGCATCTGGTACCTCGCCCTGACGACGATCTCCACGCTGATCCAGATGCGACTGGAGAAACGGTTCGCCAGGGGGGTCGCCGGAGTCGCGCCTCGCCGTCGTCGAATCCTGCTCAATCTCAAGCCAGGCCGGGTCACCTCTCCGGTGATCACGCCGGGCGACCGGCCCGTCGTCTACGCGAAAGGTGGAGCGGGCTCATGAGCGCTCCCATGGTCACAGCAGAAAACGTGCACAAGTCCTTCGGCCACGTCGAAGTACTCAAGGGCATCGACCTTGAGGTTCGCACGGGTCAGGTCTTCTGCGTTCTCGGACCGTCGGGCTCGGGAAAGTCCACCTTGCTGCGCTGCATCAACCACCTCGAGCGCATCGACGCGGGCCGACTGTCCGTTGACGGCCAGCTCGTCGGGTACCGCGAGCGGTCGGGCAAGCTCTATGAGCTGAACGAGAACGAAGTCGCCGACCAGCGACGCGACATCGGAATGGTGTTCCAACGCTTCAACCTCTTCGCCCACATGACCGCGTTGCAGAACGTGATGCTCGCGCCGATGGATGTCCGGCGCCTGCCGAAGGCGGAGGTTCGTGAGCACGCCATGCAGCTCCTCGGACGCGTCGGCCTCGCAGACCAGGCTCAGAAATATCCGTCGCAGCTTTCCGGCGGACAGCAGCAGCGCGTCGCGATCGCCCGGGCCCTCGCCATGAAACCCAAGCTCATGCTCTTCGACGAGCCGACGAGCGCGCTGGACCCGGAACTCGTCGGCGAGGTGCTCGACGTCATGCGGGACCTCGCCGCAAGCGGCATGACGATGATCGTCGTCACCCATGAGATCGCCTTTGCCCGCGAGGTCGGCGACCACCTCGTTTTCATGGATAGCGGCGTCGTCGTCGAGCAGGGTGCCCCAAGGGACGTTCTCTCGAACCCGCAGCACAAGCGCACCCAGACGTTCCTGTCGAAGGTCCTGTAGATGACGAAGCCCTTGGCGATCTACACCGACAACGAGGACATCGACCCGACCCCGGGCATCCGCCTTCTGGAACAGAGCGGCTTCACAGTTCGCTTCCTGGAAACGCTCGACCCCGAGCGGATCCTGGCGGAGTCGCGAGGCGCCCAGGCCTTGCTGGTCGGCTACGCGCCGATTCCGGACTGGGTGATCGCCGGGCTGCCGGACCTGCGGATCATCTCGCTCATCTCGATGGGATTCGACCACGTCGACCTCGACGCGGCGCGCTCGGCCGGCGTGTGGGTGACCAACCTGCCCGGTGTCGCGACCGAAGAAGTCGCCACCCATGCGCTCGGACTCATCCTGGCGACGACCCGGGATTTCCCGTTCTTCGAGCGGGTCGCCGGCGAGGACTGGAACGCGCGTCCGGCCAGGACTCCGCCCCGCCTCAGCCAGAAGACGCTGGGGCTGATGGGGCTGGGCCGAATAGGCGCGAAGCTGGCCGGGTTCGCATCATCGCTGTTCGGGGAGATCATCGGCTACGACCCTTACCTCGCGCAGAATCCGGAGGCGACCGCCCGGCTGGAGTCCCTGGGCGTGCACCTGGCGGGATTCGACGAGGTGCTCGCCTCCGCCGACGTGCTCTCCCTCCACCTGCCGCTGACGCCGGAAACGCGCGGGATCATCAATGCCGAGTCGCTCGCGCGGATGAAACCGGGTAGCTACCTGGTCAACGTCAGTCGAGGCCAATTGATTGACACGCCCGCTCTCGCACGCGCGCTGGACAGCGGGCAGATCCGCGGGGCGGGACTCGATGTGCTCGACGCCGAGCCGGCTCCCGCCGATCATCCGCTCCTCGCCCACGAACGCACCATCGTCACGCCCCACGTCGGATTCCTTTCCGACCACACGCTCGCGGAGTACGTCCGCATCCAGGCCCAGAATGTCATTTCTCTCTCTGCGACGGGCGAGCCCGAGACGGTTCCGGTGGTCGACCCGCGCTGACTTCGCACGGGAACTCCGCGCAGAGCGTAATCTCCGGTGCGCACACAAGCTGGGCGGACTGGATACGGCCCTTCCGCCCGCCGTCCTCGCCGGTCGGACGCATCCCCCGGTGAGAGCCGAATCCCGGCGCCGGCGGTTACACGCTGGGTCGCCGCGGTCCGGCCGACGCGCCGAGGGGCTGCATCCGTTTGCGACCGGGTTTCTCTGCCCGCAGTGACGGGCCGCACAATTCGCCTGCCTAGACTCGCCCGGTGACTACGTGCGGCCCGCCCGGGTTTTTCGCCGAAACGGTCGCCGCAATCGAAAGGAACCACCATGAACGAGAACAAGATCTTCCAGTCGCCCCGCGCATCCCGCACGAAGCGCCTCACCATCGGGGCAGCATCCGTTCTGGCTGCGGGCGCTCTTCTCGGTGCAGGCGTGCAGGGTGCGAGCGCTACCCCACTCACCCCGGCGCCCGGGCACACGGCCAGCTCCAGCGCATCCGCCGAGTCAACCTCGGGCGACGCGTTCCTCGCTTCGATTCAGAAGGAGCTCCGCGGCGACCTCTCCCACGGAAAGAGTGTGAACGAGAAGGCGCAGAAGGTCGCGGCCACGCTCGTCGACCACGCCGAACTCTTCGCGAGCCTGCCGGCAAATCTGCAGGCCGACCTGACCACCCTCAAGGACGCGTCAGCGGCCGACCGGGCCGCCGCGGTGCAGACCATCCAAACCACCGCCCTGGACGGTGGCTACGGCGAACAGATCGCCAAGGTCGCGCTGGCCGTGAAGAACGACCCCACGCATCCGCTGGCCGCCGCGCTGCACAGCGCACTCGGTGAGGACACCGCGACGGGCACGGATACCGCCCCCTCGGTCACGAAGCTGGCCCTCGGCGTTGTCGACAACCCCGCGCTGTTCTCGAAGCTCCCGGCCGAGCTGCAGTCCGCCCTGACCGACCTGAAGAATGCTCCGGCCGCCGAGCAGGATGCCGCAGCCCAGGCGATCGAAAAGGCCGCGCTGAACGGCGACTACGGTCACGACATCCAAAAGATCGTCGAGCGTATCCAGGCCGGCGCAAAGTCGCACTCGCAGGGCAAGAACGAGGCCGGAGCCGATACGCACAGCGACACCAAGCCGGGCAGCACTGACACCGGTGCGCACGCCAAGGCCGGGAACTGACCCTCCCGAAGCGAATTACCACCAACGGCCGGGAGCGCACTGCGCTCCCGGCCGTTGGCTTACCCGCGCCCTGCGGCTACCGGGCGTTGCTCGTGACGCTGCCGTGACGGTGGGCCTGCACCTGGTGTTCGATGCGCACCCCGCCGGTGTATTGCCCCGCGTTGCCGGTCGCCACCAACGCCTCGAACCGGTTCCAGGCATCCCGTGTCATTGCCCGGCTCAGCTCTTCGCCCAGCGCGGTGTCGAGGTTGAACCTCATCCTGGTGTTGAGCCTCGACCTCAAGGCCCATGCACGTCCGTGCGCGCGCGTCGCGGAGCCAGGTTTCCCGGATTGCCTTCGGCAAACCTGGTGAGGTCAGCGGCCGCTGACGCTCGGCCAGTCCCGCCGACTGGCACGCCATGCGGGCGGTGGCCTGGCGCGCCGTGGGCATGTCGACGGTGTACCAACCGGTTGTCGACACAAGCCGCTTGTCGACGCAAGCCGGTTGTCGGTTCCAGGTGGGGTGCGATTGTTGGCTGCGAGGTGCTGGCGCGTCTGCCCGACACCTCGCATAGCGGACGTGACGATGGCAGAAGGCACGGCCCGCTCCGGCCCAGGCGACACCCCGGCGAGACCGTGGGTCGTCGTTGCGTGCGCCGCCACGGGTAAGCCTCTGTAATGGCTTTTAGCTGGTCTGGTTATCAGCTGGCAGGCTGGTCGTGATGCTTGCAGGAGTGTGACTCACTAAGCCTCTGACCGTTCTTCAGAACGTGTCTTGGGATTGACTTGTCCGCTTCCTGCATCGTGTCGGGGCCGGCCTGTGGCCCTCGACGTGACTTGATTAGAAGCCTGCCCGAACCCCTCACGGGGACCGTGGCTCATTACAGAGATGTCCGTGAGGAATCCCAGACCGGCACGTAATAACACCCGCATTTTCGAATGGTGAAGGAGTTATCGTGACCATCGTCTCACAAGAATTCGACCACGTCATCGGGGTCGATACCCATGCCAAAACCCACACGTTAGTCGTCCTCGATTCCCACGGTGCCAAGCAAGCCGGGGACACTTTCCCGACGAGCCCGGCTGGGCTCAAACGCGCCCACGCCTGGATGCTGCGCCATGCGCCTGGGCGCATGCTGGCGGCGATGGAAGGTACCGCCTCCTACGGCGCCCAGTTCAATGATCTGTTGGCACGGGAAGGCATCGCCGTCGCTGAAACACGACCTCCCAAGCGCGGCGTCCGCCGCGTCGGCAAGACCGACCAGATCGACGCTGAACTCGCCGCCCGCCACGCCCTCGCCCTGCCAATCGAACGGGTAATCACCCCCCGCACGCACACCGGCGACCACGCCGCTTTGAGCGTGCTGCTGACTGCCCGCAACGCCATCAGCACCGCCCGGACGGCCACCATCAACCAGCTCACCGCATTGCTTCGCGCGCACTGGCTCGGCATCGACGCACGCCGGCCCATCACCGCGACTCAGGTCACCCAGATTGGCCAGTGGCGTGCCCATCCCAGCGATGACGTCGGCGCTGCCACGATCCGCGAGGAAGCCATCCGTGAGGCGCAGGAGATCATCCGCCGTGACGGCGAGCTCAAGCACAACGAGGCAGGCCTCCGAAAGCACGTCAAAACCATCGCGGCCTGGCTTCTCGACGAACCCGGCGTCGGCCCCTTCGTCGCTGCGGAACTCATCGTCACTTGGTCCCACAAGGGCCGCATCCACGGTGAGGCGGCGTTCGCCCGTTTCGCGGGCGCTGCGCCGATTCCCGCGTCGTCGGGGAACACAACTCGCTACCGCCTCCACCGAGGCGGTGACCGGCAACTCAACCGCGCCCTCTGGGTCGTCGCGTTCAACCGCTACCAGCACGACCCTGAAACCCTGGAATACGTCGCCAAGAGGACCAAGGAAGGCAAAACCCGCAACGAGATACTTCGCTGCCTCAAGCGCTACATCTCACGCTCACTCTTCAGAAAACTCGACACCCAAACAGCTTGACAAAAACCATAGAAGCGTCAATCCACCGATCGGGATTGGGATCTAACGGCGCGTTAAACAGAGAATGCCCGTCTTATCAAGGAAAATTGTACTTACCACAGAACAATTCGACTGATTCAGAGGGGCATCTCGTAGATTCAAGTTTCGCACACCACCCGCGCCGTGTCGCACGTCTTCGATGACGCCAACCTCGTGTCGTCTGCGGGGTTGGTGCCGGCGATGAAACTGGCCGAGAAGGCCGGTCTGCGGCACCTGGCTGACAAATGGTTGAGCGTGCCCACGGACAAGGGCGCCCACGCCGGGCTGAAAGTCGCCTCGCTGGTCGCGGGGATGGTGGCCGGCGCGGACTCCATCGATGATATGGCCGTGTTGCGCCACGGCGGGATGCGGAAGCTCTTCGCCTACCTCTACGCACCGTCGACGCTCGGGTCGTTCCTGCGCGCGTTCACGTTCGGCCATGTGCGCCAGCTTGATGCGATCGCGTCCCGATTCCTGATCAGCCTCGCCGCCCAGAGCCCGCTGATTGTTCCGGAACCGGGCGACGACTATGTGTTCCTGGACGTGGACGACACTTTTCAATCGAGGTCCACGGGCACCAGAAACAAGGCGCCAGCTTCGGCTACTCCGGGGTCCAGGGTCCGGGGTTTGAACGCGATCCTCGCGACAGTGAAAACAGTCACCGGCGCCCCGATCATTCTCGCTCAACGCCTCCGCCGGGGCGCCGCCTCGTCCCCGCACGGCGCGACCCGGCTGATCCGGGACGCTCTCACCACCCTCCGACGCCTGCCCGGGATGGCCGCCGCCCGGATCTTGTTCCGCGCGGATTCCGCGTTCTACACGTTCGCGGCCATCCACGCCGCACTGTCCGGCGGCGCGGACGTCTCCGTCACTGCCCGCCTCGATTCCGCCGTCAGGAAGCGCATCGCGGCCATCCCGGCGACCGGGTGGACGCCGATCAAGTACACGCACGCGATCTTCGACGAGGACACCCGAACCTGGATCTCCAACGCCCAAGTCGCCGAGATCCCCTACACCGCGTTCACCTCACGGAAAAAGTCGGACCACATCCCCGGCCGCTTCGTCGTGCGCCGGATCCCGGAACTGAACAAGCACAAACTCGCCGGCCAGACCACGCTCTTGGACCTGCACCGCTTCCACGCGTTCTTCACCACCAGCACCCTGGCCCACCTGCCCTCCGGTGTATTCGCCGCCAACGCGGCCTGGCTGGTGCTGGCCGTCATCGCCTTCAACCTCACCCGCGCCGCCGCCACGACCGCCGGCACCGGCCTGGCCCGGGCCACGACCGCGACCATCCGCCGGAAACTGATCAACATCCCCGCAAGGATCGCCTCCTCAGCCCGGCGCATCACGCTGCACCTGCCCGAGAACTGGCCCTGGGAAACCGGTTGGACCCACCTCTTCGACCACGCCTTCACACAAACCAGCCCCACCCCGACGTGACCCGCCCACCCCGACCCGGCACGACCTGGAAGCCAAGTGGAACACCACGAGCAGCGAGGCTCAGCGCACAACCACGCCCCAGCATGCCGCCGCAACTCAAATCAGAAAACGACTCCCCGCCTCAGCCGATCGGTGGAAAAAGGCTAAGAGGAGCCCGTCCCCGGTCGAACATACCCGGCGGACCACCGGCTCGACGTCCCCGCATGCGAACGACTTCAGCAGCGTGACCGGTCACAGTGTGTGTGACGTCGTCACGCAACGGTTCCGTGTCACTCTCGGCGGGCGGCCCTGGGCCGTTAGACGTCTGAGACGACAACTTCGGTGCTGCCGCGGGCGATGCGATCACCTGCCCGCGGCACCACCTGTTTCAGAAGTCCCAGTCCGCGTCTTCCGTGTTGACGGCCTTGCCGATGACGTAGGAGGATCCCGACCCGGAGAAAAAGTCGTGGTTCTCGTCCGCATTCGGCGAGAGCGCCGACAGGATCGCCGGGTTCACGTCGGTGACGGCCTTCGGGAACATGGCCTCGTAGCCGAGGTTCATCAGCGCCTTGTTGGCGTTGTAGTGCAGGAACTTCTTGACGTCCTCGGTCAGACCGACCTCGTCGTAGAGGTCCTGCGTGTACTGAACCTCGTTCTCATACAGCTCGTAGACGAGGTTGAAGGTGTAGTCCTTCATCTCGTCACGGCGCTCCTGGGTGGCCGCCTCGAGCCCCTTCTGGTACTTGTAGCCGATGTAGTAACCGTGCACCGCTTCATCCCGGATGATCAGGCGGATGAGGTCGGCCGTGTTGGTCAGCTTCGCGCGGCTGGACCAGTACATCGGCAGGTAGAAGCCCGAGTAGAACAGGAACGACTCGAGCAGGGTCGACGCGACCTTGCGCTTGAGCGGGTCGTCGCCTTGGTAATAGTCCATGACAATGGAGGCCTTCTTCTGAAGGTTCACGTTCTCGGTCGACCAGCGGAACGCCTCGTCGATCTCCTTCGTGGAGCACAGCGTCGAGAAGATCGACGAGTAGCTCTTCGCGTGCACAGACTCCATGAATGCGATGTTCGTGTAGACGGCCTCTTCGTGCGGGGTGATCGCATCCGGAATCAGCGAAACAGCGCCCACGGTACCCTGAATCGTGTCGAGCAGGGTCAGCCCGGTGAACACCCGCATGGTGAGCTGCTGCTCCACCGGGGTGAGCGTGTTCCAGGACTGCACGTCGTTGGAGAGCGGGATCTTCTCCGGCAGCCAGAAGTTGTTGACCAGCCGATTCCAGACCTCGACGTCTTTTTCGTCTTCAATCTTGTTCCAGTTGATCGCGTCAACGTGGGAGACGAGCTTGAGCTTGTCAATCATGTGTTCTTTCCTTAGTCGGTGATCGAGCCTGTCGAGATCAAGTGGTCGAGCCTGTCCAGACCCGACCACCGGTGCATCCGTTCGCTGGTGCGGTTGGATCAGAGCATGCAGCTGACGCAGCCGTCAACCTCGGTGCCCTCGAGGGCCAGCTGGCGCAGGCGGATGTAGTAGATCGTCTTGATGCCCTTACGCCAAGCGTAGATCTGCGCCTTGTTGATGTCGCGGGTCGTTGCGGTGTCCTTGAAGAAGAGCGTGAGCGAGAGACCCTGGTCCACGTGCTGCGTCGCCGCCGCGTAGGTGTCGATGATCTTCTCGGCACCGATTTCGTAGGCATCCCGGTAGAAATCCAGGTTGTCGTTCGTCATGAACGGCGCCGGGTAATAGACGCGGCCGAGCTTGCCTTCCTTGCGGATCTCGATCTTCGAGGCGATCGGGTGGATTGACGAGGTCGAGTTGTTGATGTAGGAAATCGACCCGGTCGGCGGCACGGCCTGCAGGTTCTGGTTGTAGATGCCGTGCTCCATGACGGATGCCTTGAGCTCAGCCCAGTCCGACTGCGTCGGCACGCGCACACCCGACGTCTCGAACAGCTCTGCGGCCCGGGCGGTGGCGGGAGCCCAGACCTGGTCGGTGTACTTGTCGAAGAACGCGCCGGACGCGTAGGTGGAGTCTTCGAAGCCTGCGAACGCGTGGCCGCGTTCGACGGCCAGCTTGTTCGAGGCGCGGACCGCGTGGAACAGCACGGTGTAGAAGTAGATGTTGGTGAAGTCGATGGCCTCGTCGCTGCCGTAGTACACCCGCTCACGAGCGAGGTAGCCGTGCAGGTTCATCTGGCCAAGGCCGATGGCGTGCGACTTGTCGTTGCCGTCTTCGATCGAACGCACCGAGGAGATGTGGCTCTGCTCCGAGACCGAGTTGAGACCGCGAATGGCGGTCTCCACGGTCTTGCCGAAGTCGGGCGAGTCCATCGACAGGGCGATGTTCATCGACCCGAGGTTGCAGGAGATATCCTTACCGATCGAATCGTAGGACAGATCTTCGTTGTACGTGGTCGGCGTATTGACCTGGAGGATCTCCGAGCACAGGTTCGACATGTTGATGCGGCCCTTGATCGGGTTCGCCGCGTTGACGGTGTCTTCGAACATGATGTACGGGTAGCCGGACTCGAACTGGATCTCGGCGAGCGTCTGGAAGAAGTCACGCGCCTTCATCTTCGACTTCTTGATCCGCGGGTCGTCGACCATCTCGTAGTACTTCTCGCTCACGGAGATGTCCGCGAACGGCACCCCGTAGACGCGTTCGACGTCGTAGGGAGAGAACAGGTACATGTCCTCATCCTTCTTGGCGAGCTCGAAGGTGATGTCGGGCACGACTACGCCGAGGGAGAGCGTCTTGATCCGCACTTTCTCGTCGGCGTTCTCACGCTTGGTGTCGAGGAAACGCATGATGTCGGGGTGGTGGGCGTGCAGGTACACCGCCCCGGCCCCCTGGCGGGCGCCGAGCTGGTTCGCGTAGCTGAAGGAATCTTCGAGCAGCTTCATCACGGGAATGATGCCGCTGGACTGGTTCTCAATCTGCTTGATCGGCGCGCCGGCCTCACGGATGTTACTGAGCAGCAGCGCGACGCCGCCGCCGCGCTTCGAGAGCTGCAGCGACGAGTTGATGCCGCGGGAGATCGACTCCATGTTGTCTTCGATGCGGAGCAGGAAGCAGGAGACGAGCTCACCGCGCTGCGCCTTGCCCGAGTTGAGGAAGGTGGGAGTGGCCGGCTGGAATCGTCCGGCGATGATCTCCTCAACGAGGGCAATCGCGAGCTGGTCATCGCCCTGGGCGAGGCCGAGGGCGGTCATCACGACACGATCTTCGAAACGCTCGAGGTAACGTTTGCCGTCGAACGTCTTCAGTGTGTAGGAGGTGTAGTACTTGAACGCGCCGAGGAAGGTCTGGAAGCGGAACTTCTTCGAGTAGGCCAGGTCGTTGAGGCTGGTGATGAACTCGAACGAATACTGGTCGAGCACGGCCTGCTCGTAATACTCCTTCTCGACCAGGTAGTCGAGGCGCTCGCGCAAGCTGTGGAAGAAAACCGTGTTCTGGTTGACGTGCTGCAGGAAGAATTCCCGCGCCGCCTCACGGTCCTTGTCGAACTGGATTTCCCCGTTCGGGCCGTACAGGTTGAGCATGGCATTGAGGGAGTGGTAGTCCATTGCCAGGCCTGGGGCCGGGTGAGTCATGGTCTTCACGGCTGTTGCTTCCAAAATTCTTCCAATCCGTCGTGAACGATGCGCACATCATCCGGCGTTCCGAGTACTTCAAATCGATACATGTGGGGCACCTTGCACTTCGCGGCGATGATGTCACCGGCGACGCAGAAGGCCGTGCCGAAGTTCGTGTTGCCCGCGCCGATGACCCCACGGATGAGCGACCGGTTGTGCTCGTCGTTCAGGAATCTGATCACCTGCTTGGGCACCGCGCCTTTGGTTTCGCCGCCACCATAGGTCGGCACCACCAGGACGTAGGGCTCCTCGACGCGCAGCGGTTGGTCCCGCGCGTGGAGCGGGATGCGGGCCGCCTGCCGCCCGAGCTTCTCAACGAAGCGGTGCGTGTTGCCCGAGGTGCTGGAGAAATAAACGATATCGGTCACTGAACACCCCCTTCGTGTGTGAAAAAGACCGCAATGTAGTGAACCGCGCGCTGGAGGTCGCGGCCCGAGCCCGGCTAGCCAGAGCCCCGCGGTTACGCGAGGCGCTGCGCGAGTTCGTTGATCTTGTCGGGGCGGAAGCCCGACCAGTGGTCCTCGTCGGTGATGACGACGGGAGCCTGCAGGTAGCCCAGGGCCTTGACGGCCTCGAGGGCTTTCTCGTCGACCGAGAGGTCGAGGATTTCATATTCGATGCCTTTGTTGTCCAGGGCGCGGTAGGTCGCCGTGCACTGCACGCAGGAGGGCTTGGTGTAGACCGTGATTGCCATGGGAGGGCCTTTCTCGTCGTTCAGGAATCAGTATTCAAACTCAGTGCTCAAAATCGGTTTTCATGTGAAATCTGAAGTTCAAGGCGTGCTGTGTTGAACTTTTATACTACATGTAGTGATCGGAAATAGGAATGGCCACTACATGCAGTAATTACAATTATGTAGTTATCCACCGACATTCCACCGGTTGTACACAGCCCAGCGGATGCGACAACGCCGATTCTCCGCGGCATTCGCGAAAGTTATCCACAGGCCGGTGCCCACCCGAGGTTGCCCCTGTGGAAACTGCTGCGGCGTGTCGCGACCCCCACAGGGCGCCGTGCCCGCCCGCCCGCGTTCCGTTCCGTCCCGTCCCCGCGCGCCACGTCTTCTCCGCACGCCACCACTCCCGCACGCCACCACTCCCGCACGCCACCACCTCGTGGCGCACCGCCGAGAACCCGGCGCACGTTCTACGACGGGCCGGGTTCTCAAACACGTGCCGCGACATCCCTCGCCCGCGCGGGAGTGGCCCGGATGTGCGCGCACCACACCGCGCCCCTCACGCCCGCGGCACACCGCGCTCGCGCAGAAAACGGTCGAAGAGAACGGGCGACAATGCCGTGTCCCAGTCCCAGCGGTCGAAGCTGTCGGAGTGCCGGCGCAGCGCATCCTCACGACGCTTCTCCCGCCAGACAACCTCGCCGGGATCCCGCCCCGCCAGTACCCTGCCGCGAGTGTACTTCTGCATTCCGTCGAACTCACCGATCTTGCGCACCCGTCGCCAGTAGTAGTCCACCCAGTAGTCGCGCCCCTCGACGTTCCGAAACGGAACCTGCAGCTCGGGCACCTCGAATCCGAGTTGAAAGATTCGCACCCGGCTCATCGATTCCCCGCCGTTGGCCGACAGGGCGTTGCCGAACTCGATGGCGCGGTTCGCCTGCCTGGCACCGAACCGCGGGCTCACCGCCGCGAGTTCGGCGAACAGGAGGGCTTTTGTGAGAGCGGCTGGAAGAAGGATGCCGCGCCGCGCCGCACTTGCCACTCGTTCCCGGTCGACCCGGAGTGCATCGTCGATCATTACGACCCCGATCAGGAAGCTCGTGGCCGCGGCTACGTCGATGAGGGTTCGGGCGAGCGACGTCACCAGGACGCCGTCAATGACCTGCAGTTCCGGGTCAGGACCCCCGCGATGACTGGTCTGGTGCCGCGCCGTGCTGCCGCCGGACGCGTCAAGGTTGAGCGTGTGGACGGTGCGCGGCCAGTGTCCGATGGTCGGGAGTCCGTGCAATGTGGCCGCCGACAGGTGCGACACAACTATCGGCCGCGCGGCCATGGCAGCGGTCGCCCGCACGTAGAGGCGATATCGCTCGTCGGGGTCAGCGGAGCGCCACGTTTCCCCCGGCACGTAGAGGCCCCTGCGCGGACGCACCAGCGAACCGTCGCGGACCAAGGCCTCGACCGCGTGCGAATTGAGGCCGCTCTCGCGAAGCGCTGCAGCCGGGATGAGCCCGCCATGTCGCGCGCTGACGGTGTCCAGCAGATCGGCCCTGACGGAGCTGCGAATATCGGTCATCCCTCACCGTGGCGGCGCGGGCTCGCCCCAGTGCGTGCGCCGCCGCATCCGTGCACAACCCAGCCGGATGCCGCCCTGTGGACAAACGCGCGCCTTCCCCCGAGAGCAGGTTGCCTCCACAGCCACGGCACCGCGCGCAGAACCACACACACTCGCGGCGCACCTTTGGGAAGCGGGCGCACGTTCAACGCCGCGCCCGCTTCTCGGGCCCGGGCCGCGAGCCACCCCGGCGGGCGGACACGGGCACGGGCGGGCGGACACGGAGAAAGGACCGGCCCCCGAGAGGACCGGCCCTTTCTTCAGTGCGCTGTGAGGCTGGCTGCTACTTGGTCAGCGGCGACAGCTTCGGGTCGTTCGCGTATGCCTCGGCCGCGTTGGCCTTGGTCACGATGACCGGGGGGAGCAGGAAGGCGGGGACGATCTTCTTGCCGTTGTCGTACGACTTGGTGTCGTTGACCTCGGGGGTCTTGCCCTTCTGCAGGACCTTCGCCATATCGATGGCCTGGGCCACGAGAACACGGGTGTCCTTGTTGATGGTGGAGTACTGCTCGCCGGCCATGATCGACTTGACCGACTCCGCCTCGGAGTCCTGACCGGTGACGACCGGGATCGGCTTGCCTGCGGCCTTCACCGAGGTGATGATCGCGCGGGCGAGGGTGTCGTTCGGGGAGAGGACGCCATCGATCGCCTTGGCGCCATAGGTGCTGGTCAGGAGCGAGTCCATCCGGCTCTGCGCGTTCTCAGCCTTCCAGCCGGCGGTTGCCGTCTGCTTGATGTCCGTCTGGCCCGAACCGACGACGAGGGTTCCGTCGTCGATCTTCGGCTGCAGCACGCTCATCGCGCCGTTGAAGAAGACCGGGGCGTTCGCGTCGTCCGACGAGCCGGAGAACAACTCGATGTTGTACGGGCCGGCCGGCTTCTTCGCCTTGAGGCCGTCCAGGAGCGCCTGGCCCTGGAGTTCACCCACCTTGAAGTTGTCGTAGGCGACGTAGTAGTCGACGTTGTCGGTGTTCAGGATGAGACGGTCGTAGGCGATCACGATCGCGCCGGCGTCGTGCGCCGCCTTGGCCTGGGTGCCGAGCTGGCCGCCGTCGGCCGCGCCGATGATGATGACCTTGGCGCCCTTGGTGACCATGGCCGAGATCTGGTCCTGCTGGTCCTTGACCGTGGTCGAGGCACCGGCATACTGCACGTCGCCCTTGAAGCCGGCAGCCTTGAGGCCGTCTTCGAACAGCCCGCCGGCGAGGACCCAGTTCTCGGAGGTCTTCGACGGGAGCGCGACGCCGATGAGCGAGTCAGCCGGGAAACCGGCAGCAGCGCTGGATCCGGACGTCGTGTCGGTGCGGGTCGAGCAACCCGACAGCGCCATCAAGGCGACCGCGGCAATCGCGGTGGTCGTAAGGAGTTTTCGCATTGTCAATCACTTTCTGTGGGAGAGGTTGGTGCAGGGAAGGGTGAAGCAACGCCCGGAACCGGGCGGGTCAGGAGGGATTATCCGACGGCCGTGCTGAGTCCGGCGTGCCGGAGGTCGGGATCACGGCCGGCGGCTCAGACGGAAACTCGCCGGTCTTGCTCTTTCGGGTCAGGAACCCGATCAACGACGGCCGACCCTGGCTCTTGTTCCAGACGTCGACGCCCACCGCGATCAGGAGCACGAGACCCTTGATGATCTGCACCCGGTCGGCGCCGACGCCGAGCAGCTGCAGCCCGTTGTTCAGCACCGCCATGACCAGGCCACCGACGATGGAACCGGTCACGGTGCCAATGCCCCCCGAGACGGCCGCACCGCCGATGAACACGGCCGCGATGGCGTCGAGTTCCCAGCTCAGGCCGTCCTGGGGTCCGGAGGCCACCGAGCGGGCGACGAAGATCATACCGGCCAGCGAGGCCAGGATCGACATGTTCATCATCACGAGGAAGTTGACCCGGCGGGACTTGACGCCGGACAGTTCGGCGGCGAGCTTGTTGCCGCCCACCGCGTAGACGTGGCGGCCGAAGATCGTGTTACGGGTGATGAAGGAGTAGAACAGCACGAGCACGCCGAGGATGATGCCCGACACCGGAAAGCTTGTACCCGCCCGGCCGCCGGCGAACAGCACAGTCGCGTAGATCACGACCGCGTCGAGAAGCACGACCTTGAGGATGCTGACCCAGAGCGGCGCGGGATCGGAGCCCATGATCTTCTGAACCCGGCGAGCGCGCCATTCGACCAGCACCACGGCCGCAGCGATGACGAGTCCGAGGAGCAGGGTGAGATTGTTGTAGCCCGTGAACGGTCCCACCTCGGGGAGGTAGCCGGAGCCGATCACGGTGAAACCGTCGGGAACCGGCACCGTGTTCGCGTTGCCTATGACCTGGTTGCCGCCGCGCCAGATGAGCATGCCCGCGAGCGTGACGATGAAGGCCGGCACTCCGATGTAGGCCACCCAGAAGCCCTGCCAGGCCCCGATCAGCGCCCCGACGACGAGGCCGAGGAGGATCGCCAGCGGCCAGGGCAGGTTCCATTCCTGCATGGCGGTCGCCACGACGATCCCGGCGAACGCCGCGATCGAGCCCACCGACAGGTCGATATGGCCGGCGATGATCACCATCACCATGCCGATCGCCAGGATCAGGATGTAGGAATACTGGCTGACCAGGTTGATCAGGTTGCCCGAGGAGAGCGTCAGCCCGTTGGTGAGGAACTGGAACAGCAGAATGATGGCAATCAGGCTGAACAGGATGCCGAACTGCCGCACATTGGAGCTGCCGCCGCCGAAGATCTTCTTCAGGTCCCTGAGGCCGCCCCGGGGACTCGTCTCTGCGCTCATATGCTCTGAACCTTCTTCCTTGCGGAGGTCATACTCTTCATCAGAGTCTCGGGGTCGGCCGTTTCGGCCGGGATACAGTCGGTGATCGCGCCTTCGAAGACCGTGTAGATCCGGTCGGCCAGGCCAAGCAGCTCGGGGAGTTCGGAGGAGATCAGGATGACTCCCTTCCCCTGCGCAGCGAGTTGCTGGATGATGCCGTAGATCTCGTACTTGGCGCCGACGTCGATGCCGCGGGTGGGTTCGTCGAGGATCAGCAGGTCGGGGTCGGTGAACATCCACTTCGCCAGGACGACCTTCTGCTGGTTTCCACCGGAGAGTTTGTTGACGCCGGCGTCGACGCTCGGCGTCTTGATCCGGAGGCTGGTCCGATAGCTTTCCGCGATCGCGTATTCCTTCGAATCGTTGACGACCGGGCCGGCCGAGATCTTGGTCAGTTTCGCCGACACGATCGACCGTTTGATGTCGTCGAGCAGGTTGAGTCCGAGAGCCTTGCGGTCCTCGCTGACATACGCGAGGCCATGGTCGATCGCCTCGGCCACATTACGCAGCTGGATCTCCTTGCCATCCTTGAACATCGTCCCCGAGAGGAAGTTGCCGTACGACCGACCGAAGATGCTCATTGCGAGCTCGGTGCGGCCGGCCCCCATCAGGCCGGCGATGCCGACGATCTCGCCCTTACGGACGGTGAGGCTGGAGTTCTTGACGACCATGCGCTCGGCCACCTGGGGGTGCTGCACGTTCCAGTTGCGCACCTCGAAGAAGACATCGCCGATGTGTGGGGTGCGGTCGGGGAACCGGCTTTCCAGGCTTCGACCGACCATCCCACGGATGATCCGGTCCTCGTTGACTCCGTCTGCAACCACGTCGAGGGTCTCAATCGTCAAGCCGTCCCGGATGATCGTGATCGAGTCAGCGACCTGTTCGATCTCATTGAGCTTGTGGGAGATCATGATCGAGCTGATGCCCTTGCCCTTGAGTCCCCGGATAAGGTCGAGAAGGTGCTGGGAATCGGCTTCGTTCAGGGCTGCCGTCGGTTCGTCGAGGATGAGGACCTTGACCGACTTGTTGAGCGCCTTCGCGATCTCCACGAGCTGCTGCTTGCCGACGCCGATATTCTTGATCAGCGTGTCGGGGTCGTCCCGGAGACCGACCCGCGCGAGCAGGTCGAGCGCCGTCTTCTTGGCGGTGATCCAGTCGATCGCGCCCCATCTGGTCGGCTCGTTGCCCAGGAAGATGTTCTCGGTGATCGACAGCTCGGGGATCAGCGCGAGCTCCTGGTGGATGATCGCTATCCCGGCGGCCTCGCTCGAGCGGATGTCCTTGAAGTGCATGACCTCGCCCTGGTAGACGATGTCGCCCGAGTAGGTGCCGTAGGGGTAGACGCCGGAGAGTACCTTCATCAGGGTGGACTTGCCGGCCCCGTTCTCGCCGCAGATCGCATGGATTTCGCCGGCCCTGACCGTGAGCGACACGTTCGACAGCGCCTTGACGCCGGGAAACTCCTTGGTGATCGAGCGCATCTCGAGGATGATCGGGTCAGTGGACATCGACGGCCTCCCCATCGCGGCGGGCGCGGGAATCCGCCGCAGGGTCAGTGGAGGCGACGACGGCGCGGGGCGCGGTCGCTGAAAAACTGCGGGCAGCACTTGGATGGTGTATCAGTGTTCTCACAGCTTGACCTCAATGTCGTGTGACTAGACCTTGACAACGGCCAAATAAATGTGACCGATCACATCGTTCATATTCTCGCGCGAACCGAGCCCTGTCAAGCGACACTTGGTCACACTTGGGTAACGCACGTGCAAGGGCGTCCCGCGGGTGCGGATCGACCTTCGCGCCGTTGATAGAAAGGGATCGTACTCCCCCGCGGCAGGCACGGCTAGCGGATGCGTCCGCGCCCCGGCAGCAGAACCCGCGATGCGAGGCCCATTCGTGCAATGCCCGTGCCACCTCCCCCCGGCACACCCCGGACATCGAGAAGGGTCCGGCGCCCGAAGACGACCGGGCCCTGCTCTGAAGACCGGCCGGCGACCGTGGGTCAGCGACCGCCGGAGACCGGCCGGCGACCGTGGGTTAGCGACCGCCGGAGACCGGCCGACGACCGTGGGTCAGCGACCGCCGGAGCGACGCTTGTTGTAGACGTCGAACGCCACGGCCGCCAGGAGCACGAGTCCCTTGATCAGCTGCTGGTACTCCGTGCCGACGCCAAGGATCGACATACCGTTGTTGAGCAGCCCGATGATCAGACCACCGATGATGGCGCCGGTGACGGTGCCGATGCCTCCGGTGACGGCGGCACCACCGATGAAGACCGCGGCGATGGCATCGAGCTCGAACCCGTCACCGGCCTTCGGGTTGGCCAGGTTGAGCTGGGCGGTGAAGATGAGCCCGGCGAGGGCGGAGATGACACCCATGTTCACGAACAGCATGAAGGTGACGCGCTTGGTTTTGATGCCAGACAGGGCGGCAGCGTTGAGGTTGCCGCCGATCGCATAGACATGCCGGCCGAAGACGCTGTTGGCCATCACGGCCGCGTAGACGACAGTAAGGAGGCCGAGGACGACGAGCACGATCGGGGTGCCGCGGTAGCTGGCGAGCAGGTAGGTGATGAAGAGGATGATGCCGGCCGTGAAGACGAGCTTGAGAATGAACCAGGCAAAGGGCTCGTCCTCCACGTCATACTTCTTGCGGGCCAGTCGAGAACGGATGCCCTGGGCAACCAGAAGCGCCGTCGCCAGCAGTCCGATGCCCATCGTGAGCGGCTCGAGCAGGGTCGTTCCGCCGCCCAGGTCGGGCAGGAATCCACTGCCGAGTGCGCGGAACTCGTCCGGGAATGGTGAGATCTGCTGGTTCTGCAAGGCGATCTGGGTGAGGCCACGGAAGGTGAGCATGCCGGCCAGGGTGACGATGAAGGCCGGTATCCCGAAGTAGGCGATCCAGAAACCCTGCCACACTCCGACCACAGCGCCGACGCCGAGGCAGAGCACGATGGCAGCCCACCACGGGATGTTCCACTGCGTGATCATCACGCCCGCCATCGCGCCGACGAAGGCGACAACGGAACCGACCGACAGGTCGATGTGGCCGGCGATAATGACCATCACCATCCCGACGGCCAGGATCAGGATGTAGCTGTTCTGCACGATCAGGTTCGAGACGTTGATCGGCTTGAGCGTGATGCCGCTCGTCGCAATCTGGAAGAAGATGGTGATCGCGAGAAGGGCGATGATGAGGCCAACTTGGCGAAGCTGGCTGCCAAGGTAATTAAGTGCAGATCTGAACGCGCTCATCGGTTGTCCTTCTCCCTTTCCTGAGTCATGTGCTGCATGAGGTATTCGGCGGTCGCCTGACCGCGGGGCACGTCGGCCGTTATGCGTCCCTCGAAGATGGTGTAGATGCGATCGCAGATGCCGATCAGCTCCGGCAGTTCGGAGGAGATGACGATCACACCCTTACCATCGTCGGCGAGTTTGTTGATGATCCCGTAGATCTCGTATTTGGCGCCGACGTCGATGCCACGGGTCGGCTCGTCAAGGATGAGGACATCCGGGTCGGAGAACATCCATTTCGACAGCACGACCTTCTGCTGGTTACCGCCGGAGAGTTTACCGGCCAGCGCCTCGACGCTGGGGGCCTTGATGTTCATGCTCTTGCGGTAGCCCTCGGCGACGACGATCTCCTGGTTGGAATCCACCCAGCCGCGCTTTGAGATCTTGCGGAGCGACACCAGCGAGATGTTCCGCTTGATGTCTTCGATCAGGTTCAAGCCGTAGCGCTTGCGGTCTTCCGTTGCGTAGGCCAGACCATGATCGATCGCGGCGGCCACCGTGCTGGTGTCGACGAGGGCGCCGTTCTTGTAGACCTTGCCCGAGATGTTGTGGCCGTAGCTGTGGCCGAAGACGCTCATCGCGAGTTCGGTGCGGCCGGCGCCCATCAGTCCGGCGATGCCGACGATTTCGCCGGCCTTGACGGAGATGTTCGCGTCTTTGACGACCTTGCGCTGGTGGTCCAGCGGGTGGTAGACGTTCCAGTCTTCGACCCGCAGGAGTTCCTCGCCGATGTGCGGTGTATGGTCCGGATACCGGCTGCCCAGGTCACGGCCGACCATGCCCTTGATGATGCGTTCTTCCGAGATCTCGTCGGTGTGCATGTCGAGGGTTTCGATCAGCTTGCCGTCACGGATGATGGTGACCTCGTCTGCGACGGCCTTGATCTCGTTCAGCTTGTGGCTGATCATGATTGAGGTGATGCCCTGGCCCTTGAGATGCTTCATCAGATCCAGGAGGTGCGCGGAGTCCTCGTCGTTCAGGGCCGCCGTGGGCTCGTCGAGGATCAGGAGCTTCACCTCCTTGGAGAGCGCCTTGGCGATCTCCACGAGCTGCTGCTTGCCGACGCCGATGTCGCGCACCTTGGTGATCGGGTTATCCCTGAGCCCTACCCGGGCGAGCAGCTTCGCAGCCTCGAGGTTGGTCTTGTTCCAGTCGATCCAGCCGTTGGTCTGTTGCTCATTGCCGAGGAAGATGTTTTCGGCGATCGACAGGAACGGGCTGAGCGCGAGTTCCTGGTGGATGATGACCACGCCGGTGGCCTCGGATTCGTTGATCGATTTGAAGGCGACGGTCTCATTTTCGAAGACGATCTCACCGTCGTAGGTGCCGGCCGGGTAGACACCCGACAACACCTTCATGAGGGTGGATTTTCCGGCGCCGTTCTCACCGCATATCGCATGAATGTGGCCCCGCTGCACCGCGAGGGAGACGTCCTGAAGCGCCTTGACTCCGGGAAAGGTTTTCGTGATGCTGCGCATCTCGAGAATATTTGTGGTCACCGTTAATTCTTCTTCCGGCGGTAAGGGGGGAAAGGTAGTGGCAGCGTTTCCGCCGCCACTACCCGGTGTGGGAGAAAACCTACTTGAGGTCTGCTTCGGTGTAGTACCCGGTGTCGATCAGGAGTGCCTTGTAGTTGTCCTTCGTGACGACCTTGGGCGGGAACAGGAAGGTCGGGACGATCTTGACCTTGTTGTTGTAGCTCTTGGTGTCGTTGACCTCCGGGGTCTTGCCGTTGAGCAGGTCATCGGCCATCTTCACGGCTTCTTCGCCCAGGAGGCGAGTGTCCTTGTAGATGGTGGAGTACTGCTGGCCAGCGACGATCGACTTGACCGAGGCAGCTTCCGCGTCCTGGCCGGTGACGATCGGGAGGGCGTTGGCGGTGTAGCCGGAGCTGGTCAGCGCCGAGATGATGCCGATCGAGAGACCGTCATACGGGGAGAGGACGCCGTCAACCTTGCTGCCATCAGAGTATGTGCTGGCAATGAGGTTCTGCATCCGCTTCTGGGCCGTCGCCGGGTCCCACCGCAGGGTTGCAACCTGGGTGAAGCCGACCTGGCCGCTCTTGACGACGACGACGCCCTTGTCAATGAACGGCTTGAGGGTGTCCATTGCGCCATTGAAGAAGAACGTGGCGTTGTTGTCGTCGGGGCTGCCCGCGAACAGTTCGACGTTGAACGGGCCGGCTGCGCCGGTGTCCTTGCCGTCCGCGCCCAGAACGCCGAGCCCGGTGAGCAGGCTCGTCGCCTGCTGCACGCCGACCTCGTTGTTATCGAAGGTCGTGTAGTAGTCGACGTTCTTGTTGCCGTTGATCAGGCGGTCGTATGCGATGACCTTGACTCCGGACTTGGCGGCCTGGTCGAGCTGGTCGCTGAGCGCGGTGCCGTCGATGGAGGCGATGATGAGAACCTTGGCGCCCTTGGTCAGCATGTTGCTGATCTGCTGCACCTGGTTCGGGATCTTGTCGTCGCCGTATTCGAGGTCGACCTTGTAGCCGAGCTTCTCGAGCGAGGCCTTGACGGCGTCGCCGTCCTTGATCCAGCGCGAGGAGGTCTTGGTCGGCATGGCAACGCCGACGAGGGCGCCCTTGTTGGCTCCGGCCGTGTTGTCAACGGTCGTGGTGCCGCCGCGGGTTCCGCCGGAGCAGGCCGCGAGGGAGAGTGCAAGTCCGATGGCAGCGATGCCGGCGAGGACCTTACGTGTCTTCACTGATTTACCTTTCGTGTTTCTGTATCAACTCTGATTGCAGTTGGAGGTGGGTGCTGATGGGTGTGATTACAGGCCCTGTGCCAGTCGGTAGTAGGCCTGGTTCCAGCGCACCTCGCGGGTGAAGTCCCGCAGGGTGGTGGTCTTATCGATCACGAGGAGCTCGGTGCGAGCTATCTCGGCGAAATCGTGGAACACCTCGATGCCGACGGCGGTCGACATGACGGTGTGGTGTGCCGCGCCGGCGGTGAGCCAGGCTGCGGCGGAGGTGGCGAAGTCGGGCTCTGGGCTCCAGACAGCACGGCCGACCGGGAGCTTCGGGAGCGCCTCGGTGGGTTCGACGACGACGACGACGTTCGCGACCAGGCGGAACCGGTCACGCATGTCACTCATGGCGACGACGACGGCGGGGCCGGAATCCGCGTTGAAGACCAGCCGAACGGGGTCTTCCCGGCCGCCGATGCCGAGCGGGTGGATCTCGAGGGTCGGCCTGGCGCTCGACAGTGCGGGGTTGACCTCGAGCATGTGTGCGCCCAGGATGAGCTCCGCCCCCGGGGTGAGGTCGTAGGTGTAGTCCTCCATCAGGCTTGCGCCGCCGTGGAGACCCGCGCCCATCACACTGGCCACGCGCACGAGAACGGCCGTCTTCCAGTCGCCCTCCGCGCCGAACCCGTAGCCCTGCTCCATCAGTCGCTGCACGGCGAGGCCGGGCAGCTGGCGGAGCGCGCCGAGGTCTTCAAAGCTGGTCGTGAAGGCGCTGAAGCCGCCGGCCTCGAGGAAGGACTTGAGGCCGATCTCGATCGCGGCGCCGTAGCGGAGTGAGTCGTGGCGGGCGGCACCCGCGCGAAGCTCGGGGGCCACGTCGTACAGCTCCTCGTATTCGGCGACGAGGGCGTCGATCTGGGCATCCGTTGCCGCGTGCACGGCCTCGGCCAGTTCGTTGACCGGCCAGGTGTTGACCTGTACGCCGAAACGGAGTTCTGCCTCGGTCTTGTCGCCCTCGGTGACGGCGACGTAACGCATGTTGTCGCCGAAGCGAGCGAGCTTCATGCTTCGGCTCGCGGCCCAACCTGCTGCGGCGCGGGTCCAGGTTCCGATCGACAGGGTCACGGCCGGGTTCGAGACGTGGCCGACGACGGTCTTGCGGGAGACGCCGAGACGGGTCTGGATATAGCCGAACTCCCGGTCGCCGTGGGCGGCCTGGTTGAGGTTCATGAAGTCGAAATCGATCTCGCTCCACGGCAGCTCGACGTTGGCCTGGGTGTGCAGGTGCAGCAGCGGCTTGGTGAGCGCGTCCAGGCCGGAGATCCACATCTTCGCCGGGGAGAAGGTGTGCATCCAGGCGATCAGGCCGATTACGTGGTCGGCGGAGTTGGCGTCGAGAGCGGCCCGGCGGATCGACTCGGAGTCGGTGAGGACGGGCTTCCAGACGATCTTCACGGGCACGTCGCTGGACGCGCCGAGGGCGTCGGCGATGGTCTTCGACTGTTCGGCGACCTGGCGTAGCGTTTCCTCACCGTAGAGGTTCTGGCTGCCGGTAAGGAACCAGACCTCGTAGCGGTCGAGGGTCGTGGAGAGAGTGGGCATTACTTGAGTGCTCCTTGCGGTGCTTGTCCGTAGACGTTCTGGTAGCGGTTGAAGAGGGAATCGATCGCGGCCTGCGGCAGGGGGATGAGCTCGCCGCCCTGGCGGGCGATGTGCACGGTGCGGGCCACGTCTTCGACCATGACGGCCGCCTTGACGGCGTCGCGGGCGTCCTTGCCGATCGTGAACGGGCCGTGGTTCTGCATCAGCACTGCCCGTGAGCGGTGCCCGGTCAAAGCATCGACGATGCCGCGGCCGATCGTGTCGTCGCCGATGATCGCGAACGTTCCGACCGGCACGGGGCCGCCGAACTCATCGGCCATGGCAGTGATCACGCAGGGGATCGCCTCGCCGCGGGCGGCCCACGCGGTCGCGTAGGTGGAGTGCGTGTGCACGACGCCGCCGACCTCCGGCATGTGGCGGTAGACGTAGGCGTGGGCTGCGGTGTCACTGGACGGCGACCGGTCGGATCCGGGGGTGTCGGGGATCACGTTGCCATCGAGGTCACAGAGGATCATATTCTCCGGCGCGAGGTCGGCGTAGTCGACGCCGCTGGGCTTGATCACGAACAGGTCGGCTCCCGGCACGCGGCCGGAGACGTTGCCGGCGGTCCAGACGACCAGCCCGTTGCGGGTGAGTTCGGAGTGCAGGCGGGCGATGTCGTCGCGGAGCCGGGCGACGGCCACCTCGACCCTTGGGCCGAAGGAGCTCATGCGGACACCGCCAGGGCGTCGGCGGCGGCCACCGGTGCGAGGGCGTCGCGCCGCAGGGCCTTGAGCCGGTGCATCACATCGTTGGCGCCGCGGCCGAAGTAGTCGTGCAGCAGCGAGTATTCGGCGAAAAGTTTGTCGTAGGCGGTCGCCGACTCTTCGTTCGGGCTGTACACGTTCTTGTTGAGCTTGCCCATCGCCTTGCCAGCGGCGCGCACGTCCGGGTAGGCCCCCGCGGCCACGGCCGCGTGGATCGCCGAGCCGAGCGCGGGGCCCTGGTCGCTCGCGATGGTGGAGATCGGCATCCTCAGGATGTCGCTGTAGGTCTGCATGAGGAAGCTGTTCCTCAGCAGGCCGCCGGCGACGATGAACTCGGTGACCGGCACCCCGCTCGTGTTGAACGTCTCGACGATGGTGCGGGCGCCGAACGCGGTGGCTTCGAGCAGGGCCCGGTAGATTTCCTCCGGTCGTGTGGTGAGGGTCGCGCCGAGCAGGAGCCCGGACAGCTCGTGGTCGACGAGCACGGAGCGGTTGCCGCTGTGCCAGTCGAGGGCGACGAGCCCGTGGCCGCCGACCGGCTGGTCCCGGACCAGTTCGGTGAGGTACTCGTGCACGCTCTGCCCAGCATCCTTCGCAGCCTCGTGGCAGCGCGGCGGTACCTGGTTGGCGACGTACCAGGCGAAGATGTCGCCGACGCCGGACTGGCCGGCCTCGTAGCCGTAAAGCCCGGAGACGATGCCGCCGTCGACAACGCCGCACATGCCTGGAACTTCGGCGAGGTGGTCGGAGTTCATCACCTGGCAGGTCGAGGTGCCCATGATGGCGACCATCTGGCCGGGCTCGACCGCCTGCGCCGCGGGGGCGGTGACGTGGGCGTCGACGTTTCCGACCGCCACCATGATGCCTTCCGGCAGACCGGTCCAGGCTGCGGCCTCGGCCGACAGGGTGCCGGCCGCAGCACCGAGCTCGCCGATCTGGTGGGCGACCTTCTCGTTCGCGAACTGGGCGAACGCGGGGTTCAAGGCGGCGAGGAAGTCCTCACTCGGGTAGACGCCGTCCTGCAGGATGCCCTTGTACCCGGCGGTGCAAGCATTGCGAACATAGCTGCCGGTGAGCTGCCAGACGATCCAGTCGGCAGCCTCCACCCAGTGGTCCATCCGGTTGTACAGTTCGGGGTCTTCCTCGAGCAGCTGCAGGCCCTTGGCAAACTCCCACTCGCTGGAGATGAGTCCGCCGTAGCGTGGCAGCCAGCTCTCGCCGCGACCGGCGGCGAGCTCGTTGATGCGGTCGGCCTGGCGCTGCGCGGCGTGGTGCTTCCAGAGTTTCACGTAAGCGTGCGGCCGGTCGGCGTACTCCGGCAGTTCGTTCAACGGAGTGCCGTCCGCGAGGACCGGCACCATGGTGCAGGCCGTGAAGTCGGTGCCGACGCCGATCACGAGCGCCGGGTCGATGCCCGCGTTCCTGATCGCGGAGGGGACGGCGTTCTTGAGCACGGCGACGTAGTCCTGCGGAACCTGCAGCGCCCACTCGGGCGGGAGAACCGCTCCGGTGGCGGCGAGGACGGTGTCCATCACGGCGTGTGGGTAGTCGAGCACGGCCGACCCGATTTCGACGCCGTCGGAGACGCGCACGACGACGGCGCGACCGGACAGAGTCCCGTAGTCGATCCCGATGACGTAGCTCTCGTCGCCCGCCTGTGTCGGGGACTGCTCGGTCGTGCTCACGAAATCGACTCCCTTGTCTGGCGGGTGTTACGCCTGCCCGGGTGATTCTCGGGCCGGATATGACATTCGAATGTGAACGGTCACATTCAGTGGTCTCATGTTAGACCCACTACCGGATCCACTGTCAAGTCCCATTTGTGTCGATTTGAGAACTGTTATCCCCGTCCGAGGGCAGGCCGCGTTCGCGGGGTCAGCCGGGCAGGGGCCTAGTTCGCCCCGGTACGACTCCCGTTGCCGGGGCGCGACTCCCGTTGCCGGGGCGCGACTCCCGTTGCCGGGGCGCGACTCCCGTTGTCGGGGCGCGACTCCCGTTGCCGGGGCGCGACGGTTGCGGCAGGCCGCGCCCGCCCCCGCGGTGGCGGCCTGCCGAAACCGGCGCGGCGTCAGAAGGCCGGCGGGGCCGTCGACTCGCGCACGATCAGTCGTGGCATGATCGGTTCGCGGTCGACAATGGGCTCGCCGCCCGGGAGGTTGCTCAGCAACAGCGCGATACAGCGGCGACCGAGTTCAGCGAAGTCCTGCCGAACCGTCGTCAGCGGCGGCCAGAAGTGCGCCGCCTCCGGAATATCGTCGAACCCTACGATGCTGATGTCGCGCGGGAGGTCCAGGCCGGCATCCCGGGCCGCGTGCATCAGGCCGAGCGCCATCTGGTCGTTCGAGGAGAAGATCGCGGTGAAATCGCGGCGACCGAACAGCTCCCGTCCCGCGTGGTAGCCGAAGTCCGCCGTCCAGTCACCCAGGATCGGCGCCGTTGTGGGGACGTCCATCGCCCCCATCTCGTCGAGGAAGCCACGCATCCGCGCCTCCGCCTCGATCCAGTCCTGCGGCCCGGCCAGATGGTAGATCCGCCGGTGGCCGAGGTCGATGAGGTGCCGGGTGGCCAGCCGGGCGCCGGCGATCTGGTCGACCGACAGTGCGTGGTCATCGAGGTGGCCGGTGGATTGCAGCGATACGAAGGGCACCGTGATCGAGAGTTGTTCGAGCACGTCGAACACGCGCACCTGGGGTGCGATCACCACGATTCCCTCCACCGCCTGAAGCATCAGGTGCATCAGGGCCGCCTCGATCGACTCCTGGTCGACCGTGGTCAGGTTCGCGGTGTTCACGTAGTAGCCGGCCTCACGGGCCGCGTCCTGGATCGCCGCGATGCTGCTGGCCGGGCCATACTCGGAGCTCTGCGCCGAGAGGATCCCGATCGTGCGGGATCGTCCGCGGGAGAGCGCCCGTGCTGCACGGTTGGGCCGGTACTGGAGATCTTCCATGACCTCGAGCACGCGGGCCTTGGTCGACTCCCGGATGCTCGGGTGGTTGTTCAGCACGCGGGAGACAGTCTGGTGGGACACCCCGGCCAGGCGAGCCACATCCCGGATGCTGGGCGCCCGCACCTTGGGCAGATTCTCTGTCACGTAACGACCTTGTTCACATGTGCACGGTCACAAATGTGAACGCACATCAATTATGCACACCTGGCCGCTGGTCGGAAAGCACTGTGTGACAGTCACATGGACGGGATGTCCCGGTGCCCTGCCCTCCAGGTGACTGTCACATTCGAAAAGATGACAGTTGCATCTGTAAAGGTCACTGTCACGGCCGGGCGCAGGCCCTCACCCGGAAAGTGCCGAAGCCCGCAATCTTCGGCGGCACGGCCGTGAACCGGGCGCCGACGTCCCGCAGTGCCGCGAGCCCAGTTAGGTGCTCCACCACGTGGATGCCGCGGCGAGGAGCCGGGAGCGCGCGGGCCGTTCACCGCCGGACTCCGTGTCATCGATGTTGAGGGAGTCGAACCCGACGAGGGAGACCCCGGCCTCGACCAGACGTCTGGCGGCCTCCTCGGTCAGGTAGGGCGCGCCGACGGCGTACTCCGGGGTGCTGGAGCGGGCGTCCCAGCCGGTGTGAAGCAGCACGGCAGTGCCGACCAGGTCGCTCCCTCGCCGGTCGAATGCGTCGGCGGCTATGCCGCGGGAGAAGGCATCCGTCAGATGGAATACCCGCGCGGGCTGGTCGACCAGGGGGTCCAGGGAGAGGCCCGCCAGGTCGCCGCCCTGCGGGTAGCGGTGGACTGGGCTGTCGAGGCAGGTGCCCGTGTTGCCGATCATCGTGATCAGGTCCATCGCGAGTTCAGTTCCGGGGACGTTTCGCGACCGAGAGTCCTCCCGGGTGCGGTGCGGGAAGATGACGAGGGCAGGCAGCCCAGGGCAGGTCACCAGTCCGGCCCGGATTTCGTGGTTCAGGTCGACGAAGCGGGGGCGGGCACAGGTCGTACGGACTCCTTGGTGAGTGATGTACGGATGCCGTATCGTTTGGCGGCCCGCACGATGAGCGCCACGACCGCCAGCAGGGCGGGGACGACCAGATTCGGCCCGGCCAGCACGAGTAACCCGGCGGTGAGTACCACGGACACCACGGCGAGCCACCAGCCCAGCGACCAGGTGGAGAGCAGGCGAACGGCCGCGATCATTCCGAGCGTGTAGATGGCCACCATCGAGCTGGTGTGGATGAGGATGAATGCCGCCAGGGGCAGCCCCTGGCTGACCATGACGGTGAAATAGGTTCCGGTGAGCGTGGCCACGACGGCCAGGCTGCGGCGGGGAATCCCGCCGGATTCGACGCCGGGGGTCATCCACCCCGGGAGGTCGCCGTCCCGGCCGAGTGACGCGCCGAGCTTCGCGAACGCGCCGACGTACACGTTCAGCACACCGAGCGCCACGACGGCGGCGATCACGGCAACGAAGAGGGGACCGACCCCGAGCGGGGCGGCCTGGATCAGGTCGAGCAGGGGAACCTGGCCGTGGCCGGCCCGCTCGCCGAGCACGGCGATGGTCACATACTGCAGGGCGAGATAGGCGATCCCGACCACGACGAGGGCGATCGCGGTGGCCAGTGGGATGTCCCGGCGCGGGTTGCGGAATTCACCGGCGATGTGGGTGCCGACCTCCCAGCCGGCGAAGGCCCAGACGAACAAGCTGATCGCCGTGCCGACGCCGCCCCAGCCGTGCGGGAGGAACGGCTCGAAGTTGGCGGGGTCGGCGGCGGGGAACGCCACGGCGACCACGCCGAGGACGACGAACAGGAGTGCTCCGGTGAGCACGAGCTGCACAATGCCGGACGCCCGCAGGCCGAAGAAGTTGGAGACGAACGGCGGAATCAGGATCAACAGGGCAACCCAGGGCACGGCGCCCCGGTCAGCGCCGACGATCGCCACGACATATTCCGCGCCGAGCATCGCCACGACCGGGGCGCCGAAGCCCACCCCGAAGAAGAACCAGTAGCCGGTCATTCGAGCCCAGGTCTGGCCGAGAGCCCGCCGCACGTAGCTGGCCACGCCGCCTGGGTCGGGGAAGCGCGAGGCGAGGGCACCGAAGGTACCGGCGAGCGGGATCGAGAGAAGGAACACTGCGAACACGGCCAGGAGCGAGGCCGGCCCGGCCGCGGTCGCCGCGAGCCCCGGCAGCACGAGAATACCGGTGCCGAGCACGGCGGCGATGTAGAGAGCCGCCCCCTGCACCAGGCCGAGGGATCCGGCGTGCGCGGGACGTGCATCCGTCATTTGGTCAGGCATCACTGTCTCGGTGTTCTGGTCACTGGTCACTCCACCATGCTGGTGCGTCTGCGGCGCGACCGAAATGGCAGAGAAGACACACTCCGTCGAAAAACTGCCAGTACTAGCGGGCGGGCAACGCCTGCTCCACGTCATCGATCAGGTCGGCCATGTCCTCGATACCCACCGAGAGGCGGATGATGTTGTCAGGGACCTCGAGTTCGGTGCCGCGCACCGAGGCGTGCGTCATCTCGGACGGGTAGTTCACGAGGGACTCGACCCCGCCGAGCGACTCGGCCAGTTGGAACAGGTGGGTCGACTCGGCGAAGGCGCGCGCCGCCGGTGCTCCCCCGGCGAACGCGAGGGACAGCATGCCGCCGAAGCCGCGCATCTGCCTCTTCGCCAGGTCGTGGCCCGGGTGGTCCGGCAGGCCGGGGTAGTATACGGTGTCGATGGCCCGGTGGCCCTGCAGGTGTTCGGCGATGGCCTGCGCGTTGCTGCAATGGCGGTCCATCCGCACCGACAGGGTCTTGATGCCACGCACGGTGAGCCAGGCGTCGAGCGGGGCGGAGACCGGGCCGGCCGCGAACTGCAGGAACCCGGCCTTCTCGGCCAACTCGTCGTCGTTGATGATCAGGGCCCCGCCGAGCACGTCGGAGTGCCCGCCGAGGTACTTGGTGGTCGAGTGAACGACCACGTCGGCGCCGAAAGCCAGCGGATGCTGCAGCGCGGGCGAAGCGAACGTGTTGTCCACGATGACGGTGACCCCGAAGCGGTGGCCCAGCTCGGCCAGCGCGGAGATGTCGCTGATCTTCATCAGCGGGTTGCTCGGCGTCTCCACCCACAGGATCTTCGTCTTACCCGGGATGATCGCCCGCTCGACGGCGGCCAGGTCGGACATCTCGACGGTGGAGTTCTGCACACCCCAGGCGCCGTGCACCCTGTTGATGAGCCGGTGGGTGCCCCCGTAGACGTCGTTGCCGAGCACGATGTGGTCTCCGGGCGCAAGAAGGGCACGCAGGATGGTGTCCTCGGCGGCGAGCCCACTGGCGAAGGACAGCCCGTGCTTGCCGCCCTCGAGCGCGGCGAGGAGGGTCTCGAGCACGGTGCGGGTGGGGTTGCCGCCGCGACTGTACTCGTAGCCGCCACGCAGGTTGCCGATGCTCTCCTGCACATAGGTGGAGGTCTGGTAGATCGGTGGGATCACGGCGCCGGTCGTCGGGTCGAATCCCTGCCCGGCGTGGATGGCGATGGTGTCGAAGTTCTGCGTGCGAGCCATGGAGAAGTTCCTTACTGTCTAGGCGCTCAGGTAACTGAGCAGGTCGTGGCGCGTGATGACGCCCAGGGGTTTGCCGCCGTCGGTGACGAGAAGAGCATCGTGCCGGGCGAAGGCGGCCCGCGCTGCAGCGACCGGCTCGTTGACGCCGATCATCGGCAGGGATTCGCTGACGAAGGCGCTGACCTGGTCGCCCAGTTTCGCCTCCCCGGAGAAGACGAGTTCCATCAGGTGGCGTTCGTCGAGGGATCCGACGACCTCACCCATGACGACCGGCGGTTTCGCGGTCAACACGAGCACCTGGGAGACGCTCGACGAGGTCATCCGCTCGATCGCGTCCCGCACGGTGGCGCTCGGGTGCACGTAGACGAAGGCCGGGAGAGTGCCGGTCTTCGATTCGAGCAGGTTGCCGACGGTGTGCCCGGCCGGCGCGTTGGTGAAACCGTAGCTGCGCATCCAGCCGTCGTTGAAGATCTTGCCCAGGTAGCCGCGCCCGCCATCGGGCAGCAGCACGACGATGGTGTCGGCGGCGGTGAGTTTTTCGGCGGCGCGGAGGGCGGCGACGACGGCCATGCCGCTTGAGCCGCCGACCAGGATGCCCTCCTCGAGCGCGAGGCGGCGGGTCATCGCGAAGGAGTCGGCGTCGGAGACGGCGATCACCTCGTGCACCACGTCGGGGTCGTAGGCGGCCGGCCAGAAGTCCTCGCCGACGCCCTCGACCAGGTAGGGCCGGCCGGTGCCGCCGGAGTAGACCGAGCCCTCAGGGTCAGCGCCGATGATGCGCACGGTGTCGCCGGACACCTCGCGCAGGTAACGCCCGGTGCCGGTGATGGTGCCGCCGGTGCCGACCCCGGCCACGAAATGGGTGACCCGGCCGTCCGTGTCGCGCCAGATCTCGGGACCGGTGGTCTCGTAGTGGCTCCGCGGACCATTCGGGTTGGCGTACTGGTTCGGCTTGAACGCCCCGGGGATCTCCGTGGCCAGCCGGTCGGAGACGCTGTAGTAGGAGTCGGGGTGGTCGGGGGCGACGGATGTCGGGGTCACCACGATCTCCGCGCCGTAGGCGGTTAGCACGTTGCGCTTGTCCTCGCCGACCTTGTCCGGCAGCACGAACACGCACCTGTAGCCGCGCTGCTGGGCGACCAGGGCGAGGCCGACGCCGGTGTTGCCGGAGGTGGGCTCGACGATGGTGCCGCCGGGGAGGAGCAGGCCGTCCCGCTCGGCGGCGTCGATGATCCGGGTCGCGATGCGGTCCTTGGACGAGCCACCCGGGTTGAGGTACTCGAGTTTTACCAGCACGGTGGCGGCCACGCCCTCGGTGACCTTGTGCAGCCTGACCAGCGGGGTGTCGCCGATCAGGTCGAGAATGGTGTCGGCAATTTTCATGGAGTGTCCTTCGTCATGGTGTCGCGCCGTTTCTCACTCGCCGCGCGGCCGGAGGCTGCACGCGACGGCTTTGGGCAAATCGAGGGAACGCGAGGTCGTGTGGGAGTGCCCGGGTCGGCTAGCGACAGCCACACCGCGGACACGACATCAGAACGAGCACGCCTCCCACTCTACCGAAGCGCGCTCGGAGTCACCAGACTGCGGCGGGCACGGCCGGGCTCACTCTCCGACCGCGCACAGGCCGGCTGCGTAGAATCACGCCCATGAAGGAAGATGCCCGTGCCCGTTGACGACGGTTCGCCAGACGACGACGGTGCGCCAGACGACGACGGTTCGCCAGACGACGACGGTGCGCCAGACGACGACGGTTCGCCAGACGACGACGGTTCACTCATCGACAATGCGGCGGATGCGGCGCACGCGCCCCGCGAACGGAAGCGCCTGATCTGGAACCGTCGGTTCGGCCTCGCCCTGGGCGTGCTCGCCGCCGTGGCCGTGAGCGCGCTGCTGGTCTCCTCGGTGCTCGCCCCGGCGAGCGCGCCGGGCGAATCGGTCGGCACCGCGGGAGCAGGCGCGACGCCGAGCCCGGGCGGCCCATCCGCGCCGGCTGCCC
>NZ_SOFP01000013.1 GCF_004402785.1 Cryobacterium algoritolerans
GCACGACCGACTCGTGGGTGCTCTGGAACCTGACCGGCGGGCTCGAGGGCGGCGTGCACGCGACCGACGTCACCAACGCCAGCCGCACCATGTTCATGGACCTGGAGACCCTCCAGTGGGACGACGACATCCTCGCCGCGTTCGACGTGCCCCGCTCGATGCTGCCCGAGATCCGCTCCTCCTCCGAGGTCTACGGCATCGTCAATGAGCACAGTCTGCTCCGCGAGGTGCCGATCGCGGGCATCCTCGGTGACCAGCAGGCCGCGACCTTCGGCCAGGCCGCATTCGACCAGGGCGAGGCGAAGAACACCTACGGCACCGGTAACTTCCTCATCTTCAACACCGGCACCGAGATCGTGCACTCCAAGAACGGCCTGCTCACCACGGTCGGCTACAAGCTCGGCGACGCGGAAACCCACTATGCGCTGGAGGGATCGATCGCCGTCACCGGGGCACTCGTGCAGTGGCTGCGCGACAACCTCGGCATCGTCGGCTCGGCCGCCGAGGTCGAGGCGCTTGCGCTCTCGGTCAAGGACAACGGCGGCGCCTACTTCGTGCCCGCGTTCTCCGGCCTGTTCGCGCCGTACTGGCGCTCGGATGCCCGCGGCGCCCTGGTCGGCCTGACCCGCTTCGTGAATAAGGGCCACATCGCCCGTGCCGCGCTCGAGGCGATCGCCTATCAGACCCGAGAGGTGCTGGACGCGGTCAACGCCGACTCCGGGGTTCCGCTGACCGAGCTCAAGGTCGACGGCGGTGCCTCGGCCAACGGCCTGCTGATGCAGTTCCAGGCCGACATCCTCGGCGTATCCGTCGTGCGGCCGGTCGTGGCGGAGACCACCGCACTCGGCGCCGCCTACGCGGCCGGCCTCGCGGTCGGCTTCTGGAGCAGCCTCGACGAGCTCCGCGCCAACTGGCAGGAGGACTCCCGCTGGGAGCCGCAGATGGATGTTGCCGAGCGCGACCGCCTGCTGCGCAACTGGAAGAAGGCCGTCACCAAGTCCCTCGACTGGGTCGACGAAGACGTCGTCTAGTCCACCACCTGCACCACCTGCACCACCTGCACCACCTGCACCACCTGCACCACCTGCACCACCTGCACCACCTGCACCACCTGCACCACCTGCACCACCTGCACCACCTGCACCACCTGCTTTGCGGAAACCCGGCGCCCACCTCAGGCCGCCGGGTTTTCGTCATCCGCCCCCGCCGCTGCTCCACCATGGCCTCTCGACCTCTGTGGCTAACTCAGGAGATCCCGCTCAGCGGCGTCAACCTGGCGCGAACCAGTGCGACGGGGGTGGGTCCTGAGCCGCCGTTCTCCTGAGTTAGCCACCGCGCTGCGCTCGATTGCTGTTGTGCACATTTCCCGCGGATCTGTATTGTCCACAGTTTGCGTTCCCGCAGGGTGGCGGCTCGCTGGGTCTACGACACTTCCCGCCATGACCTGGACCGACTACTTCCGTGAGAACGACGTGCGTATCGCCGAGACGAAGGCGCTGGTGGCAGCCGGGGCAAATTGGCGCGCTCTGCGCGCTGCCACGGGGAGCGGTTCGCTGGTCCGAGCGAGGCGGGGGCACTATGCCTTGCCAGACATTGACCGGCACATCCTCGCAGCCGTGCGCCTGGGAGGACGGCTCGCGTGTGTCTCCGCTGCCGCTCAGTGCGGGGCCTTCGTGCTCGACAACACTTTCACCCACATCGTTCTTGTCCCGAACGCGTCGAGGCTGCGTGCGCCGCACAACCGATTCCAGTTGCTCAACGACCAGAACCGCGACGGTGCGCAACTGCATTGGGGCAAGTTGATCGAGCCGGATTCCGGCACTGAGTACAGCATCGGTCTGGCCGATGCGTTGGTGCAGATCGTCCGGTGCCAGGAACCTCGATTCGCGCTCGCGTCCATTGACAACGCGTTGCACCAACGGCTCATCAAACCGGAGGCCGTTCCAGCGATCTTCGCGGCGTTGCCCGCAAGCATCCAATACCTGCGTCCGCTCATTGACCGGCGCAGTGAGTCAGGACAGGAGACTGTGCTTCGGTTCATCGTGCAGAAGGCCGGATACGACGTCGAGATCCAGGTGACGGTTGACGGTGTCGGCCGCGTCGATATGGTCGTGGAGGGATGCCTCGTCGTCGAGGCGGACAGCCGACGATTCCACGAGGGGTGGGAGGCGCAGGCGCGCGACCGTACACGAGATTGCGACCTGGCGATGAGGGGTTACCTGAGTCTCCGCGTCCTCTACCGCGACATCATGTACCGTCCGGACCGTGTCGTGGCGGCCATTGGCGGCCTACTTGCGGCAAGTAGCCGGTATCGTACGGTCATCCTCTGACCGGTCACCGGCCAGAGGGGCCGAGGTCGGGCTCCGGGAGCGGGGTAACTCAGGAGATCCAGCCCAAGGCGACTTTCGGCGTCCAGCAGTTCTGCGGTTCGCCCGAGTGGGGGGCTCGCGTCTCCTGAGTTAGCCACCACGCGCGAGGAGGGTGCGGGAGGTGAGGGCGGCGGGCAGCCCGGCCAGGCCGGTGATCCGGAGCACGCCGAGACGGGCGGCGTCGGCGGCATCCGCCGGGTCCACCGCGGCGTCCCGCCGGTCGAGCCAGATCGCGGTGAGGCCGGCGGCCGCCGCTCCAATCGCGTCGGTCCGGAGTCGGTCGCCGACATAGGCCGCCTCGCCGGGCCTGACCCCGAAGACCGTGCAGGCGTGCTCGAAGATGCGGCGGTCGGGTTTGGCCACGCCGAACGCAGCTGAGGTGATGACCCGTTCCAGCCGGCCGTCGAGGCCCGTGCGCTCGAGCTTGGGCTGCTGGTGCGAGCCCTCACCATTGGTGATCAGCCCGAAACGGATGCCCGGGAACTCACCCTCGAGGGTTGCCAGACAGGGCAGGACGTCATCGTGCAGCCGCCAACTCGCCCGGTAGTGCTCGAAGTAGGTGCCGAACCAGTCCGCCGCCTCCTGGTCGGTCAGGGGAACCCCGTGCGCCGCAGCGAAGTCACGGGCCCGCTCCCGCCGCTGGCCGGGGAAGTCCAGTCGCCCGGCGAGGTAGGAGTGGTAGTGCCTCTCCTCCAGCTCCTGCCAGAGCGCGACCGCGCGGGCCGTGTCGACGCCGTCGAACGGGCCACCCAGGGCCGCAAGATACCGCAGGATTCCGTCGGCGACCGCGCCGCGATGCGCGAACAGCGTGTCGTCCAGGTCGAAGAGGACGACGGAGGGCGCGACGGATGGGGTGACCGAGGGGATGCTCCTGGGCGCGGCCATGACTCAGCCGGCAACCACGTCGGCGGGCCAGCCGGCCTTCGGCTGACGGTCGTCGGCGGAGCGGAGGCGCCCGGTCCAGGCCGAGGGAAACGACCCGTCGCGGTGCGGGTGGTCGGCGGGCGCCTCACCGAGGAAACTGAAGCCCGTCTTCCGGGCGGTGCGCGCCGAGGCGATGTTCCCCGGAACGCACTGCCAGTTGATGGCGTCGACGACGCCGGTGGAGAACGCCCAGTCAGCGACGAGTCGCTGCGCCTCCGGGAGGTAACCGTGGCCGCGGTGTGGTGTGCCCAGCCAGTAGCCGATGGAGGCGGTGGGGATGCGAAGCCCGATCACCCCGATCAACGCGGGGGATTCCGGTACGCGAACCGCCCAGGCATATTCCTGATCCGATGCCCACGCCGCCGGCACATACTCCGAAATGAATGAATCCGCGTACTCGCGACGGTACGGCCACGGCACGGTGAGATACCGCTCGAACACAGGGTCCTGACAGTACTCGAACACAGCCTCGGCGTCATCGGCGGTCGGCTGGTCCAACCGCACCAGCGGTGACGACAGTCCGATCGGGTTCATGATCAGGCGCGGGGGATGAGTCCGACGCGGTCGAACGCGCGGGCGAGGGTGACGTTGGCGACACCGGCGGCGCGGTCGGCGTTGTGGGCGAGCAGGCGGTCGAGTTCGGCCGGGTCGCCCAGCAGCTCGAGCACGCGCGCCCGGATCGGGCCGAAGGTGCCCGTGACGACCTCGGCGAGCCCCTTCTTGAGGTCCCCGTAACCGCGGCCGGCATACTCGTCTTCGAGGGACTGGATCGAGCGCTCGGCCATGGTCGAGTAAATCGTGAGGAGGTTGGTGACCCCCGGCTTGTTCTCCCGGTCGAAGACGACGCCGCCGTCGGCGTCCGTCACCGCCCGCATGATCTTCTTCGCCGTGACCGACGGTTCGTCCAGCAACCAGATCACCCCGGCGTGCGACTCGGCCGACTTCGACATCTTTGCGGTGGGGTTCTGCAGGTCGAAGATCTTCGCCGTCTCCTTCTGGATGTCTGCCTCCGGAATCACGAAGGTATCGCCGAAGCGCGAGTTGAACCGCGCCGCGATGTCGCGGGTGAGCTCGACGTGTTGGCGCTGGTCCTCGCCGACGGGCACGACGACCGTGTCGTAGAGCAGGATGTCCGCGGCCATCAGGATCGGGTAGGCGAACAGCCCGACCGTGGTGCCGTCGGAGCCCTGCTTGGCGGACTTGTCCTTGAACTGGGTCATCCGGCTGGCCTCGCCGAACCCGGTGATGGTGTTGAGCACCCAGGCCAGCTGGGCGTGCGCGGCAACATGCGACTGCACGTACAGGGTCGCCGCTGACGGGTCGATCCCGCTCGCAATGTACTGCGCCGCGGTGCGCCGGGTGTTCTCGCGCAGCTTCACCGGGTCCTGAGCCACGGTGAGGGCGTGCAGGTCGACGATCGAGAAGTATGCGTCGTGGGTCTGCTGCAGCGCCTTCCAGCTCAGCAGGGCGCCGATGTAGTTTCCGATCTGGAGGGAGTCCGCGGAGGGCTGCATTCCGGAATAGAGGCGGGGCTTGTTCATGGGATCTTTCGTGGCGTGGGGCCGCCGGGGGTGCCGGCGGCGCAGGAGAAGAAGGTGGGTTAGACGAGGTAGTCGACGACAACCGGCGTGTGGTCCGACCAGCGCTGGTCATAGGCGTCGGCCCGGTCGACGGCGTAGCTGGTGACGGATGCGGCGAGGGTCGGCGTCGCGAGCTGGTAGTCGATGCGCCACCCGGTGTCATTGTCGAAGGCCTGCCCCCGCCACGACCACCAGGTGAACGGCCCGTCGACCTCGCCGGCAAACTTGCGGCCCACGTCGACCCAGCCGAGGCCGGCGCCGTCGTTGTAGCCCGGTGCGTCCTCTGCGCCGAGGATCCGGTCGAAATAGGCGCGTTCCTCGGGGAGGAAGCCGGCGCGCTTCACGTTGCCGCGCCAGTTCTTGATGTCGAGCCTGCGGTGGCCCACATTCAGGTCGCCGAGCACGACGGCCCGCTCGCTGTGGGCGGCCAGCTCGGGTAGCCGGTCGAGCATCGCGTCCAGGAAGCGGTACTTCTCGACCTGCTTCGGGGTGTCGACCTCGCCGGAGTGCACGTAGGTGCTCACGACCGTGACGATCTTGCCATTGACCTCATAGTCGGCCTCGAGCCAGCGGCCGGCGCTGTCGAAGTCGGGCGCGCCGAGCTCGACCCGATGGATGGACGCCGTGGAGCGGCTGGCCAGCGCCACGCCGGCCCGCCCCTTCATGCTCGCCGCGTCGTGCAGGATGCTCCACTCCGGCCCGAGCAGGTTCTCGAGGTCTTCGGTCGACGCGCGCACCTCCTGGATGGCGAGGATGTCGACGTCCCGCTGGGCGAGCCACTCACCCATCCCCTTGCGGAAGGCGGCACGCACCCCGTTCGTGTTGATGCTGGCGATGCGAAGCGGCTGGGCCGGGGAGGGGGAATCAGGCGTGGACGGCATGGTCCAAGTCTAGGTTGGGCGGGCGGCTTCTCCCGCTGGCCTGGCGGTTTCGTACCGTGAGGCCGCCCGCTCAGCGTTGCGCAGCCGGCGCGCGACCGTCCACCGGTGCCGCCAGTGGGCGTGGTCAAGGGCATTGCGGGCATCACGCAGCTCCGCCAGCGCGGCAATCCGGCGGGCCTCTTCCTCCCGCTCCGCCTGTTCGACTGCGGCCCGCTTCGTGTCGATCGGCACCGGCGGGATACCGGCGTCTTCCATGCCGACCGAGATCCAGGAGGCCGTGAGCAGGATCACAGTGTTCATCAGGTTGAACCAGATCAGGAGCCCGATGATCACGGCGAAGGTGGCCAGCAGCGGGTTCGATCCGGTCCGGCCGAGCAGCGTTCCGCCGAGCACCTTGAGGGCACCCAGAGCGATCCCGCCGAGGGTGGCCCCGAGGATCAGCTCCCGGCGCGGGATGTACACCCGCGAGAGCACCCTGAACAGGGTCGCGAGGGTGGCCGTGTCGATCACCAGAACGACGAACAGCCCGATCGTGCGCGCGCCGGCGTTGAACCAGAAGGACTCCCGGGAGACGCCGAGCAGGCCCAGGATCGCGCCGAGCGCCTCCGTGCTGGCCAGGGAGATCAGCGCCGACACGATCAAGGCGACGCCGAAGAGGATGCCGAGGCCCAGTTCCCGAAGCTTGACGAGCACGAAAAAGGTGGCGTCCCTGGGCATCCGGAAGATGGTGCGCACGGCCTGGGTGGTTGTGGAGAGCCAGCCCAGGGTGGTCCAGAGCAGGCCGACGAGGGCCACGGCGCCGGTCCAGGTCAGCACGCCGGCACCGGCGAGCTGCTGAGGGTCGATCACGCCGGCAGTGCCGATGAGACCAGGGACGGACTGGTTGATGATGTCGATCAGGGCGCTCCTGACCTGCTCGTTCGAGCCCAGCACGAGCCCGGCGATGGAGAACACCACCCAGATTGCCGCGAAGATCGCGAAGATCGCCTGGTAGGTCATGCCGGCGGCGAGGATGCCCCCGCCGGTCTCGGCGAAGTGGGTGACGGCGCGCACCGGCCGCCAGGCCATGGCGCGCCGGGCCAGGAGGGTTACCTGCTTCACGGGGGCGTGGCTCTTCACGGCTCCAGCCTAACCACTGCCCCACGGCCGGTCGCGCACCCCCTGTTCGGGGTGCAATCTCAAAATGAGGCGCTCTCAGGTCTTGCGACCTGGGCCCACGGTCTGGCACTATTTCAGTGTTGACCCAAACAGAGTCGGCCATCCACCACCCGAGGCTGGATGGCGAGCGCGCCACCCGCGGTGCAGGTGGACCCAGGCGCAGACGGGCGGGCAGCGTGCGATGGCAGGACGGTTCCGTCCTCGGTCGAAACGGCCGGGCGAGACCTCACCCAGCCGGTGGCGTCGAAACCCGAGTCGATGCCACCGGCTACCTCGATCTGCGTGTTACTTGAGGCCGCGCACCATGGCCTGTTTGACCTCGGAAATGGCCTGGGTGACCTGGATTCCACGCGGGCACGCCTCGGTGCAGTTGAAGGTGGTGCGGCAGCGCCACACCCCCTCCTTGTCGTTGAGGATGTCGAGGCGGACCGCTGCGTTGTCGTCGCGCGAGTCGAAGATGAAACGGTGCGCGTTGACGATCGCGGCCGGTCCGAAGTACTGCCCGTCGGTCCAGAACACGGGGCAGCTCGACGTGCAGGCCGCGCAGAGGATGCACTTGGTGGTGTCGTCGAAGCGTGCGCGTTCGGCGACGGTCTGGATGCGCTCCTTGCCGTCCTTCGGCTTCTGCTGGGAGACCAGGAAGGGTTGCACGGCCCGGAACGACTCGAAGAACGGCTCCATGTCCACGATCAGGTCCTTCTCGAGCGGCAGACCCTTGATCGCCTCCACGTATACCGGCTTGGTGATGTCGAGGTCCTTGATCAGCGTCTTGCAGGCGAGACGGTTGCGGCCGTTGATGCGCATGGCATCCGAGCCGCAGACGCCGTGCGCGCAGGAACGGCGGAAGCTGAGGCTGCCGTCCTGCTCCCACTTGATCTTGTGCAGCGCGTCGAGCACCCGGTCGGTCGGGTACATCTGCACGTCGAAGTCATCCCAGTGCGGCTCGTCGTCGACCTCCGGGTTGAACCGGCGGATGATCAGCGTGACGGTGAAGGACTGGATCTCCTCGGGCACAGCGGGTGGGGTTGCCGTTGCGGTACTCACTCAGTACTTCCTTTCCATCGGCTGGTAGCGCGTAATGGTGACGGGCTTCCAGTCGAGCGCAATGTGGTCGGCCGCGTCGGCCGAGAGAGGGTCACCGGTGAGGTACGCCATGGTGTGCACGAGGTAGTTCTCGTCGTCGCGCAGTGGGAAGTCGTCGCGCATGTGGCCGCCGCGGCTCTCTTTCCGGTTGCGGGCCGAGTAGACGACCACCTCGGCCAGGTCGAGCAGGAAGCCGAGTTCGACGGCCTCGAGCAGGTCGGTGTTGAACCGGCGGCCTTTGTCCTGCACGCCGATGTTCTTGTAGCGCTCGCGCAGGCCGTGGATGACGTTGGTGACGTCGGAGAGCGACTCGTCGGTGCGGAAGACCTGCGCCTTCGCGTCCATGGTCTCCTGCAGTTCCCTGCGGAGCACCGCGATGCGCTCGGTCCCGGTCGACGAACGGATGCCCTCGAGCAGCCCGCGCACGGCCTTCGCCGGGTCGGCGGGCAGCGGCACGAACTCGGCCGTCTTGACGTACTCGACCGCGTTGTTCCCGGCGCGCTTGCCGAACACGTTGATGTCCAGCAGCGAGTTGGTGCCGAGCCGGTTGGAGCCGTGCACGGACACGCAGGCACATTCGCCGGCCGCGTAGAGGCCGGGCACGACGGTGGTGTTGTTGCGCAACACCTCCGCGTTGACGTTGGTCGGGATGCCGCCCATCGCGTAGTGTGCGGTCGGCATCACCGGAACCGGCTCGGTGACCGGGTCGACGCCGAGGTAGGTGCGGGCGAACTCGGTGATGTCGGGGAGCTTGGTCTCCAGGACCTCGGCGCCCAGGTGGGTGCAGTCGAGGTACAGGTAGTCCTTGTTCGGTCCGGCGCCGCGGCCCTCCGCGACCTCCTTGACCATGCAGCGCGCGATGATGTCGCGCGGGGCGAGGTCCTTGATCGTCGGGGCGTAGCGTTCCATGAACCGTTCGCCGGCGGCGTTGCGGAGGATGGCACCCTCGCCGCGGGCGCCCTCGGTCAGCAGGATGCCGAGCCCGGCGAGGCCGGTCGGGTGGAACTGGAAGAACTCCATGTCCTCGAGCGGCAGGCCCTTGCGCCAGATGATGCCGACGCCGTCACCGGTGAGGGTGTGGGCGTTCGAGGTGGTCTTGTAGATCTTGCCGAACCCGCCGGTGGCGAAGATGAACGCCTTCGCCTGGAAGACGTGCAGCTCGCCGCTGGAGAGATCGTAGGCGACGACGCCGGAGGGCTGGTCGACGCCGTCCACCTCGGTCATCACAAGGTCGAGCACGTAGAACTCGTTGAAGAAGTTGATGCCCAGCTTGACACAGTTCTGGTAAAGGGTCTGCAGGATCATGTGGCCGGTGCGGTCGGCGGCGTAGCAGGCCCGGCGAACGGGCGCCTTGCCGTGGTCGCTGGTGTGGCCGCCGAAACGGCGCTGGTCGATCTTGCCCTCCGGCGTGCGGTTGAAGGGCAGGCCCATGTTCTCCAGGTCGATGACCGCGTCGATGGCTTCCTTGGCGAGGATCTCTGCCGCGTCCTGGTCGACGAGGTAGTCACCGCCCTTGACGGTGTCGAACGTGTGCCATTCCCAGTTGTCTTCTTCGACGTTGGCGAGGGCCGCGGCCATCCCGCCCTGTGCCGCGCCCGTGTGGGAGCGGGTCGGGTAGAGCTTGGAGATCACGGCGGTGCTGGCGCCGGGGCCGGCTTCGATGGCGGCGCGCATGCCTGCCCCACCCGCTCCCACGATCACGATGTCGAACTGGTGGTAGTGAACGCCATCAACGATGGTGGACTCCGTGGGTGCTGTTGTGGGTGCATCCGTCATGGTGTGTGTGTGCAGCTCCTAGTTGGCCGAGCAGAACGAGGGAAGAAGGTTGGCCGGTGATCCGGCCGGGCAGGCGTCGAAGGTATAGATGACGAGCGTGCCGAGCACGATCAGGATGACCACGGCGGCGAGGATCGACGACTTGAGGATGCCGCGGGTCAGCTGCGTCGTCGCATAATCGTTGACCAGGGTGCGCATGCCGTTGCCGCCGTGGATCAGGGCGAGCCAGAGCATCAGCACGTCCCAGGTCTGCCAGAACGGGTTCGCGAGCTTGCCGGCGACGAAGGCGAAGTTGAGGGCGTCGACGCCCTTGCCGATCATCAGGTTGACGAAGAGATGGCCGAAGATGAGCACGACCAGCACGACGCCGGAGACGCGCATGTAGATCCAGCCCCACTTCTCCCAGTTGACGCCGCGTTTCTGCGGCGAACGGGAGTACGGGCTGCGGGGAGCGTCGATGGTGGATGTCATGAGAGTCTCCCGCCTATTTGTTGAACACGTTGTAGAGGTGGCGAGGTACGAAGCCCAGCATCGTGACGACCCAGAGGCCGATCACGACGTAGAACATGACCTTCTGGTACTTCGCGTTCCAAAAGTCGATCAGGATGATCCGGATCCCGTTGAACGCGTGGAACACGATCGCCGCGACGAGCGCGGTCTCACCGAGGCCCATGATCGGGGTCTGGTAGCTGGAGATCACCCCGTTGTAGGCCTCCGGGCTGACGCGCACGAGCGCGGTGTCCAGAATGTGGACCAGCAGAAAGAAGAAGATCGCCACACCGGTGATGCGGTGCAGGACCCATGACCACATGCCCTCGCGGCCCCGGTACAGGGTGCCGGCGGGGCGAAGTGATGTCGTCTTCTGCTGGGATGCAAGTGTCGCTGCCGATTGCTGTGGCATGACCAACCCTCCCTGGCTGATAGCGGCCACGACGATGTCAGGCCGACGGTGCGCAGAACGCATGTGAGACCATCCTAAGTCTCTCTGCGCCGAGATATTATCCCCGCGGACGGCTAACGCTGCATTGACAGCGGAACCGACACCGTGGCCCGCACCGCGGAGCGTTCGTCGACGACCTGATCGTAGTAATCGAGCAGGGTTCCGCACACGTTCTCCCAGGATCGGCCGAGCACGCCGCGGCGTCCGGCCTCGCCCATCCGGTGGCGCAGCTGCGCGTCTGCGGCGAGCCGGGAGACGCAGCGGCGCAGGTCCCGTTCGTCGTCCGGGGTGAACAGGAGGCCGTTCTCGCCGTGCTCCACCAGGTCGATCGGACCGCCGGCGTGCGGGGCTACGACGGGCAGGCCGGCGGCGTGCGCCTCCTGGATGGTCTGGCCGAAGGTTTCCTCGGTGCCGGCGTGGACAAAAATGTCAAAGCTCGCGTAGGCCGCGGCCAGCTCCGGCCCGGCGAGCCTGCCCAGCCAGGTCACCGGCATCCCGGCGAGTTCCCGTCGGATCGACGGCACGGACGGCCCGTCGCCGACCAGGGCCAGGCGGATGCCGGGCACGCCGCGCAGCGCCCGGAACCGTTCGACCTGCTTCTCCGGCGCCATCCGGCCGACGTAGCCGACGACGACCTCGCCGTTCGGGGCCAGCCGCCGGCGCAGGGCGGCGACCGCCGGGTCGCCGCGGCGATTCGGGTGGTAACCGACCAGGTCCACTCCGCGGGTCCAGCGGGCCAGCCGCCGCACGCCCACCCGGCGGAGGTCGTGCATCGACGCCGTCGACGGCACCAGGGTGAGGTCGGCACCCTCGTGCACCCACTTCACGAAACGCCAGGCCGCGTTGGCCGCCTGGCCGAGCTTGTTCCGGCGGGCGTAGCCGGCCACATCCGTCTGGAACACGGCGACGCTGGGGATGCCCTGGCGGTTCGCCGCGGCGATACCCTGAGCGCCGAGCAGGAACGGTGACGCGGCGTGCAACACGTCAGGGCCGAACTCCGCGAGCAGCCGGTGCACGTGCGGGCTGGGCATCCCCACCGGAAACTGACGGTAGGACAGGGCCGGCACGCTGTGCACGGGGAAGCCCGCATACTCCGCGGGGGCGCCGGAGGGGGCGATCAGCATGGCCTCGTGGCCGGTGCGCGCCAGGTGCTCGAGCACCTTGCAGACGCTGGTGGTGACTCCGCTGACGGTGGGCAGGAAACTTTCGGTGATGAGCGCAACCCTCATGCCGCGAGCGTAGGCAGCCGCGGCGTCCGGCCGGTGAATGCACGGTGAACGGCAACGTGCGGGCGGTAGTCTGGCCGGATGCCAGCTACTTCGGACGCCCTCGCTCGTTTCTACAGCGTGATCCCGGCGGGCGGGATCGGCTCGCGCTTGTGGCCGCTGTCGCGCGCCGACGCCCCCAAGTTCCTGCACGATCTGACCGGGTCAGGGCAGACCCTGCTGCGCGACACCTGGGACCGGCTGGCGCCGCTCTCCGGCGACCAGCGAATCATGGTGGTGACCGGACGCGCCCATCGCGCCGCCGTCGAGGCCCAGCTCCCCGAGCTGGCCGACCACAATGTGGTGCTGGAAAGCGAGCCGCGGGAGTCCACCGCTGCGATCGGCCTGGCCGCCGCGATCCTCGAGAAGCGCGAGCCCGGCGTGATCATCGGCTCCTTCGCCGCCGACCACGTGATCAAGGGCCCAATCCTGTTCCGCCAGGCCGTTGCCGAGGCCGTCGCCGCCGCGGATGCCGGCTACATCGTCACCATCGGCATCCGTCCCACCGAACCCGCCATCGGCTTCGGCTATATCAAGACCTCCGGTGCGCTCGAGATCGTGGGCGCCGACAGTGCGCTGTCGGTTGATTCCTTCGTGGAGAAGCCCGATCTGGCCACCGCTCGCGGATACCTGAAGAACGGGCATTACCTCTGGAATGCCGGAATGTTCATCGCGCGGGCCGATCGCCTGCTCGAGGAAATCGGCGCCGCCGAGCCTGAGCTGCTCGCCGGCCTGCTCGAACTCGCCGAGGTCTGGGACACCCCGCGCCGCGGCGCGATCGTCGACCGGGTCTGGCCACGGCTGAAGAAGATCGCGATCGACTACTCGGTCGCCGAGCCCGTCGCGGCCAGAGGCAAGCTCGCAGTGATCCCCGGCCAGTTCGACTGGGACGACGTGGGTGACTTCGCCTCGATCGCGAAGATCCACGCGAACGGCCGCAAGCGCGACCTCGCCATCCTCGGCGAGGGAGCCCGCGTGCTCGCCGACTCGTCGAGCGGAATCGTCGTCAGCCACACCGGGCGCATGATCGCCCTGATCGGAGTGGAGGACATCGTCGTGGTCGACACGCCGGACGCCCTGCTTGTGACGACCAGCGCGAACGCGCAGAAGGTCAAGGCCGTCGTCGACGCATTGAAGCTCTCCGGAAGCACCGACGTCCTCTGACCGGGACCCGGTGGTGAGGTCGGCGAACGCTGGATAATACTCCCGATGCGACACTCATTCGCGCCGCGGCGGCTGCACGAATGTCGCGGCTTGGTAACCATTCGGTTGCAGCCTGATTTTGCTCATCTGAGCAGTGAAACATTCGGTAACGTGTAGTCCAACACAGCCCCTGCGGACCCGCGCCGGGCGACCATAGGAGGTCAATCTTGACAATCACGAAACGTAGGGCCGCTCTTAGCGGTCTTGCCACGCTCGGCGTTGTGGCCCTGCTCGCGGCCTGCGCCCCGGCACCGACCGGCGGCGGATCTTCCGGCTCGGCCGCGGCGTCCAACTATCGGCCGTGCATCGTCTCCGACTTCGGCGGGTTCGACGACAAGTCATTCAACCAGTCCAGCTTCGACGGGATGACCCAGGCCGCCGACGAGCTCGGGATTAAGTTCAAGCAGGCCGAGTCCAAGTCGGAAGACCAGTACGCCAGCAACACCAGCAGCATGGTCGACCAGGGCTGCAACTTTGTGCTCACCGTCGGCTTCGCCCTCGCCAACGCCACCCGCGACGCGGCCAAGACGAGCCCCAAGACCCACTTCGCCCTGATTGACTCCGCCCTCTCGAACGATGACTTCAGTCCGCTCAAGCTTGACAACGTGAAGCCGGTCCTCTACGACACCGCGCAGGCCGCGTTCCTGGCCGGCTACCTCGCCGCCGGCACCAGCAAGAGCGGAATCGTCGGAACCTACGGCGGACTCCAGTTCCCGTCCGTCACCATCTTCATGGACGGCTTCGCCGACGGCGTCAAATACTACAACGACCAGAAGGGCAAGGCCGTCAAGGTTCTCGGCTGGGACAAGGCCGCGCAGACCGGTCTCTTCGCCGGCAGCTTCGACGACATCAACCAGGGCAAGGCGCTCAGCACCGGTCTGATCGACCAGGGCGCCGACATCATCCTGCCGGTTGCGGGACCGCTGTTCCAGGGTACCGCGCAGGCCATCCAGGACTCAGGCAAGGACGTCGCCATCATCGGCGTCGACAGCGACCTGTTCGAGACCACGCCCGAATTCAAGGCCCTGTACCTCACCTCGGTGCTCAAGCAGATGGCCGCCGCCACCAAGCAGATCGTCGTCGACGACTCGAAGGGTGACTTCACGGCCGCCCCGTACGTGGGCACGCTCGAGAACAAGGGCGTCGACATCGCCCCGTTGCACGACTGGGAATCCAAGGTTGACCCCGCGCTCGTGAAAGAGGTCGACGCTCTCAAGGCCGACATCATCAGCGGCAAGCTCAAGGTCGAGTCGCCCTCCACCCCGAAATAACACCACCAGCACCACGATGCGGGGAGGCCAGCGACACGCTGGCCTCCCCGTTTCGCTTGAAAAGCGCCGATCAATTACTCAGACGAGCAGACCGGGCCAACATATGAGCAAATCGGTTTGGAAACACCATCATTCGCGCAGGTGCCATCTCAGATGCACGCCCACTCAATAGAATCGGGATCATGAAGCTCGAACTTCGCGGCATTACGAAGAAATTCGGTGCCCTGGTCGCGAACGACCACATCAACCTCACCGTCGAGGCCGGCGAAATCCATGCGCTGTTGGGCGAGAACGGCGCTGGCAAGTCAACCCTCATGAACGTGCTCTACGGGCTGTACCGAGCCGAAGAGGGCGAGATTCTGCTTGACGACGTCGTTCAGCACTTTGCTGGGCCAGGCGACGCGATGGCCGCGGGGATCGGCATGGTGCACCAGCACTTCATGCTCATCCCGGTGTTCACCGTCGCCGAAAACGTCATGCTCGGACACGAAGACACCAAGACCGGCGGGCGCCTCGATCTGGTGGCGGCCCGCAAGCGCGTCCGCGAGATCTCCGACCGGTTCGGCTTCGACGTCGACCCCGACGCCCTCGTCGAAGACCTCCCCGTGGGAGTGCAGCAGCGGGTCGAGATCATCAAAGCCGTCTCTCGCGACGCGAAGGTGCTCGTCTTCGACGAGCCGACCGCTGTGCTCACCCCGCAAGAGACCGACGAGCTCATGGTCATCATGAGGCAGCTCAAGGACGCCGGCACCTCCATCGTCTTCATCACGCACAAACTGCGGGAGGTGCGCGCCGTCGCCGACCGGATCACCGTCATCCGCCTCGGCGCCGTGGTCGGCGAAGCGTCCCCGACGGCGACAAACGTGGAACTGGCCACCATGATGGTGGGCCGCGCGGTCGACCTCACCGTGGACAAAGCCCCGGCAATTCCCGGTGACGCCGCCCTCGTCGTGGCGAACCTCAACGTGCTCGACGCGCACGGCCAGGTCCTGGTCAACAACGTCAGCTTCGAAGTACACAAGGGCGAGATCCTCGCCATCGCGGGGGTCCAAGGCAACGGCCAGACCGAACTCACCGAGGCGCTGATGGGCCTGCAGCCGCGGGTCTCCGGAGAGATCACCCTCGACGGCAAGTCGCTGCGCGGCCACTCCGTGCGCCAGGTGCTCGAGGCCGGAGTCGGCTTCGTCCCCGAGGACCGCACCGAGGACGGGCTGGTCGGCGAGTTCACCATCGCCGAGAACCTCATGCTCGACCGTTCCAACGACGAACCATTCGTAAGGCGGTGGAACGTGCAGCGCGCACTTCTCGCGAAGTTCGCGGTGGAGAAGGTCAAGGAATTCGACGTGCGTTCACAGGGCATCGAGACTCCCGTGGGGCGCCTGTCCGGCGGCAACCAGCAGAAGGTCGTCCTCGCCCGGGAGCTCAGCCGCGACCTGCGCCTCTTCGTCGCGGCACAGCCCACCCGCGGCCTCGACGTCGGGTCGATCGAATTCGTGCACGAACGCATCGTGGCAACCCGGGATTCCGGCACGCCGGTGGTCGTGATCTCGACCGAACTCGATGAGGTCGCGGCCCTCGCCGACCGGATCATGGTCATGTACCGCGGGCGCATCGTCGGCATCGTGCCCGGCGACACCCCTCGCGCCGTCCTGGGATTGATGATGGCGGGCGAAGCACCCGCCGGAGAAGGAGCCGCAGCGTGAGCACCACACAGGGTCAGGGGACCGCTACCGACACGGCAACCTCGCCGGCCGGCCAGCCCTCCCGCTGGGACCGGATGTTCCGTGAGATCACCACCGGCAGCGCCATCATCTCCGTGTTGGCCGTCGTGCTGGCGCTGGTCGTCGGCGCGGTCATGATCGCCTTCACCAACAAGGATGTCCAGGCGAGCGCCGGTTACTTCTTCTCCAGGCCCGGCGACACGCTGGCCGCGATCTGGAACGCGGTGTCCGGGGCGTACTCGGCACTCTTCCAGGGTTCGGTCTACAACTTCCGTCGACCGAGTTTCGCCGCAGGGATCAAGCCCCTCACCGAGACGCTCACCTTCGCGACCCCGCTGATCATGGCCGGCCTCGGCGTGGCGCTCGGCTTCCGGGTGGGCATGTTCAATATCGGCGGGCGCGGCCAGATGCTGATCGCGGCCGCGCTCGGCGGCTGGGTCGGCTTCGCTGTCGACCTGCCCTACGGGCTGCACTTGATCGTCGCACTCGTCGTCGGCATCCTCGGGGGTGCCCTCTGGGGTGGCGTCGTGGGCCTGCTCAAGGCCCGCACCGGTGCCCATGAGGTGATCACAACCATCATGCTCAACTACGTGGCGTTCTACCTCGTCAGCTACCTGCTCCGCGACGGCTTCCTGCAGACCCCAGGGTCGAACAACCCGAAGAGCCCGGCCACCAAGGTGACGGCGGTCTTCCCCGACCTGCTCGGCCCGAACTACATCCTGCACTTCGGCTTCATCCTGGCCATCCTCGCCACGATCTTCACCTGGTGGCTGCTCGCGCGCTCCAACCTCGGCTTCCAGTTCCGGGCCGTGGGGCTCAATCCGCACGCGGCCAAGGTGGCGGGCATCAGCGTCAAGCGCATGTATGTCTACGCGATGATGCTCTCGGGTGGGCTGGTCGGCCTGGCCGGGATCAACCAGGTCCTGGGCACGACCACCAGCGGCTTCGGCGCCGGGCTCGACTCCGGCATCGGCTTCGACGCCATCACGGTGGCGCTGCTCGGCCGGTCCAAGCCCTGGGGGGTCTTCTGGGCCGGCATCCTGTTCGGCGCCTTCAAGGCCGGCGGGTTCTCGATGCAGGCCGCAGAGGGCGTGCCGATCGACATCGTGCTCGTCGTGCAGTCCCTGATCGTGCTCTTCATCGCCGCCCCGCCGCTCGTCCGGGCGATCTTCCGCCTGCCGGTGCCGGGCACCACCCGTCGCAAGACCCAGGTCAACGTTTCCCAGGAGGTGGCAGCGAAATGAGCACCGTCGCTCCGGTCGTCCAGCCCGCACAACCCACCACGCCGGAAGGCCCCGATTTCGAGTTCGTGAAGAGCTGGAAGGTGACGATCTCCCTGTCGATCTTCACCGTGCTCGGATTCCTGCTCCTGGTGGTCTTCGGCCGGGACGGCACCAGCATCATGCGGTTGTCCACGTCGAGCGACCTGATCCAGCTGCCCGACGTCGAACTGCCCACCCGGCTGACCGGCATTGTGATCTCCGTCCTGCTGCTCCTGATCACCGCTGTGAGCGTCTGGCTGGTGCGGGCCAAGGCCAGGGCGCCGATCTGGCTCATCTGCGTCTACGCCGTGCTCGTCCTGATCGGCTTCCTGGCCTGGGCCGCGGCCGACAAATCCATCCCGGTGCCGGGGCTGCTGTTCGGGTCGCTCAGCCTGGCGGTTCCCCTCATCTTCGGCGCCCTCGGCGGCGTGATCTCCGAGCGGGTCGGCGTGGTCAACATCGCCATCGAGGGCCAGCTGCTGGCCGGTGCGTTCACCTCAGCGATGGTCGCATCGCTCACCCACCAGCCGCTCCTCGGTCTCCTGGCCGCGATGCTGGCCGGCGTGCTCGTGTCCATGGTGCTGGCCGCGTTCGCGATCAAGTATTTCGTCGACCAGGTCATCGTCGGCGTCGTGCTCAACGTGCTCGTGATCGGCCTGACCGGTTTCCTTTACTCGCAAGTGATGGCGCCGAACGCGGCCCTCCTGAACCAGCCACCCCGGTTCGAACGGATCAACATTCCGCTCCTGAGCGAGATCCCGATCATCGGTCCGGTGTTCTTCCGGCAGACGCTGATCGTCTACATCATGTATGTGGCCGTCGCCGTGGTCTATTACGGGATCTTCCACACGAAGTGGGGACTGCGCCTGCGAAGCGTCGGTGAGCACCCGCAGGCGGCCGACACCGTTGGCATCAACGTCGCCTCGACGAGGTTCTGGAACGTGTCCATCGCCGGCGCGATCGTCGGCCTCGGCGGCGCATACTTCACCCTCGGCTCGGTCGGCGCGTTCGGCAAGGAAATGACAGCCGGGGCCGGGTTCATTGCGCTGGCCGCCGTGATCTTCGGCCGGTGGGACCCGATCCGGGCCACCCTCGCCGCCCTGCTGTTCGGTTTCGCCAGCAACCTGCAGAACGTACTCAGCATCATCGGATCCCCGGTGCCGAGCGAGTTCATGCTCATGCTGCCCTACCTCGTCACGATCTTCGCCGTCGCCGGCCTGGTCGGCCAGTCCAGGGGGCCTGCCGCCAGCGGCAAGCCCTACATCAAGTCGTGACCGGGTCCGCAGCGGCCCAGCAGCCCTTTACCGGCGACGTCGATTGGGGTGTTCTCCGTGAGGCCGCGGTTGAGGCAATGGGCAGCGCCTACGCGCCGTACTCGCACTTCCCGGTCGGCGCCGCTGCGCTCGTCAGCGACGGTCGGGTGATCACCGGCTGCAACGTCGAGAACGCGTCCTACGGCCTCACCCTCTGTGCGGAGTGTGCGCTCGTCTCCATGCTGCACCTCACCGGCGGTGGGCAGCTCGTGGCCTTCACCTGCGTCGACGGTGCCGGCGGCACCCTGATGCCCTGCGGCCGGTGCCGCCAGCTGCTCTACGAACACTCGGCCCCCGGCATGCTGCTGGACACCGTGTCGGGTGTGCGAACCATTGATGAGGTGCTGCCGGACGCCTTCGGGCCCAGGCAGCTCGCCGACTACCGGGAAGAGTGATCGTGAGCAACAGCCAGACCAGCATCGAGGCCTTCGACGCCGTGGACCTGATCCACACCAAGCGCGACCTCGGCGAGCTCAGCACCGCCCAGATCGACTGGCTGGTCGACGCGTACACGCGCGGCTATGTCGGTGACGAGCAGATGGCCGCGATGACCATGGCGATCTTCCTCAACGGAATGAACCGCCGGGAGATCAAAGACCTCACGATGGCGATGATCAACAGCGGTGAGCGGATGAGCTTCACCGGCCTCGGCAAGCCGACCACCGACAAGCACTCCACCGGCGGTGTCGGCGACAAGATCACCCTGCCGCTGATGCCGCTCGTCGCCGTGTTCGGCGCGGCCGTTCCCCAGCTCTCCGGTCGCGGTCTCGGCCACACCGGCGGAACCCTGGACAAGCTCGAGTCGATCCCGGGTTGGCGCGCCAGCCTGACCAACGAGGAGATGTTCGCGCAACTGCGGGACCACGGCGGCGTGATCTGCGCCGCAGGGCGCGGCCTGGCCCCGGCGGACGGCAAGCTCTACGCGCTCCGCGACATCACCGGCACGGTCGAGGCGATCCCCCTGATCGCATCCTCGATCATGTCGAAGAAGATCGCCGAGGGCACGAGCGCACTCGTGCTCGACGTGAAGTTCGGCTCCGGCGCCTTCCTCAAGGACATCGACCGGTCCCGCGAACTCGCCCGCACCATGGTGGCCCTCGGTGAAGACGCGGGCGTGGCGATGTCGGCGCTGCTCACCAACATGAACGTGCCGCTCGGTCACGCCATCGGCAACGCCAACGAGGTCCGCGAATCGGTGGAGGTGCTCGCCGGCGCCGGGCCGGCGGACGTCGTCGAACTCACCGTCGCCCTTGCCAGAGAGATGCTCGACCTGGTCGGGATCACCGGCGTCGATGTCGAGGCCGCGCTGAAGGACGGCCGCGCCATGGACAAGTGGCGGGAGGTCATCCGCGCCCAGGGCGGCGACCCGGATGCGACCCTGCCGGTCGCACGGGAGACCCATGTCGTCACCGCCGAACGAGACGGTGTTCTCGTGGAGCAACAGGCGTTGCCGTTCGGAATCGGCGCCTGGCGTCTCGGCGCCGGTCGCGCCCGCAAGCAGGATCCGGTGCAACACGCCGCCGGGATCGACCTGCACGCCAAGCCGGGCGACACCGTGCGGGCCGGCCAGCCCCTGTTCACGCTCAGCGCCGACGAGCCTGAGCGTTTCGCCCGTGCCCTCGAGGCCGTGGAAGGCGCCTACCGGATCGGCGACCCCGGCGAGCCCATCCAGGACGGCGGCCCCCTGATCGCCGAGCGCATCGGTCGCTGACCTGCCCCGCTCCGCCCCGCTCCGCCCCGCTCCGCCCTGTGCATGGCTCCTGCAGTTTCTGTTCCCGCGCGTCGGCTGCCTTGATTTTCCGGGGTCCCGGCAAATTGGCGCGGGAAATTGGCGCGGGAAATTGCAGGAGTCATGCGCGGGCCGGTTCGATCCACGGACTGTCAATCGGCCGGGGTTGACGAATCGAGGAGACTCCCAGCGTCGTGGCCGGTAGATTGGGAACGTGAACACGAGCCCAGAGGATTACCTGCTGCCCGGCGGCACCAGCATCAACGCGCTGCCGAAGATCTCCCTGCACGACCACCTCGACGGTGGGCTGCGCCCGGGCACCATCATCGAGCTGGCCGAGGCGATCGGGTTCACCCTGCCGACAACGGATGAGTCCGACCTCGGCAAGTGGTTCGCCGACCAGGCCAACTCCGGCTCCCTGGTCGAATACCTCAAGACTTTCGACATCACCTGCGCCGTCATGCAGACCGAGGAGGGCCTGACCAGGGTGGCCCGGGAATTCGTGGAGGACCTCGTCGCCGACGGCGTCATCTACGGCGAGGTGCGTTGGGCCCCCGAGCAGCACCTGACCCGGGGCCTCACCCTGGACCAGACGGTGCAGGCCGTGCAGGCCGGCATCGAGGCGGGCATCGCCGCCGCCGCCGAGGCAGGCCACAGCGTCAAGATCGGCCAGCTGATCACCGCCATGCGCCACGCCGACCGCAGCCTCGAAATTGCCGAATTGGCCGTACGCCAGCGCACCGCGGGCGTCGTCGGTTTTGACATCGCCGGCGCCGAACTGGGGTTCCCGGCCCACAACCACCGTGACGCGTTCGACTTCCTCGCCACGGCATTCATGCCGGTCACCGTGCACGCCGGCGAGGCCGACGGCCTGGAGAGCATCCGCGGCGCCCTCTTCGACGGACGCGCACTGCGGCTCGGCCACGGCGTTCGCATCGCCGAAGACATCGTCGTCGGCCGTCAGGACGCCGACGACAACACCTACGTGACCCTCGGCCCGGTGGCCCAGTGGGTGCGCGACCGGGAGATCGCCCTCGAGCTCAGCCCATCGTCAAACCTGCAGACCGGCGCGATCGCCGCCTGGGGCGACGACCTGCTCGACCACCCGTTCGACCTGCTGTACCAGCTCGGCTTCCGGGTTACCGTGAACACCGACAACCGGCTGATGAGCGCCACAACCCTGAGCAGGGAACTGGCCATGCTCAGCGACGCATTCGGCTACGACATCGACGACCTCGAGGTCTTCCAACTCAACGCCGCGCAGGCCACGTTCCTCCCGCTCGAGGAGCGCGAAGAGCTGGCCGACGCCATCGTCGCCGGCTTCGAAGGCGTCTGAAACACTAATGTCCACCAGATCGATACCGTGAAAGCTCCCATGCCACTGCCACCCCTTCCCGCCGACGCAATCGCGATCGGCGTCCACGTCGAGGACTGGCGAGGTGCGGTGGCCGCGGCCGGTGACGCCCTCGAACTGTCAGGGTCGACCTCGCCCGAGTACACGAAGCGCATGATCGGAGTGATCGACGAGTTCGGCGCCTACGTCGTCATCGCGCCGGGCCTCGCGCTGGCGCATGCCCGGCCCGGACCCGACGTTCACACCGAGGGACTGAGCGTCGTCACCCTGGCCGAGCCGGTGGCGTTCGGCCACCCGCACAACGACCCGGTCAGCGTCGTGCTCGGCCTGGCCGTCACCAGCGGCGACGAGCACGTGCTGCTCGTAGCCGAACTGGCCAACGTGTTCAACGACCCCCGAATCATCCCGGCGCTGGCGGCGGCGACGGATGTCGACAGCATCCGCGCCCTGCTCGGCGTCACCGCACCACCCGAGGAGCAGTAATGAAGATCGTCGCCCTGTGCGGAGTCGGAATCGGCACGTCCGCGATCCTCAAGGTCAACGCCGAGCGGGCCCTGGCGCGGCTGGACATCGAGGCGGATGTGACGGCCACGGACATCGCCGGTGTGCAGAGCGTCGGTTTGGACGCCCAAGTGATCCTCACCTCGTCGGAGCTGGTCGACGCCATCGGCAAGACCAACGCCGACATCGTCGTGATTGACAATTACTTCGACGTGGACGAGCTCACCGCGAAGCTGGAGACGGCGCTGGGCTGACCGGTTCCGGCAATCCTGAGCCGGGCGACACCGATACCCGAACCCGGAGGGCGGATTCCTGTCCAGGGAGTTCCCCGCCCAGGGTTCTGCCGGGCTAGCTGATCAGTTCGCGCATGCCCTGGTCGAGTTCGGCGAGGGCCGCCTCGGCGGCGGCCTTCCGCTCGGCGACGGTGCCGTCGGTGCTGCTCGTGTCCAGGTACACCTTCAGCTTGGGCTCGGTGCCGCTCGGGCGAACCATCACGCGGGAGCCGTCGACGAGCCTGATCCGGAGCACATCGCTCGGCGGCAGCCCGTTGGAGCCGGCCGACAGGTCGTCGACACGGTCGACCCGGATGCTGCCCACCGCTGACGGCGGGCTCTGGCGCAGGCGGGTCATCACGCGTTCGATCTCCGTGAGGTCGGTCACCCGCACCGAGATCTGGCCGGACGCGAAGTGGCCGAACCTGGCGCTGAACCGGTCGAGGTGGTCGGCGAGGGTGAGCCCGTCGGCCTTGAGGTCGCTGACCAGCGAGAGCATGGCCACGGCGGCGGAGATGCCGTCCTTGTCCCGCACGGTGCCGGGGTTGACGAGGTAGCCGAGGGCCTCCTCGTAGCCGAAGATCAGGTCGGGCGCGCGAGAGACCCACTTGAAGCCGGTGAGGGTGTCGGCGAACTTCAGCCCGTAGGCCGCGGCGACCGCCTGCAGGGCAGGAGAGGACACGATCGAGCAGGCGAGGGTGCCGTTGGCCCCGCCGTCGCCGGCCGCGTTCGTCGCGAGCTCGGCGGCGCGCCAGCCGAGGATGGCGCCGACCTCGTTCCCGCTCAGCCGGCGGTAGCCGGTGTCGGAGGACGGGTCGGGGATCGCGATCGCGAGCCGGTCGGCGTCGGGGTCGTTGGCGATGATGAGTTCGGCGCCGGCCTCCCGGGCGGTCTCGTAGGACAGGTCGAGGGCACCCGGCTCCTCCGGGTTCGGGAACACCACGGTGGGGAAATGGCCGTCAGGGGCGATCTGGGCGTCGACGAGCGTGGGCAGGTCGAAGCCCGCGGCCTCCAGCACGCGCCGGGTCGTGTCCCAGCCGACTCCGTGCAGGGCCGTGTACACCGTGTTCACCTGTGCGCGCGGGCGGTGGGCGAGGTCGGCGGTGGCGTCGATGTACGCCTGCACGACGGATTCGGGCGCCGTCTCGTAGGCGGCCCGGGGGAGGTCGGGCACGCGCTGCTCGGTCGCCACCCGCAGGATCTCGGCCGCGATGCGTGCGTCGTCGGGGGAGACGATCTGCGAGCCGTTGTCCGCACCGCCGAGGTAGACCTTGTAGCCGTTGTCGTTGGCCGGGTTGTGCGACGCGGTGACCATCACGCCGGCACTCGCGTCAAGGTGCCGCACCGCGAAGGCGAGCACGGGGGTGGGCAGCAGGCGGGGGAGCAGGATGGCCCGAACGCCGGCACCGGCCAGGATCGCCGCAGTGTCGGTGGCGAAGACATGGGAGTTCTTGCGTCCGTCGTAGCCGATCACGACCGACGGGGTCGATCCCGGCGACGCGGCGCCCCGGAGGTACGCGGCGAGGCCGGCGGCGGCCTGGGACACGAGCACGCGGTTCATCCGGTTCGAGCCGGCCGCGATGACGCCCCGGAGACCGGCCGTGCCGAAGGCGAGCCGTTCGTCGAAGCGGGTGTGCAACTCCCTGATCGCCGCCCCATCCCCATCGCCGGCGGCGCGCACCAGCAGGCGCAGCTCGGCCTGGGTTTCGGGGTCGGGGTCCTGGCTGAGCCAGTCGTTCGCCGTGTGAATGAGGATGGTGGCGGCGTCCGGGGCCGGTGGATCCGGATCGATGGTGTCGAGCACCATCGTGTCTGGGAGCACCGGTTCACGGGCTTCTCCGTCGACGCCGTGCCGGCCGCGGGCCTCGGGCGGCACCGCGGTGCCGCCCGGGCCGGAGGAGTCCCTGGTGTCGTCGAGGCTCACAGCGCGGCCACGATCCGGGCGAGCAACGCGCTGATCACGGGTTCGGCCAGCCGGCCGGCCTCGAGCACCTCGCCGTGGCTGAGCGGCTCCTTCTGGATCCCCGCAGCAAGGTTCGTGATCAGGGACAGCCCGAGAATCTCCATCCCGGACTGGCGCGCCGCGATCGCCTCGAGCGCGGTGGACATGCCGACGATGTGGCCGCCGATCGCCTTCGCCATCTGTACCTCGGCGGGGGTCTCGTAGTGCGGGCCGCGGAACTGGCAGTACACGCCCTCGTCGAGGGTGGGGTCGATCGTGCGGGCCAGGGCTCGCAGCCGGGCGGAATACAGGTCGGTGAGGTCGACGAACGTCGCGCCCTCGAGCGGCGAATCGGCGGTGAGGTTGATGTGGTCGCTGATCAGCACCGGGCTGCCCGGCGTCCAGGTCTCGCGGATGCCGCCGGCCCCGTTGGTGAGGATCATGGTCGACGCGCCCGTGGCGGCCGCGGTGCGCACGCTGTGCACGACCCGGCGCACGCCGTGGCCCTCGTAGTAGTGTGTGCGGGCGCCGATGATGAGGGCGCGCCTGCCGCTGGGCAGCAGCACCGAGCGCAGCATGCCGGCGTGGCCGGCCAGGGCAGGGGCGCTGAAGCCCGTGATCTCCTGCGCGGGGATCGTGTGCGTGGTTTCGCCGATCAGGTCGGCGGCCTTGCCCCAGCCGCTGCCCAGGGTGAGTGCGATGTCGTGCCGGGCGACACCGGTGCGGGCGGCGATCTCATCGGCCGCTCTGCGCGCGACGTCGAACGGATCGGTTTCTGGCGCGTCAAGCGGGTTGTCATCCATCTTCAGCATGCCACCACTCTAATTGCCCGGGCATTTCTGCGGCGATTGCCCATTCGATTTGGGGCCGATTTCGCTCTTCAGCGCACGCATCGGGCCGGCGTCCGAGTTTCGGGCCGGAATGTCGGCGAATTCGTGTTGCGGGGCGGACGACCGGGTTGGCGCGGGCCCAGGACGCGGTTTGGCAGCGGCGCCCGGGCGCGGGAGAATGAGAGAATGGCATACGATTTTGAACGAAAGCATCGCATCGCTATCCTCGGCGGAGGTCCCGGCGGTTATGAAGCGGCGCTGGCCGGCGCCCAGCAGGGTGCCGAGGTCACCCTCGTCGAGCGTGTCGGCGTCGGCGGCTCCGCCGTGATCACGGATGTCGTCCCCTCCAAGTCCCTCATCGCCACGGCCGAGGCCACCAATTCGATCGGCGACGCCACCGACCTGGGCGTGCAGTTGTTTGTGCGCGGCGACACGGGCAGGCCTGCCCGCCCCGAGGTGGCCATCAACCTGGCCGCCGTGAACAAGCGGCTGCTCGCCCTCGCCCGGCAGCAGTCCGAGGACATGAAGGCAACCCTGATGCGCGCCGGCGTGCATCTCGTCAGCGGACACGGCCGCCTCGACGGCACGAGCGGGGTCATCGTCTCCACCGCCGAGGACGGCTCCGGCACCGACTTCGACCGGATCGACGCCGACACGATCGTCGTCTCCGTCGGGGCGACCCCGCGCATCCTGCCCACCGCGGTCCCCGACGGCGAGCGCATCCTCAGCTGGACGGAGCTCTACAACCTGCGGGCCGTGCCGGAACACCTCATCGTGGTCGGCTCCGGTGTGACCGGCGCCGAGTTCGCCTCCGCCTACCGCGCCCTGGGCGCGAAGGTCACCCTGATCTCCAGCCGCGACCAGGTGCTTCCCGGCGAGGACGCCGACGCGGCGGCCGTGATCGAGAACGTGTTCAAGCGCAACGGGATGGTCGTGCTGAACAAGTCGCGCGCCTCGTCCGTCGTGCGCACGGACACCGGCGTGCTGGCCACCCTGGCCGACGGCCGAACCGTCGAGGGCAGCCACTGCCTGATCGCGGTCGGCTCGGTGCCGAACACCGCGGGGATCGGCCTCGAGGAGGCCGGCGTGCAACTCTCCGAATCCGGCCACATCCGGGTGAACCGGGTGGCGCGCACCTCCGTCCCGAACATCTACGCGGCCGGCGACTGCACGACCGAGCTGCCGCTGGCATCCGTCGCCTCGATGATGGGCCGCACCGCGGTCTTCCACGCGATGGGCGACGCGGTCAACCCGATCGAGATCCGCAACGTCGCGGCGAACATCTTCACCCAGCCGGAGATCGCCACGGTCGGCTGGACCCAGAAGCAGATCGAGGACGGCCTCACCCGCGGGAGCATCTACAAGCTGCCGCTCTCGTCGAACCCGCGGGCAAAGATGATGGGCATCAAGGACGGCTTCGTGAAGCTGTTCGCGACCACCACCACCGGCACCGTCATCGGCGGAGTGATCGTGGCGCCCAAGGCAAGCGAGCTCATCTTCCCACTTGCCCTCGCCGTCGAGCACCGGCTCACGGTCGACGAGGTGGCCCGCGCATTCCCGGTCTACCCGTCGCTGACGGGTTCGATCACGGATGCCGCCCGCGCCATGCACATCGTGCTCTAGCAGTCGCCGCGTACCTCCGGCGCAACCGCGTTCAGTTGCGGGAGAAGCACCCTCGTTTTCGCGGTTGAGGTGTTTTTTCCGTTATTCAGGCGGGGTGGTCGGTGACGGCCATCAGCAGGGAGCCGGAGGCGACCGTGGTGCCGACGAGCGCGTCGATGCTGCCGACCACTCCGTCCTTGTGGGCGGTGAGTGGTTGTTCCATCTTCATCGCCTCGAGCACGAGCAGCAGGTCACCCTTGACGACGACATCACCCTCGGCGACGGCCAGCTTGACCACGGTCGCCTGCATCGGCGCGTGCACGGCGTCACCGGTCGCGGTGCTCACGGCGTGGGCCCCGCTCCGCCGGCGCGGGGCCGGCCCCGCCGTGTTCTCGGACGCCGAGCCGGGGAGCAGACGCACGGGCAGGCTGACCTCGATCCGGCGGCCCTCGACCTCGACCACGACGTTGTGCCGTTTCGCCGGGCCGGTGGTCTCCTCGAGCGAACCGTTCCAGGGGTCGATGTCGTTGTCGAACTCGGTCTCGATCCAGCGGGTATAGATGGAGAAGGGCTCGCCGTTCAGCGGGGCGAACGCAGGGTCGCGCACGATCCGGCGATGGAAGGGGAGCACGGTGGGCAGCCCGGCAACTTCGAACTCGTCGAGGGCGCGGCGGGAGCGTTCGAGGGCCTCCTCGCGGGTGGCGCCGGTGATGATGAGTTTCGCGAGCAGGGAGTCGAACGAGCCGGAGATCACGTCGCCGGCCTGCACGCCGCTGTCGACGCGCACGCCGGGGCCGCCCGCGGGCTTGAACACGTGCACCGGGCCGGGTGCGGGCATGAAGCCACGGCCGGCATCCTCGCCGTTGATCCGGAACTCGAAGGAGTGGCCGGTGGGTACGGGGTCTGGGTAGTCCAGGGTTCCGCCCTCGGCGAGGCGGAACTGCTCGCGGACGAGGTCGATTCCGGTCACTTCCTCCGATACGGGGTGCTCGACCTGAAGCCGCGTGTTCACCTCGAGAAAGGAGACGGTGCCGTCCTGGCCGATCAGGAACTCGCAGGTTCCGGCGCCGACATAGCCGACCTCGGCGAGGATGGCCTTGGAGGCGCGATACATCTCGGTCTGCTGGGCGTCGGTCAGGAACGGTGCCGGCGCTTCCTCGACCAGCTTCTGGTGCCGGCGCTGGAGCGAGCAGTCGCGGGTGGAGATGACGACGACGTTGCCGTGGGCATCGGCGAGGCACTGGGTTTCCACATGGCGGGGCTTGTCCAGGTACTTCTCGACGAAGCACTCGCCGCGGCCGAACGCAGCGACGGCCTCTCGGGTGGCCGACTCGAAGAGTTCGGGCACCTCTTCACGGGTGCGGGCGACCTTGAGGCCGCGCCCGCCACCGCCGAAGGCGGCCTTGATCGCGACGGGCAGGCCGTGCAGGTCGACGAACTCGAGCACCTCGGCGGCGTCGACAACCGGGTTCAGGGTGCCGGGCGCCATCGGGGCGTTGACCTTCTCCGCGACATGGCGGGCGGAGACCTTGTCGCCGAGCTTGTCGATCGCCTCCGGTGACGGGCCGATCCAGATCAGCCCCGCGTTGATCACCGCCCGGGCGAAGTCGGCGTTCTCCGCGAGGAAACCGTAGCCGGGGTGCACGGCGTCGGCGCCGGACCGCCTGGCCACGGAGAGGATCTTCTCGATGACGAGATAGGTGTCCGCGCTGGTGGTGCCGTCGAGGCCGTAGGCCTCGTCGGCAAGGTGCGCGTGCACCGAATCACGATCCTGATCGGCGTAGACGGCAACCGAGAGAATGCCGCTGTCTTTCGCGGCTCGGATAACCCGGACGGCGATCTCGCCCCGGTTGGCGATGAGGACCTTCGTTATTCGCGACACAGTGCCCTAGCTTATGGTGCCCGCGCCACGGTCTTTTGGTTCTGTTCCACAAAAAGAACAGGGAGAAAGGTGCGGATGCCTACAATCCGGTCCGTGACAGGGGCACCGAGTCAGCTCGCCGGGCCGCGATTCCACAGGCTCGGCCAGGAATGGCCCAGCCGGGAGACGAGCCGGCGCAGGGTCGGCAGGGAGAGACCGACCACCGTGGACGGGTCACCGTCGATGTGCGTGATGAACGGCGCGCCGAGGCTGTCGATGGTGAACGCACCGGCGACGAACAGCGGTTCGCCGGTGGCGATGTACGCGTCGAGCTCCTCGTCGCCGATGTCATCGGCGAAGGTGACGTCAGCGACGGCGACGGCACCGACCGCCCGGCCGGGCAGCCCGTTCGAGTGCTCGATCAGCCAGTGGCCCGAATAGAGCTGCCCGGTGCGTCCGCGCTGCAGCTGCCAGCGCTGCCTGGCCTTCTCAGGGGTGTGCGGCTTGCCGTAGATGACCTCGTCGATCACGAACACCGAATCGCCGCCGAGAATGAGCCCGTCGCCGCCCGGCCCGGTCCGGCACAGGGCGGCCGAGACCGCCTCCGCCTTGGCGCGGGCGAGCAACTCGACCACCCGGTGCGGGGTGAGGGGCGCACCCTCCCGGTGAGCTGCCTCAGCGGCGACGGCATCCTCGTCGACGTCGGGGGCGATCGTGATCGGTTCGATCCCCGAGGAGCGCAGCAGCGCCAGGCGGGCCGGCGAGGTGGAGGCCAGATAGAGGCGCATGGTTCCTTCGTGCGACGGTAGAAGCGATGTGGGATGCTCGTGGGATGGGCACCAGCAATGAAAACCAGTCGATTCCGGGCGAGCAGTCCGTCGCAGTCGGCAGCGAACTCGAACTCGACGTCACCAACGTAGCCCATGGCGGTATCTTCGTCGCGCGGCACGAGGGCCGCGTGGTCTTCGTCAGCGACACCCTCCCGGGTGAGCGGGTGCGCGCCCGGCTGACCTCGGCCAGCCACAAGAGCTTCTGGCGTGCCGAGACCGTCGAAGTCCTGGACGCCGCCCCGGAGCGCCAGCCGCACATCTGGGCGTCCGCCGCCCTCGAGCGCGACCCGGACGATCGCGCCGGTGGCGCCGAGTTCGGGCACATCGAACTGGGACACCAGCGCGAACTGAAGCGACAGGTCCTCGCCGACGCCCTCAAACGCATGGCGGGGGTCGAGACGGATGTCACGGTCGAGCCGGTCCCGGTCGGCCCCAACGCTTCCCCGGGCGACGCCGCCGACGGCACCGGGTGGCGCACCCGGGTGCGCCTGCACATCGCCGAGGACGGCTCGGTCGGCCCGTACGCGGCCAGGAGCCACCGCGTCATCCCGGTCGGGGATCTGCCTCTCGCCGACCGACTGCTGGAGGCGGCCGCGCCGCTGGACCAGCTCTTCCGCGGGGCCGCATCCGTCGACGTCGTCGCGCCGAGCCTCGGCACCGTGCAAGTTCTCGTCGCCGAGCAGGACGCACAGGGCCGACGCCGACCCACGCCCCGCAACCTGATCCGCGAGGTCGTCGGCGAACGCGAGTTCAGACTCGATGCCGCCGGTTTCTGGCAGGTGCACGCGCGCGCGGCGGAGACCCTGTATAGCACGGTCCAGGACACCATCGACGCGGACTCGTTCGACCCGAAGGCCGCGAACCTCGACCTCTATGGCGGCGTCGGATTGCTCGCCGCGGCCGTCGGCGACCGATTCGGCAGCTCGGTGCGGATCACGTCGGTCGAGAGCGACGCCCAGGCCACCGATTTCGCCGCCGAGAACCTTGCTGAGTGGGTCGGCGCGAGCGTGCAGACGTCCAGGGTCGACCGGTTCCTGGCCGGCCTCGTGCGCGACTCGAGCGCCGCCGACCGGTCCAGGCAGCAGGCGGCCACGGTGGTGCTCGATCCGCCGCGCGCCGGGGCGGGCAAGGAAGTCATCGACCAGCTCGGCGCCCTCGGACCGCGCCAGATCGTCTACGTGGCGTGCGACCCGGTTGCGCTCGCGCGGGACATCGCCCTGCTTGCCGGGCACGGCTACGAACTCCGCGGGCTGCGGGCGTTCGACCTGTTCCCGAATACCCACCATGTCGAAGCCGTCGCGCTGCTCACCAGGTAGCTATCGTTGACCTGTACGACAAAGTGAGGACGTAGAAGCCCGTGACAGACCCGATTGCACCGCTGGAATCACCTGCCGGCCAGGACGCCGGCGTGCGCACGACCCTCGACCATCCGGTGCGGGTGGGCATCGCCGATGACCATGAGTCGGTCCGACTCGGCATCCAGGCCGCGTGTGAGAACGCCGGTTACGACGTGGTCTTCGCGGCTGCCACGGTGCAGGCGCTCGTGGACGGCATCGCAGGCCGGGCCGTCGACGTCATCGTGCTCGACCTGTCGCTCGGCGACGGCTCACTCGTCACGGACAACGTTCACAACGCCCAGAGCACCGGTGCCTCGGTGCTCGTGCACAGCATTGCCGACCGGGTCGCCCTGGTCAGGGAAGCACTCGCCGCCGGAGCCGCCGGAGTGATCCCGAAGTCCTCGCCGACGACGACCGTGATGGCGGCCGTCGCATCCGTCGCCCGTGGCGACGTGCTCAACAACCTCGAATGGGCGACTGCGATCGACGCCGACCGCGACTTCGCCAAGGCCCAGCTGGGCCGCCGGGAGCGGGACGTACTCCATCTCTACGCGTCTGGGCTGCCGCTCAAGATGGTCGCGATGCAGCTCGGCATCGCGCATTCCACCGCGCGGGAGTACCTCGACCGGATCCGGGTGAAGTACGTCGAGGTGGGCCGACCGGCGCCCACGAAGGTAGATCTGTTGCGCCGTGCGGTCGAAGACGGCATCCTTCCTGGGTTGGACCAGGACGGCGGGGATGGCCGCGGCTAAGTCCGCGGCCGCGCCTCCGCTCCGGTTTCCCCGGGCGGAACGCGGCAACCCGGACAAGAACGGGAGCGGCGGCACCGAGCCCCTGGGCCTCGATTCCGACCTCATCGCCGGACCCAAACAACCCCGCAATCCGATCAGCCGCACCCGGATCGAAACCGTCGTCTCCCGGTCCGTCGCCGGGGTCGGCGTGATCTTCTCGCTGCAGGCGCTTCCGATCATGCTCGCCCAGGTGCACCTGCGACTGCCGATCATGGCCATCGCCATGCCGCTTGCCCTGGCCGTGGGCATCGGTGCCGTCGTGATCGCGGCAGTCGCCAAGGTGGGCGTGCGCGCGACCACCGGCACGGTGGCCCTGGTCTACCTGGCCGCCCTCGTCAGCTGGCCGTTCCTGATGGTCGACCCCTCGGCCGTGCTCGACGGCAAACCGTGGCTGTGGTACATGTGCACCGTCGCAACCTCCTGTGCGGCCGTGGCGTTCCCGCTGGTCTGGGCCGTCATCTACACCTTCCTCGCCCCGATCGCCTACGGCATCGTGCGCACGCAGCCGTCCGGCGGCGGCGCAGACGTGCTCCTCGGCTCGCTCGACACCGCCTACGCGACCATCCTCGGCCAGGTCATCCTGATCATCATCTTCACGCTGCGCCAGACGGCGGCGGCGGTAGACGCCGCCCAGACCAATGCGCTGCACCAGTACGCGACGGCCGTCAGGCAGCACGCCACGGAGGTCGAGCGAGTGCAGGTCGACTCGATCGTGCACGACAGCGTCCTCGCCACCTTCCTCGCGGCCGCGGCGGCCGGCAGCCCCAAGGCGGCCCAGCTGGCCTCCGGGATGGCTTCCGACGCGCTCACCCGTCTCAACGATGCGGCCATGGTCCCTGCCGGGGACGACAGCCTGGTGCCGTTAAACGCCCTCACCGTGCGCATCCGCGAGGCCGCCGACAAGTTCACCGCGCCATTCACCTTCGTCGAATGTGAGATGGACACGCTCAGCCTGCCGGTGCACGCGAGCGACGCACTGTTTGCGGCGAGCGTGCAGGCCATGGTCAACAGCGTCCAGCACGCCGGCGATGGCATCGTCGAACCAAGCCGCACTCTCAGCATGCGGGCGAACGCCCAGGGCGGTTGCACCATCGAGATCGCGGATACCGGAGTCGGCTTCGACCCGGAGCAGGTGCCGAGCGAACGGCTGGGCCTGCGGATCTCGATCCAGGAACGGGTCGCCAGTGCGGGCGGTTCGGCGCGGATCTACTCCGAGATCGGCCGGGGGACCACGATCACCATCGAGTGGCCGGCCGACGAGTGGCCGGCCGACAACGCGGAGGTGCCCGTGTGATCACCGTGCCCCGCGGCCTCGTGCTCGCCCTCGCCGCCCTGTTCTCCACCTACCACGTGGTGCTCGGCTTCTACTCGCTCAACCAGCCGCGCACGCCCGGCCCGGCCATCCTCGCGATCGCCGCGTACATCGTGGCGACGGTGTTCAGCCTGTGGCCCACCAGCCCGATGCGGATGCCGCTCTGGCTTGCCTTCTTCAACGTCGCCGTCTGCGTGGCCCTGCCCCTGCTTGTCGGCAGCCAGCTCGACGGTTCGGTCTTCAACGATTACGCCACCTGGGATGTCGCCGCCGTCGGCACGCTGATGACGATCACGGCCACGCGGCGCCGACCGGCGCTCGCCTGGATCGGAACCGCGGCCCTGATCGTGCACACCATCGTCTGGGCCGGCCCGGCCGCCCTCGGCTCGATGGGCGTGATCGGCAGCGCCGTCTGGGTGGCCATCGCGGTCATCCTCGCCCGCGCCCTCGCCAAGGCCGGGCGGGACGCCAGACAGTACGCTCTGGCCGAACGCGAGGCCACCGACTGGCAGGCGGCCCAGGAGGCACACCTCTACGAGCGTCAGGTCCGGCTGGCGCAGACGATCCGCCTGGCGGCGCCCATGCTGCGCCGGATCATCGTCCGGGGCGGTGTGCTCAACGTCGAGGAGCGGCAGGAATGCCGTTACCTCGAGGCGGCGGTGCGGGACGAGATCCGCGGGCGCAAGCTGCTCAACGAGGCGGTTCGTGAGCAGGTCATGGCGGCCAGACGGCGTGGGGCGATCGTGACCCTGCTCGACGAAGGCGGCATCGACGACCTCCGCGGCCCGGAACTGGAAACCGTGCTCAACACGCTCGCGGCCGCGATCGGCACCACCACCGCTGACTCGATCATCGCGCGAACGGCCGGGGATGGTTCGGCGACGGCGGTGACCGTGGTCGGCCTCAGCAGCGCCGACGCCCGGCTCAGCGCGCTCGGTCAGGAATCCCCGGAGCCCGAGGTCGACCTGTGGCTCGAGATCCCGCGCAGTCCGGTGCCGGCCGACGCTCCGGCGGCCCGCTGACGGGTTCGCCTCGGTGATAGAGCTTGTCGCGGTGATTGAGCTTGTCGAAATCAGGCCACCCGGACATGCGGAAGGGGACCAACCGTGAGGCTGGTCCCCTTCCGACTTTCGTGCCAGGGCGACAACCCGAATGTCACCCTGACTCGCCGCCAAAATTCGCCTGCTTACCCTAGTCGACGAATTTTGGTGGTGCAACTCTGTGAGCGACACCTAGCAATTTCTATACTCATCGACCCGGTTCGATTAGAAAAGTCGGCATTTAGGGGGACCGGCCTTACGGGGGGTCTTCCCGGTCAGGCCGAGAAACCCCGCCACTCGCCCTGTCCGGCGTGCACGGCCGACCGGATGGCCCGCTGGCTGACCTGCCAGGCGCTCTGGCTGCCCTCAGGAGCCCGGCGCAGGTTGTCCGTCTCCTCGCGCAGCAGACCGCGGAGCACGGCCGATACGGCGGCCGCCTCGGTGGGGGTGACGCCCCGGGTGAGGAACAGGAGTTCCTCGGCCGGGTCTGGGGTGGGTGTCGTGGTCTTGGTCATGGCGCCGCCTACAGCGGGATGTTCCCGTGCTTCTTGGGCGGCAGGCTGGCGCGCTTGGTGCGCAGCGCGCGCAGGGCCTTCGTGATGGCAACCCTGGTCGTCGCCGGCTCGATGATGCCGTCCAGCTCGCCGCGCTCGGCCGCGAGGAACGGGCTGGCGACGTTGTAGGTGTATTCGTTGGCCAGCCGGGTGCGCACGGCCGCGACATCCTCATCGGCGGCCTCCGCCTTCTTGATCTCGGCCCGGTAGAGGATGTTCACGGCGCCCTGGCCGCCCATCACGGCGATCTCGGCGGTCGGCCAGGCGAGGTTGATGTCCGCGCCGAGCTGCTTGGAGCCCATCACGATGTAGGCGCCGCCGTAGGCCTTCCGCAGGATGACCGTGACCAGCGGGACGGTCGCCTCGGCGTAGGCGTAGAGCAGCTTGGCGCCGCGGCGGATGATGCCGGTCCACTCCTGGTCGGTGCCCGGCAGGAAGCCGGGCACGTCGACCAGCGTGAGGATCGGGATCGAGAACGCGTCGCAGAAGCGCACGAACCGGGCGGCCTTCTCGCCGGCCGGGATGTTGAGCGTGCCGGCCATGGCGCTGGGCTGGTTGGCGACGATGCCGATCGAACGCCCCTCGACCCGGGCGAAACCGACGACGATGTTCGGGGCGAACAGCGGCTGCGTCTCCAGGAAGTCGCCGTGATCGACGATGTACTCGATCACTGTCTTGACGTCGTAGGGCTGGTTGGGAGAGTCGGGGATGATCGTGTTCAGCTTCAGGTCGGCATCCGTCGTCTCCAGCTCGATATCGCTGTCGAAGACGGGCAGTTCGGCCAGGTTGTTGTCCGGCAGGAAGCTCAGCAGGGTGCGGGCGTAGTCGAGCGCGTCGGGTTCGTCGCTGGCCAGATAGTGCGCCACCCCGGAGACCGTGTTGTGGGTGAGCGCGCCGCCGAGTTCCTCCATGCCGACGTCTTCGCCGGTGACGGTTTTGATCACGTCGGGGCCGGTGACGAACATCTGGCTGGTCTTGTCGACCATGATCACGAAGTCGGTCAGGGCGGGGGAGTACACGGCGCCGCCGGCCGCCGGGCCGCAGATGATCGAGATCTGGGGGATGACGCCGGACGCGGCCGTGTTGCGGCGGAAGATCTCGCCGTACTTGCCGAGGGCCACGACGCCCTCCTGGATGCGGGCCCCGCCGGAGTCGAGGATGCCGATGATCGGCACGCCGGTCTTCAGGGCGAGGTCCATCACCTTGATGATCTTCTCGCCGGCAACCTCGCCGAGCGAACCGCCGAAGATGGTGAAGTCCTGCGAGTAGACGCAGACCTGGCGCCCGTGGATGGTGCCGGTTCCGGTGACGACGGCGTCGCCGTACGGCCGTTTCTTCTCCATGCCGAAGGCGTGCGTGCGGTGCCGTACGAATTCGTCGAGTTCGACGAACGAGCCCTGGTCGAGCAGCAGGTCGATTCGTTCCCGGGCCGTCATCTTGCCCTTGGCGTGCTGTTTTTCGATCGCCGCCTCTCCGCTGGCGGTCACGGCTTCGTGATAACGCACCTTGAGGTCGGCGAGCTTTCCAGCCGTCGTGTACAGGTCGGGGCCCGCGAGGGGCGAGTTCTCAGTCACCGGTTCACTCTACCGGCCAACGGTTGTCCTCGACCGTTGACGAATCTGTACAAAGATGGGCCGGTTAGCTGGTTGGTTCCGCCCTCTTCCACTGGCATAACTCCTGCAAATCGGCCCCAAACCCGCCGAAATAGTCAATTCCGGCCGGATTCGGGAGAATTGCAGGAGTTATGCACGGGAAGAGGTTCGCATGGAGTTTCCGCTCAGCCGGGTCACCGGGGCACGGTTCGAGTATCTGGCCCAGGCCGGCTCGACCAACGATGTGCTCGTCGCCCACGCGACAGGGGCGGATGCCGCGGCCTGGCCCGACCTGTCGGTGGTCGTCACCGACAACCAGACCCGGGGACGCGGCCGATTGGGGCGCACCTGGCTCGCCCCCACCGGCAAGTCGCTGGCCATCTCCGTGCTGCTCCGCCCGGTGCACGACGGGGCCCCGCTCCCGGTCGACCACTTCGGTTGGTTCCCGCTGCTCGCCGGCACCGCGATGACCCGCGCCGTGCGCGAGGTGGTCGATGCGAGCGTGCCGGTCGCCGCGCCCGATCCCGACGACGGGAGCCCGGTGCACGAGGTCACCCTGAAATGGCCCAACGACGTGCTGATCGACGGCTACAAGGTGTCCGGCATCCTGTCCGAACTGCTGCCCGACGCCAGGGGGCTCGTCATCGGTACCGGCCTGAACGTGTCCCTCGACGAGCACGACCTGCCCACGCTCACATCCACCTCCCTGATGCTGGTCACCGGGTCGGCTCCCGACCCCGACGCCGTGCTCGCGCGGTACCTGACCGAGCTATGGGCTCTCACCGAGGCGTTCGTGACCGCGGGAGGTGACCCGGTGCGGAGCGGACTGCTCGCGGCCGTGCGGGAGGTTTGCGGAACGCTGGGTTCCCGGGTGCGCGTGCAACTGCCCGGCGGGGACGACCTGGTTGGAACCGCCATCGACCTCGATCGGGACGGCCGCCTCATCGTCGAGAACCAGGCAAACGGAGAGCTGCAGGCTGTCGCCGCCGGCGATGTGACCCACCTGAGGTATTAATGGGGTATGACGAAAGCAGCGGTGAACGGCCAGGACGAGGCGCCGAACTCGATCGAGCGCGTCGTCGCCGGGCTCCGGCCGCATGCCAGGGTCCTGTTCTGGCCGACCGTCGTGCTCGTCACGGTCTTCGGTGCCACCGGCTATTTCTACGGGTCGATGCCCGAGCCGTGGCAGAACACGGCCCTCGCCGCCGGTGCCGTCGCCGTTGTCGTCCTGCTCTGGCTGTTGCCGCTGGCAACCTGGCTGAACCGGCGCTACACGATCACCACTCGACGGATCATCTTCCGCCGGGGATTCTTCGTGCGCACCCGTCAGGAACTGCTGCACAGCCGCGGTTACGACGTGACCGTGCGCAAAACCTGGCTGCAGTCGCTCAGCGGGTCAGGCGACGTGCTCATCAACGCCGGTCTGGAGCATCCGCTCGTGCTCGCGGATGTGCCGAACGCCGACCTGGTCCAGCAGGTGTTGCATGACCTGATGGAGCAGTCTCAGACCCTGATCGGGTCGAGGCGGCAAGTGCAGTCAGCGCTCGCTGACCAGGCGCCCGTGTGGCACGGTCGCTAGGCTGCCGGTGACGGGTGCGGGCACCGGGCTGCGGCGATGCGGGGCGAAGACCCAGTACCGGTAGAGCACGAACCGGAAGATCGCGCCGAGCAGCAGACCGATCACGTTCGAGGAGATGTTGTCGGCGACGACGCTGGTGTGGCCGAGAATGTAATGGCTGAGCCAGAGGCAGGCCAGCCCGATGCCCATGCCGACCAGGCTGACGGCGAAGAACTCGATCCCCTCGCGCAGGGTCTGCTCCTGCCGGTTCTTGCCGAAGGTCCAATACCGGTTGCCGACCCAGTTGGCGAAGATGGCCAGGATGGTGGAGACAACCTTGGCGTAGATCGGCCCGGCATGCACGAGCTGCGGGTCGAACACCGTGGTGCGGAGCAGATTGAAAACGGTCACATCGACGGCGAAGCCGACGAGTCCGACCGCGCCGAACTTGCCGACCTGGACCATGAAGGCCATCAGTCGTGCTGGATTCGTCGTTGTTGTCGGCATACGTCCGTCCGCTCGATGGGTGAGGATAGAAGGGCAGGATTAGAAGTCTACGGCGCAGCCCAGCCCCCAGCCTGAGAGAAGCCGTATCGAAGAATGAACGCTCGCACAGGAATTGGTGAACAGATGAATACGACTGTCGGCGTTATCGGCGGCGGCCAGCTGGCCAGGATGATGATTCCGGCAGCGGTCAATCTCGGCATCGACATCCGGGTGCTGGCCGAGAACGAGGGGATGTCTGCCGGGCTGGCCGCGTTCGCGGTCGGCGACTACCGCGACCGAGAGGTCGTCCTCGCCTTCGCCGAGACCGTCGACGTGGTCACCTTCGACCACGAACACGTTCCGCAGGAGATCCTCCGCGAACTCGTTGCCCGGGGCGTCGCCGTGCACCCTGGACCCGACGCGCTCGCCTACGCGCAGGACAAGCTGCTGATGCGGGAACGCCTGACCGAGCTGGGACTGCCGGTGCCGGACTGGGCACGGGTGGAGAACTCCGCCGAACTGGGCGTCTTCCTCGCCGGGCACGGTGGCCGCGCGGTCGTCAAGACCGCCCGCGGCGGCTACGACGGCAAGGGCGTGCGGCTCGTCTCGCACGAGCACGGCGCCGACGACTGGTTCCCCGCCCTCGCCGAAGACGGCAATGACGGCGCGCTGCTGGTGGAAGAACTCGTCGATTTCCGGCGGGAGCTGGCCCAGCAGATTGCCAGGCGCCCCTCCGGTGAGATCGCGGTGTGGCCCGTCGTTGAGACCGTGCAGAAAGATGGGGTGTGTGCGGAGGTGATCGCGCCCGCGCCCCTGTCCGCCGGTCGGCTCGCCGAGCGGGCCGCCGACATCGCCGTCAAGGTGGCCGACGGTATCGGCGTGACCGGGATGCTCGCCGTCGAGCTCTTCGAGACGACGGACGGGCGGCTCCTGATCAACGAACTGGCGATGCGCCCGCACAACAGCGGCCACTGGTCGATCGAGGGGTCGACGACGAGCCAGTTCGAGCAGCACCTTCGCGCGGTGCTCGACCTGCCGCTCGGTGCGACCACGACCAGGGACCCGTGGTCGGTGATGGTGAACATCATCGGCGGACCGGTGGGAGGGACACTGTTCGAGCGGTATCCCGCGGCCCTCGCGGAGCATCCGTCGGCGAAGGTGCACAACTACGGCAAGGATCCGCGGCCCGGCCGGAAGGTCGGCCACGTGACCGTCGGAGGGTCCGATCTGGACGAAGTCGTGTACGAGGCGCGAGCCACTGCGGCGGTTTTTCAGGACTGAGCCATAAGATCGACTCCGTGCCAGAGAACTCCCTACCCCAGCCCGCCCCGTCGGAGATCTCCGTGACCCCGCTTGTCGGCGTGGTCATGGGCTCCGATTCCGACTGGCCGGTGATGAGCGACGCCGCGCAGCTGCTGCGCGACTTCGGGGTGCCCTGCGAGGTGCAAGTGGTCTCCGCTCACCGCACGCCGGAGAAGATGATCGCCTACGGCAAGAGCGCGCACGAGCGGGGGCTGCGGGTGATCATCGCCGGAGCCGGCGGTGCGGCGCATCTGCCTGGCATGCTGGCCGCCGTGACCACCCTTCCCGTCGTCGGTGTGCCGGTTCCCCTCGGCAGGCTCGACGGCCTTGACTCCCTCCTGTCGATCGTGCAGATGCCGGCCGGAGTCCCCGTCGCTACCGTGTCGATCGGCGGCGCGCGCAACGCGGGCCTGATCGCCGTGAAGATCCTGGCAACCCACGATGACTCCCTCCGGGTGAAACTCGAGGACTACGCCGAGATGCTCGCCGCGCAGGTCGAGAAGAAGAATTCGGACCTCCAAGCCAAACTATGACGAGTGCAAGCAGCCCGATCCGGCACCCGAATGTCGGCTCAGAACGGATCATGACCACGCGGGCCTGGTGGCTCGTCCTGCTCAATTTCGTGCTGCCCGGCTCGGTGCAGGTGCTGGCCGGCAGCCGCCGCCTCGGACGGTTCGGCCTCCGGGCCACGTTCACCCTCCTCTTCCTCGCCGTCGCCGCCGGCGTGGTCTACCTGCTCTGGCCCGAGGTGATCCTCACCGCGCTGACGAACACAATCGGGCTGTGGGCCGCCGCCGCGCTCCTCGTTTTCTACGCCGTGGTCTGGTCCATCCTCACCATGGACACGCTGCGCCTCGTTCGCCTGGTCAAGGCGGGCCCGAAGGCCCGGCCGCTGATCGCCGCGTTCGCGACCGTGCTCATGGTCGGCGTCGTCGGCACCGCCGGCTACGGCGCCTACGTCGCCACCACCGCCAGCGACTTCCTCTCCTCCGTCTTCATCGCCGGGCCGACCGAACCCCCGGTCAACGGCCGGTACAACATCATGCTGCTCGGCGGCGACGCCGGCCCCGACCGCGCTGGGCTGCGGCCTGACAGCATCTCGGTGGTCAGCATCGATGCCGCGAGCGGCCAGGCCAGCATGATCGGGCTGCCCCGCAACCTCGTGGACGTCCCGTTCTCCCCCGGGCCACTTGCCGATCTGTACCCGAAGGGGTACGGCGCCATCGACGGCTGCGAGGTCGACGCCTGCATGCTCAACTCCATCTACACCGAGGTCGAGCTGAAGAGTCCGAAGATGTACCCGAAGGCGATCACCGCGGGTAGCGAGCCGGGTATCGAGGGAATGCGGGATGCCGCGCAGGGCGTGACCGGGCTGACCATCCAGTATTACGTCCTGATCGACATGCAGGGCTTCGCCCAGCTGGTGGACGCCCTCGGCGGGGTCGACATCACCGTGGACCACCGGGTGCCCGTGCACACCGACGACACCTTCACCGAGGTGTTGTTCTGGTTCGAGCCCGGCCGGCAGCACATGGACGGCTACCACGCGCTCTGGTACGCCCGCTCCCGCCACGGCACCAGCGACTACGACCGGATGGTGCGCCAGCGGCAAATGCAGGAGGCCATCCTGGCCCAGGCGAGCCCGGCGAACGTGCTCACCAAGTTCCAGGCCGTGGCGAAGGCCGGGTCCCAGGTGGTCAAGACGGACATCCCCCAGGGCATGCTCGGCTACTTCGTGAACCTCGCCTCGAAGTCGAAGGCCCTGCCGATCAAGTCGGTCGAGCTGATCCCGGACAACAACGTCGACCCGGAGAACCCCGACTACGGCGTGATTCGCGACCTGATCGCGACCTCCCTCGCCCCGCCGCCGTCGGCGACCCCGGTGCCGTAGCAGCCCGGTCTCGTCAGGACCGAGCCGCGGCGGCTACAGGTCGGCGTGCAACTGCCAGACCCGCTCCGCGGCGTCGCGCCAGCTGAAGGCCCTGGCCCGGTCGCTGCCGACGATGCTCAGCCGGCTCGCCAGGGCCTGATCGCCCAGGATTCGGTTCAGTGCGGCGCCGAGACGTTCGGGATAGCCGCGAGCATCCTCCCGCTCCACGACCAGTCCGGCCTCTCCGCCGGCCTCGACCAGCGCAGGCGCGTCGGAATGGATCACCGGAGTGCCCAGATGGAAGGCCTGGATGATCGGGAGGGCGAAGCCCTCCTCGAGGCTCGGGAAGACGAGCACTGACGCCCGGGCGATGACCACGGCGAGCTGCTCGTCGGTGAGGCCGATCATCGACCGCACCCGGCCGGGCGCGAGGCCGGCCTCGTCGGCGACCGACGACAGGTCCAGCTCGCCCCACGAATCGGGCCCGACGACGATGAGCGGCAGGTCGGGGGCGGCGGGCAGGCCGAGAGCGGTGATCAGGGCAGTGACGCCCTTGCGGGGCTCCAGGGTGCCCACGGTCACGATGTACTCCGACGGCAGCGCCAGCGCGGCGGCAAGCGCCTCGGTGGCGGACGAGTTCGAGGGTAGGCGGAAACCGCTGCCGACGCCGCCGCCGATGACCCGGATGCGATCGCCGAGGTCTACGATCTCGCCGAGCTGGGTGGCGACCGCGTGGCTGGGCACCACGACAGCGTCGGCGTGCTTGCGGGCGCGCTTGAGCATGGCCTTGGTCCAGGCGACGGTCGTCGGTGTCAGGGCCTCCGGATGTGTCCACGCCAGAACGTCGTGCACGGTCACCGCGATCTGGGTGCCGTCCTCGACGATGCTGTGTTTTCGCAGGGGGGCGAGGAGCGCCGGGGCGTGGATCATCCCGGAGCCGGAGGACCCCGCGAGGCCCAGCTGCCAAGCCGCCGCGAGTTCGCGCCGGGGGAGCGTCGTCTTGTGCAGGCTCGCCAGTCCGGGCAGTGCAGCTTCGAGCTCGGCGTAGTGCTCGGCCGAGCTCGCCGAAACGATACCCTCAACCTCGCAGTTCGCCGGCGCAGTTGCGATGAGTGCCCGGGTCAGTTCCTCGGTGTAACGCCCGACCCCTCCGGGGACGGGTGCGACCATCTGGTCGACGATTACCCGCAGTGTGGTCATTTCTCCTCGAAGATCCCCTGGGCCGTGGCGTCGGCGAGGGCCTCGCGCCAGTCCCGCATCGGCGCGAGCCCGGCGGACCGCCAGGTGTCGTGCCCGAGCACGGAATACGCCGGGCGCGGGGCCGGCCGAACGAACAGCGAGCTGTCGGTGGGCGTAACCCGGGCCGGATCGAGGCCCGCGCCGGCGAACACCGCCTGGGCGAAACCGAACCAACTGGTCACGCCCGAGTTGGTACCGTGGTAAATACCGGCGGGCGCCTTCGAGTCGAGCAGCGCCACGATCTGCTTGGCCAGGTCAGCGGTCCAGGTGGGCTGGCCCACCTGGTCGTCGACGACGCTGAGAGTGTCCCGCGCCGCGGCGAGCTTCAGCATGGTCTTCGGGAAATTCGGTCCGTGCTCGCCGTAGAGCCACGCGGTGCGCACGATATAGCTGCCGGTCGGGTGCGTGGAGAGCACGAAGGCCTCCCCGGCCGCCTTGGTGCGGCCGTAGGCCGAGAGAGGGTCGATCGGGGTGTCCTCGCCGTAGGGCTCGGTCGCATTCCCGTCGAACACATAGTCAGTGGAGATCTGCACCAGTCTGGCGCCGGTTGCGGCGGCGGCCAGCGCCAGATTGTGCGGGCCGGTCGCGTTGATCGCGTAGGCGGCGTCCTCGTTGGTCTCGGCGTCGTCGACCTTCGTGTACGCGGCCGCGTTGATGATCGCGTCGTAGCCATCGACGGCTTCGAGCACGGCGCTCAGGTCGGTGATGTCCAGATCGGCGTGACCGAGCGCGGTCACGTCGCGGCCGGCCAGGGCGACCTGCAGGTCGCGGCCCAGCATCCCGGCCGCTCCGGTGATCAGATACTTCATGTGTTCCCCTAAATCGGTACTGCTAAACGGATGCTGCTAAACGGTGACAATTTCCGGCCCACCCAAGTCTGCCAGGACGGCAAAATCCGCGTCCTGGGTGAACACGGGCAAGTGGTGTGCGAGGGCGGTCGCGGCGATCCACAATTCGTTCACGTTTATCCGTCTCCCATTCTCGCGAAGTTTCTGTCGCAGCCGCGCCCAGTGTGCCGCGACTTCGCCATCCACGTTCAGCACCTGGGCAACAGAGACGGTTTCAAGTGTCAAGAGCCGCGACGCGCGCGAGTCGGCGTCGGTAGCCGCGTGAACGCCCGCGAGGAGTTCACCGAGGGTGACGGCGCTGACGAACTGTTCGATCGGAAGTATTTCAATGCTGCGGAGGCGGTTCGTCTCCAGCCCGACGAACACGCTGGTGTCGATCAGGCCGCGGGTAGCGGTCACGTGATGGGACCCAGGTCGTCGGTCGTCTCGTCGGGCTCTTCGTGTTCGCAGTACTCCGCGATGGGATCTCCGGGCCGCCGCACGAGCCTGAGCATGTCTTCTCGTGTCAGGAATGGCTTCTTCGGTGTCACGATAGGGGTGAGCGTCGCCACCGGCACGCCGTTGGAGGTGATCGTCACCTCTTCACCATTTCGGGCACGCTCGATGATCTCCGCGGTGTGATTGCGGAGGTCGCGAATCGGAACAAAACTCATGGCACCAGTGTAGCCGCGTGTAGCACGCTGTAGGCGAGAGGGACCAACCTGCCCGGCCCGCCCAATCACGGTCTAGCCGAGCTCTGCACGGGCCTTGAGCGGCTCCCACCAGGCGCGGTTCTCGCGGTACCACTGCACCACATCCGCGAGGCCCTGCTCGAAGGGCACCAGGGGGGCGTAGCCGAGCTCGGCCTGGATCTTGGAAATGTCAACCGAGTAGCGCAGGTCGTGGCCGAGCCGGTCGGCGACCCGGTCGACGTAAGACCAGTCCTTGCCGGTCGAGTCGAGCAGCAGCTGGGTCAGCTCCAGGTTGGTCAGTTCGGTGCCGCCGCCGATGTTGTAGATCTCGCCGGCGCGGCCGCCGACCAGCACCATCGCGATGGCGCGGGTGTGGTCGTCCACATGCAGCCAGTCACGGATGTTGTTGCCCTCGCCGTAGAGGGGAACGTGCTTGTCGTCGATCAGGTTCGTGACGAACAGCGGGATCACCTTCTCCGGGAAGTGGTACGGTCCATAGTTGTTCGAGCAGCGGGTGATCGAGATGTTCAGGCCGTGCGTTCGGTGGTAGCTGCGGGCGAGCAGGTCGCTGCCGGCTTTCGACGCCGAGTACGGCGAGTTGGGCTCAAGCGCGCGCTCTTCATCCCACGAGCCCTCGGCGATGGAGCCGTAGACCTCGTCGGTGGACACGTGCACGAAACGCGCGAGATTGTGGCGCAGCGCCGCGTCCAGCAGCTGCTGGGTGCCGAGCACGTTCGTCTCGACGAAGATCGAGGCGTCGCGCACCGAGCGGTCCACGTGGGACTCCGCGGCGAAGTGCACGACGGCGTCGAGCGAGGGGAAGAGCGTGTCGAGCAGTGCGGCGTCGCGGATGTCCCCGTGCACGAACGAGTAGCGGGGGCTCTCTGCAATGGGTGCCAGGTTTTCGAGGTTTCCCGAGTAGGTGAGCGCGTCGAGAACGACGACCTCGGCGCCCTCGAGACCGGGGTAGGCGTCTTCGAGGGTGCGTCGAACAAAGTTGGAGCCGATGAACCCGGCGCCGCCGGTGACAAGAATCTTCATATGGAGGTTACCCATTCCGTTCGCTGAAAGTGCCCCCGCGAGTCTACCGGGAAGCGCTTGGGAAGCGGCCGACCGCGGCAGGCTCAGCCTGCACGCGTCGCCTTTCAGAATTCAGAAGGAGTGGACTGATAACCTCGAACTGAGAAATGGCCAGCGGGGCGCAGGAGGACTCAAACATGAACGAATTCCGGTCTGGCCTCGATTCTCTGGACGGCACGCTCCGACCGTCCGAATCCTGGATCAGCGACTCCTCGTACTGGATTCCGCGCCACTTCGTTGAGTCAGCCTGGCTAGAGCATGCGCCGTTCGCCTTTTGGTTGGTCGACGCGATCCGACCGGCCGTCATTGCCGAGCTCGGCACGCACAACGGCTTCTCTTATTTTGTTTTCTGCGAATCGATCTCCCGCTTGGGCCTCCAGACCCGGGCCTTCGCGCTTGACAGCTGGGAAGGCGATGATCAGGCGGGGTTCTATGGCTCCGAAGTGTACGACAGTGTGCGCACCATCAATGAAGCCGACTACTCAGCCTTCTCGACGCTGTTGCGTGGCTACTTCGACGACAACCTTGCCTCGATTCCGGACGGATCCATCGACCTCCTCCATATCGACGGTCGCCACGGATACGACGATGTTCGCCACGACTTCGAGGCCTGGCGCCCAAAGCTCTCTGACTCTGGTGTGGTGATCTTTCACGACATCGCAGAACACCAAGAGGGCTTCGGAGTGTGGCAGTTGTGGCACGAACTCGCCGCGGAGTACCCGTCGTTCGCCTTCGATCACGGTCACGGCCTTGGAGTACTGGCGGTGGGCAGTAACGTCCCACCACACCTGCGTGCCTTCCTCAGCACAGGTGCCGAAAACGCCTCTCAGATCAAGGAGTTTTATCTGGCGCGCGGCCGAGCTGTCGCCGAGTTGTCTCGCGCGAGCGTCCAGGCTGCAGAAGTACCCGCATTGCAGGCAGAGGTTTCCGCATTGCGGGATGAACTCCAGAATGCTGGGCTGCGAGTCGAGGAAAATGAACGGGAGATCGCACTTCACGACATCGAAAGGTTGGGGCTTGTGGACCAGGTCAACAGCCTTCACAACAGCATCAGTTGGAGGCTTACCCGTCCGCTACGGTTCGCGAGTGATGTGGTTCACCGTCGCCGTGGCTGATCCACTCTCGCTTGCGATTCGTCTGGAACCCCGTTGGTAGACTGCCCAACGTGAAGATTCGCGAACTCTCCATCCCTGATTCCTACGAAATCACTCCGACGCAGTTCGGTGACGATCGTGGGGTTTTCCTCGAGTGGTACCGCTTCGACCACCTCGAAGAGAAGATCGGGCACCGCCTCGACATCGCACAGGCCAACACGTCGGTGTCCAGGAGCGGCTCCGTGCGCGGCATCCATTTCGCCGACATCCCGCCCAGCCAGGCCAAGTACGTCATGGTGGCCCACGGTGCGGTCCTCGACTACGTCATCGATATCCGGGTCGGCTCGCCGACCTTCGGCCAGTGGGACAGCGTGCTGCTCGACGACACTGACCGGCGCGCGGTCTACATCGCCGAGGGCCTCGGTCACTGCTTCGTGGCGCTCACCGATAACGCCACTGTCAGCTATCTGGTCACCGCGCCCTTCAACCCGGGCCGTGAGCACGGCATCAATCCGCTCGACGCCGACATCGGCCTCGTCTTCCCGCCCGAGGCCGGCGAGTTGCTGTTGTCGCCCAAGGACACGGATGCGCCGGGCCTTGCCGAAGCCGCCGCGAGCGGGCTGCTGCCCACCTGGGCCGATGCCCGGGCGTTCTACAACTCCCTGAACAAAGGAATGTAACAATGCGCGGAATCATCCTCGCCGGCGGCTCGGGCACGCGCCTGTGGCCGATCACCAAGGGCATTTCCAAGCAGCTCATGCCGATCTACGACAAGCCGATGATCTACTACCCCCTATCTACGCTGATGATGGCGGGCATCAAGGAGGTCCTCGTCATCACGACTCCCGAGTACGACGATCAGTTCCGGGCGCTGCTGGGCGACGGATCGGACATCGGCATCCGGATAGAATACGCGGTGCAGCCGTCGCCGGACGGCCTGGCCCAGGCGTTCATCATCGGCGAGGACTTCATCGGCGACGACAGCGTCGCCCTCGTGCTTGGCGACAACATCTTCCACGGCGCCGGGCTGGGTTCCGCGCTCCGGGGCAACGCGGACCTCGTGGGAGCGCGCATCTTCGCCTACCACGTCAGCAATCCCAAGGCCTACGGCGTCGTCGAATTCGACGAGAACGGAACCGCCATCTCCATCGAGGAGAAGCCGGCCAAGCCCAAGAGCAACTACGCCGTTCCCGGTCTCTACTTCTACGACAACTCGGTCATCGAGATCGCCAAGTCGATCGAGCCGAGCGAGCGTGGAGAACTGGAGATCAGCACCGTAAACGAGCGGTACCTGGCCGACGGTAAACTGCAGGTGCAGGTTCTCGACCGCGGCACGGCCTGGCTGGACACCGGAACGTTCAAGTCGATGATGCAGGCGTCTGAGTACGTGCGCGTGATCGAGGACCGGCAGGGCTTCAAGGTCGGCTGCATCGAGGAGATCGCCTGGCGCGCGGGCTGGATCGACTCCAAGCAACTCGCCGTTCTTGCTGCCCCGTTGCAGAAGAGTGGCTACGGCAAATACCTGGCGGCGCTGGTCGCCTCCTAGCGACTTCCGTATATGTACTAGCACCCGTAAGGTCCCAGTTTCAGGAGGTGCCTGCCTTCGTTGAAGCTTTCCGCAATATGGGAAGACATGACCCACGAGCCAGTCGTGGTGGCGTTTGGATTTTTTGCTGCCAGACACCCGAATTCGGCCGCCGTCCGGCTTCTGATTGCCCGCTCCATGGCCAGGCAGGCCAGGGCGGACCGGCGGCGGGGCGCGGACCGTGAGTTATTGTCAGTGACGCGGTGGAATCGTCGCTAGTATTGAGTCACCATTCGGGGGGCGTGGGAGCGAAAGGATCACCCAGATTCTTGTCCCGTGCTACCCCGAAGGCCAGCGTGCTTCTCGTCGGCGCCTATGAGCGTGATAACTTCGGCGATCTGTTGTTCTACCAACTCACCAAGGACTACCTCGGCACGCGCAACAGCGCCGCTGGCTCCGTTATCGGAGCGGATATGACTTCTCTCCTTGGCACTCGCGTGTATCCGTACACTGATCTGCTCTCTGCTCTCTGCTCGGGCCTGGGATGCGGTCTGGGTCGTAGGCGGAGAGGTGGGTGGCGTGGACGTTGAGGGCGCCCTCACTATGTCCCTCGACGATGTTGAGGGACCAATATTCGATCAAGCGGGCGCTGCGGGGCGGAACGCCATCGCGCGGTACCTCTCCGGGGCACCGGCAGGTTTCCCCGCATATCTGCCGATTCTTGAAAAGTTCGCCCTCAACGCGACAACGCCTCTCGTGCTGAACTCGGTCGGCCTGGGGAACCTCAACCCGGAGGCCGTGACATCAAGTGCGGAAGCCGCCAGGGGTCGGCAATCCGGAGTGCCGTTGCGGTCATGGCTCGCGACGAATCCTCGCACAAGATGGCGACGACCATCGGGGCCGCGTCGGTCTTGTCTCCGGACATGGTCCACTCGATCAGTGTTCGGCATCCAGATCTCGCAGCTCCAACGCGAGGGTGCGAGCCCTACTTTCTATTCCAGGCGAACGCGCAATTGATCGCGCGGGTTGGAGAAGAGCGCATCGCACGATCCCTCGCAGTGATCGCGGCTGCGACCAAGTGGAGACCGGCATTCTTCGGCGCCGGCACGGCACGCCACCATGACCGTGCCGATCTGTATGACGGCATCACGGCCATACTCCGGGCCTTTGCGCCGACAGTTCGCCCCATGGGCATCACGACCCGCAACCCGATGAGCCTGGCTTCCTATATCGCCGGCTCGCAACTCTGGGTCGGTTCATCGCTGCATGGACGAATCATTGCCAGCTCCTTCGCGCTCCCGAGGGTCAGCTTGGAGAATCTCAAGGTCGCGAGCTACGCCGCCACCTGGGATCCCGACTTTCCTGTCAACGTCGCTTTTGACAGGCTGGCCGAGAGCGTCGCAGAGGCCGTCACTGCTGCCGGAAGCGCGAACAGCGCAGACGTGTCACGGCACATTGCGAGCGTCGCTGATGAGTCGACCGCGGCTCTCGTGAGGGATTTCCTATGAGTTCAGCAGACCTCGAAGGCATCCTTCAGTTTCAGCTGGACCGTCAGAGACGCACCATGCTTGAAGAAGTCGACTTGCATGAGAGGCGCTACCGGGGACTCTCTCTAGAGATTCTGCGCCTGACCGCACAGATCGCAGAGGAACAGGAGAGGACGCGTGATGCCCAGGCTGAGATCGATAACTTGCGAATAATGTAGGACAGACTGCAGGTGGTCAATGAGCGGATGCTGGCGAGCAGGTCGTGGCGGATCACAAAGCCGTTGAGAATGATCGTCGACCTGGCGAGACCGAAGGCTTGTTCCTAACGGGCGCGCCGTTCCTCGAGTTGCGCCCTGATCTCAAGCCCAATTCCGACAATGACGCGCACCGGCCACAGGATCGGTCCATGGTACTTTCTGAATAAAAACCTCTTGGCGCTGTCGTGATGTGCCCGTGCCATTCGGGCCGATTCCCCGCCTTGAGTGGAGTGGGCGCCTGTGTGCACGACGACCGCCGCAGGTTCGTAGACGTTGCGCAGCCCGCGTCTTCCGATGCGATAGCCCAGATCGACATCTTCGAAGTACATGAAGTACGTCTCGTCGAAGCCGTTCAGCTCGTCCAGCACGGACCTACGAACCATTAGGAACGCGCCGGAAAGCCATCCAGCGTCTCGACGCACGAGATTGGAGTTCGTCTCCTTGCGGTACAGCCGGGTCCAGGGATTTGTCGGCCAGATGTTGGCGAAGAGGGCGTGGCCGACACCGGAGCGAAGCGACGGGATGGTCCGGGCCGACGGATAGACCAGACCGTCGGAAGACAGAATACGGGGGCCGACGGAAGCGATTGCTAGATCGTGTCCAACCGCCTCAAGGAGGGTGTCAATTGTACCGCTATTGACAGTTACGTCCGGATTGCTCACCACCACCCACTCAATTTCGGGAGGCAGGCTCTTGACAACTTCATTAATCGCGTGGCCGTAGCCGCGATTGGAAGACATCGGCTGGTATAGCGCGCCCGCAGCGGCCGAGATGACCTCCACGGCGCTCACCCCCTTCGTCGCCTTATTGTCGGCGACGACGACGTGGAGCGGTACGGATGAGGCGCCCGGCAACGAGGACAGAAACGGCCCGAGTACAGCCTCCGAGCCGTAACTCACGGTCACAACTGCGACGTGGGCGGCGCCGGGCGGGGGAGTGAGTGGGATGGACATACGTCCCCTCATCATAGTTCTAGGCTAGATTTGTCTGCGGCCATCCCGACCGGCCAACCAGTGAGGCTACATGCGATACATGAATGAGGTTCTCGCGTCCCGAGAGCTCCTGGCCAATCTCACCCTGCGTGAGATCCGCGGCCAGTACAAGCGCACAATCTTTGGCCAACTCTGGTCTCTGGTGAACCCGCTCGCCACGATGTTGGTCTACACGATCGTGTTCGCGTTCATTCTTCGGGTCACGCCTCCTCCCGGCAACCCCAGCGGGCTGAACATCTTCGCCGTGTGGTTGCTGTGTGGACTCCTGCCGTGGGCATTCTTCGCGAATGTCGTACAGCAGGGCATGGGTTCGATAATTTCGAACGCCGGACTGGTCCAGAAGGTCTATTTCTCGCGCATAGTCTTACCGCTGTCGAAGGTCGGCTCGGTCGGGTACAACTGGCTCTTTGAAATGGGCGTGCTCGTTGTTGTGCTCGCACTCTGTGGCTCGTTCGTCTGGCCGTGGATCCCGATCGTGATCATTGTCATGGTGCTGTTGGCGATATTCGCCGCAGGTCTGTCGCTGATGCTCTCGGTCGCCAACGTGCACTTCCGGGACACACAGTACTTCGTCTCAATTCTGATGCAGATCTGGATGTACCTCACGCCGATCATCTACCCGATCAGCCTCGTCGAGGACCAATCCAAGGCACATGGCGGGCTGTTCGGAACCTCAATCACGATCCTTGACATTTACCGCTTGAATCCGCTCGAGCGGTTCGTCGCTGTCTTCCGCCAGTTGCTCTATGACAACACGTGGCCAAATCCACAAGACCTCCTGCTCTGTGCAATCTGGGCATTTGCCGCGTTGACTATCGGCCTTTGGGTATTCCGCAAGAGCGAGAAGGGGCTGGCCGAGGCGCTATGAGTGACATTGCTGTGCAGGTCGACCACGTTAGTAAGAAGTTCCGCCTGTACCACGAACGGAATCAGTCCATCAAGTCCGCGATCATGCGCGGTCGCCGATCGGTGCACGAAGACTTCTGGGCGCTCAAGGACGTGAGCTTCGAAGTGCCCACGGGGTCGACGTTTGGGCTCATCGGAAGCAACGGTTCAGGCAAGTCAACGCTTCTCAAATGCCTTGCGAAAATTTACTATCCGGAAAAGGGAACGATCTCGTATCAGGGAAGAATCGCTGCTCTCCTTGAGGTCGGATCCGGCTTTCACCCGGAGCTTTCAGGGCGCGAGAACGTATTCCTCAACGGATCCATTCTTGGCATGTCCAAAAAAGAGGTGACCGGCAAGTTCGACGAAATCGTCGATTTCTCGGGCGTCGAACAATTCATTGACCAGCCCGTTAAGAACTATTCCTCGGGCATGTACGTTCGGCTCGGTTTTGCCATCGCGATCAATGTCGACCCAGACGTCCTGGTCGTCGACGAGGTTCTCTCGGTTGGTGATGCAGAATTTCAGGAGAAATGCAGTCAGAAGTTTGTCGACTTCAAGGAAGCCGGCAAAACGGTCATCCTCGTCAGTCACTCCATGGAGTCTGTTCGCGAGATGTGTGACCATGCCGCGTGGCTTAGCCACGGCGAGTTGATCCAAGTCGGTAAAGCAGACACGACAATCGCGTCCTACCTCGAATCGCTTCATGGGGGTGCTCAACTCTAGAGGGAGACTATCCCGGGGGCGGAAACGCTTCCGTCCATGTTCTGCAGTCGGCTGGAGTGGCACGAGGTGCCAGTCTCCCCGCAAGAAATAGCGAGGTGTGCTTATGAAGAAACGACGTGCAGGTGTCGTATCGGTCGTTCTAGTCAACTTTCGAGGCGCTGAGGACACGGTCGAGTGTGTGCGAGGTCTGCTGGACCTGGACTGGCCGAACGATCTCCTCGAGATCGTCGTCGTTGAGAATGGTTCAGGCGACGACAGCCTCGCAAAGCTCCAGGAGATCCTGGACAGCGTCGTTCTGATCGAGTCCGATGAGAACCTCGGCTTCACCGGGGGTTGCAACCTCGGTGTCGCTAAATCGACAGGTGAGTTCGTCGCCTTCCTCAACAACGATGCCAAGCCGGACAAGGGATGGATCAAGGAAGCCATTGCCACGTTCGCGACTGGCGCCAGGATCGGGGCGGTTGCCAGCAAGGTTCTCGATTGGGAAGGCGAACGCGTCGACTATGTCGATGCATCCGTGACCTGGTACGGCATGGGGTACAAGCCCCATGCAGGCGAGACCGACCGCGGCGACTGGGATGTCGAGAAAGACGTCTTGTTTGGAACGGGAGCGGCGATGTTCATCCGTGCTTCCGTGTTCGAGGAGCTCGGCGGTTTCGATGACAGCTTCTTCATGTTCTATGACGATGTTGATCTGGGATGGCGACTAAACCTTCTCGGCTACCGCTTCAGATTCCAACCGAAATCCCTGGCTTTCCACAAGCACCACGCCTCGATGAACAAGTTCGGCAACTTCCGAGAGACTTACCTTCTCGAACGCAACGCGCTGTACACGCTGTACAAGAACCTCGATGACGAATCGCTTGCGCAAGTCTTTCCTGGCGCATTGCTTCTCGCGACGCGGCGCGCTGTGGCTCGCGGCGGCCTTGACTCCACTTCACTTGATATTCGCGTTCCTGGAAACGACGAGGAGTCCACGGCGCCGATCTCAAAACAGACGATGGCCGGGATCTACGCGATCGATCAGTTTGTCGAGCTGCTCCCCGAAATGGAGGTCGCACGACTTAGAGTGCAGGCCGCACGGACGGTTTCCGACCGGCAGCTCAAGCGCCTATTCGGAAAAACCGACGAACCGGCCTACCCCATCGAGAGCTACCTGCGCGGCTACGAGAAGATCGTGGACAACCTCGGACAGCTCAACGTCGAGGGTCGCCGCCATATTCTCGTAATCACCGGAGACCCCGTCGGATACCGGATGGCCGGCCCGGCCATCCGAGCATGGAATATTGCCAAGCTCCTGTCCGGCGAACACGACGTGCGGCTCGTCAGCATGTCTAAGGCCGTCGCGCTTGACGACGTGGTGGAGGTCGGCGTGATTTCGCATCATCACCCGAGTTCGGTTGATGTCCACGAGGAGTGGGCCGATGTCATCATCGTGCAGGGTCATGCCCTGGCGCTCTTCCCCAGCCTCGAGACGTCAAAGAAGATACTGGTGGTCGACGTGTACGACCCGCTTCACCTGGAGCAGCTCGAGCAAGGCCGAGGACAGAGCCTCAAGGTCTGGGACAAACAAGTCGCCGAAGCCACGGACGCACTCAACCACCAACTGCTGCTTGGAGACTTCTTCCTCTGTGCGAGTGAACGGCAGCGACACTTCTGGCTAGGGCAGCTTTCCGCACTCGGCCGAGTGAACCCCTACACGTACTCACGCGACAACGACCTGGATACGCTCATCGCAGTCGCACCCTTTGGTATTCCCGGGGAAGATCCAGTCCAGCGCAAACCCGCTATGAGGGGGGTCGTGCCTGGAATTGGCGTTGAAGACAAAGTCATTATCTGGGGCGGTGGCATCTACAACTGGTTCGACCCCAACACCCTCATCAAGGCCGTGGCGCAACTCGCTGTTACTCATCCCGATATTCGGCTGTTCTTCATGGGTGTCAAGCATCCAAATCCGGCTGTACCTGAGATGGAAGCAGTTTCCAATGCTCGTGCACTGGCTGATCAGCTGGACCTGACCGGTAAGCACGTCTTCTTCAACGAGGCTTGGGTGCCTTATGACGACCGGCAGGACTACCTCCTCGAGGCAGATCTCGGAGTCTCAACTCACTTCCAACACGTCGAAACCACGTTCTCTTTCCGAACCCGAATCCTGGACTACCTCTGGGCAGGACTACCTATCGTCACAACGGATGGCGACTCATTCGGGAGTCTGGTTGCTCAGGAATCGCTGGGGGCGTCAGTGCCTGAGCGCGATCAGAATGCACTCGCCGCGGCCATCGAAACCTTCCTCTATGACGATGAAGCCGTGCAGGCTGCCCGTGTAAATGTCAGTCGGGTGCGGCAATCGTTCACCTGGGAAAAAGCGCTTGCCCCGCTGGTTGAATTTTGCCGCGCGCCTCAGGCTGCAGCGGACAAACAGGTCGCCGCAAAGAGCAAACGTAAGCGCGGAAAGCAGAATTCAGCGGGGATAAGAAAACTCACACCCACCCGTCATACTGGCTTGCGACGAGACCTCGGTCGGGTGGCGTACTACCTTCAGCAGGGTGGCCCCGGCGCTGTGGTCGAACGCGTGCGGGCGCGACAAGAACGGAAGAAATCCGCGGAGGGGTGACGGTCTGAGGAGACCGCGTGCAGCCCGCAGACGTGCGCAAGCGACCGGACCGGTCGGTAGACTCCGAAGACGTGACGAAGAGCAATGAGGTTGACAAGATGAATGCCGAAGACACCGCGCGGCAAGTATGCAGCGACGCAGAGTGCGCCGAAATTCGCCACGAGCGAAACCTGCTTGTGGCAAGCCTTAGAGACTCGACTCATGCGCAGCTCATCAGTCGGGACATGGAGCTTGGCCTCCGCGCGGAACTGATGCAGGCCAAGATTGACATTGAGGATGCAAGGGCGCGAGGTGCCCACGATCTCGCAATGACACGACGATCGACGACGTGGCGAATTGGGCGTCTGATAATGAAACCGGTCGGCGCCGCAAAACGGGCTCTCCGACGTTTCAGGAAGTGAATGCCATGCATTCTCCATTGTTTTCGATCCTGACGCCGGTTTACGAGACACCGCTCGGCGTGCTCCAAGAAACTATTGACTCCGTCGTTGGACAGACTTTCATGGACTGGGAGTTGGTGTTTGTCGACGACTGTTCGCCCAATCCCGAGGTTCGCAATGTCCTTCGGAAAGCGGCTGCCCTTGACAATCGAATTCGTGTCCTGGAACGGGAATCCAACGGTGGCATTGTCGAGGCGTCCAATGACGCGATTGGTGCGGCTCGTGGTTCGTTCATTGCGCTTCTCGATCACGACGACCTGATCGCCCCTCAAGCCCTGCAACGCATGGCGGCGGCCGTTCGCAAGAATCCTGATGCTGACTACCTCTATTCGGATGAGGACAAGATCAGGGCCAATGGGAGCAAGTTCGATCAGTTCGACAAGCCGGACTGGTCGCCGGAACGCCTGCGTGGACAAATGTATACCGGGCACCTCTCGGTGCTCCGAACGGACCTTGTGCGCGCAGTGGGCGGCTTTCACGCCCAATTCGAGGGCTCCCAGGACCATGACCTTGTCCTTCGCGTGGCTGAACATGCGCGGCAGATTGTGCACATCCCTGAAGTGCTCTACCACTGGCGGGTAATCGAAGGCTCGACGGCGGAGACCGCTGACAATAAACCGTATGCGTGGGATGCCGGCGTGCGTGCGGTGAACGCTCACCTGGAGCGTGTCGGCATCGTCGGCACTGCGTTCCGTGGCCCGGTTCCGGGTACATATCGCGTCAAGAGGGAACCAGAGCTTGACCGTTCGGTGAGCATCATCATCCCGACCCGCGGCACGGCCGGTGAGGTCTGGGGCGGACAACGAGTGTTTCTGATCGACGCAGTGCGTTCGATCCTCGCCACGACGCGGCACCGTGACGTTGAGGTTGTAGTCGTGTATGACGCGGATACTCCGGAGGAGGTCTTGGCGGCGCTTACAGAACTTGTCGGTGACCGGCTGACGCTCGTTCCTTTCGTCGGCCCGTTCAACTTCAGCCGTAAATGCAACGAAGGCTATCTTTCGGCACGCGGTGAAGTGCTCCTCTTCCTCAACGACGATATTGAGGTCATCAGCGACGAAGTGATCGGCCAGATGCTGGCGCCGCTGAACGAACCAGGGGTCGGGATGACGGGGGCCATGCTCTACTTCGAGGATGGAGTCATTCAACACGCTGGCCACTTGCATCACATGGGCCAGTTCACGCACGCCTACCTCGGTGCGCCAAAGGGAACCTATGGGGATTTCTCGTCTCTGCTGATCAACCGAGAAGCATCCGGGTTGACGGCGGCATGTATCGCGATGCCAACATCCGTATTCGAGGATGTCGGAGGCTTCTCTGAGATCTTCCCAGGCAACTTCAACGACGTAGACCTGTCGAAGAAGGTGACTCAGGCCGGATACCGACTTGTCTGGCTTGCGGGAGTTGAATTGTTCCACTTCGAATCACGGTCACGCAACCCATTGGTGCATGCGTACGAAGAGAAGCAGATCATCGACCGTTGGGCGGGCCCACAGCGCGACCCGTATCTCGCGTAGATCTGCGATTATCTTCGTGTCGAGGGTGCCATTTCTATGAGTTCACCGTAGTCTCATCACGGGCTGTGTCTGGGATACATGGCAGTTATCGGAGACATAGAATGATCGCCAAAGCTTTTCGCGTGCTGGCCGCGGTCGTGGTTGCCAGCCTCATTAGTGTTCTGCTGGTAACGGCGCCCCAGCGCGCCGATGCCTTGAGCGGTTCGCAGTTCGATCCCGGTTACATCATTTCCGACTCGAACTTCTACACCAGAGACGCCATGTCGCAGGATCAGATCCAGGCGTTTTTGAATGCCCAGATCGGCACCTGCCGGAATTCGCTCTGCCTGAACGTCCTGAGGGTCGACACTCCCACGACAACGCTGAGCTTCGGTACCTGTGCCACCTATCCGGGTGAAGCGAACGAGTCGGCCGCGAGGATCATCTTCAAGGTGCAGCAAGCATGCGCCATCAGTGCCAAGGTGCTGCTGGTAACCCTTCAGAAGGAACAGGGGCTGGTTACCGACAGCGCGCCATTGGCTTCGGAACTCCGCAATGCTCTCGGGCAGGGTTGCCCGGACACCGCGCCCTGCGACTCGACCTATTACGGCTTCTTCAACCAGGTGTATTCGGCCGCTCGGCAATTTGCCTGGTACGGCAATCCACAGGGATCTCACACTTCCATCCGAGTCGGAAACTATAACAACGTCCTGTTCTCGCCGAATGCCTGTGGGTCATCGAGCGTTTTGATTAAGAATGGTGCGACGGCTGCCCTGTATTACTACACGCCCTACCAGCCCAACGCCGCAGCGCTGGCAAATCTCGGTGGCACTGGCGACGCTTGCTCGTCGTACGGAAACCGCAACTTCTGGGTCTACTACACCAATTGGTTCGGCTCACCGACAGGCACTGGCAATCCGTTCGGTGTTGTTGAAGGCCGTGCCGGAGGAATTGGTGGCGTACGAATCGGAGGATGGGCAATTGACCCAGACACGAGCGAGTCGATTGAAGTGCACGTCTACGTCGATGGCGTCGGAACTCGGACAGTGGCGAACGCGACGCGAACCGACGTCGGTCGCGCCTATCCAGGCGCCGGGGACGCCCACGGGTTCAACGCGACCATCCCCGTGTCCTCGAGCGGAAACCACACGGTATGCGTTTATGCGATCAACGCCGGTCGTGGCTCGAATGTCCTGCTTGACTGCATGAATATCGTTGCCCAAGGTGGCTCGCCGGCGGGTGTGCTTGAGGGGGTGTCCACGTCGGATGGCGCAGTTCAGGTCAGCGGATGGGCGATCGACCCGGACACCGCAAGTTCCATCCCAGTGCACGTCTACGTGGATTCGGTCGGGACTGCCGTAGTCGCGTCCGGTTCGCGACCCGATGTAGGCGTGTCAAACCCTGGATACGGCGATCTACACGGTTTCGCGGCAAACCTGCCGGCTGGGCCCGGGAAGCACTCGATCTGCGCCTACGCCATCAACACCGGGGGAGGAGTGAACGCTCTACTCGGGTGCTCCACCGTCACCGTATTTGGAGAACAGGGTCGTGCGCCGTTTGGGGTGTTGGAGGGTGTCCGTGGTGTGACGGGTGGTATCGAGATGTCGGGTTGGGCGATTGACCCTGATACGGCGTCGTCGATTGCCGTTCATCTTTATGTTGATGGTGCGAGTGCGGCCTATCGGGCGGACAAGTCTCGGACGGATGTCGGCGCTGCCTATCCCGGTTACGGTGACAACCACGGGTATGCGGAGACGGTCGTCGCAACTCCTGGTTCTCACCAGGTTTGTGCGTACGGGATCAACGCTGGACCCGGCGTGCATACACTTTTGGGCTGTTCCACGGTGACTGTGCCTGGGGCGTCAGGGATCGTCGAGAAGGGTCGTGCGCCGTTTGGGGTGTTGGAGGGTGCCCGTGGTGTGACCGGTGGTATCGAGATGTCGGGTTGGGCGATTGACCCTGACACGGCGGCGCCGGTTGCCGTTCATCTCTATGTCGATAGTGCGGGCGCGGCCTATCTTGCGGATAAGTCTCGGGTGGATGTCGGCGGCGCGTATCCTGGGTATGGAGACAACCACGGATTCGCCGAACTCGTCCCAGCGAGCCCCGGTGCACACAGAGTATGTGCGTACGGGATCAACTCCGGTCCGGGCGTGAATACCCTGTTGGGCTGCTCTACCGTTTCGGTCCCGTAACCGGAACCGCGAATCGAATTGCCGACCTGATGGGGTCGCGCGGCCGCGGCAGAAACCAAATGGACTCAATCGAATCGTTAGAGTGATACATGCAGTGACGGAGTGGAATAGCTTGGAGTGATGTGTGCCTGACCTGAATGATCGAGATGATCGGGTGGCACTGTCGATTGTGATTCCCAGTTACAATTCTGCGGCATGGCTGCCCTCGACCCTCCGCGAACTGGATCGATCGATCCAGCGCTCGAACTTGGATGTAGAAGTCATCGTCGTCGACGACGGATCGACCGACGACACTCTGAGTGTGCTAGAGGCGGCCAGGTCCGGCTTTCCGTACCCGCTCCGTGTCCTGAAGCAGGAAAACAAGGGGCGATTCTTGGCCCGATGGGCAGGCGTCGGCGCGGCCCGCTATGAGTGGGTATTCATCTTGGACTCGCGAGTCCTCGTGCATGAGGGGGCTCTCGAGTATCTCGGGTCTGCGCTCCCATCGGACACGGTAGTCGAGGCCTGGAACGGGCATGTCATCACCGATCCGACGGCACCGCTCGTGGGAAGATTCTGGGAGGTGCCCACATTCATGTTTTGGGCAAGTTACCTCGGCAATCCCCGCCCGATGCTGATCACACCGGAGAATTTCGATAGGATTCCAAAAGGGACGGGTTGCTTCGTCGTTCGAAAGAAGCTCTACGTTGATGCCTGTTTGGCGGCTTGGCCGACCGAGAACGCCCACCTTGTTTCTGACGACACCAAAATACTCCGCTATATCGTCGGGAAAGCGCCGATTCGAATAGACCCTGGTTTCTCCGCAACCTACCGCCCCAGATTGACCTACAAGGCCTTCCTCACCCACAGCCGGATGCGAGGCACGCTCTTTGTTGACAGTTACGCTGGCACAAGCGTTACCCGAGACATCGTTCTTATCCTTCTGGTGGCCCTCCCGCCGTTGTTGGCTAGTGCAATGCTCATGTTGGTCATCCTGAACCTTTGGGCGACCTTGATTTTGGTGGTTGGTGCTGCATCGGTCTGTCTGCTTGTCCCGCCGGCAATCGCATCTGTTCGCGGTTGTCCCAGAAGGGCCAGCCTTTCTTATCTGCTCTTCGTAGTCCCTTTCGGTGTCACGTTTTGGGCAGGTCTCCTGAGAGGCCTCGCTGTGCACCGAAAGTCTTTTCAGTTTCGCAAGCAATCCACAAATGGGGCACAACCTTGATCATCTTCATATATGGCACAACCGCGGAGGCAATCAAGATTGCTCCAATCGCTCGTCGGCTTGCAGAGCGAGGAATCGCCTATCAGCAGTGGCTCACCCTTCAACACACGACAGCGCTCCTGCAAGTCCTGCCGACACTCGGATTGGAGGAGCCCGATCTTCTCATCGCGAACGGGAACAACGGTGAGCCTCTGAGAAGTTCTAAGGACGTCATTCGCTGGCTATTCCAGATCTGGAAGTGGTTGCGCAAAAACGCCAAGTCGCTGCGGAGTACATTGCCGTCAGATACGGTCATTGTGGTCCATGGCGATACACTCACGACGGTCGTCGGGGCCTACATCGCCAAGCGTCTCAAAGTCGATTGCGCACACGTGGAGGCTGGGTTGAGATCGGGCAATTGGCGGCACCCGTTTCCGGAGGAGTTGGACCGCAGGATCGTCGGCACCATGGCCACGATCCATTACACGCCTTCGCTCGAATCGACGGAGAATCTCAGCTCAAAGCCCAACGTCGTGTTCACCCATGGGAACACAGTGATTGACGCGGTACTGGACCAGGGTGACTTCATTTCAGAGGAGTCGGAGAAATTCGGAGTCGTTTTGTTGCATCGATTCGAATTGATATCCAATCAGCAATTGCTTGAGCAAACGATCTCGACTCTCGCAACTGAGAGTCCGTACCCCATCAAACTCATGGTGGACGCGTACTCTGAGCACGCACTCACCGGAGCAGTTGCCAAGTTCGGCCTAGGTACGTTGACCGCCCAGCCCAAACTGCGACACCAGGAGTTCATCGGTATGATCCGGAGAGCTCAGTTCATCGTCACCGACTCAGGCGGGATACAAGCCGAGGCTGCCTTGATCGGAGTCCCGACTCTCATCCATCGAAAGACCACCGAGCAGGCCGAAGGCTTGGGAAGAAACATCGTGCTTTCCGAGTGGAAGACGGAGAGACTCACCGAATTCCTAAAGAACTCCGAAGGCTTCCGGAAGCATCTTCAACGGCCTGCGCACTCCCCTTCTGACGTCATCGTGGACGATCTCATTGCACGTGGCTACGCGGAGAACGGAGCCGAGCGGAAACGGTGATCGGTACCCAAAGGTTCAACATGACGGGAAAGAAACTCGGCGGTCTCGCCTCACAGCATGGCAAGGCGATCCTTGAAATCGGCGTAGTCAGTGTCGCTGGCATCCTCGCGTCCGCGGGCTTTCAAGTGCTGGCAATCCGCGGCTTGGGGCCGCAAGGGTACGGGTTGCTTGCCTCGTTCTTGGCGCTCATCAACGTGGCAGCCATCGGGAGTTCAGCGCTGAGGAATTCGGTAGCTGTCATAACGGCCCAAAGTGGCTTGACGCAGGACCGTCCTGGTTCGCGTCGGCGTTGGCTGGACAGCTCTCTTGTAGAGGCGCTTGTACTCGGGACCGTCTGTACGGCGGGGATTCTGGTCGTTTCGCTCTTGCTCGCGAGCTCGCTGGACACGAACGTACCGGCGCTCATCGTGACAGCGAGTGTGATCATTCCGTACTTCCTGTTCTCCCGCGCACAGGGACTCCTGCAGGGCGCCGGAGATTCGCGCTCCGTGGTCTGGTGGTCGACCGGTGCGCAGATCATGCAGCTGTTGCTGAGCCTCGTAGCCCTCGCGCTTGGTTTCGGTGCGATAGGAATCTTGGCTGTCCTTCTGGCTACGGCCCTTCTGGGCACGGCTGGATCGACGTACCAGGCCCGACACCACTCTTTGCGTTCGCATAAGAAGCCCTTTTCGGTCGACAGTTCCGTTGTGTTGCTGCTCACGATCGCGCTGGCCTGGCTGACAAATGTCGATGTCATTCTCGTGCGGGCTGGGGCTTCTGGCGAAGTCGCGGGTGCTTATGCTGCTGCCGCTGTACTCGTCAAAACGATTCTGATCGTTCCTGCGACTCTCTCCCTGTACCTTCTGCCCCGGTTCGTCACGCGCCGAAAAGACTCCTCGATGACAAAGTTCGGAGTAAATGTGACGCTTGCGATCACAGGCGCGAGCGGACTCGCGATGTTTCTCATCGTCTGGCTGTTCGGTGGCGTGATTGTTCCCGTGCTCTTTGGTGCTGGATATGAAGTCAGCATCCAGGTCCTGCCATGGCTCGCACTCGCTTGGCTCCCATGGGCCATGGTGGGTGGAATCCTCATTCGTCTGACGGCGTCGAGTTCGAAGTTCGGGCTCTCCATCTTGCTTTGCGCAGCTCTCATCCAATGGGTCGGAGCAGTGGCACTTCTTCCGGATGTCATGGCAATGATCGCGATGAATGGCTGCCTCGGGCTTTTCGTCTTCATCGGTCTCTTCGCCATCCATCTCGTGTCTGCTCGATCGGGTGGCCCTGCCGAGTAGGCGGAGTTCCGTCTCGGAGTCCATTGTTAGAATGTCACCTATGAACTCCCGTATTGAACGAACGCTCATTGTCATGCCTGCGTTCAATGAAGCGGAATCCGTAGGAGACGTCATTCGTGAAGTGCATTCGAAGATCCCGGGCGCACAATGCCTTGTGGTCGACGATGGATCGGGCGATGACACGACTTCCGTAGCTCGAGCAGCCGGCGCTGAAGTGGCAGTGTTGCCCTTCAATCTCGGAGTCGGGGGAGCCATGCGCCTGGGGTTCAAATACGCCCTCGAGCGCGGCTTTGACAACGTGGTGCAGATCGATTCAGACGGTCAGCATGATCCGGGCAACGTTCCGAATCTGATCGCTCAGCTTGAGAAGGCGGACTTGGTGATTGGTGCGCGATTCGCGGGCGAAGGCGAGTACGCGGTCCACGGCCTCCGGAAAGCGGCAATGCGCCTACTTGCAACGATCTTGAGCCGCACGGCGGGAACGGCACTGACCGACACGACGTCCGGTTTCAAGGCCTGTGGCCCGCGGGCGGTCAAGCTGTTCGCAGAACACTACCCAGCCGAGTACCTGGGCGACACTATCGAGGCACTCGTCATTGCATCCCGCGCGGGATGTGTGATCGTACAAGTGCCCGTTTCCATGCGCCCCCGGGCCGGGGGCAAACCGTCCCACAATCCGTTTGAGGCGGCAACATATCTGGGTCGAGCCTTTCTTGCACTCGGCTTCGCGCTTGTGCGACCGGCATCGACTCTCGCAACGAAGGCCTGACGCAACATGAGTTTGACTTCCTACATATTTGGAATCCTTGCGGCGTTGTCCACGCTCGTCGTAGTCATCGAGATGCTCCGTCGACGACGGCTTCGTGAACGCCACGCGATTTGGTGGCTGATCGCGGGATCGCTCGCCCTCATCGTCGGGGTGTTTCCGGATGCGCTTGTTTGGAGCGCAAGAATTGTGGGGGTTGAAATCCCAACGAACCTCGTGTTCTTCGTGAGCATTGCCGTCCTGGTGCTGGTTTGCCTACAACACAGTGCCGAGCTCACGGACCTGGAAAACGAGACTCGGACGCTTGCAGAGATGTCGGCCCTCCAGGATCTTCGAATCCGACAACTGGAGGCGACTCTGCCGACACCGAGCGACACCAGCTCCTAGACGATCCGTGGCGCCGAGGCCACATGTGGAACGAGTCTGCGGCATGCATCTACGCCTTCCGACGACGAACTAGAGTGGGACGGGCCGCAAGTTGATGCGGCCTTCGTGCACATCGCTGCATCCTTGATGGGGAGATTTACAATGGCACGTCGAATACCCGCCAAGCTGATCGCAACGGCATTCGTGCCGATCATGCTGTTCGTGGCATTGGTGAGTTGGGCCCTTGCGTCCCCCATTGGGGCCAGTCCTGATGAGGACTATCACCTGGCGAGCATTTGGTGCGGAGGGGGAATCAAAGAAGGTCTCTGCGAAGCCGGCAAGTCTGCCGAATCGAGGCGAGTGCCTGCGATTCTCCTGGATTCGTCGAGGTGCTTTGCCTTCAAGCCCGAGCAGAGCGCCTCCTGCCCCCAGCAGCCGTCAAATGTGTTGGTGAACACTGTCCGCGGTAACTTCGATGGAGGGTATCCACCGCTTTTCTACGCGACCATGAGCGTCTTTGCGAGTGACAATGTCTCCGCGTCGATTGTCATGATGAGGGTATTCAATGCCTTCCTTTTCGTGTCGGTGACGACCGCCCTGTTTCTTCTACTTCCGCGTTCTCGCCGGGGACCACTTCTTTGGGGTGCGGCCGTGACACTTGTGCCATTGGGGATGTTTCTCATTCCTAGTGTCAATCCCAGCAGTTGGTCCGTCATTTCTGCCGTGACACTCTGGATTTCATTGGTTGCATTCTTCCGGGAAGGAGACGGTCAGCGAAAGACCGCGTTTGGCGTGATTGCCTTCCTGATGACCCTGGTGGGAGCTGGCTCGCGAGGGGACTCGGCGGTCTACAGCGTTCTTGCCATGGTTGTGGCACTCGTTCTGACCTTCACGCGATCTCGTCGTTACGCGGTTCATGCACTGCTACCCGTCGCGTTGGCAGCAATCTGTGTCTTCTTCTTCTTCATCGCCGGCCAGTCATCGGTCGTGAACCCGGACGCGTTCAGCGGCGCGTCGGAGGGGAGCCTATCCACCCTCATCCAGACGAACCTGGCGATGCTGCCGCAGCTGTGGGCTGGCGCCTTGGGATATGCAGGCTTGGGCTGGTTGGATACCGGACTCCCAGGAATCGTCTGGGTTTCTGTACTCGTCGTGTTCGCCGCATTCCTCTTCTGGGGACTTCAGAAACTGGAACCCAGAAAGGCCGTTGCTCTTTCGATCGTCTTCACGAGCGTTGTCGTTGTTCCGATGTACATACTCGTTCACGACAAAGTCCTCGTCGGGGCCGGCGTGCAGCCTCGCTACATCTACCCGCTGATCATCATGTTGGCCGGTATCGCGCTAATCCAGCTGCAGCGAGATGACTTGCTGCTGTCCAGAGCGCAACTGGGTATTTCCGCCGTCATGCTTACAATCGCAAACGCAGATGCACTTCATGTGAATATCCGCCGGTATGTCACCGGAACTGACGTCGTGGGCGCCAATCTCAGCACAGCGGTCGAATGGTGGTGGAACATTCCCGTTTCTCCGACTTGGGTGTGGCTCCTGGGCTCAGCGGCGTTCGGGGCCGCTCTCCTCGGTGCAGTTGCATATTCTACGTCTCAGAGGAATGACCGTGTCAAGGATGACGTGTGGAACACTTTGCCCACCCTTTCTGGCCGGAGCGCACTATTACCTTAAAGTGACGCGCCCGCCGAAGTAGCCGGCGGGCGCGACGAGAAGTGCACCTCAGTTCGCTTCCAGCGTGGTGAAGGCCCCGCTATCACCGGGTCATCAGTGTGCTGCAGCGGTAGCCAGATGCGAGTCCGGACGCCGCGAAATGACCTCTTCGATCACGCGGTGCGGCGGGAGGATGGACTCGCGTTCAACGGCCGCATCTGCCGTTCCAGCCACAAGGGCCAAGAAATGCTCGAACTGTGCGGTGAGGGGTTCCTGACTCGTGGCCAGTTCGGGAATTTCAATCACTGTCTGTTGTTTGTAGCCGCGGCCCTCTCCATCCGCCGAGTTCTCAGAAATATGATGATAGACGGTGATATCGCGCCGGAGAAGGTCGAGCTCAATGAGCCTATCGTCCTCGTAGATGGAAAGCTGACGGATCTTTCGCTGGCCCAACCGGCTCGCGGAAATCTGAGCAATCCCGCCTCCCTCGAATTCAAGGAGTGTCTCGGCGACATCTTCAGCTCCAGGTTCTGAACTTGAATTGAAGAACCCCAACCGGGCATCGACGTGCACGGGGTCGGTGTTCATGAGCAAGATCGCTAGGTCGACGTCGTGAACAAGCAAGTCCCACGCCACACCCGTCTTTATCCTCTGCGCGTATGGTGAGTGACGAGTCGAGGTTATGTGAATAGGGGAACCGAGGAGAGTCCGAGCGGTCACCACTGCGGGATTGAACCGCTCGAGAAGACCGCACATGAAGGGGAGATTGCGGATTTCCGCTTCGTCCAGAATCTCTCGCGTGCGCAGGAGGCTGTCCGCCACAGGCTTTTCTATGAGGAGAGGGCGATTCTGAGAGAGCACTTGCATGGCGAGGGGGTAGTGGGCTTCCGTGGCGGCCGCAACGACGACCGCGTCGATCCCAGTGAGCTCCGGAAGTTCAGGGAGCCAGGTTGCGTCATAGCGGGCAGCCACCGCTCGGCCAACATCCTCGCGTGGGTCGATGAGATACGTGAGGTCGGCGCGATCGGACTGCGCTATCACCCTCGCGTGGTGACTGCCCATGCTTCCAGCGCCGACCAAGGCCACTCGTGTTCTAGCGGTCATTTCAAGCACCTACCACGGCACGCACGGCCGACACGATCTCGGTGATATCAGCATCCGAAAGTGCTGTGTGGACCGGAAGCGAAACCACTTCCCGAACGATTTGCGCAGCAACTGGCACCTCGCTCTGCTTCACACGAGTGTGTGATCGGAAGGCGTCATAGTCAAAGACGAGTTTCGGGTAGTAAACGCCGGAGCCCACGCCACGTTCGGCAAGCCCCTGAACAAACTCGTCGCGTCCGACGTGCGCATCCTCGGTAACGCGGATAGTGAACTGGTGCCACACGTGCTCGCGTTGGTCAAGTTGGCGGGGCGTAATGATTCCCGGAATGTCTGCGAGGCCCTCGATGAGTCGTTCCGCATTGTGCTGCCGCGCTTTCACGATCGTCGCATAGCGCTCCAACTGGGGTATTCCCAGCGCTGCCTGGAGGTCAGTCAGCCGATAGTTGTTGCCGGCCATCTCGTAGGCGTAACGAGCACGCATGCCTTGGTTGCGGAGAACGCGAAGCCGGTCGGCAAGGACAGCGTCATTGGTGGTGATCATTCCGCCTTCACCCGTGGTGATGTTCTTCGTGGCGTAAAACGAGAAAGTACCGAGGCCATAGCTGCCGGCGTAGCGACCTCTGTAGGTCGCACCATGCGACTGAGCTGCGTCTTCGACAATGCGCAAGTCATTATCTGCAGCGAGAGTCTCAAGGGGGCCCATATCCGCCATCTGCCCGTACAGGTGCACGGGGAGGAGGACTTTGGTTCTATCTGTGATCCGTGCCGCCACCGATGCGGAGTCGACATTGAAATCATCAGCATGGATGTCGGCGAAAGTGGCTGTCGCGCCAGTCTGAAGTATCGCGTTCAGCGTTGCAACGAAAGTGAAGGGTGATGTGATTACTTCATCACCGGGCTGAAGATCGAGCACCTGGAGAGCGGCGACCAATGCAGTCGTCCCGTTGTTGACGGCAACCGCGTGGGACACGCCAAAGAGTTCCGCGAAGCGATTCTCAAACTGCGCAACCTTCGGACCTTGCGCGATAGATCCAGATCTCAAGACTTCCAAGACCAGGTCTTCTTCTGCTTTTCCGAAATGGACGGTGGTGATGGGAATCATGTGGCCTCGTGGGTTAGATTTCAATGAAACTGTGTTCAGAGCGCGAGTCTTCGGATTACCGGATCGTGTCCCAGCAACCGGTCGCGTATATCCAGCTTAGTTAGGTCGTAATGAACTCAATACATCCGTCCGCGCAGCTCAGCGGTGAAGTCTCCATAGGAACTGGGAATGTGATCGGGCCATTGGCGGTCATTGTGGGACCCGTAACCATTGGTGATAACAATTGGATTGGAATCGGCGCAGTGATTGGCGGTCCACCCGAAGTCAGAGATTGGGCGCATCCCCAGGACGCCCTGGAGCTGAGCGCTGGAAACGGCATCGCGATTGGAAATGGAAACACCATTCGTGAATACGTGCAGATCCATCAGGGCTGGGAGGGTGTCACGCGTATCGAAGATGACGTATTCCTGATGAACCAGTCGTATGTAGCTCACGACTGCACAGTTGAGAAACGGTCAACGCTTGCGGCTGGTGTCCTCCTCGGTGGGCATGTGCGTGTCGGTGCTGACGCGAATCTGGGGCTAGGCGCGATTGTCCACCAGCGTAGATACATTGGTGCAGGGGTGATGGTTGGGATGGGTTCGGTTGTCACCCGCGACCTTCCGCCCTTCGCGAAGGCGTATGGCAATCCGGCCAGAGTACGTGGCGCAAACACTGTGGGTATGAAACGCGCAGGGATCCCCGAGGACGCGATTGCACTTGCCGTCTCCATTTACGGACGGACCTATGATCGAGCGCTTTCTGCGCTCAACGGCCAGCCGGGACTCGACCAGGCGCTCGTCGCATGGCGACTTCACGCAGCGTCGTGATCTCGGACATCGGAAAGCGGTCGGTATTCGCTTTTGCGTTCGGGATCGTGTTCGCATTGGCAGCCCTGTGGGCGCTGGCGAGCCCGATATTCTCCGTACCTGATGAGAGTGCCCATGCGACGAAAGCCATCGCCCAGGTGCGTGGGCAGGTCATCGGGCATGAGGTTCCCGGCATCAAGCATCTGGTCGTGGATCTTCCGGAGGAATACCGGTACTCGCCGCAAATCGTGTGTTTCGCTTTCCACCCGGAGACACCAGCGAACTGCGGTGTCGAACTGGGGGACCCGTCAGGGACCACCTGGTTCAACACATGGGTGGGGGCCTACAATCCCCTCTATTACTACGCCGTAGGTTGGCCCAGTCTCTTGCTCGATGGCAGCGCCGGCATCTACGGCATGCGGATCGCGAGTGCCCTGATCGGCTCGATGTTCATCGCGTTCGCCTTTCAGATTGCTGTTGCGGGTCGCCGTTCGCGGTGGATGCCTCTCGGCGTGGCGTTTGCCGCCATGCCGATGTGCGTCTATCTCTTCGGATCGGTCAACCCGAACGGCATTGAGGTCGCCTCCGCCGTGGCACTGTGGGTGGCCCTGCCGCGCCTCCTTGAATCACTCGACGACCGCGGCCCAACATTCTCGCCCACACCCCCTCCGTGGTACCTCTGGTTCGTCGTCACGCTCGCGTCGGTTGCGCTTACGACGGCCCGAGCGCTCGGGCCCCTGTGGCTCGTGGTCGTCGTCTTACTGTGCTTCGTGGTGAGTGGTTGGCGACCCGTCAGCGTTCTCTTCACCAGAGCCAAGAGTTACTGGTGGCTCAGTGTGATTGCCGCAGCCAGTCTGTTCTCCATCTTCTGGACGCTCGGCGGAGGGAGTCTGTCCAGCCAGGCTGAAAAGTCCGATGCGCCAATGGTCGGAGCGACTTTCATTCAGGGTTTTACCTATGTCGTGCGGGCCACCCCGGATTTCCTTCAGCAGGCTCTGGGTATCTTCGGTTGGGCTGACTCGCCCCTTCCCAGCTGGACGTACTGGAGCGCGGTGGCGGCCTCGGCGATTCTTCTGATGCTGGCTTTCACCGCCGTGCGCCGGCGCGGCGTCGTGTCCCTGACCGTGGTCGTCGCAGCATCGCTGCTGATTCCAGCTCTCGTGCAGGGCTACAGCGTCTCGCAGACGGGAATCATCTGGCAGGGACGTTATGGACTCTTCCTGTACCTCGGCGTCACTATCGTGGCAAGCTGGCTTCTCTCCCGCGCCGAGGCCGCTGGGATCGCTCATATGTCCGTGCGCGTGACCTGGGTCGTGGCTTCACTCGTGGGGACCTTCGGGATTTTGGCGTTCGTGTTCGTCATGCAGCGCTACGTGATCGGCAACACGGTTCCGGTCAGTGCTATGTGGAAGAACCCCGCCTGGCAGCCGCCTCTCGGCTGGCCCACACTCGTCTGCCTCTACGTGCTCGCGACAGTTGCCTTCGTGGCGGTCGTCGGTCTGATGGCTATGCGGACTGCCCGGGCTGATCATCCAGTCGTGCGCGAAAGCCCGACGGTGCCCCCATCCCCAAGAGCCTGAGGAACGAGACCGGGCGGGCTGGTCCTTGCTGACCAGATCGCGGGAGACAGGGCGACGAGAGCAGCGGCGAAGAACAACGTCCCCAAAGCCCATACAGTCATCGGCGAGAGGGGAATTGCCCACCACCATTCGACGCCGGCGTCCAAGTTCAAACTGGCGAAGTCCGTCCCCGTTACATAGCGCCGGATATTGAAGTGCAGCGCGACCGAATTCGCGACGGTGAGAGCGCCAACAATTGTTATTGTCTGACCACGCCTCAATTCAAGCGTTCCCCTGTTCGACTGAACAAGCGCGACACCCGCCAAGAGGATCATTAGCGGCAGGATATATCGAGGCTGAACTTGCACCCCGACAAGTGCTTTGGACTGCACCAGAACGTAGGTCGGAATGAGCCACAGCGCGCCAAGGATTCCTGCCAGGCCAAGCGCTTTTCGAACGGGAAGCGTCCGAACCCCGGTGAACGTCACCGCACAGAAAACGGCAATTCCGATGACCCCGACGATCGCGGGGAGATTGGTATCAAGCCAACCAAGCGGCCCTGAGCCCAGCGCGCCCGCCCACAGTGCGGGGACATTCATGAAGTCCGTGAAGGCGAGGAACTGCCAGCTCAGGTGCGACGTCGCCTTGTCGCCGGACGGGAGACCCGTGGCGGCAAAAGATGACTGGCTCGCAGCGAAGAAGAAGAACGCCGAGACCAATACGAGACAGACCGGCAGAAACATCGACAGAAGGAAGTTCTTCTGTCGTTTCGCTGCGATCAGGACGACCGCCACAATTGCCACGATTGCATAGATCGCGGCATCCGCACGAGCGGTAGCGCCGAGCAAGGTCGCGATCACTGCGATAGAACCAAGTCCCAGTTTTCGGAGGCCGGAAGACTCGAAGTACCCCAGGAGTGCAATCCAAAGCGTGCCTGCCGAAATGATCGCCCAACTGCTCGGATTCGTCGAAGGAATCAGGAACATGCCAAGAGGAACGAGGGTGACGGCGAATCCCCACACGAGCGCGGATCGTCTATGCCGGGGAAGAAGCAGATAGAGCGTCATCGAAAGTCCAACGAAGAGTAACGCGTTGAATGCCCGCATCAGAGCGATGGAGGCCGTGACGTTATTGCTGGCGAAGACTCCCATCACGGAGTAGAAGACCGGCGGGTAAGCACCCGTCCAGTTGCCGTGCGACGACGCGGCGAGCACGCTGGACGCAGATGAGACAGCCTCTGTCTGGCATGCCGCGCTCCTATCCCCGTTGAACGCGAAGCAGTACGAGTCACGGAGCGCCTGGGGAACCATCCGCCAGTCCGCGTTGACTCCGCTTTCGCAGAGCCCTGCGCGAATGCCGTCTCCGCACCAGATACTCGCCAAGTGGAAGTCGTCGTCCGGGCTCGCGCCTGGAGGCGACGCCAACGACCAACTCAGCAGCGCCACGAGCACGAGTACGGGGGTAAGAATCGTCGCCAGAAGCCTCATTCGAACTCTGGGAAGGCTTGTCTGAGTCACGTGGCGATCATACCGGGCGCCGAATCCCTCTCCCCGGCGGGCGAACGTGCCGCACTCGCCGCATGCCCATCGCAATGACGAGCGCGGCACTGACCAAAGTGCCTGACGCGTAGCCTATGACCGCAGCCCACGCCCCCAACATGGGGCCGAGCGACACGATAGTGACCAGGGTGATGCCAAATCCGATCGCCGCGGCAGCGGCATACCGACGGTCCCTGCCGGTCGCGATAAGCGACGCCGCAGGAACCAAAGACACGGAGTAAAGGTACACGCCCACCAGCATCCACTGCATGAATGGCGCCGCAGCCACGAAACCGGGGCCGTAGAACAACTTCAGGAGGAGCGGTGCGAGCGCGATGAGCAGGGCGAAGATGATTCCGAATCCGGCAGTTGCCAGCAGCGTCATGCGCAGGTTCGAACGGTGCGACTCTTCACGACCGACGGTGTGGAGGCGGGCGATGTGTGGAATGAGCACTTGGTTGATCGACAGGGCCAGCATGGAGGCGGGCGTCGCCAGGGAAAACGCCGCTGCAAACAGGCCGGCGTTCGCGGGAGCGTCGTAGACCTTCGCGGCGACCATGGCGACCTGAAGTGCGCCGCCCGTCGCCAGCTGCGCGAGCGAGTTGAAGAAAATGAACTTGGTGATTTCTCGGTCGGTCTGGCGTGTCGGCCTTCCTCCGCGCGGCCAACACACCCAAGCGAAAACCGCGTACCCGGTCGCGAGTGGCAGCAGGGTTGCCCAGGACAGGTCGCCCAGAACCACGGCAAGCAGCAAGGCAATCGACAAGGCGGAAGTCGCCGCATCCGTAATCGCAATCCGCAGAAAGCGAGCCTGCCCCAGCGCCGCGCCGCGGGTGAAGGCATACGCGGAAAAGGTAACGGCGAGCGCCGCCGCTGACAGCGCCGCCGCGAGGTCAGGAACGACCAGGAGAGCAGCAATAACCGTTCCGGCAGCCAGTAACGGAAGTGAGACCAGGAACTCTCGCAGGAGGAAGGGCAGCGATGTAGCCTTGCCGGCGTGACCAGACGCATCTCGCGGAAGGAACCTGGAGGCGGCGACGCCGGCGCCCGTCGGCCAGAACAGGGAGACAAAAACAGACAATGCGATCAATCCGCTGACTTGTCCGAGCGTCTCTGCGCCGAGTGCCCGCCCTACGACGATCGTGTATCCAAAGCGGGCGAGTCCCTGGACAAGGGTGCCGAGAGTCGCCAGTCCCGCACTCCTGATCAGTTTCGACGCCATCCGAGAATGCTAACCCTGTGGACCCCAGGTCGGTGCGCTCCTGATCCCCGGTTAGACTCGGGGCCGGGGAGAATCGGTCGTACCAGGGAGCGGGTTGAGAGCAGTGTCTGAAGACGCGGATCACGATGCCGTTCGCGTAGCCATGATCGTCAACAGTTACCCGCCACGGCTGGGCGGCCTCGAAAGCCATGTGCATCAACTCGCGAATGAGCTCAAGAACGCCGGCGTATCCGTCACCGTGGTGTGTCTCGCAACCGAGGATTCAGACACTCTCGAAGAGGGTGTGCGTGTCATTCGTCTGAGGCTGCACCTGCCGATTGCCTCCGTCATCTCCTTCCCCTCGTGGGGGACAACCCGACGGTTGAGCAGACTCCTCGCAGACGAAGGCATCACCGTCGTTTCGACTCACACGCGATTCTTTCCCATGTCCTATGTGGGACTGCGCGCTGCGCGTCGGCGGAAGATTCCCGTGGTTCACACGGAACACGGTGCCGGCTTCGTGAAGTCGCCATCAAAGGTGATCCAGTTCTTCTCCCGGGTCGTCGACCTGACCATGGGACGCACGGTACTTCGCAAGGCAACTCAGGTGCTGGCCGTGTCGGACCCCGCTGCCAGGTTCGTGGCCAGGCTTGCAGGCGTCGACGCTCTGATCTTCCCCAACGCGCTGAGGCTGGAAGACTGGCCACCGAGCGGTGGAGACCACACACCCGAGGGGATTGCGTTTCTTGGCCGCATTGTCGGCGGTAAGGGGTGGGAGATGTTTGTCGACGTCGCAGCCGAGCTGATCCAGCGGCGCGGTTTTGACAATCTCGTGGTGCACGTGCTGGGCGACGGGCCGGACACAGACGCATTGCGCGCGAGAATCAAGTCGAAGGGGATAGAAGAATCCGTGCAGCTCCACGGCCATGCGGGGGTGGAGGCCATTCGGACCGCCCTGCACCGCTCGGTGCTCGTGAATCCGAGCCAACTGGCCGAGGGATTTCAAGTCACTCTCCTCGAGGCCGCGGCAGCGGGGGCGCAGATCGTGTCGTATCCTGTGCCATCGATCCGTCCGCTGCTCGCTGATGGGGCCCCCGTTCGCGAGGTGACGGACCCGTCCTTCGAAGCCCTGGTTAATTGCGTTGTGGATGCACTGAGGAATCCGCTTCCGATCATGAGTCGAGGAATCCTGGAGTCTCGATGGTCGTGGCGCACGCGTTCCCGGGAATACTTGAACATCGTTGATGCCGTGGTGGCGTCGAACGGTGATGTGAACCTACGGCGTGCCTAAACCTCGCGTCGCCATCGCCTACGACTGCCTGTTCCCGATCAACACGGGCGGCGGAGAGCGGGTGTACCGGCGGATGGCCGAGGTGCTCGTCGAACGCGGCTGCACTGTCGACTACGTCACCCGGGGCCAGTGGGCGCCGGGTGAGGCACCGCAGGCCGGCTTCACCGTCACGCCGGTGTGGCGTGGCCCCATCTACGACGCCTCCGGCACGCGCACCCCGGCGAGTGCGCTTGCCTTCGCCGGGGCACTGTTCGCTCACTTCCGGCGACACCGCGGCGATTATGACCTCGCGGTCGTCAGCGCACTGCCGGTGCTCAACGTCTTCGCAGCGCGGCTGGCCCTGGCGGGGAGCGGCACCTTCCTGGTGACCGACTGGCTCGAGGTGTGGAGCTGGCCCAAGTGGCGCCGCTACTCCGGCGCGCTGGTCGGCACCGTGGCATCCGTTCTGCAGTTCATCGCGCTGCGGGTCGGAGACCTGCACACCGTCAACAGCAGGTTCACCCGGGCCCGGGTGAGAGGGTACCGTCACGCCGCAGATCCGGTCGTGCTGGGACTGGTCGACCTGGTCGACCTGGTCGAGCCCGTCGGCCACTCCACGGATGCCGCCACCTCCCCTCCGCCAGTGCCCACCGTGCTCTTCGTCGGGCGGCACATCGCGGACAAGCGGCTCGCGGCGCTGCCGGCGGCGCTCGCCGTGGCCCGGCGCACCCTGCCGGGACTGCGCGCGATCATCGTTGGGTCCGGCCCGGAAACCGCCGTTGTGCGCGACCGGGTCGCGCAGCTCGGACTGGACGATGCCGTGCACTTTGCCGGGCGCGTGAGCGAGGCAGAACTGCTCGAGCGTTTCGCCGGCGCCAGCGTGCTCGTCAACCCGTCCGCCCGGGAAGGCTTCGGACTCGTCATCGCCGAGGCGGCGGCATGCGCCACGCCCAGCGTGGTCGTCGCCGGCGAAGACAACGCGGCGGCGGAGTTGGTCGAGAACGGCGTCAACGGGTTCGTCGCCTCGTCGGTGCAGGCCGACGTGCTCGGCGCCGCCATCGTTGCTGCCGTTGAGGCCGGGGAGCCTCTGAGGCGCTCCACCCTGGGCTGGTTCCTGCGGGAGCGGGAACGGAACGCGCTGAGCGCCTCCGTCGACGAGATCCTGGCCCGCTACCGCTCGGCCAGGGCCCGCTGAAGCGACGCCACGGTGTCCCGGGCGGTCGTCGCCCAGGAATACGTGCGGGCCCGGTCACGGCCCAGATTCGACCTGCGGGCCAGCTCGGCCGGATCGTCGAGCAGACGGCCAATGGTGGCCGCGAGGGCGCCGGCGTCGTGCGGCGACACGTAGACGGCCGCGTCCCCGGCGACCTCATGCAGCACGGGAATGTCGGCGCAGACGACGGGGCAGCCGCGGGACATCGCCTCCAACACCGGTAGTCCAAAGCCTTCGAACAGGGTCGGGAACACGATCAGGCTCGATTCGGCGTAGAGCCGGTCGAGTTCGTCGGGGTGCAGCCAGCCGCGCAGGGACACCCACGGTTTCAAGCCGAGCGTGGCCACGACCGGGGCGAGCGGGTCATCGCCGTGGCTTCCGGTGACGACCAGCTGCGGTCGGGTGCCTTCGGGGACCAGCGCGAGGGCCGCCAGCAGCATCGGGAAGTTCTTGTGCGGCATCCGGTTGCCCACGGCCAGCAGCTGCCGGGGCAGCCGGGGGAGCGGCGCGGGGCTCGCGCCCGGGCCGTGGCCGGCCAGGGGCACCACGTCGATTCGGGACTCCGGAACGCGCAGGTATCGCACGATGTCCCCCTGCGACGCGGCACTGACCGTGAGGATGCGCCGGGCTCCGCGGGCGGCGAGCCGGATCATCGCGCGCAGCACCCGCGAATACGCACCGGGCACGTACTCCGGATGCCGGAACGGCAGCAGGTCGTGCACGGTGAGCACGACCGGAACCGGCGACCAGGCCGGGCCGAGGTTCGCCGGGCAGTGGATCAGGTCGGCGCCCAGCCGGCGGGCGAACCGGGCGACGCAGAACAGCTCGCCACGGGCCCAGGCGATGCGGTTCTCGCCGCTGATGCCCGAGTCGACGATTTCGCCGGGGAACCAGCCGGTGTCGCCGGCCAGTTCGGCGGCCAGCTCACGCGACGCGAGGCCGAGGAATTCGAGGCCGTCGGCGCCCGGTTCGATCCGGCTGTAGACCTCGCGCACATACGACTCCATCCCGCCTTTGCGGCCGGTGAAGAACAGCAGGTCGACCAGAACCCGGCTCATCGGCCGGCCACGGCGAGCTGCTCGGCGGCCCGCACGCGCCGGCGCCGGGCGAGTTCGTAGACCACCGCCGAGGCCAGCTCGGCGAGGAGCAGGCCGAGGAACACGGCCGGCAGGCTGTGCAGCCAGAGGCCGACCGCGGCGAGGGCGAACGCCATTGCCGACACGACCGCGCGCAACCCGGTCAGCAGGCGCACCTCGCCCATCCGGCGCAGCGCGGCGAACGGGATGGTCGTCGGGAGCGACGCGGCCCGCCAGCAGCAGGCGAGCACAAGCGGCAGGATGGCCGCCGAACTCGTCCAGACGCCGCCGAAGATGAAGCCGAGCACTCCGGTGCGTTCGAGGACCACGAGCACCACCACGGCGGCCAGCACCGCGCCGGCCGAGACGGCGATGTCCAATTGGGAATGCGCCTTCAACAGGCGCAGGCGCATGAAGTTCAGGGGGATCGCGAGCAGCCCGGAGACCGTGGCGATCGCGGTGAACAGCACCGCGTCGCCCGGGCCGAGCAGAGCCAGGATCATGGTGTTCAGGAGCGGGTAGATCACTCCGGTGATCGCGGTGTCGGCGACCACCCAGCCCATCACGGCCGGCTCCGGCCGACTCGCCTTGTGCGCCACCGGCAGGCAGCGGAGGAGCGTCGCCGCGGCGATGCCCGCCACGAGCGGGATCAGCGCCCAGTTCTGGCCGGTGAACGCGGCCACGACGCCGCCGAGCGCGCCGAGACCGACCATGACAGATGCCCAGATCTCGCGCACGTCGAGACGTTCGGCCACCGACACGCCCCGCCCTACCTCGAGGGCGGCGATCAACAGCGGAAGTCCGATACACAGCACGACGGGGTTGGTCGGGTTGAGGGCGATGACCAGGGCGGCGACGAGGGCGAGCCCGGCCAGCCAGACCGGGAAGACCACCCGGCGTTCCGTGGCGGCGGAGCTCAACCGCGACTCGAGCACGACCGCGAAGGTGAGTTGGCCGGCGAAGGTGGCGACCATCACGGCCACGGCGATGACGCCCTGCTCCGGGCGGCTGAACAGCCGGGATGAGATGGCGACCGTGGCCGCGGGGATGACGGCCAGGGAGATCCCGCCGAGCAGGGTGATCAGGCTCAGGGTTGCCCGGCGGAGTCGCAGCGGGGAGGGCAGGTCGGCGGTCACCGGGTCACCGCGGTGAACGACTGCTGGTCGTTCAGGGTGCGCCCGAGCATCCCCTCGAGCCGACCGAGAAAAACCCACCAGCCGTCGGCCAGGGCGTTCGTGCCGCGGTGGCGCAGACCGAAGAACAGGCCGCCGCCGAGGAACGCGAAGCGCCACCAGAGCGGGTAACGCCACCGGGTCACCAGCCGGCCGAGCCCGCGGCCGTAGCCGCGCAGCTTGCGGCGACGCTCGGCGACGGTGAGGCCGCTCGGATCGGAGATGCCGCCGACGAAGACGTCGGCGGGCTGCCAGGCGAAGTCGATATACGGCTCGGCGCGGAGGAGTTTCAGCAGCATGTCGGTCGCTTCGCCGGCCTGCCACGGCGTGGGGGCGCCGGTGCCGATCTCCGGGTCGAAGCCGCCGAGCTCGTCGAACAGGCTGCGCCGGATGAGGAGGCCCATTTCGATGACGGTCCACGCGGTGTGCCGGTCCAGGGCGGTGCCGGGCGGGGGCAGCACGAACTTCGGGCCGTTCTCGTCGACGACGGTGAGCGCTCCCGCCCGGAAGCCGTCGGGGAGGCTGCGGAGCCGATCCAGGGTATGAGAGGGAAACCAGGTCGTGTCGTTCGGGAAATTGAGCAGCAGGTCCCGGCCGACGGGCAGGGCCGCGACGCCGGCGTTGCGGCCGCGGGAAGCCCCGGGCGGGGAGGTGACGACCGTGATGGTCAGGCCGGCCGACCGGTGGGAGGCGGCCAGGGCCTCGACCTCGGCAAGGTTTCGCTGGGCGACGATGACGAGGTGATCATCCGCCGTCAGCTGGTCTAAAAGTGACTCGAGGAGACGCCGCAGGCTCTCGACACGGCCGAGAGTTGACACTACGAGTCCAAGGTTCACAAATCACATTCTGTACGATGAGGGGGCCGCACCAACAATGACGGGACTCGCTGCACGCATGTCACTCACCGAAACGCTCGAACTTTCGATCCTGATGCCCTGTCTGAACGAGGCCGAAACACTGGCCGTCTGCATCGACAAGGCGCAGGACTACCTGCGGCGAAGCGGCATCGCCGGCGAGGTGCTGATCGCCGACAACGGCAGCACCGACGGGTCGCAGGAGATCGCCGAGGAGCACGGCGCGCGCGTCGTCGCCGTGGCGGAGAAGGGCTACGGCAGCGCGCTGATCGGCGGCATCGAAGCGGCCAGAGGCAGCTATGTGATCATGGGCGACGCCGACGACAGCTACGACTTCAGCGCCCTCGACGGATTCGTCGAACGTCTCCGCGCCGGCGACGAACTCGTGATGGGCAACCGGTTCCGCGGCGGCATCGAGCCAGGCGCCATGCCGCCGCTGCACAAGTACCTCGGCAACCCCGTACTGTCCTGGATCGGCCGCACGCTGTTCCGCTCGCCGATCAAGGACTTCCACTGCGGCCTGCGCGGATTCAACCGGCAGTCGATGCTCGCCCTGCACCTGCAGACCACCGGGATGGAGTTCGCCAGCGAGATGGTCGTGAAGTCCACCCTCGGCGGATCCCGGGTCAGCGAAGTGCCGACGACCTTGAAGAAAGACGGCCGCAGCCGACCGCCGCACCTTCGCAGCTGGCGTGACGGATGGCGGCACCTCCGTTTCCTGCTCATCTTCAGCCCGCGCTGGCTCTTCCTGATCCCCGGCAGCCTCGCCTTCCTGATCGGTTTCCTCGGTACCGTGCTGCTGGCCTTCGGGCCCGTCGTCGTCGGAGAGGTGGGGTTCACCTACTCCAGCCAGATCTACCTGGCCGCGCTCGCCGTGGTGGGCTACCAGGCCTTTCTCTTCGCGCTGCTCACCAAGATCTACGCCCAGCACGAGGGCTTCCGGATTCCGCGCAGCCGCAACTTCGAACGGCTCGAGCGGCGGATCAGCCTCGAGAGCGGGGCCATCGTCGGCGTGGTTCTGTTTCTGATCGGGCTCGGCATCGCACTGTCGCAGCTGATCGGCTGGGCGGCCGGCGGCTACGGCGCGCTGGAGGCGGGTGCGACCATCCGGGTCGCGATACCCTCGGCCCTGCTGATGATGCTGGGAGCACAGACCGTGATGGGCGGGATGTTCCTCGGGGTCTTGTCGGTCGGTCTGAAACGGCGCTAATCATGGGCCCGAGCGTCTCCGTCGCCCTGTGCACCTACAACGGGGCGGCCTTCCTCGAAGAGCAGCTCCGCAGCATCCTCGACCAGTCCCTGCGGCCGACCGAGATCGTGGTCTCCGACGACGGTTCGACCGACGGTTCCGCGGACCTCGCTCTGCGCGTCTTCGGCGCGTGGCAGGGGCAACACCCGGAAGCGGTGGTGCGCCTGCGAGTTCTCCGCAACGAGGCGCCGCTGGGGGTCACCGCCAACTTCGAGCAGGCGCTGTCGGCGTGCACGGGCGACCTCATCGCGCTCAGCGACCAGGACGACGTCTGGCACCCCGATCGGCTGGACCGGGTCGTTTCGGCATTCCAGGGCCGGCCGAGCCTGCAACTGCTGCACACGGATGCCCGACTCGTCGGCGCCGACGGCCTCCCGCTCGGAGCCAACCTCCTGGACACGCTGGGAGTGTCGGCGGAGGATCGTCGTGCGGTGCGCAGCGGCCGGGGGATCGACGCGCTGCTGCGTCGCAACGTCGTCACGGGCGCGACCATGGTCGTGCGCCGCGAGCTCGTCGGGCGAGCCCGCCCGTTCCCGGCATCGTGGGTGCACGATGAGTGGCTGGCCATGGTCGCCGCCGCCAGCGGGGAGATGGACCTGCTCGACGAGGCGCTCGTGGACTACCGCCAGCACGCGGGCAACCAGATCGGCGCGTCGAGTCTGGACGCTTCCGGCCGGCTGGGCCGGCTGACGGCATCCCGCCGGGCGCGGAATGCGCGGCTGCTCGCGCGGGCCGTTGACCTGCGGGAACGCGCCGGAGCCTTCGTGCCGGCGCCGACGGCGGAGACCCTGCGGAGGATCGACGCCAAGCTGGCCCATGAGCGGATGCGCAGCGGGTTGCCGGCGGCGCGAGCCGGGCGGGTGCGGCCGGTGCTGCGGGCGCTGCGCGCCGGGGACTACGCCCGGTTCGGGCTCGGCCTGCAGGATGTGCTCCGGGACCTCGTCCAGCCGGTCTGACGGTGTCGCCGGCTGCGGTGATCGGGCCGTGTAGTGATCGAGCCGCCCGGTGATCGAGCGTGTCGAGATCAGAGGTCTCGACCGGCTCGACCACCGTTCCGGTCAGCCGATCCGGTTGCGCGGGCTGGGCCGGAGCAGGCTGCGCCAGCTCTTGCCCTGGGCGGCCTTGAGGGCGCAGATCAGCAGCAGCAGCCAGCCGAACTCGATCAGCGCCGTGCTCTCCGCGGCCGAGGTGACGATGAGGATCACCAGCACCAGCGGTGACCAGACGTAAACGAGGGTGCGCTTGTTGGACGCCAGCAGCCAGGAGCGCCAGAACGCCAGCCCGACCAGGGCCAGGAACGAGAGGAAACCGATCAGGCCGACCTGGAAGTACACGTCGAGGAACGCGTTGAGCCCGGACGTCTGGTTGCGCCTGGTGACGAAGTTCAACCAGCCGTACGGCGTGACGCCGGTGGGCCAGAGTCCGGCCCAGCCCCAGCCCTCGAGCGGGTGCAGGCTGACCAGGCGCCACATCTCGCTCCAGAGCGAGTACCGGACGCCGAACTCGCTGCCGGCGTTGAGTACGTTGATGATCTGGGCTCGGCCGATGAAGGCGGCGATGCCGCCGACGACCGTGGTGCCGAGCAGGCCGACCTGCAACATCCAGCGAGCCTCGACCGGTGTTCGCCGGAGCCAGTAGAGCGCGAACGCCGCCAGCCCGACGAAGAGGGCGACGACCAGGATGACGGGGGAGCGGGTGAGCAGCAGGCCGAAGCCGGCGAGCGCGATCGACCCGATCCCGACGCCGCGGCGCACCGACCGCGCGCGGACCTCGACGATGAAGGTGACCCCGGCGATCAGGGAGACCAGGCCGAACACGTTGCGGGAGCCGAAGATGCCCTGCACCGGCCCGAGGTGGGCGATGTTGCCCTGAATGCCGAGGAACACGATCGGCAGGTCGAGCAGCAGGCCGGACAGCACCTCGAGGGCGAGGGACAGCCCGAGGAGCACTCGCAGTACGTCGCCGGTGGCCCGCACGATCTGGATCGTGTCGCGGGCCAGGGCCACGTAGATGGCCAGGAAGGTGAAGGCGAGCTGGTAGAGCACCCCGCGCACGGTGTCGGACGCATAGCCCGACCAGAGCAGCGAGAGCGCACACCAGCCGACGAAGACCATGATCGAGATGGGCAGGAGCCCGTGCCAGTCTGTTCGTTCCCGGCGGGCGACCAGGGACGCCACCGCCAGCGCCACCAGGGTGACCAGTGCGCCAACCAGCCCGGGCCAGCCCATGACACCCCGGATCAGGTGGGTGGAGAAAGCGGTCCCGATGATCGCCAGGGTGAGGGAGGCGGCGAACCGGGGCGCCCCGAGAAAGCGCACGAGCCGGGGAGAGACCGGGCGGCCGGGGATGTTCGGGATCATGGGCTTCCCACGCTACCGTCTACGGCATCGGCAGGGCGGAGGCCTGCTGACGCTTGGTGACGATGGCGAGCAGTACCAGGAGCACCCAGCCCGACTCGATCAGCATCCGGCTCTCCGCCACGCTCTGGGCAAGGAGGGCGGCGAGCAGCAGAAGCGGCAGCAGGGCGGACGCCGTGTACGGTTCCGTGTCGGCGATCCCGCGGCGAGGCCGGTCGACGGCCAGGAACCAGGACCGCCACAGCGTCGACAGCACGAGCGCCGCGAATACGATCAGGCCGACGACGCCGAGCTGCAGCCAGACATCGAGCCACGCGTCGTGCGCCTGCAGGTAGACGACTCCCTTGCGCACGGCCAGGCCCTTGAACGGCTCCGCCCAGGGTGCCCAGTAGCTGACCCAGCCCCAGCCGAAGACGGGCCGCTGGCTCGCTGCCTCGATCACGCCGCGCCAGATGTCGATCCGGCCGGTGACGTCGGGGCTCTTGCCGAACACGGCGAGCAACTGCGGAGTCAACGTGACCACGGCGGCGACGGTGGCGACGACGGATGCCGCAGCCACCAGGTAGACCGGGCGACGCCGGTGCGGTCCGCGGCGTCTCGTCCACAGCGCGAAGACGAGCACGACCAGGGCGACCCCGGCCGCCAGCGACACGGTCGCCGACCGCGTGAGCGCGAGCATGAGCACCGCGAGCACCAGCCAGGCGACACCCCAGCCGCGGCGCACCGTGCCCGCCGCGACTTGCACGGCGAAGACGATCACGGCGAGCAGGGCGACGAAGCCGAGCAGGTTTCGATTCGCGACGATTCCCTCGATCGGGCCGCCGTGCAGGAGCAGCGCGCGAGACCAGTAGAACGCCTGCGGCACCTTCTCGGTGCCGTAGTCGACCCAGAACGGGAGCACGGGATGCCTGACGAACACGGCCACGACAGCCTCGAAAACGAGGGACAGGGCCAGAACCCAGCGCAGGGCGCCGCCGAGGGCGCGCAGCAGCTCGGCCCAGCTGAGGCAGAGCGCGAGGAACACGGCGGAGATCGTGGTGGCCCACTGCAGGGTCACTCCGATCAGGGAGGCGCCCAGGTAGTTCGACCAGGCCAGGGACAGGGTCGCCAGCAGAAGGAAGGCGCCGACGGACTTCGGGAAGCGGCTCCAGTTCCAGTCCGGCTTCAGTCGAACGAGCCCCACGATGCAGCCGGCGAGCACGACGATCGCGATCGCACCGAAGCCCCACCAGCCGAACAGGCTGCGCCAGAACTGGCCGGCCAGGAGCGTGAAGAAGACCAGGGTCGCGAAGCTGCGAACGACGAATCGGCTCTGGACGGCGGGCATATGTCTAAGGTTAGTGGGGAGCCGGGCGCACTCACAGTCAGTTCCCATACCCCAGGGGGTATGATGCCACTCGGAGGTCCTAGTGAAGACAGTTATCATAGGCGGAGTCGCGGGTGGAATGTCGGCGGCGACCAGGTTGCGCCGGCTGGACGAAACGGCAGAGATTATCGTATTCGAACGGGGACACTACGTCTCCTTCGCGAACTGCGGGCTGCCGTACTACGTGGGTGGCGTCATCCGGGACCGTGCGAACCTGCTGCTTCAGACCCCGGAATCACTCGCCAGCAGGTTCCGCCTCGACGTCCGGATCGACCACGAGGTGACCCGGATCGATTCGCGGTCGAAGACCGTCTTCGTGCGGGACACCCTCACCGGGGAGGAGACCTCCGAGAGCTATGACCGGCTGATCCTCGCGGCCGGGGCCACGACGCAGAGCGTGCTGGCCCACTCCGACATTCCCCTGCACACACTGCGCACGGTCGACGACGTCGACCGGATCACCGCGATCCTGGGCGCGGCCGCCCTGCCGGTCTCCGCCGTCGTCATCGGAGCCGGGTTCATCGGGCTCGAGGCCGTTGAAAACCTCGTGCTGCGCGGCGTTGCCGTGACAGCGGTCGAGTTCGGACCTCAGATCCTCGGCCCCCTCGACTCGGAAATGGCGGCCCCCGTGCTCGACGCCCTCCGGTCCCGTGGCGTGGACGTGCGCCTGGGAACGGTCGTGACCGGGACCTTGGCCGGCCGGGTGCAACTCAGCGATGACACGGATGTCGCGGCCGACTTCCTGATCGAGGCCACCGGCGTGCGGCCGGACACTTCCCTGGCCGAGCGTGCCGGACTGCGGATCGGTGAAAGCGGCGGGATCTGGGTCGACGACACCCAGCAGACCAGCGACCCGTCGATCTACGCGGTCGGCGACGGGGTGGAAAAGATCGACGCGATCAACTCCCAGCCCACCCGGATCACGATGGCCGGGCTGGCCAACCGCCACGGCCGGGCATCCGCCGACAGCATCGCCGGAACGCCCGCGCCCGCCGCCCCCGCATTCGGCGCCGCCATCGTCGGCGTATTCGGCATCACCGTGGCCATGGTCGGCTGGAGCGAGAAGCGCCTCGTCGCCGAGGCACGACCGCACCGGATCGTACACACCCACCCGGCCAGCCACGCCAGCTATTACCCGGGTGCCGAGACCATGTCGATCAAACTGCTCATCGACGCCGAGACCGACGCGATTCTCGGCGCCCAGATCGTCGGCGGCAGCGGCGTGGACAAGCGGATCGACATCCTGGCGACCGCGATGGCCGGCGGGCTCACGGCATCCGCCCTGACCCGCCTCGAACTGGCCTACGCGCCGCAGTACGCGTCGGCCAAGGACCCGATCAACCAGCTCGGCTACGTCGCCGACAACCTCGCCGCCGGGACGACCCGGAGCCTGCAATGGCACGAATTGGCGTCGGCGCTCGAGGATGGGGCCGTTCTCATCGACGTGCGCACGAGCGGAGAATTCGCCGCCGGCGCCATCCCGGGCGCCGTGAACCTGCCCCTGGACGACCTCAGGGAACGCCTGGCCGAGTTGCCGGATGCCCCGCTCGTCGTGCACTGCCAGGTCGGGCAGCGCGGTCACACCGCCGCCCGTATCCTGAGCCAGAACGGTTTCGATGTTCGGAACCTCGACGGCGGCTTCCGCACCTGGACCGCCGGCGTGTCCACCCTCACCCCCGCTCCCGCTCCCGAAAGGATCCCGGCATGAACGAGATCACCGTCGCAGACCTGTCCGCGCTCACCGCTCCCGTCGTGATCGACGTGCGCGAGCCGTTTGAATACGCCGACGGCCACATGGCCGGCGTCACCCACATCCCGCTCGGCGAACTGGTTCAGCGCCAGGGCGAGGTTCCCCACCAGGGACCGGTCTACCTGGTCTGTGCGGTCGGCGGTCGCAGCGCCCAAGCCGCTGCGTTCCTGGCGGAACAGGGCGTTGACGCCGTCAACGTCACCGGCGGCATGACCTCCTGGCGGCAGGCCGGACTCCCCATCGAACGAAAGGCGTGACCATGACGACCGACGACACGGCCCAGCAGAAGAAGATCATCAATCGCCTCCGCAGGGCCCAGGGCCAGCTCGCGGCGGTCATCACGGCCGTCGAGGCAGGCGGCAGCTGTAAGGATGTCGTCACCCAGCTCGCCGCGGTGTCCAGCGCCCTCGACCGCGCAGGCTTCGTGATCGTCTCGACGGCCATGCGCGAGTGCCTCGACAACCCGGCCGCGGAGAACTCCCTCACCGTGGACGAGCTCGAGAAGCTTTTCCTGACCCTCGCCTAGCGTCAGCCCGGCTGGTCGGCCCCCGGCCTCGACGGGCTCGACCACCGGGGGGCTCGAGCACCGGGTGGCTCGAGCACCGGGTGGCTCGCGCACCGGGTGGCTCGGCCCCCGGGTGGCGCTAGACGAAGGCCGCCTGCCCGGTGATCGTGCGACCGACGATCAGGGTATTCATCTCCTGGGTGCCCTCGTACGAATAGATCGCCTCCGCGTCCGAGAAGAAGCGGGCAACGTCGTAGGAGAGCACGATCCCATTGCCGCCGAAGAGTTCCCGGCACCAGGCGACACTCTCGCGCATCCTCGCGGTCGTGTAGAGCTTGGCAAGAGCGGAGTGCTCGTCGCGCTGGCTGCCCTCGTCGAGCATCTGCGACACGCGCACCACCATGGCCAGGCTCGCCGTGATGTTGCCCAGCGACTTCACGAGCAGGTCCTGCACCAGCTGGTGCCCGCCGATGGGCTTACCGAACTGCATGCGTTCCTTCGAATACGCCACAGCCGCCTCGTAGGCTCCCATCGCCGTTCCCACGGCCGCCCAGGACACTTCGGCGCGGGTCAGGCGCAGCACCGTGGCCGCGTCCTTGAACGAGTTGGCGTTCTGCAACCGGTTGCGTTCGGCTACCACGACGTTGTCGAGCATGATGTCGGCATTCTGCACGGCGCGCAGGCTGATCTTGCCCTCGATCTTGGTGGCCGTGTATCCGGGAGCGTCTGTGTGCACGATGAAGCCCTTGACCTGCCCGTCCGCCGTGTCCTTCGCCCAGATGATTGCGATGTCCGAGAAGGTCGCGTTGCCGATCCAGCGCTTGGCCCCATTCAGCCGCCAGACGTCGCCGTCGCGGGTGGCCGTGGTGCGGAGCCCCTGCGCCGCGTCGGAGCCGGAGAGCGGCTCCGTCAGTCCGAACGCGCCGACGATCTCGCCTGAAGCCAGCCGCGGCAGCCATTCGTCGCGCTGCTCCTGCGATCCCGTTGCCGAAATTGTGCCGCAGGCCAGCCCGTTCTGCACGCCGACGAAGGTGGCAACGGATGCGTCCACCCGGGCGATCTCGAGTGCCACGAAGCCGCGGAACACCGCCGAGTTCTCAAACGGCCGCGTCTCCGGCCAGCCGAAGGAGTACGCCCCGAGTTCCGCCAGCGGCCGGACGACCTCCTCGGGGAACTCGGCGCGCTCCCAGCATCCGTTCACGATCGGCCGGACGTCCGACTCGAGGTAGGCGCGCAGCTTGGTCAGGGCGGCCTTCTCCTGGTCGCTGAGCAGGTTCTCATAGCCGTAGACGTCACTGGGGAGTAGCTCGAAAGTCATCTGGGTGCTCCATTGCAGGGTGCGACGGCCTCGCGTGCGGCGATCGGCGAATTCTGGCCAGCCTAGATGGCGGGTCGGGCAGGCCGAAAGCGCTTGGTAGTTTGGTCTAAACCGAGCAGTTCAGGAGCCAGCATGTTTGTGGGCATCGCCAATTCACCCCGGAACTACGCCTGGGGATCCACGACCGCGATCGCGGCCCTGCTCGGGCATGCCCCGACCGGGAGACCGGAGGCCGAATTGTGGCTGGGCGCCCACCCCGGCTCGCCGTCGATCATCTCCGATCCGGGGCAGGTAGGCGGCTACGCCACACTCACCGAGTGGATCGCGGCCGCCCCGGAGGTCGCCCTGGGCGCGGCCCTGGCCCGGGACTCCGGCGGAGCGCCTCGGCTTCCGTTCCTGATGAAGATCCTGGCCGCGGCGAGTCCCCTCTCCCTGCAGGCGCACCCCACGATGAAACGCGCCCGTTCGGGCTTCGACCTGGAGAATGAGGCCGGAATCCCGGTTGACGCCGCGGACCGTAACTATCGTGACCCCTTCCACAAACCCGAGGTCATCTTCGCCCTGAGTGAGAGCTTCGAGGCGCTCTGCGGGTTCCGCGAGCCGGTCGAGATTCGGCGCATCCTTGGTGAGCTCCGCGCCCTCGACGTGGCGTCCGACGACCCGCAGCCCGGCGCCCTGGACGCCCTCGAGCAGCGTTTGCTCGGCCCGGCGGCCCTGCGCGACACCGTCGACTGGCTGCTGCGCGACGGTCGCGGGGAAGACAGCGGTGAGGTCGCCTGGCTGGTCGAACGGGTGGTTACCCTCGCCCGGAGTGCGGTCGGTCTCGTCGCCGGCGGCGCCATCCTCGAGTTCCCGCAGGAACTGGACACCGTGCGCACGCTGGCCCTCGCCTACCCGGGCGACCCCGGCATCGTCATCTCGTTGCTCACCAATCGGGTGTCACTGCGTCGCGGAGAGGCGCTCTACCTGCCGGCCGGCAACATCCACGCCTACCTCTCCGGCCTCGGCGTCGAACTGATGGCGGCCTCGGACAACGTGCTGCGCGGCGGGCTCACCCCCAAGCACATCGACGTCGACGAACTGCTCGACGTGCTCGAGTTCACGTCGGTTCCCGTGCCCTACCTCGCCCCGGTGTCCCACACGCCCGGCATCGCGGAGTACCGCCCGGCGGTGGACGATTTCGCCCTGGTGCACATCACGGCACAGAAGGGAACGGATGCTGTTGCCGCCGACGCTGCTGCCTCCGGGGTGCCGATGCGCCAGTTCACGCTCACGGGACCGGGAATTGCCATCTGCACGACCGGCGGATTCCTCGTGGCGGGTGCGACGTCATCCGTGACTTTGAAGCGGGGCGAGTCTGTGTTCATCACGCCCGACGAGGAGACCCTGACCTTCGCCGGTGCCGGTGACGTCTTCCTGGCCACGACTCCCTGACCTGGCCTGCCGGCCTCGTCTCGTCTCTTCTCGTCGAATTCGACGGACTTATTGCCGTTCGGGTTCGGAAATGGTGATTTTCGGGCCATTTTCGGAAGAATCTCCGTCGAATTCGACGCGCCCGACGCGCCCGACGCGCCCGACGCGCCCGACGCGCCCGACGCGCCCGACGCGCCCGACGCGCCCGACGCGAACGAGGGAGCAGCGGGTGCGCGCGTAACCCTTCCTCCACAGGCGGGGCTGCCGCGGGACCATTCACCCTGGGCTGGATGTCGTCGGTCGACCGCCTCATCGGTGCGATGCTGCCGGCATGCGCTCGTTGCCGATGGACATCGCCGAACTCGGGCTGTTCGTCAAACGTGCCGTCCTGCTGTCGAACGGTTGGTCAGATCGGGGCCTCCGCCGCGCGGTGAATGACGGGACCATTGTGCGGGTTCGCAAGGGGTGGTACTCGGTCCCCACTGCGCCACGGTTCGCTGCGGAGGCATTCAGAATCGGTGGCCGCCTGGCCGGGTTGAGTTGTCTGCGCAGCTGGGGAATCTGGACCCCGGAGACCAGGAAGATCCACGTCACGGTGCCTGACGCCGCCCGCGGACTGAGAAGACCCCACGACATGCGGGCACCGTTTGACCGAGTCGACGGTTACCGATATCGCGTGACCTGGAATGATGCAGCGCCGAATCGGCACGCGTCATTCCGGTGGCGCACGAGCGTCATCGATGCTCTCGTACATGTGCTGGGAAACCACGACAGGGTCACGTCGATCGTTTGTCTTGATGCGGCGCTGCACGGCAGGCGAGAGGGCGGCGCCGGGATCATCGAGTCGGATCTCGACGAAATATTCGCCCGTGCCCCTCACCGTGTCCAACCCTGGCGCTCGCAGGTCGACGGGCGCGCGGGGTCGGGCGGCGAGACGGAATTCCGCCTTCTTGCGCTCGAAGCCGGTATTCCTTTCGTTCCCCAACCCTTCGTCGAGGGCGTCGGTTTTCTGGACGGTCAAATCGGGCCGACGGTTTTCGTTGAGGTCGATGGAGCGAATTGGCATGACAATCCGGAGGCCTTCGCCGTCGATCACGAGCGCGACATCCTCATCGCGTGCAAGAACGGACGTGTCCTCCGGTTCACCTACCCGCTCTTCCGCGGCAAATGGCAGTTCTGTGTGCTTGCCATGTCCAATGCCCTCGTCGACGACTACCGTCTTGCGAAGCAGACGGAATTTCCGGTCTTTCCCTGGCGGATGCAACCGCGCTCGGCCTCATGCAAGCCCCGCGTGGGCGTCCTCGACGGGCGCTGACGAGTGCCGGGCAGTCGTCATCGGCAGTCCCGACCGGTCAAATTCGACGGACTTTTTGTCTGCAGGCGCTCAGATCAGGGGCCCTGGGCAGGTTTTGTGGAAAATCACCGTCGAATTCGGCAGGAGTGGCGGGCGGGAGCGGATGCCGGGGCTGGACCGGGCAACGAGGGGAGCGGATGTCGGCGACGGGCGGTCAGCGGACCCGGCTGCCGCCGAACGTGCGACGGTACGCCGTCGGGGTGGTCTGGAGCACCTTGACGAAGTGGTGCCGCATCACCGCCGCGGCCCCGAAACCGGTGTCCGCGGCCACCTCCTCGAGGCTGCGCGAGGTCTCCTCGAGCAGCTGCTGGGCGCGGAGCAGACGCTGCCGGTTCAGCCACGCGGTCGGCGTTGTGCCCAACTCGGCGCGGAAGCGGCGGGCGAAGGTGCGTGGAGACATGAGCGACTGGCGGGCCAGGCTGTCGACGGTGAGTTCCTGGTCGAGGTTGTGCAGCATCCACTCGGTGACCGCGGCGAACGAGTCGCTCCGGCAATCGGTGACCGGAGCCTGGATGAACTGTGACTGACCGCCGTCGCGCTGGGGTGGCACGACCATGCGACGGGCGATGATGTTCGCGGCCGCCGCGCCCAGCTCTTTGCGCACGATGTGCAGGGCGGCGTCGATTCCGGCGGCGGTTCCGGCTCCGGTGACGACCCTCCGGTCCTCCACGAACAACACGTCGGGGTCGACCTCGGTCTTCGGATAGGCCAGGGCCAGGGCCTCCGTGTACATCCAATGGGTGGTGCTGCGTCTGCCGTCGAGGATGCCCGCCGCGCCGAGCACGAACGCGCCGCTGCAGACGCTGAGCACCCACGCTCCGCGAGCCTCGGCCTCGCGCACGACCCGAAGGATCTCGGGGTGGATGCTGGTGCCCTCCTGGTAGGCGGGAATGGCGACCAGGTCGGCGTCGGCGGCCGCGCTGAGGTCTTCGGTCACGACGATGTCGAAGCCGAGCTTGGTGCGCACCGGTCCGGGCTCGGCGGCGGTGACGTGGAAGTCGAAGGCGGGGCCGCCGTGGGCCCCCCGATCGATTCCGAAGACCTCGCAAATGACGCCGAACTCGAACGGCGCCATTCCCGGCATGGTGACGCACACGACTTTGCTGAGCATGACGGTTCCTTCAGGACGAGTGACAGGCGATAGTGCGAAATGGCAGGAATCCAACGTTTCGTGGCGATCCTGCCACTCGCGGCAGGAAAACGCAATACGTAGAATTTCTGCCATGATCATCATCAGTGTGGCAATTGTGTTGCTCGTGGTCTGGGGCGTCGTCGCGACCATTCTCGTCCTCGGCAACGACGGGTTGGGCCGGCCCGAGCTCGCGGAGCGGAACCGGCGACCGGAGACACGGCAGGGCTGAAGCTAGGCTGGACGCGCGGCAATGCAGGGTTGCCGCATGATCTTGCGAGGTTCAGATGGCTTGGCTAGTCACCGGCGGCGCCGGCTACATCGGTTCGCACATCGTCCGGGCATTCCTCACCGAGGGGATCGACGTCGTCGTCGTCGACGACCTCTCCAGCGGCCACGCCGACTTCGTTCCTGACTCGGTTCCGTTCGTCCACGGCGACATCCTGGACGGCGATCTCCTGATGCGCACCTTCAGCGAACACGACGTGACCGGTGTCGTGCACGTGGCCGGGTTCAAGTACGCCGGCGTCTCGGTTCAACGACCGTTACACACCTATCAGCAGAATGTGACCGCGACGGTCACCCTTCTTGCGGCGATGCAGGAATCCGGAGTCAGCCGGATGGTGTTCTCCTCGAGTGCCGCCGTCTACGGCACCCCGCACGCCGACCTCGTCACCGACGACACGCCGAAGAGCCCCGAGTCGCCCTACGGCGAGTCCAAGCTGATCGGCGAGTGGCTGCTGCGAGACCAGGGTATCGCGGCGGGGCTCACGCATACCTCCCTGCGCTACTTCAACGTGGTCGGATCCGGAGCGCTCGAGCTGCGCGACACCAGCCCCCACAATCTCTTCCCCCTTGTCTTCGACGCGCTGATCGACGGACGCACCCCGAGCATCAACGGCAACGACTACGCCACGCCGGACGGCACCTGCGTTCGGGACTACATCCACGTGGCCGACCTCGCCGTGTCGCATGTCGCCGCCGCCAGACGGCTTGATGCCGGTGAGCCGATCCTTCCGGTTTACAACCTCGGCAGCGGCGATGGCGTGTCGGTCGGCCAGATCATGTCGACCGTCTCCGCCGTGACCGGAATCGAGTTCACGCCGACGATCGGTCCGCGCCGGCCCGGTGACCCGGACCGGATCGTGGCGTCGGGCGAGCTTGCTGCGCGGGACCTCGACTGGGAGATGCGGCACAGCCTCGAAGATATGGTGGACAGCGCCTGGGCGTCCCGGCAGGCGGCATCCGCTCAGCACATCTGACCCAATATTGCGAATCGGCGAGTCGAAACTCTCCAGCCAATATTGAGGGTTTAGGATCTGCGACTTGACGGCAGGGAATTACACCGCTGTAATTAGTGCTGACGGGTAATTCGGGCACATTTTTGCAGTGGGGTGGGAGACGATATGTCGCAGTCTGAGTATCGTTCCGGGGTTCCTGAGGACTGGTTCATTGATCCGGTTCGTTTGGGTGTCCCCGGAGTTCGCAAGGAAACAGGCGACGGCGATCCGTTGTCATGGCAGTCGGATTCGCTCTGCGCGCAGACCGACCCCGAGGCGTTCTTCCCCGAGAAGGGGGGCTCCACTCGCGATGCGAAGAAGATCTGCGCCTCCTGCGAGGTGAAGACCCAATGCCTGCAGTACGCGCTCGCGAACGACGAACGCTTCGGCATCTGGGGCGGTCTCTCCGAACGCGAACGCCGCAAGCTCCGCAAACGCGTCGGCTGAACCGGTCCACGGCGAGACTGCCTCTGACGCGCCCTGGCGCCGTCGTTTCCCGCTGCGCACCCTCTTTGCCGTCGGCCCATCCGGGCGGCGGATTTCAGGCGCGCCCCCTCGCTTCCACGGCGTACGCCGTGACCCAACCTAGGCTGTGACCGATATGCATGCCAGAGTCACCGCCATCCTTGTTGCCCGAAACGGCGCGAAGCACCTCGAGAGAACCCTCGCGGCGCTGAACGGCCAGACACGCCAGCCCGACGTCGTCATCACCGTTGACTGCGGATCCACGGACGCCACCGCGGCGCTTCTGGCCGCTTACGGCCCCACCCACTTCATCTCGGCCGACTCCGACCTCACATTCGGGGAGGCCATTGCCGCAGCCGTGCGGGTCACAGCGCCCCCCGAATCCGATGGGGAGATGCTCTGGCTCCTGGCCCAGGACAGCGCCCCCGAGCCGGGGGCCCTGGGCGCGCTGCTCGGTGAGCTCGAAATCGCGCCATCGGTGGCTGTGGCCGGACCGAAGGTGATGGACTGGCACGCCCGCGACTACATCCACCAATTCGGGCAGTCGATGACGCCGGGCGGCGCGACCGTTACCCTCGTCGAGAGCGAACTGGACCAGGGCCAGCACGACGGGATGAGCGACGTGCTCGCCGTCAGCGCCGGCGGGATGCTCGTACGCCACAGCGTCTGGCAACGCCTCGGCGGTTTCGACCCGGCACTGCCCTCCGCGGACGACTCCCTCGACTTCTGCGTGCGCGTGCGGATGGCCGGGTACCGCGTCTCCGTTGTCGCCGCTTCACGCATCGCGTCCGCCGGCGACGGCGTGGCAGGCCCCAGCGGGTCGTCACGCGGCCGGGCACGCCGCAAGCGCGTCCGTGCCGTGCGTGCCGCCCAGCTTCACCGCCGCCTGGTCTACTCCCCGCGCTGGATGATCCCGGTGCACTGGCTCGGCCTGGTTCCCCTGGCCGTGTTCCGGTCCGTGGGCCAGTTGCTGCAGAAGGAGCCCGGTGCCGTGGTCGGCGAGTTCTCGGCCGCGTTCGCCGCCGCCTTCAGCGGGATCCGGGTCTCGGCCGCGCGGCGCCGTTTCGCCGCGACACGCACGCTGGGCTGGGGCTCGATCGCCAGCCTGCGAGTGTCCTCGGGGGAGGTGCGCCGCCGGCACGCGCTCAAACGCGAGGCCAGCCTCACCGGGGCCAGGGGGGATCGGCCCGAGATCCGGTTCTTCTCCGGCGGCGGAGCCTGGACGGTGATCGCCGCGGCAGTCGCCGGAGTCGCCATCCTGGCGCCCCTGCTCGGTGCTCGCACCCTGACCGGCGGCGGGCTGCTTCCCTTGTCGGGAACCCCTGCCGAGTTATGGGCCGGCGTCGGCTACGGCTGGCGGGACATCGGACTCGGCTTCGTCGGCGCGGCAGACCCCTTCGCCGCCGTGCTGGCAATTCTCGGCTCGCTCACCTTCTGGTCCCCCTCCTTCGCCCTGGTCCTGCTCTACTTCCTTGCCCTTCCGCTGTCGGCACTCGGTGCCTGGCTCGCGGCAAGCCGCTTGTCGCACCGCGCATCGATCCGCGCCGTCGCGGCAGCCCTGTGGCTCCTCGCGCCGACGTTCCTCAGCGCCCTTGCAGCGGGCCGCCCGGCCGCGATCCTCGTACATCTGCTTCTCCCGTGGCTGTTCTTCGCCGGCTACGCTGCCGCTCGGTCCTGGTCCGCGTCCGCCTCGGCTGCGCTGTTGTTCGCCGCGATCGTCGCCTGCGCGCCGTCGCTGGCCCCCGCGCTCCTGGTGGCCTGGCTGGTCTCCATCCTGGCCAGCGGTCGAGCGGTCATGCGCTACCTGGGTATCCCGCTGCCCGCGGTCGCCCTCGCCGCCCCCCTGGTCTGGGACCAGGGGCTGCGCGGAAACTGGCTCGCCCTGCTCGCCGACCCTGGGGCACCGGTGCCGAGCGCCGGCGTCTCGGTCTGGCAGCTCATGCTGGGCTTCCCAACCGGTGAGCTCGGCGGCTGGACCCCCCTGCTCGAGATGCTCGGATTGCCCGGTGTCCACGCGTCCATCCTCGTCCCGGTGCTGCTCATCCCCCTGGCTCTGCTCGCGGTCGCCTCGCTGTTCCTCCCCGGTGCCCGCGGTGCCAGTTTCTCGTTCCTGGCCGTGTTGCTCGGCCTCGGCACCGCCGTCGCCTCGACTCACCTGCTTCTGGCGTCGATCGGATCCCAGTCGGTGAGCATCTGGCCGGGAGCCGGGCTCAGCGTGGCCTGGATCGGTCTCGTCGGTGCGGTCGTGTTCGCGCTTCGCAGCATGCGGCGGTTCTCGATCGCGCCTGCAGTCAGCACGGTCATCGCCCTGGTGATCGTGGCGGCCCCCCTGGTCGCGGCGCTGCCGCTCGGCACGAGTGTCGTGCAGGAAGGCACCGACCGAACCCAGCCGGCATTCGTCGCGGCCGCGGCCCGAACGGATGCCCGCGTCGGCACCCTGCAGATCGTGCCGCAGCCGGACGGCGGCATCCTGGCCACGATCGTTCGCGGTGACGGCGCCACCCTGGACGACCAATCGACCCTGAGCAGCACCGGAGGGGCGATCTCCGCCTCCGAACGGGACCTGGCGACCCTGGCCGGCAACCTCGCCTCGCGCAGCGGGCTGGACGCCGCCTCCGGTCTGGCCGACTTCGGCATCCGATTCGTGCTCCTGCGCCCGGCGGCTGTCGTCCCCACCGGCCCGGGGAGCGCGGCCTCGGTGAGCTCCGCCGCGCTTGAAACGGCGGGGCGTTCGACCACTGCGCTCGACGGTGACGCCGCACTGGTTGCGGTCGGTGACACCGCCTTCGGTAGGCTCTGGCGGCATGACGCCCAGCCCGTTGCCGGTGCGATCGGCGAGATCCCCCGACACGCCGCCGGTCCTCTCGGCCTGATCTTCGCGCTGGTCACGGCCATCGTGATCGGGGCGACCGTGCTGCTCTCGATCCCGGCCGGTGCGGGCCCGGAGGCCGTGCGGCAGGCGAACCGGGACGCGATCCGGCACAGCGTGCGGGCCGGTGCGCGGACGAAGAAGGCAGACGCCAGAGAACTGAAACGGGCCGCGAGAGCGAAGGTGTCCGTCGTGGCTGACGCCGAGCCTGACGCCGGACCTGACCCGGCAACAGGTTCCCGCCCCGATGCCGCCGACGATGAGGGATCGGAACCCGACGCTGGAGCCTCGGCCGAGGAAAGCCCGGCCGAGCGCCCGGCCGAGGAAAGCCCGGCCGAGCGCCCGGCCGAGGAAGGCCCGGCCGAGGAAGGCCCGGCCGACAGCGCTGCCGAACCAACGACCCCCCAGGAGGAGGATGACGGTGCCAAGTAGACGCGGAATCGCCCTCTTCGGGGCCAGGGCCCTTGCCGGCACGGTGGTCCTCGCCGTCGCCGTCCTCGCCGTCGGCGCTGCGGCGGTCGTGCCCTGGCCGACGCTCGAGAAGGCGCCGGCATCCGTGCTGGTCTCGCCCGTACCCACTGAGCAGCAGCGGGTGTGCCCTGGACCGCTCCTGACCCTCGCCGAGGATTCGAGCCGGGCCCAGGCCGCCACCTCCGTCGGGCCCGCGGATGCCGCCTTCGGCGCGCACGCGACCTCGGCGGGGTCAGACTGGATCCGTCCGTCGTCCACGGAGCTCACGGCACCCGACAACGCGAAGAGCGCCGCGGACGGCGCACCGCGCCTGCTCCGGGTAGCCGTGCAGGGCGGCGCGACCACGGCCCCGCTCGTCGCCGCGAGTCAGTCCCAGACCGCCACGGCCGAGTCGCTCGCCGGCCTCGCCGTGGCGGCCTGCGCCGAGGCCGTCAGCGACGCGTGGCTTGTCGGAGGGTCCACCGATGTGGGCCGCACCAGCCTCGTGCTACTCAGCAATCCCAGCACAGTCGTCGCGACCGTCGACCTGACGGTCTATGGCGAGGCCGGCCAGGTCATCGCGCCCGGGTCGACCGGAATCCTGGTCCAGCCAGGCTCCCAGCGGATCGTATCCCTCGCGGGCCTGGCCCCGAACCTCCGCACGCCGGTCGTGCACGTCGCTTCCCACGGAGGCCAGGTCGCCGCGTCCCTTCAACAAAGCATCGTCCGGGGCATTGAACCGGGTGGCGTCGACATATTGGGGCCGTCCGCCGGGCCGGGGCGCACCCAGCGCATCGCCGGGCTGCTTGTCACTAATCAGGCGGCCGCTGCGGCGACGGATAGCAGCGGGATCGCCGACGACATCCCGTCGGTGCGGATTCTCGTTCCCGGCGACACCGCGGCGACCGTGCAGCTCGGTGTCGTAAGCGAAAGCGGACAACAAGTCGGTATCGAAAGCGATAAGGGCAAGCCTGCCGGTTCCTCGGTGCAGGTGGAGATCCAGCCGGGAATCGGCACGGACGTGCCGCTGGCCGGACTCGCGCCTGGGGCCTACTCGGTCGAACTCAGGTCGGACCAGCCGATCGTGGCCGCAGCCCAGGCCCCCTCGGTCGGAACCGCCGGCAAGGACTTCGCCTTGTTCGCGGCATCCGGAACCCTCGCCGATGACTTCCTCGTCGCCGTCGCCCCCGGACCTGGACCAGCGCTCCACCTCGTGAACACCGGCGATGCGGACGCGACCTACACCGCGACCCCCGAGACGGGACCGCCGGTCATGGTGACCGTGCCGGCCGGCGGGTCCGGGACGCTGCCGCTTGCGGCATCCGCTCGCTATCGCGTGTCCGGCGGTCGAACCACGCTCGCCTCGGTCGGCTACTCCGGTGCCGGGTTGGTGTCATCCTTCACGCTTAGTCAGGCCGGGCCCCTGGCCGCTCCGATCCAGGTCTACCCCCACTGAACGGTTGTTCGCACTGATCGACAACCCGCACTGTCCGCCCACTCTCACGGCAACGTGGCCCCACGCAGGGCCCCGCGACCGCGGTCGGTGCTGGCAGACTGGTCGGACGTGTCCCTCGAACCTCTGGAGCCAGCAGTGACCACCACCACCGACTCCCCAATCCGACCTCCGCTGATCGAGTCGGTCGCCATCGCCGTGATCGGAGGCTCCGGCCTCTACCGGCTGTTCGACGCCGGAACGTCCACGTCGGTCGAGGTCGACACGCCGTACGGCCCTCCCTCGGCTCCGATCACCATTGGTGAGCGCGCCGGCCGACGGGTCGCGTTCCTGCCCCGGCACGGCGGCGGGCACACCGAGGCCCCGCACCTGATCAACTATCGGGCGAATATCTGGGCCCTCGCCTCACTCGGCGTCACCGGGATCATCTCGTCCTCGGCCGTCGGCGGCGTCAGCCCCGAGTACCCGCCGGGCCTCCTCGTTGTGACCGACCAGTTCATCGACCGCACGTCCGGCCGCGCAGACACGTTCTTCGACCGGGGGAGCGTGGCCCACCTTGCCGCGGCCGACCCGTTCGACCCGATCCTGCGCCGCACCGCAATCGCAGCCCTCGGCAGCCTCGCGGAAGACTTCGTGCCGTCCGGCACCGTCGTCGTGATCCAGGGTCCCCGGTTCTCCACCCGGGCCGAGTCTCTCTGGTTCCGGGCCGCCGGGGCGCACATCGTCAACATGACCCAGTACCCCGAGGTGGTGCTCGCCTCCGAGTTGAACATCGGAACGGTCAACCTGTCCTTCGTCACCGACGCCGACGCGGGGCTGTCACCGGAAGAGGGGGCTGACGCGGATGCCGTCTCCGCCACGCTCGTCTTCGCCCGGCTCGCCGACGCCCAGCCGCGAATCCTCGCCGCCATTGACGCGATCCTGGGCGCAATCCCCGGCGACTTCGCTCCCCGTCGGCTGGTCGACCCCGAGCAGGTCGCCGCCGTGCTCGCCAGGCCGGCGTCCACGGGACACGGGCTGCCGCTGTGAACGCCCCGCGCCTTCTCGTCACCGGCGGTGCCGGTTTCATCGGCGGCGCCGTCGTCACCGCGGCGCTCGAACGCGGGTGGAGCGTACGAGTGCTCGACTCCCTCCGCAGCGACGTGCACGGGGCGCTGCCCGACGTCGACCCGCGGGTCGACGTCATCGTCGGCGATGTGACCGATCCCGGCGTCGTCGCCATCGCGCTGCGGGACATCGACCTCGTCTGCCACCAGGCCGCGAAGGTCGGGCTTGGCGTGGACTTCTCCGACGCCCCCGACTACGTCAGGAGCAACGAGGTGGGCACGGCCGTGCTCCTTGCAGAGATGACGGCGGCCGGAATCGACCGGTTGGTGCTGGCCTCGTCGATGGTCGTCTACGGTGAGGGCAGCTTCCGCGGTTCTCGCGGCCCGGCGAGGCCGGGGCCGCGCCGGGCCGCGGACCTGGCGGCCGGCGTCTTCGATCCGGTCGACGAGGTCACCGGCGAACGGCTCGAACCCGTACTCACCACCGAACGGGACCCGCTCGACCCGCGCAACGTCTACGCTGCCACCAAGCTCGCCCAGGAATACCTGGCATCCGCATGGGCGCGAGCGACCGGTGGCCGGGTCGCCGCCCTTCGCTACCACAACGTCTACGGCCCCGGGATGCCGCAGAACACGCCGTACGCCGGTGTCGCCTCGCTGTTCCGTTCGGCCCTGGAGCGCGGCGAGGCTCCCCGCGTCTTCGAAGACGGGGCCCAGCGCCGTGACTTCGTGCACGTCGCGGACATCGCCTCGGCCAACCTGGCCGCACTCGACTGGACCGGCGACAGCCCGGCGTCCACCTTCCGTGCCTTCAACGTCGGCAGCGGCACGGTGCACACCATCGGTGACATGGCCGAGGCACTCAGCCGCGCCTCCGGCGGGCCTGATCCGGTGGTCACCGGGGAGTTCCGGCTCGGCGACGTACGACACATCACCGCGTCGTCCGAACGCATCCGCACCGAACTCCGCTGGTCCCCGACGGTCAGCTTCGAGCACGGTGTGGAGGAATTCGCCACCGCACCGTTGCGCGCCGCCGTGCGGCGCTGAGCCGGCCGGCCCGGGCGGGTCACCGGGCCAGGCCCAGGGCGGTCAGCCCGCCGCGACCGGATGCCGGGGCAGCAGCACGTCGAAACGGCATCCGCCCGGCACGTTCCGCACCACGACCTCGCCGCGATGGGCCCGCACGATTCCCTGCACGATTGCCAGCCCGAGTCCCGCCCCGCCGGACCTGGTCGGCTCCGACGCCGGGGTGCGCGGTTCGCTTGCGCGCCAGCCGGCCTCGAAGACCCGGCCGAGGTCCTGCTCCGGGATGCCGCCGGCGGAGTCCTGCACGGAGATGACGGCGCGTCCGTCGTCGTTCTCGGTGACGGACACCACGATCGCCAGGCCGGCCGGGGAATGTTGGATCGCATTCATGACCAGGTTCCCGACCACCCGTGACAGCTCGCGTGGGTCGGCGAGGATGGTCAGACCGGTCTCGCCTTCGAACCGGAGGTCGAGGGACTTCGCCTGGGCGACCGGCCAGAACCCGGCAACGGTGTCGCTGATCAGATCGTAGAGGGAGACCGGTTCCACGGCCAGCCGCAGCGTGCCGGAGTGGATCCTGGACAGCTCGAACAGGTCGTCGACCATCCCGGAGAGCCGGTCGACCTGGCCGCGCATCTGCGCGTAATACCGGTGGGGGTCCTCCGCCATGCCGTCCTCGAGGGCCTCGGCCATCGCCCGGATGCCCGCCAACGGCGTACGCAGGTCGTGCGAGATCCAGGCGATGAGTTCCCGGCGGGACTCCTCCACCCGGTTCTCCCTCGCCCGGGACTCGGCCAGGCGCTCGCCCGTCGCCGCCAGCTCGCCGGCCAGCGCCGCGAACTCCGTGTTGCTGTGCCGTTCCGCCGCAACGACCCGTTCACCGCGGCCGATGCTCGCCGCGGCCGAGCGCAGCGCACGGCCCTCTCGCACCAGGCTGCGGCCGAGCACCGCGGCCATGGCCAGCGACACGAGGCCGGCCACCCCGGCGACCCCGTAGAAAACCGTGACGTCGTGTTTGGAGACGTACATCTGCGAGGCGACCGCAGCCATCCCGCCGACCACGGAGACCACGGCGGCCAGGGCGACGACCATCAGCTGCAGCACGAGGGAGGCGCGGGACAGCATCCGCAGGGCCAGCAGGCCCAGCGCGCCGACGACGACCGCACTGGCGAGCGCGAAGAGGGCCACGGTGGGCAACACGTCCAGGGACATCAAGATCTCCTTTCCTCCGGCGCCGCGTCCGGGCGGCCGAGAGGCACCGGGTCGAACCGGTAGCCGACCCCCCAGACCGTGTTCAGCAGCAGCGGATGCGCCGAGTCAGCCTCGATCTTCTCCCGCAGTCGGCGCACGTGCACGGTGACCGTGGACAGGTCGCCGAATTCCCAGCCCCAGACCGAACGCAGCAGGTCCTCCCGGCTCAGTACCTTGTGCGGCCGCCAGATCAGGTAGGCGAGCAGGTCGAATTCGCGGGCGGTGAGCACCAGGGGCTGGCCGTTCAGTCGCACTTCATGAGCGGAGGAGTCCAGCGCGAAATCACCGATGGTGACCAGCCCCTCCGGCACGAACCCCGCGGCGCTGCGGCGCAGCACCGACTGCACGCGAAGCACCAGTTCGCGCGGCGAGAACGGTTTGGCCAGATAATCGTCGGCGCCCGCCTCCAGGCCATCGATCCGGTCCTCCTCCTGGTTGAGCGCCGTGAGCATGATCACCGGGATCGACCAGTTGGCCCGGATCCTCCGGCAGACCTCGATGCCGTCCAGCAGGGGCAGCATTCGGTCGAGCACGACCAGGTCGGGTCGCAGCTCTTCCGCCTTGCGGAGCCCGTCCGGTCCGTCCGGGGCCTCGTCAACGATGAAACCGGCGGTACGCAGGTAACGGCTGACGATCTCGGAGACCGTGGGATCGTCATCGATGACGAGAACGCGCCGGTCCTGGAGTCCTGCTGAAGAAGTCACGATCTCAGGATAGAGCCGCGCTGCCCCAAGCCCGATTCTTCCTCAGCCTGTAATCTTCCTGGGCCGATCGGGGCTCTCCGCCGCCATAGTGTCAAATCATGACTCTGATCCAGGTGGACCTCGTGCTGCCGTGCCTGAACGAAGCCGGCGCCCTGCCGTGGGTGCTTTCCCGACTGCCGGAGGGATACCGCGCAATCGTGGTCGACAACGGCTCCACCGACGGATCTGCTGCGATCGCGGCCGCCGCCGGGGCCCTGGTGGTGCACGAGGAGCGGCGCGGATTCGGGGCTGCTGCCCATGCCGGCCTGCTGGCGGCGACCGCGCCGATCGTCGCGTTCTGCGATGCCGACGCGTCGATGGATCCCCGGGAGCTCCCTCTGGTCGTGGACCCGGTACGGGCGAGCGAAGCCGACCTGGTGCTCGGTCGGCGCCGGGCAAGCACGCAGAAGGCCTGGCCTTGGCACAACCGGATTGCGAATACCAGTCTGTCTTGGCGACTGCGCCGAATAACCGGTGTGAACATCCATGATCTCGGCCCCATGCGCGCCGCGCGCCGCGAAGACCTGCTCTCCCTCGACCTCAGGGACCGCCGCAGCGGCTACCCCCTGGAGATGTTCCTGCGTGCAGCGGATGCCGGCTGGCGCATCCGCGAAGTGGACACCACCTATTCGCCGAGGGTCGGTCGCAGCAAGGTGACCGGCACAGTGCGGGGAACGCTGACCGCGATCCGGGACATGTCAGCCCTCCTGAGGGAGACGCGCCGATGACGATCCTGGTCGTCATCGCCAAGGAATGCCTGCCCGGCAAGGTCAAGACCAGGCTGCACCCGCCGCTCAGCCTCGCCCAGGCGGCCGAGCTCGCCGCCGCGAGCCTCGACGACACGCTGCGGGCCGGGTCGAAACTGCCGGCCACGCGGCGCATCCTGGCATTCGACGGCATCGTGCCGCCTCGGGCGGCCGCGGGCTACGAGATCCTGCCCCAGGTCGCAGGGGGCCTAGACGAACGCCTGGCCGCGATCTTCGACCACTGCGACGAACCGACCGTTCTGATCGGGATGGACACGCCGCAGGTCACCACTGCGCTCCTCGAACCGGTCTTCACCGACTGGACCGACGATGTGGACGCCTGGTTCGGCTTGGCCGACGACGGCGGATTCTGGGCGCTCGCGCTCGCCGAGCCGGACGGGGACCTGATTCGCGGCATCCCGATGTCACGTGAGGACACCGGTGCCCGCCAGCTGGACCGGTTGCGCACGGCGGGCCTGCACGTGGTGTTCCTCCCCACCCTCACCGATGTCGACACCATCGACGACGCTCACACCGTCGCGGGGATCGCGCCCGGCGGCGGTTTCGCCCGGGCGCTGGCCGCGATGCTCGCGCCGAGCGAGAAAGGCACGACTCGATGACGTTCCTGGCACAGACCGAGCCCCGGCACGATCTGTTCGAACCGTCGACCTTCGGCGCCGGCGGGGCCGAGCCATATGCAGCGGCGCTGGAGAACGCCGAGAACGTGCTCTACCTGCGCCGTACCCGTGCAGAACCGCACGCCGAGCCGTTCGTGATCGATGCCGGACGGTGGAGCGCGGATGCCGACGCCACCGACCTCCGCCTGCTCGCCGGAATCACCGGTCCGGTGCTCGATATCGGCTGCGGGCCCGGTCGGATGGTGCGCGCGGCCATGGGCCTCGGACTCTCCGCCCTCGGCATCGATGTGTCGGCGGCCGCCGTGCGAATGGCCGTGGATTCAGGGCTGAGCGTGCTCCGTCGGAGCGTCTTCGACCCGATGCCGCTCGAGGGCGCGTGGGCGGCTGCGCTGCTCGTTGACGGCAACATCGGGATCGGCGGCGACCCGTCTGCACTGCTGGCCCGCTGCGCAGCCCTGCTCGCCCCGGACGGCGCGCTGCTGGTGGAGCTGAGCCACGACCCGGACACGGACGACCGCTACGACGGCACGATCGAGGATGCCTACGGTGGCAGTAGCGCGGTCTTTCCCTGGGCCGAGCTGGGCCTGGCGGGCCTGCGGGACCGCGCCGGCGACGCCGGACTGGTCGTGGCTGAGGACTGGCGACTCGACGGCCGCTGGTTCGCCCGGCTGCTGCGCGCTTAGAGCGACAACCGACGATCGGCCCGGCTGTTGCGCGCGTAGAGCGCGGCCGACACCGCCGTGGCCACCCCCGCGATCACGACCCAGAAAACGGCCAGGTTGGTGCCGTAGTCCAGGGGAAGCACGGTGGGGTTCTTCGGGTCCAGCCCCTGGGCCACGATCTCGGGAACAACGATCAGCGTCATGATCGAACCCAGCACGATCGTGCCCTGAAGGACGGTGACGACCGTGCCGGCGAGACGCCGGCCGGCACGTCGCAGCAGCACCCCGGCGAAGAGCACCAGGGGGGCGATGACGGCGTCGTGCACGACGATCGCCGCCCCGACCCAGAGGGCCAGGCCGGGAAGCCGGGCGATCCGCACGGTGTCGACCAGAACCCAGGCACCCCAGGCGAGGCCGGCGACGCCGAGCAGGATGAGGATGGCCCGCGCCACGCGCATGCCCGGGCGGGGCGCTGCCTGCTCCGCCGTCAGGGCGTTTGATGGTGTGCTGGCCTGGTTCATGCGGTGATCGCCTCGATTCGACTCAGCCATTTCGTCTGCAGGACTCCGGGCCGGCCGGGCGCGATCATCCGTGCCGGGTAGCCGTGCTCGAGATCGAGGGTTTCACCATTGAGCTCGAGGGCCACCAGGGTGAGCGGGTCCCGCACGTACTCCGGGCCCATCTGGGTCTGCCGAAAACTGCCGCGCTCCTCGAGGCTGACCAGCGTGAACGAGGTCTCCTCGCCGGCGCCCACCAGGTCTGCCAGGTCGCGCAGCCGAACGCCGCGCCAGGTGGCCATCTGGCTCCAGCCCTCGACGCAGGCGATCGGGAGCGTGACCTCTGTCTGGGGCATCCGTTCCAGCTCGGCCCTGGTGAAACTGCGTTCCAGGCCGCCGTGGACGACCGTGAGCGTCCAGCCGGCGATGACCGCCTCGGTCACATTCGCTTGCTTCGAGGTGCGGTTGACCGGAACACCCTGCTGGCCGACCCCTTTCTTGCGGGGGCCGAAGACGTTCACAGCATCGAGCGGGGCAAACGTCTGGCCGGCGGTCAGTCCGACAACGGTGGCGACGGCGACGCCGACCGTGGCGAGAAAACCCCGACGGCTCACCTTCTCGTCGGCCGGCGGGGTGGCGTCCAGGTAAGCAATGAGCCGACCGGTCAGGCCGGTCGGCCGGCTGCTGCCCCACAGGCGCTCGGCCTCGCTGCCCGCGACACGTTCGACCGGCACCGCATCGGTGAGGTGGTCGGTGCCCGGTCCGTAGTCGGCGCGTTTGCGCCAGAACCGTGCGATGATCGGCAGCTTGATGCCGATGTGCAGGGCCAGCGAACCGATCAGCACCCAGGCCAGCGCGAAGTGCACCTGCCGGAACGGGAACGGCCACGGGTACCAGTGATACGTGTTGATCAGCCCGATCGTGATCTGCAGGAGCGACGCACCCACGAACAGGGCGGTCGACGCCCGTTCGAGAAGGTGCACGAAGGAACGCACCGGCGGGTAGGCGAAGAGGTCGGGAAACACGATGTAGAGCTTGGCCAGCAGCAACGGGAAGCACGCGATCCCGGCGATGATGTGGGTACCCTCGGTGAACTGGTAGAGGAATTCGGGCCGGGTGGGCAAGCGCATCCCCGGCAGCGGCTGCTGGAGGAAATGGCTGTACAGCCCGGTACCGAAACAGACCAGGAACGCGGCGCCGAGCAGACGGCCGATGACCGTCGCCATCCGCGGGTTGCGCACCGGCGACGCCAGGGATCGCTGGGCTTCGTACAGTAAACGGCGCATGTTCCATTGCACCAGTTTCGAGCGGATGAGGCGGGCCGGAATCCTTACGGTTCGATGACGCGCGCACGCCCGCGTCCGGTGACCGGCCCGGGAGTCCGACAGGATGGCAGTGTGCGAATCACCGTGGTCTCCCTGCTCCTTGCCGCCCTCGCGGTCCTCACCGGGTTTGTGGTGCGCAGCGTCGATCTCTTCTCGCCCGGCCGGGGCACGGTGCCGCTGGTCGTCTCCCTCGCTGCCGCCTGGCTGCTGTTCGCCGCCGCGGTGATCGCGCTCCGGGGAGTCCGCGGGCGGGCCGTCGTGGTGCTCATCCTGGCCGGTTCGCTCGGCATCGGCGCCGCCGCCATGATCGGGCCGCCCAACACCAGCACCGACTCGGCCCGGTATGCCTGGGACGGCATCGTGTCGAACGCCGGAATCTCGCCGTACGCGTACGTGCCCTCCGACCCTCGCCTCGACTCGCTTCGGCCGGACTGGTTGTTCCCGGCGCCGCAGGTCGGTGCGAACGGAACCGCCCGCTGCGTCGGCGAACGCATCCAGACTGTGCACCGGAGCGGGCCGGGCGATGTGCTCTGCTCGGCGCTGAACCGCACAGGCGTCCCCACCATCTATCCGCCCGCCGCCGAACTGTTCTTCGCCGGAGTGCGGGCGGTCACCGGGCCGGGTCCTGCCTATTGGCCGTTACAGCTGACCGGGCTGCTGCTCAGCATCGGCACCACCGTGATGCTCCTGTTCGGGATGCGCCGCCGCGGCATCGACCTGCGCCACGCGGCGCTGTGGGCGTGGTGCCCTCTCGTCGCATCCGAGGCTGTCACCAACTCCCACGTCGACATGCTCGGTGTCGTCTTCACCCTCGCCGCCGCCTTCCTGGTCACCCGGGAACGCTATTGGCGGGGCGGCATCGCTCTCGGCGCGGCGATCGCAACCAAGTTGATCCCGGTGATCGCGGCCCCGGCGCTGCTCCGAAAACAGGGCTGGAAGGTGATCACCGCCGCCCTGGTCACCTTCCTCCTGTTATACGTCCCCTACGTTCTGGCGACCGGAATCGGCGTCCTCGGCTACCTGCCCGGCTACCTCACCGAGGAGGGGTACCAGGATGGCACCCGGTTCGCGCTCGTCTCGCTGGTCGCGCCCGGCGGTGCCGCGATCATCGTTGTGGGCATCCTGCTGGTCGTCGTCGCCGCACTCACCCTGTGGAAGACCGACCCGGCCAGGCCCTGGCTCGGCCAGCTCGTGATGATCGGCAGCACGTTGGTCATCCTGAGCCCCCGCTACCCGTGGTACGCCCTGCTGCTCGTGCCGTTCATCGCCCTGAGCGGCCGGTGGGAGTGGCTCGCCGTGCCGCTCGCTCTCAGTATCCGGATGCTGTTCCCGTCCGTGCAACTGACCCGCGTGACCCTCGCCGCGGCAGTCATCCTCATCGTCGCTGTGTCGCTTCGTCGGGCCGGTCCAGGTGCGGTCAAACGCCTGTTCCGCAGGCGGCCGCTCCGGGGGAGTCCCGCCGGTGAAGGCACTCGGGCCGAGTCGGTCGCGGTCGGAGCCGCCCGATCGGTCGGAGCCGCCCGATCGGTCGGAGGCGCGCAAAAGGCGTCTTCGTCGAGGGGACGAAGACGCCATTTGTTGCGCGACGTGGGTCGCAGCCGGGTTACTTGGTCGCGACGGTGATCTTCGCGATGCCCACGAGGAGCTGGTCTGCGACGGCCTCCGTCTTGAACGTGCTGTTCAGCAGGCCGGCGGCCTCGGCGGAGATGTGCACGGTGGTGCCCTCGAGGATGGCGTTGTCGCCGTCCATCTGCAGCGGCTTGAGCGTGCCACCGTAGAGGTTGAAGAGCAGCACCTGGGTGGCCGCGGAGGTTCCGTTGACGCTGACGTCACCGAACAGCTTCGACGAACCCGGGTCGATGGTGAAATTGGTCAGTTCGACCTTCGTGTCGCCCGCGGTCAGCGAGAAGCCGGAACCCTCGTGCTTGATCGAACCCTGGACGAACGGACGGTAGCTCTCTTTCGGGTTGTAGTAGTCCACGTTTCCGCCGGTGATCGGGAAGTGCAGGCTGCCGTCGACCAGGGTGGCGGTTCCGACGGTGCCGGGGGTCAGGCCCAGGCTGGTCAGCGCCGTGGCGAAGCCCGCGTCGAGGAGAACGGCGGTGTCGACGCCCTTGAGCGAGGGGATCGAGGCGACGGGCTTCGGGGTGGCCTCTGCGGAGGAGGAGGCGGACGGCTTTGCGGCTGACCCGTTGGCCTCGGCGCTGCTGGAGCATGCTGCGAGGCCGGCGATGAGCAGTCCGGCAGTGGCGAGGCTGATGGTGGCCTTGGAGAATGAACGCATGGTGTGATCCTTTGTCTGTGTGGTTGGTCTGTGGGGTGTTGCTGTGAAGGTGGAGCAGCTTTTGGTGCTGACAGGGGTTCGGTTCGAACGTCGAATCGGTTTGGAAAAAAACCAAATTGATTCAGATATTTCTATTCGGCCGCATGAATTCGCCGTGATTCAGCCGTGATGGCGGTGGCATCCGGGCGCCGGGACACGAAAAAGCGGCCGAGGAATCCTCGGCCGCCGGGCAAGGCAGGGGCTGCGCGCGCGTTCGCCCAGGGCGCGCATTTCTCCTAGAAGTGGCGGAACCGGTCCGGTGCAAGGTCCCAGGGGTCCTTGCCGAGCAGTTCGGCGATCGCGCGGAACACGCAGCTCTCGATGACCATCCTGCGGTGGAGGTCGTCGTTGCGGTGCAGCCGGGTGAGGCGCTGGATCGGCAGCCGGTAGAACACGATCCGGCGTTCTGCCGCGGTCACTGTCCAGCGCTCGACCCCGACGCCGGGGATCACCGAGTACGGTCCGGCCGCAACCTCGAAGGTCACGTCGCTGAGTTCGTCCGGCCAGACCGAGCGCAGATAGTCGATGGTCGACGCCACCGTCATGTCGAACTGGGTGATCCGGGTCTGCAGCGGTGGCAGAAATGGGCCGGTGACCGAGCTGCGGATGCCGCGGCCGTGCCGGTCACGGCCCTGGCTGCGCTGCGTCGGCGCGGGCGTCGGTGCGGCGGCGCGGCGGATTCGGGACATGGTCACATCCTAGTTCCGGCGCGGTGGCGGTAGCCTGAGAGCAATGTCTCTCAGGCCCTGTTCCCGCGTCGCCTGCCCGGACGAGTCCGTGGCGACCCTCACCTTCGACTACGGCGATTCGATGGCCGTGCTCGGGCCGCTCTCCCTGGTCCGGGAGCCGCACAGTTTCGACCTGTGCGAGCGGCATGCGCGCCTCACCTCGGCCCCGCAGGGCTGGCAGCTCGTGCGCCTGCGCACGATGGGGGCCCAGCCTCGCGAGTAGGCGCTAACGGCGTCCGCGCCCATCGCGTTGGGTTCCGGTCAGGTTTCGGCCCGCGTGTGTGGCGCGGGCTGCCGTGGCGCTGACGTATATTGACTGGACGCATCCCCACCCGAACGGCCGCCGGGCGCACCATCGCCGCGCGCTGTTCATAATGACTACGGAGTCAGATGGCATTCCTGCCGAAAATCGACCATTCGCCGGCGACGACGGGAGGGAGCGACCGCCAGCTTGCCCGCACGCTCAAGCCTCGCCATCTCTCGATGATCGCGATCGCCGGGGTGATCGGCGCGGGCCTGTTCGTCGGCTCAGGCGCGGCCATCCAACAGGCCGGACCGGGCATCCTCGTCGCCTACGCCGCGGCCGGCCTCGTCGTGATCCTGGTCATGCGGATGCTGGGGGAGATGGCAGCCGCCCATCCGGAGACCGGCTCCTTCTCCAGCTACGCCGACAAAGCGCTCGGGCGCTGGGCCGGCCTGAGCATCGGCTGGTTGTACGCATGGTTCTGGATCATCGTGCTCGGCATCGAGGCCACGGCGGGCGCCGCGATCGTCCACCGCTGGATCCCGGCGGTCGACCAATGGGTGTGGGCCCTGGTGCTGATGGTGCTGCTGACCCTCACCAATGTTGCCTCCGTGAAGATGTTCGGTGAATTCGAGTTCTGGTTCGCGTCGATCAAGGTTGCCGCCATCGCGATCTTCCTGCTGCTCGGCGTCGTCGCCATCCTCGGCCTGATGCCCGGTCTCGACGCGCCGGGTCTCCGCAACCTCACCGGACGCGGGGGTTTCTTCCCCAGCGGCAGCGGCGCGGTCCTCGGCGGCGTTCTCGTGGTCGTGTTCTCCTTCTTCGGCGCCGAGATCGCCACGATCGCGGCCGGCGAGTCCGAGAATCCCGTCGACGCCGTGAAGAAAGCGGTCAAGTCCACCGTCTGGCGCATCCTCATCTTCTACATCGGCTCCATCGCCATCGTCGTCACCCTGTTGCCCTGGGACAGCGCGTCGGTTGCCAAGAGCCCCTATGTCGCGGTGATCGAGCTCTACGGCATCCCGGGCGCCGGCGCGATCATGGACGTCATCGTGCTGACCAGCGTGCTCTCCTGCCTGAACTCCGGGCTGTACACGGCCAGCCGGATGCTGTTCTCCCTCTCCGTGCGCGGCGACGCGCCGGCCGCCTGGTCCCGGGTGTCAACCAGAGGCGTGCCCCGTACCGCAGTCCTGGCCTCGACCGTGGTCGGCTTCATCACGGTGGGGCTCAACTACCTCGCCCCTGACACCGTCTTCCTGTTCCTCGTGAACACGTCGGGTGCGATCGCCCTGCTGGTCTGGCTGGTCATCGCCGTTTCCCAGCTCATTCTCCGCCGCCGGATGGGCGCAGAGGCCGCCGGCCGGCTTTCCCTGAAGATGTGGGCCTTCCCCTACCTCACCTGGTTCGCCATCATCAGCATCGTCGCCCTGCTGGTCGGGATGGCCGTTCTCGAGAAGACCAGGCAGGAACTTCTGATGTCGCTTCTCCTGGCTGCCGTCGTGGCCGGGATCGGCCTGTGGCGGTACCGCGGCGACACCCGTCCTGGGACGGCCGCCGGCGAAACGGCTGCCGTGGCCGGCAATGACGCGGAACCCGCCCTTGGCACCGGCACCGGCACCAGCACCGGCACCGGCACCGGCACCGGCACCGGCACCGGAGCCGGAGCCGGAACGGACTCCGTCGACGAGCCGGAACCGGTGGGCTCCAACCGCTGACCGCTGTTCCAGGTCGAATTCGACGGAGATTCTGGCTGATTCCGCCCCAGAGAGCCTTCTCGGGAGCGTTCTCGCGAAAATCTCCGTCGAATTCGCACAGGCAGGGGATGGCAGGATAGTCACATGACTGTCGTCGCATCCCCTTCGTCCACTGTGCCCGCCTTCCGGATCGCCAATCCGGAGCTCGCCGAGGCCGGCCGCCACCAACTCCGCCTCGCCGAGAACGAGATGCCCGGGCTGATGGCCCTCCGAGCCGAATTCGGCGAATCGAAGCCACTCGCCGGCGCCCGCATCGCGGGCTCCCTGCACATGACGGTGCAGACCGCCGTGCTGATCGAGACGCTCGTCGCCCTCGGCGCGCAGGTTCGCTGGGCCAGCTGCAACATCTTCTCCACCCAGGACGACGCGGCCGCGGCCATTGCGGTCGGACCCACGGGCACCCCCGAGGCTCCGGCCGGCGTTCCTGTCTTCGCCTGGAAGGGCGAAACGCTGGAGGACTACTGGTGGTGCACCGAGCAGATCTTCGACTGGAGTACCGAAGCGGCTGCCGCAGGGGAGACCTGGACCGGCCCGAACATGATCCTCGATGACGGCGGCGACGCGACCATGCTCGTGCACAAGGGCCGCGAATTCGAGCAGGCCGGAGCGGTGCCCGCGACGAGTGAGTCCGACAGCCACGAGTACCGGGTTGTCCTCGACGTCCTCCGTCGGTCACTGGCCACGTCCCCGTACCGCTGGACGGTCATCTCCGCAGCGATTGCCGGGGTCACCGAGGAAACCACGACCGGTGTGCACCGACTTTACGAACTCGCCGGTGCCGGCAGCCTCATCTTCCCGGCGATCAACGTCAATGACTCGGTCACCAAGTCGAAGTTCGACAACAAGTACGGCATCCGCCACTCGCTGCCTGACGGACTCAACCGGGCCACCGACGTGCTCATCGGCGGAAAGGTGGTTTTTGTTGCCGGGTATGGTGACGTCGGCAAGGGTGCCGCAGAGGCGCTCCGTGGCCAGGGTGCCCGGGTGATCGTGAGCGAGATCGACCCGATCAATGCCCTGCAGGCCGCCATGGACGGATTCCAGGTTGCTCGGATCGTATCCGTCGTCGATCAGGTCGACATCTTCGTCAGCGGCACCGGCAACTTCAACGTCATCGGGGTCGATCACATGCTCCGGATGAAGCATCTCGCGATCATCGCGAACGTGGGCCATTTCGACAACGAAATCGACATGGCAGCGCTGGAGACCCTGCCCGGCGCGGTGAGGGTCGAGATCAAGCCTCAGGTGGACGAGTGGCGCCTGCCGAGCGGACGCAGCGTTCTCGTGCTCTCTGAGGGACGCCTGATGAACCTGGGCAACGCCACCGGGCACCCCTCCTTCGTGATGAGCAACTCGTTCACCAACCAGGTGCTCGCCCAGATCGAGCTGTATTGCTACCCGGAGAAGTACCCGGTCGGCGTCTACGTGTTGCCGAAGCACCTCGACGAGAAGGTCGCCCGGCTGCACCTTGACGCCCTCGGCGTCGAGCTGACCGTGCTCACTCCCGAGCAGTCCGCCTACATCGGCGTGCCGATCGAAGGCCCGTACAAGGTCGACCACTACCGCTACTGAGCCCGTTTCGTCCCTGTAGATGCGCGCCCGCATCCGCTTTTCCTGAGTGGTTGCGGGCGTGTTCTGGTTCCGCTGTTTGTCCGTCGGCGTGTGTGTGTGATTCGCGAGGGTGCAGTTTTGGCCCCTCCCGTGGGGTTGTGGGGGCGGATTGTGCACTTTCGGGGGTGGGGGTGCGGGGTGGGGGTGGGGGTGGGGTGACACGCCCGGGCGGGGCGGGGTTTTGACGGGTTGGGGTGGGGGCCGTAGTGTCTTCACGTACCCCAAAGGTGCGGAAAGTCGCAGTGCTTCCCGGCCTCAGGTGGGACCGTGGTTTTATGGTTTTTCGGTGTGCTGCTCCGGTTGGAGTTTGGTGTGCTGGAGGCCTAGGCTAGTTATTCTCTCCGGTTGGTTTCGTTCGGTTGAGGTTGTGGGTTGTT
>NZ_SOFP01000051.1 GCF_004402785.1 Cryobacterium algoritolerans
GCACGACCGACTCGTGGGTGCTCTGGAACCTGACCGGCGGGCTCGAGGGCGGCGTGCACGCGACCGACGTCACCAACGCCAGCCGCACCATGTTCATGGACCTGGAGACTCTCCAGTGGGACGACGACATCCTCGCCGCGTTCGATGTGCCCCGCTCGATGCTGCCCGAGATCCGTTCCTCCTCCGAGGTCTACGGCATCGTCAATGAGCACAGTCTGCTCCGCGAGGTGCCGATCGCGGGCATCCTCGGTGACCAGCAGGCCGCGACCTTCGGCCAGGCCGCATTCGACCAGGGCGAGGCGAAGAACACCTACGGCACCGGTAACTTCCTCATCTTCAACACCGGCACCGAGATCGTGCACTCCAAGAACGGCCTGCTCACNCTGGGCTACAAGCTTGGCACCGACGCGCCGCACTATGCGCTGGAGGGATCGATCGCCGTCACCGGGGCGCTCGTGCAGTGGTTGCGCGACAACCTCGGCATGATCAGCAGCTCCGAGGAGGTCGAGACCCTGGCCAAGACCGTGGACGACAACGGCGGCGCCTACTTCGTGCCCGCGTTCTCCGGCCTGTTCGCGCCGTACTGGCGCTCGGATGCCCGCGGCGCCCTGGTCGGCCTGACCCGCTTCGTGAACAAGGGCCACATCGCCCGTGCCGCGCTCGAGGCGACGGCGTTCCAGACCCGCGAGGTGCTGGATGCGGTCAACGCGGACTCCGGGGTTCCGCTGACGGAGATCAAGGTGGACGGTGGCATGATCGCCAACAACACGCTGATGCAGTTCCAGGCCGACATCCTCGGGGTGCCGGTCGTGCGCCCGGTGGTCGCGGAAACCACCGCGCTCGGCGCTGCCTACGCGGCCGGCCTCGCGGTCGGTTTCTGGAGCAGCCTCGACGAGCTCCGCGCCAACTGGCAGGAGGACAGCCGGTGGACACCGAAGATGAGTGAAGAGGAGAAAAACCGGCAGCTGCGCAACTGGAAGAAGGCCGTCACCAAGACCTTCGGCTGGGTTGACGAGGACGTCGTCTAGCCCAGGAAGTCACAGCAGCCGCTGGCCAACAGCAGCAGGGCAGCCGCCGGAACGTCGGTGGCTGCCCAGCCGGGTCAGAGTCGGCTGGCCGCCACCCACTCTGCGAGTTTGGCCGTGGCCGCACCGGAGTCGACAGTCTCAGCGGCAACGGCCATTTTCATGCGGAATCGGTCGAGGATGTTCACCTGGGCCTGGGCGGGATCGTTGGCGAGGTCGAAGGCAACCAGACCGGCCGCAGCGTTGAGCAGGACGATGTCCCTTACCGCATCTTCCTGGCCGGACAGCATTCGGTGAACGACGACGGCATTGTGTTCGGCGTCGCCGCCAACCAGGTCGCTGACCTCCGAGCGTCTGATGCCCAGCTCCCGCGGATCCATGTCGTGCTCGGTCACGAGGCCGCGCGACACCTCCCACACGTGGCTGTGGCCCGTCGTGGTGAGCTCGTCGAGGCCGTCATCTCCACGGAAGACGAGGGCCGTTGCGCCCCGGGTCTGGAAGACGCCGACGATCAGCGGAACCCGATCGAGGCTGGCCACCCCCACCGCCGATGCCTCCGGGCGCGCCGGGTTACAGAGCGGACCGAGGTAGTTGAAGACGGTGGGAATCCCCAGTTCTTGCCGAACCGTTGCCGCATGACGGAATCCCGGGTGGAAGGCCGCCGCATAGGCAAACGTGATTCCTGCGGAGTCAAGGATGGCTGCGACTTTGTCGGGCGAGAGCGTCAGGTCGATCCCTAGTGCGGCGAGCACGTCGGAGGACCCGGACGCGGAACTCGCAGCCCGGTTGCCGTGTTTGATCACCGGCACCCCGGCCCCGGCACAGACGATTGAAGCCATGGTGGAGATATTGACGGTGCCGAAGCGGTCCCCGCCCGTTCCGACGATGTCCAGGGCCATCGGGTTCACGGCCAATGGCACCGCGTGCTCGAGGATGGCGTCACGGAACCCGACGATCTCGTCGACCGTTTCCCCCTTGGCGCGAAGCGCAACGAGGAATCCCGCGAGCTGGGCGGGAGTTGCCTCCCCCCGCATCACCTGTTCCATGCTCCACGCCGCATCCGACACGCTCAGGTCCTCGCCGGCGAGGAGGGCACTGATCACATTGGGCCAGGACTGGAAATCGAGCATGGAACAATCTTAAGCGAGATCCGCCGACCACCCGAATTGGTGCCCCGGGGGCGTCTTTGTTCCAATCGGGTGGTCATTCGGGTTTTTGGAGGACAGGGACGCCCTGGTGAGCAAAACCCCGTCGAATATCGGCCATAATAGAAGGGTGACGAGCCCTTCAATTACCTATTCAGCCACTGCTCCCGTGGTCAATCGGCCCAACAGCGTGGCTGTGGGCACCATCGTTTGGCTCGGCAGCGAGGTGATGTTCTTCGCCGGGCTCTTCGCGATCTACTTCACCCTCAGATCGACGTCGCCGGAGTTGTGGCAGTTCGAAACGGAGAAACACAATTTCTCCTACGCTCTGGTGAACACGCTCATCCTGGTCACGTCCTCCGTGACCTGCCAGTTCGGGGTATTCGCCGCCGAGCGACTCCAGGCCAGGTCTACGGGCTGGAAGCCAAGCCAGTGGGGCATGGTCGAGTGGTTCTTCCTCACCTATGCCCTCGGTGCGATCTTTGTTTCCGGCCAGATCTTCGAGTACGCCACGCTCGTGTCCGAGGGCGTCGCCCTCTCCAGCAACGCGTACGGATCTGCGTTCTACCTCACCACCGGGTTCCACGGCATCCACGTCACCGGCGGACTCCTCGCGTTCCTGCTCGTGATCGGTCGCGGCTTCGCTGTCAAGAACTTCGGCCACAAGGAGGCCACCAGCGCGATTGTCGTGTCCTACTACTGGCACTTCGTCGACGTCGTCTGGATCGGCCTGTTCCTCGTCATCTACGTTCTCAAATAGACATCCGAAAGTGGAATACGCACAAATGACCACGATCAATAAGCCCAAGAGTGCCGGTCGGCGCAAGTCCGGCCGCCGCCACCCTCTGTCCAGCGTCGCCCTCATCGCGATCGGCCTCCTCTTCACGGGCGGGGCCTACGCTGCGTTCAGCACCAGCACGGCAAACGCCGAAACCAGCGCAACCTCGCAGCAGACGATCGGTGAGGGCAAGAAGCTCTTCGCCGCTAACTGCGCGACCTGTCACGGCCTGGCCGCGCAGGGCACCGGGAGCGGTCCGAGCCTGATCGGCGTCGGCGCCGCATCGGTGGACTTCCAGGTGGGCACGGGCCGGATGCCGTTGCAGATGGACGGACCGCAGGCGCAGAAGAAGGCAGTCCAATTCACGGACGAGCAAATCGCCACGCTCGCAGCCTACGTGTCCTCCCTCGCCCCCGGCCCGGGACTTCCGGATTCCAACCTCCTCGACGCAAAGGGCAACAGCGCCAAGGGCGCCGAACTCTTCCGCATCAACTGCGCGATGTGCCACAACGTCGCCGGCGCGGGCGGCGCCCTTACCCAGGGAAAGTTCGCACCTTCGCTCGATGGGGTCACCTCCAAACACATCTACGAGGCGATGGTCACCGGCCCGCAGAGTATGCCGGTTTTCAACGACATGAACATCTCCCCCGAGAGCAAGCGCGACATCATCACGTACCTCAAGTACCTCGAGAACAACCCTTCTCCCGGTGGCTACGCGCTTGGTTCGCTCGGACCGGTATCCGAGGGACTCTTCCTCTGGATCTTCGGCCTTGGCGCGATCGTCGCGCTGACCGTGTGGATCACGGCGAGATCAAACTGACCGGTTACGGTCTCGAATAACTTGCATATGAAACTGCCGATGAAGGAGAACAATGGCCAAGGACGATAACAGCGGAAAGGACCTCGCCGCTGCTGACTCGTCGGGCGTCGGGCATGAGGGAGCTCCCGCAGGCACTGCCGTCGTCGTACGGGATGCCGTGGCCAACCCGGGCTTCCCGCCGCACCGCCCTCGCGTGACAGACCTGGACCCAAGCGCCGAGCGCCGAGCAGAGCGCACCGTGTACACGCTGTTCTACCTGTCGATCGTGGGCAGTGTCTTCGCCATCGCCGCGTACATGGCCTTCCCCATCGTCCCGGAAGACCCGGGTTCCGTTCGGATGAACAACCTCTTCATTGGCCTTGGCCTCACCCTGGCGCTGATGGCTATCGGAATCGGGGCCGTGCACTGGGGCAAGGCCCTGATGTTCGACCATGAGGGCATCGACGAGCGGCATCCCGTTCGCGGCTCGGACGAGACCCGCACGCGGGCTGTCGAGATCTTTCAGGAAGCCGGTTCCGAGTCCGGTATCGGGCGTCGCACCCTGATCCGCAACAGCCTCATCGGTGCGCTCATCGCCTTCCCGCTTCCCGCAGTCGTGCTGTTCCGCGGCCTCGGCCCGCAGGACGACAACCCGGCTGCCCTTCTCAGCCACACGATGTGGAAGAAAGGAACACGTCTGGCCCTGGACCCGACCGGCACTCCGATCAAGGCATCCGACATCACCCTGGGATCCGCCTTTCACGTGATCCCGGAGGGACTTCAGGACCTCGAGCACGGCCGGCTGGAAGAAAAAGGCAAGGCCGCCGTTCTTCTGATGCGGCTCAAGCCCGAAGACCTCAACGAACTGCCGGAGCGTAAGGGCTGGTCGTATGACGGGATCGTCGCCTACTCCAAGATCTGCACGCACGTCGGCTGCCCGGTCGCACTGTACGAGCAGCAGACCCACCACCTACTCTGCCCCTGTCACCAGTCTCAGTTCGACGTGTCGAACCACTGTGAGGTCATCTTCGGACCGGCAAAACGCCCTCTCCCCCAGCTGCCCATCGCGGTAGACTCTGAGGGATACCTCATTGCACAGAGCGATTTCACTGAACCCGTCGGACCGAGTTTCTGGGAGCGGAATTGAGCACGACAACTACGACCACTGAGCTGGTCGAAACCAAGAAGTCCGGCGGCCTGACGGCCGTCGCCGCCAACTACATCGACGAGCGCACCAGCATATCGACGGCGGTCAAGGAGTTAGGCCGGAAGATCTTTCCGGACCACTGGTCCTTCCTCCTCGGCGAGGTGGCACTGTACAGCTTCGTCATCATCCTGTTGTCCGGATCGTTCCTGACGTTCTTCTTCAGCGCGTCGATGGCCCCCGTTCAATACGACGGTTCCTATGTGCCTTTGAAGGGTGTTGAAATGTCTGCGGCGATGTCCTCGTCGCTCGACATTTCCTTCGATATCCGTGGCGGGCTGCTGATGCGCCAGGTCCACCACTGGGCGGCACTGCTGTTCGTGGCGGCCATCGGCCTGCACATGCTCCGGATCTACTTCACCGGCGCCTTTCGAAAGCCGCGCGAGCTTAACTGGGTGATCGGTTTCATCCTCTTCATCCTGGCGATGGCCGAAGGCTTCACCGGCTACTCCCTCCCCGATGACCTGCTCTCCGGCAACGGCCTGCGCATCATCGACGGGATGGTCAAGGGCATCCCGCTGGTTGGGACCTGGATCTCTTACCTGCTCTTCGGCGGTGAATTCCCGGGCGAGGCCATCGTCGGGCGCCTCTACTCGCTGCACATCCTTCTGCTGCCGGCGATCATCGTGGCGCTGATCGCGATGCACCTGCTGTTCGTCGTTGTGCACAAGCACACCCAGTACCCTGGTGCGGGGCGCACAAACCAGAACGTGGTCGGCTACCCGGTGCTCCCGGTCTACGCGGCCAAGGCCGGCGGCTTCTTCTTCATCGTCTTCGGCGTCGTGATGCTGATGGCGTCGTTATTCACGATCAACCCGATCTGGAACTACGGCCCGTACGACCCCTCCCCCGTGTCGGCGGGAACCCAGCCCGACTGGTATATCGGATTCGCCGACGGTGCCCTCCGCCTGATCCCGCCGGGACTGGAATTCGTCTGGCTCGACCACACGTTCTCGGTCAACATCCTCATCCCCCTGGTCTCGCTCGGACTGTTCATCCTCGTGGTGCTCATCTACCCGTTCATCGAGGCCTGGGTGACCGGGGACAAGCGGGAGCACCACATCCTGGATCGTCCGCGGAACGCCCCCACCCGCACGGCCATCGGTGCCGCCGGGGTCACCTTCTACGCCGCGCTGTGGACGACCGCCTCCTCGGATATCATCGCGACGCACTTTTCGGTCACGATGGAGGGCGTCATCCACACGATGCAGTTCCTCACCATCGTCGGGCCGTTCATCGCGTTCTTCATTGCTAAGCGGGTCTGTCTCGCCCTGCAGAAGAAGGACAGGGAAATCGTCCTGCACGGCTACGAGTCCGGTCGCATCGTACGCCTTCCCGGCGGCGAGTACATCGAGGTGCACCAGCCGATCGATGAATACGAACGATGGAAACTGGTCAGCTACTCCGACTACAAGCCGCTGATGATTCGCCCGAACGCCCAGGGCAAGATCACCACCGGGCAGAAGGTCCGTGCCGGAATGTCACGCTGGTTCTTCGAGGATCGGATCGAACCTGTCGGCAACGCGGAGCTCGAGCAGGCCCACACCGACCGTCACTAGGCAACGGCTCAACTCAACAACAGATCGGGCATCGATGTCCCTCCAGACCATGTCGGAGTGGCTTCGGTGTCCGATCTGTTTCAGGCCCCTCGAGCCTGGCGGGCCTCTCGTCCTCCGATGCTCGAACGGCCACGCCTACGACACCAACAAACGCGGCTACGTCTCTCTTGCCGGCGCTTCCCGACGCCTGATCGGTGACAGCGCGGAGATGCTCAACGCCCGTGACGCGTTCCTCGCCGATGGCTGGTACGAGCCGCTCCGGGACAGCCTCGCGGAGCTGGTCGTCCAGGACGGCCCGTCAACCATCCTCGACGTCGGTTGTGGCACCGGTTACTACCTCCGGGAGGTCTTGGCCAGGCTGCCCGGCGCCCGTGCCCTGGGCATGGACCTCTCCCCCGTCGCGGTCGCTCGCACGGTGGCCGGGCAAGACCGGATCGACGGCCTGGTGGCGAACGTCTGGGCCCCACTTCCGGTGCGCGACGACGCCGTCGAGGTTATCCTCAACGTCTTCGCCCCGCGCAATCCCGGCGAGTTCCACCGCACGCTCCGAAGCGGCGGCCTCCTGGCCGTCGTGGTGCCGCAGGAGACTCATCTGCAGGAGCTCCGGGCCGCCGGGCTGGCCCTGGGCATGCAAGTGAACAAGGGCGCTCACCTGACCGCGTCCCTTGACGCATACTTCGTCCTGGAATCACGCCGGGCGTCCAGCCAGCTACTGAGCCTCAGACCAGCCCAGGTTTCCAGCCTCGTCGGCATGGGTCCGTCAGCACACCACACGGATTCCGCCAGTCTTGCCGATGAGCCGTCCGCTGAGCGTCCCGTGACCGTCGCCGTCGAGTTGCTCGGGTTCCGTCGGCGCGACTGACCTGGTCCGTGTGACCGGGCGGCAGGAAGTTCGCGGGTGCCGTCCAGGTACGCAAACGACGCCCGGACTATGTCGCGGGCGCCGAAGCGGATAGCCGTGAGCGGCGATGGTGAGGGGTCTACCGGGCGAACATGCCCCGGTAGTACTCGTACACCCAGCCGACGAGGCTGATCACGCCCAGCCCCAGGGCGATGATGGAGATCCACACACCAACGGCGAGGCCGAGGAACAGCAGCGCAGCGCTGCCGGCGAGAAGGATCGGCCACCAGCTCCACGGGCTGAAGAAACCGACCTCGGGGTCTCCGTCGTCGATGTTCGAGTCCAGTCGGTCCTCGGGCAATTCGCCGCCCTGGACGCTGTGCACCCGGCTGAGATAGAAAGCGACGAAGCTGACGAACACGGCGCAGAGTCCCAGAGTGAAGGTTCCCGCCCACTCGACGCTGTGCTGCTTCGGGTCGAGGAGACCCCACACGACGTACGCGGTGGTGACGACGGTGAAGAACCCCGCGAGGATCCATAGCAGGTTGACGTTGGCTCTCATCTACTTCACCTTGTTCGAAGCTGCGTCGTACGTGGGGGCATCCGGGGCGTCCTTGCCTGGTCCGATTCCGACGGCCATGGCCACTTCGGGATGGTTGAGGTCAAAGGCCGGCCGCTCGGAGCGGATCCGCGGGATCGAGGTGAAATTGTGCCGCGGCGGCGGGCACGAGGTGGCCCACTCAAGCGACGCACCGAAGCCCCACGGATCGTTGACGGTGACCAGCGGCGCCTTGCGGGCCGTGATGTACACGTTGAGGAAGAACGGGATCATCGAAACGGCGAGGATCATCGCACCGATCGTCGAGAGCTGGTTCATCCAGGTGAAACCATCTTCCGGAGAGTAGGACGCGTACCGGCGCGGCATCCCGAGGACTCCCAGCCAATGCTGCACCAGGAAGGTGGTGTGGAAGCCGATGAAGAGGATCCAGAAGTGCCATTTGCCGAGGCTTTCGTTGAGCATCTTGCCGGTCCATTTGGGCCACCAGAAGTAGAAGCCGCTAAACATGGCGAACACGACGGTGCCGAAGATGACGTAGTGGAAGTGCGCCACCACGAAGTACGTGTCTGAGACGTGAAAGTCCAGCGGCGGTGACGCCAGGATGACACCAGTCAGCCCACCGAAGGTGAACGTGACAAGGAAGCCCAGCGCCCAGAGCATCGGAGTCTCGAAGGTCAGCGACCCACGCCACATGGTGCCGATCCAGTTGAAGATCTTCACGCCGGTCGGCACCGCGATCAACATGGTCATCAGGGAGAAGAACGGCAGCAGAACGGATCCGGTGACGTACATGTGGTGAGCCCAGACGGCCACGGACAGCGCCGCGATGGAGATGGTCGCGTAGATGAGGGTCTTGTAGCCGAAGATCGGCTTGCGGCTGAAGACCGGGAACACCTCGGAAACGATGCCGAAGAACGGCAGGGCGATGATGTACACCTCGGGGTGGCCGAAGAACCAGAACAGGTGCTGCCAGAGGATGGCACCGCCGTTGGCCGGGTCGTAGATATGGGAGAGGAAGATCCGGTCGGAGGCCGCGGCGAGGAGCGCGGCAGCGAGCACCGGGAAGGCCATCAGCGTGAGGATGGAGGTGACCATCGTGTTCCAGGTGAAGATCGGCATCCGGAACATGGTCATGCCGGGCGCGCGCATGGTGATGATCGTGGTGATGAAGTTCACGGCGCCGAGAATGGTGCCGAAGCCCGAAAGACCCAGGCCGACCATCCACAGGTTGCCGCCGACTCCGGGCGAGAAGGTGGTGCTCGCCAACGGTTGGTAGGCGAACCAGCCGAAGGATGCCGCTCCCTGTGGGGTGAGGAACCCGCTGACGGCGATCAGGCTGCCGAAGAAGAACGCCCAAAAGGAGAACGCGTTCAGCCGCGGGAACGCCACGTCGGGGGCGCCGATCTGGAGCGGCATCAGCGAGTTCGCGAATCCGAAGAACAACGGCGTCGCGAACATCAGCAGCATGATCGTGCCGTGCATGGTGAAGAGCTGGTTGTACTGTTCCTTCGTCTGGACGACCTGCAGGCCAGGCTCGAACAGCTGCGCCCTGATCACCAAGGCCATCACCCCGGCGAGGCAGAAGTAAACGAAGGAGGTGATCAGGTACATGAACCCGATGACCTTGTGGTCGGTGGAGGTAATCCACCGAACCAGGACGTTGCCCTTGCGATCTACGCCGGATACACGCCGAGTCGGGGCCGGTGCAGTGGGAGCGGTGGGAGCAGTGGTGGTACTCATGGCCTAGTTGCCCTCCTGAACCGTCGGGGCGGTTGTGCCCGGAAGATTTTGATTCCGCTTGTAGCCGTTGTCGAGCTGGCCCTCATTGCCGGCCACTCGCAGCGACTGAGTGTAGGCCTCGTAGTCGGCCTGCGAGACAACCTTGACCTTGAACAGCATCTGGGAGTGGTACTCGCCGCACAGTTCGGCGCACTTACCGGAGTACGTGCCGATGCGTTCAGGGATGACCGACATGTAGTTGGTCTTGTCGGGGATCATGTCCTTCTTGTAGAGAAAATCGATGACCCAGAACGAGTGGATGACGTCGCGGGATTCAAGCGCCAGTTCGATCTTCTTACCGACCGGGAGCACCAGGGTGGGAAGCTCGGACTCAACCAGTGAGCCCTTGGGGCCGTTGAGGTCAGGCTGGCCCTGGATACCGGGCGAGTAGACGTCTTCGTTGACGTAGTTGAAGTCCCAGGCCCACTGCTTGCCGATGACCTCGATCTTCACGTCTGGCGCGGCGAAGCGCGCCTCGATGGCCATCTGATCACGAGCCGTGAAAGCGAAGAAGCCGAGCACGAGGATGAGCGGCACGATCGTGTAGAAGATCTCGATTGGCATGTTGTATCGAAGCTGGACCGGCAGACCGGTCTGGCCCTTCCGACGGCGATAGACGACGACCGTCCAGATGGTGAGGCCCCAGGTGATCAGGCCGACCACAAGCAGCACGAGCCACGACGTCGTCCACAACCCGCCGATGCGGTCGGTCTGGTTGGTCACCGCCGGTTGACCCTCTTCGAAGCCGGGGAGGAAGCCGTGAAGCTGGGCTTGGGTGCACCCCGACAGAACAATGGCCAACGACGCTGCAATCGGAATAGCAGCCCATCGGAGACGATGGTTTTTGCGCACCAGTAACCTTTCGGGAAGACTCGACGACACTCCACTGGAAGTGCATTTCTCGTTATACAGCCTACTGCGCGAGAGGGCTCGGGATGTGCACCAACGCGGCAGGACGGGTAACGAATTCGCCCCCAGTCACAGCATTTGGAGGCAGCATCCCTACCGGACAGGAACGCGGGCGGTCTGACCTGCGCCTTTCATCTCATGCGCGTTTCACGTGCGTGATCCGGCAGGGGACGGCGCCTGCAGCGGGGCCAATCAGCTGAAGGAGTCTCCGCATGCGCAGCTCCCACCGGCATTGGGGTTGTCGATCGTGAATCCCTGCTTCTGGATGGTGTCTTCGAAGTCGATGGACGCACCATCGAGGTAGGGCACGCTCATCTTGTCGACGACGACCTCGACGCCGTCGAAGTCGACGAGGGCGTCCCCGTCGAGAACCCGCTCGTCGAAGTAGAGCTGGTAGATCAGGCCGGAACAGCCTCCTGGTTGCACGGCGACGCGCAGGCGCAGGTCCTCGCGGCCTTCCTGGGCGAGCAGGCTGCGGACCTTCTGGGCGGCGGTGGCACTGAGGCCCACGCCATGGGCTGCTGTGCCGGTGATGGCGATGGTGTCGGTCATGCTACTCCTCTTACTTCGCGTCCGTACGGCTCACGCGTAGGCACGCTCCCGTTACGTCGCTGTTGTCAATCGGTATGGCCGCGCGGTCCGGCCTGGGCAGGCATGCACGGGTTTCTCCGGTGATTCTACCGAGGGAAACGGTGAAATCACCCTCGTAATTCCCGATTCGGTCGTCGACGTTCGGACCGGTTCAGGAAGCCTCGGGCAGTACCCTCCGGTTGAGTCGGCCCAGCAGGAGTGCCTCACCGAGGACGGCCCGTTTGAACACTCCCAGGTGCAGCGACTCATTTGGGCTGTGCGCCCGCGAATCGGGGTCTTCGACGCCGGTAACCAAGATCTGGGCTTCCGGAAAGACCCGAACGAGATCGGCGATGAACGGGATCGACCCGCCGACGCCGATATCTACCGGAGCGCGCCCCCAGGCTTCCGTCATGGCCAGTCGGGTCTCGGTGACGGCCCACCCGCTCGTGTCGACGAGGAACGCCTCCCCAGTGTCGACGTCGTCGATCTCGATCTGCGCTCCGAACGGTGCGTTCTCACGCAGGTAGGCCTCGAGGGCGGTGAAGGCATCCGCTGCGGACTGGCCGGGCGCGATCCGGGTGCTCAGCCGCACCGAGACGACGGGTGCCAGGGTGTTGGAGGCATTGGCGACGGTCGGCGCGTCGATCCCGGTGATTGTGATCGACGGCTGCGACCAGATCCGGCTGAGCACGGAGCCGTGGCCGATCGACTGCACCCCAGCGGCCAGTCCGGTGTCAAGGCGGAGCTGGTCCTCCGAGTAGTCGGGCGTGACCGCCACGTGGCTGGTCAGCCCGGCCACGGCCACCGAGCCATCGGCGGCGTAGAGGGTGTCAAGGAGACGGACCGTGGCCATCATCGCGTCCGGGACGGCTCCGCCGAACATGCCTGAGTGCGACGCGTGGTCGAGGGTGCGCACGGTGAGCCTGAAGGTGACATTGCCGCGCAACGCGATCGTCAGCGCGGGAGTGTCGATGTCCCAGTTGTTGGAGTCGGCGACAACGATGGCGTCGGCGCGCAACGCCTCCCGATTTTCCTCCAGGAAGGTGGCAAAGGACCTGCTGCCGAACTCCTCCTCCCCTTCGATGAAGAGCGCAAGACCGAGGTCGAAGTCCGCGCCTTCCGCCTCGACGAGGGCGCGGATCGACGCGATGTGGGCCATGACGCCCGCCTTGTCGTCGGCGGCCCCGCGCCCGTACAGCCGGTCTCCGCGAACGGTCGGTTCGAAGGGCAGAGTGTCCCAGTCCCCGTCGTTGCCAGGAGGCTGCACGTCGTGGTGGGCGTAGAGCAGCACCGTCGGGCGGCCGTTCCGGGCAGCCCGGGTGGCGAGCACCGCAGGTTGGCCCAGTTCGGCGCCGCCGGGGATGCCGGCCTGCTTGACAGCGACGGCGTCGAACACACCAAGACCCCGGGCAAGTTCGGCCACCATTTCGGCACTCCGGGCCACCTGGCCACGGTCAAAGGCATCCCACGACACCGACGGGACCCGCACGAGGGCGCAGAGGTCCGCGATCGTCGTCGGCAGGCCCCGCTCTACGGCCGCGCGGATGGCGTCGCCGACCGGAGTCGACGAATTCGGTTCAGTTTCTGGAATATCGGTCATCGGGTAATCTTAAGCCAACCAATTGCAAGGAACTGATGTGGCTAAGCCTGTGAACCCAGACGCACAACCCTCCATGGAGACCGTGGAGGAGACGAAAGTCCGCCTCGCGGCCGCCCTCCCGTCCGGCAAGGGGCAGGCGACGCCCAGCCGGAAGCAGCAGGAGGCGTTGAACAAGCGCCCGCTGGTGCCGGATGACCGCAAGCTCGCGGCCAAGCAGGCCAGGGGTAAGGCGGCCGAGGCCAGGGACCGCGCGAGGCTCGGCATGGCTGCCGGGGACGACAGGTTCCTTCCGCAGCGCGAACGTGGCCCGCAGAAGCGGTTCGTTCGCGACTACGTCGACGCCCGCTTCAACATCGGCGAGTTCATGATCCCGGTGATGTTCCTCGTCATCCTGCTGACGTTCTTCCCCGACCCGATGGTGCAGACGTACGGCATCCTCGCACTCTGGGCCTTCTTCCTCGTCGCCGTTGTCGACTGCGTCGTCCTGGGCTTCACCCTCACCCGCAAGGTGAAGGCGAAGTTCGGCGACGCCAAGGCCGAACGGGTTCGCTGGTACGCCGCGATGCGTGCGCTGCAGCTCCGTCCGATGCGCCTGCCCAAGCCGCAGGTCAAACGCGGCCAGTACCCCGCCTGAGAGCCGCTGCCGCCGGGCCGGCGCCCGATCCACGGGTGCCTGGGCTCACGCCGAGTGCGCGCCGAGCCGGATCAGCGGGACCCGCAGTTCCTCGTCTGTCAGCGACCCGTGCTGGCCGACCATCTGTCGCGCCGACTGGTTCGGTTCACGCGAATCGTAGTAGGCGACCAGTTTACGGGCGGCGACAATGACGTCACCGATCCGCGGAAGCACCGCCGGCGCGACCTCGCCGAAGAGTCCGGCTTTCACGGCCTCGGCTCGGGTGAACACCCAGGCACGTTCGCCCTCGGTCTTCCGCCACGAATCGGCCAGGGCCGTCGCCTCATCCGCCAGCCTCGGCTCCAGGTAGAGCTGAACGCACCGAGGGTCTCCCCCGATGTGGCGCACTCCCCCGACGAGTTCGGGAACCGTGTCGAAGAGCACGTGCCTGGTCGCCGGGACGTCGATGACCCCGTGGTCGGCGGTGATCAGCAGTCCCTCCTCACGCTTCAGGCCGGCGGCGAATCGCGCCACGGCGGAGTCGAGGGCCTCCAACTCCGCTAGCCACCTGGCGGACTCCCAACCGTGCGCGTGCGCGGCCATGTCCAGTTCAGGAATGTACAGGTAGATGAGCGCTCTCGGCTCGGAGTCGAGGAGCACGCGGGCGGCCGCGAAACGGTCAGCCAGGCTCTCCGCGGCGACGTAGCGGGCACCTCGGAGCACGGCCAGGGTGAAACCGGAGACGGTGTATCGCTTCGGCCCGATCGCGAAACTGGGCACCCCGTCGTCGGCGCCGCGTTCGAAAACCGTGCGTTCGCGCTGCCAGAGCGCCGGATCCATGCCGTCGTCCCATCCGGTCAGCTGGTTCACGACCCGGTCCCGTGCCACGTCGCGCACCCGGTAGCCGACCAGGCCGTGGCGCCCCGGCTCGACGCCGGTCGTGAGGGTGGCGATTCCCGCGGCCGTCGTGGCCGGGAAGACGCTGTCGAGCACGCCGGTCTTCGTGAGGTGGGAAGACAGGAAGCGCGCATGGCCGGCGCGCGCCCGGAGCTGGCCGACCCCGAAACCATCGGCCAATACCACAACGGTCCGGGCGGCCGACCGCAGTCCGAGGACGTTCGGCCGGTCGAGGATCGCGGAAAGGGAACTTGTCAGAACGTCGGCAAGCCGCAGGGCACTGAATTGGCGGGCCGGTAGCATGGGGGGCATCCGGCCAATTCTGACATAGACCCAGGCCGCACGATTCAGCGCCCACCCGAAAGTGCCTGCCCCGAGCCAGCACGCCTCAACAGAAGTCACGAATGAGCCGTTCAAACAGCACGCCGCCCGCCGATTTCACCGAGCGCATCGAAGACGTCGATGTGTCGACGGAGATGCAGGGGTCCTTCCTCGAGTATGCGTATTCGGTGATCTACTCCCGTGCGCTCCCCGACGCGCGCGACGGTCTCAAGCCCGTGCAGCGCCGCATCCTCTACCAGATGAACGAGATGGGCCTCCGGCCCGACCGCGGGCATGTCAAGAGCGCACGGGTGGTCGGCGAGGTGATGGGCAAGCTGCACCCCCACGGAGACACGGCGATCTACGACGCCCTGGTGCGGATGGCGCAGGCCTTCACCCTGAGGGTGCCCCTGATCGACGGCCATGGCAACTTCGGTTCGCTTGACGACGGCCCGGCCGCGCCCCGGTACACCGAGGCGCGCCTGGCCGCCCCGGCACTCGCGATGACGGAGAACCTCGACGAGGACGTCGTCGATTTCGTGCCCAACTACGACAACCAGCTCACCCAGCCCGATGTATTGCCGGCCGCGTACCCGAACCTGTTGGTCAACGGGGCGAGCGGCATTGCCGTCGGGATGGCGACGAACATGGCGCCGCACAACCTGATCGAGGTCGTCGGCGCCGCTCGGCACCTGCTGGCACACCCGGACGCCACCCTCGAGGACCTGATGGAGTTCGTCCCCGGTCCCGACCTGCCGACCGGCGGCACCATCGTCGGCCTCGCCGGAATCAAGGATGCCTACGCCACGGGTCGGGGCAGTTTCAAGACCAGGGCCCGCGTTTCCGTCGAAGCGATCACCGCCCGCAAGGCGGGGCTGGTCGTCACCGAACTGCCCTACCTCATCGGCCCGGAGCGGGTCATCGAGAAGATCAAGGACGGGGTGAACTCGAAAAAGCTCAGCGGCATCTCGGACGTCACCGACCTCACCGACCGCACCAAGGGGCTCCGCCTCGTCATCGGCATCAAGACGGGGTTCAGCCCCGAGGCCGTGCTCGAGCAGCTCTACCGGGTCACCCCGCTCGAGGACTCCTTCAACATCAACGCCGTCGCCCTCGTCGACGGTGGCCCGCAGACCCTGGGCCTGCGTGAACTGCTCATGGTCTACGTCGGCCACCGAATCCAGGTCGTCACCCGGCGGTCGGCGTACCGTCTGGCCCGCCGTAAGGAGCGGCTGCACCTGGTCGAGGGTCTCCTCGTGGCCATCCTCGACATCGACGAGGTCATCCAGGTGATCCGCGCCAGCGACGACAGCGAACAGGCCCGCTCCCGTCTCATCGACGTGTTCGACCTGAGCCAGATCCAGGCCGAGTACATCCTCGAACTCCGACTGCGCCGGCTGACCCGGTTCTCCCGGATCGAGCTGGAAACCGAGCGAGACCAACTGCTCGCGGAGATCGCCGCGCTCGAGAAGCTTCTCGGCAGCAAGCAGGCCATCCGCACCCTGGTGTCCGACGAGCTCGCGTCCGTCGCCGAGCGCTTCGGCACCCCGCGGCGAACCGTGCTCACCGAGGCGAGGCCGAGCATCGCCGGCGCCGCCGCGAAGCGCACCGCCGCGATCCTCGAAGTCTCCGACAGCCCGACCCGGCTCTACCTCAGCACGACCGGCCGGATCGCGCGGGTCGACCTTCCCGCCGAGGTCGAGCAGCTGAACGAGCGGATTGTCCCGGCGCAGCGTCGCAGCAAGCACGACGCGATCCGGTCCAGCCTGGACACCACCAGCCGCACCGAGGTCGGCGCCGTGACCAGCCTGGGGCGCCTCATCCGGTTCTCCCCGGTCGACCTGCCTGTGATGCCGCCGACGTCGATCCAGTTGGCGGCGGGTGTGCGCATCGGGGACTATCTTGCCCTGCCGAACAAAGAGGAGAAGGTGCTCGCCCTGGTCTCCCTCGACTCCGACCAGGCGATCGCCCTCGGTACCCGCTTCGGCATCGTGAAGCGCATCACCCCGGGGGACTGGGCGAACCGGCCCGACTTCGAGATCATCGCGTTGAAGCCGAAGGATGTCGTCGTCGGCGCCGCGCAGGGCTCCGAGGCTGACGAACTCGTCTTCATCGCCTCCGACTCCCAGCTCCTGCGCTTCCCGGCCGGGTCAGTGCGCCCGCAGGGCCGCACGGCCGGCGGCATGGCCGGGATCAAGCTCGCGGCCGATACCCAGGTGATCTACTTCACCAGCCTGACCCCGGACGCCGCTGAGTCCGCCGTGGTATCCACGATCGCGACCGGCAGTCAGACGCTCGCCGGGACGGATCCCGGCAGCGCCAAGGTGTCCGACTTCGCCGAATACCCGGCGAAGGGCCGCGCCACCGGTGGCGTGCGATCGCACCGCTTCCTGAAGGGCGAGGACACGGTGTCCGTCGCCTGGGTCGGGCCGCTTCCGGCCCGCGCCGTCGGCCCGGACGGGTCGCCCCGTTCGCTCCCCGAGTCTGGATCCCGTCGTGACGCCTCCGGCACTATGCTCGACGCCGTGATCGGTACGATCGGCAGTCAGATCGGCTGACGCGATGGCGTGGGCGCTGTCCGCCGCGGGAGCCGGCCCGCATCAGGACGGTCGGCTAAGGTGGCCGCATGACCTCGCTTCGTGACGCATCCATCCTGATTGTTGGGGCCTCAGGCGGCCTCGGTCGTGACATCGCCCGCCTGCTGGCCGAGAACGGTGCGCGATTGATCCTCAGCGGACGGGACCGGGGCAGGCTCGAGGCCCTGAAACTCCCAGGGACCATCATGACCGCCGACCTTGCCGTACCGGCGGACATCCTCGACCTGGTTGCCCGGGCGACCGATGTCGATGGTCGCCTCGACGGAATCGTGAACGCCGCGGGCGTCGTTGCCTTCGGTGCGGCGACCGAGGTGAGCGATGCAACACTGGAACGGCTCTTCGCCGTGAATACGCTCGCCCCGATCCGGTTGTTGCGCGCCGCCCGCCACGCACTGACCGACTCCGCGGCCGCGGGGCGTCGTCCCTTCGTGGTGACGCTGAGTGGGGTCGTGAGCGAAAGCCCCACCGCCAACCTGGCGGCCTACTCCGCGTCGAAGGCCGCCCTTGCCGCCTTCGACAAGGCCGCGGGCAGGGAGCTGCGCCGGACCGGCATCCGGATTCTCGACGCCAGGCCGGGGCATACCGAAACCGGCCTGTCCGCGCACCCGATCGCCGGAGAGGCGCCACGACTGCCCACCGGTCACGCCCCCAACCTGGTCGCCCGACGCATTGTCGACGCGATCATGGCCGATGAGGCCGACCTGCCGAGCACTGCATTCTCCGTTCCGGCTGGAAGCCCGTCCCCACCAGAAACCGGTACCGGCGGCTAAACGTCGATTCGGTCGCGGCTGAGCTTGTCCGAGCTGTCGATGATGAATTCCTTGCGCGGGGCGACATCGTTGCCCATCAGGAGTTCAAAAACCTTACCTGCCATTTCCGCATCGGCTACCCTGACCCGGCGGAGGGTACGGTGTGCGCGTTCCATGGTCGTGGTGGCCAGTTGGTCCGCATCCATCTCGCCGAGCCCCTTGTACCGCTGGATCGGGTCCTGGTAGCGCTTGCCCGCCTTCTTCAGCCCGGCGAGGACGGCGTGAAGTTCGGGCTCCGAATAGGTGTAGATGGTCTCGTTGGGCTTGCTGCCCGGGTTCATCACGACCACCCGGTGTAACGGGGGCACCGCGGCGAAGACGCGACCCTCCGTGATCATCGGCCGCATGTACCGGAAGAAGAGGGTCAACAGGAGGGTGCGGATGTGGGCGCCGTCGACATCCGCGTCGCTCATGATGATGACCTTGCCGTACCGGGCAGCAGATAGGTCGAAGCTGCGCCCTGAGCCGGCACCGATCACCTGGATGATTGACGCGCACTCCACGTTGGAGAGCATGTCCGACACGGAGGCCTTCTGCACGTTCAGGATCTTCCCCCGGATCGGCAGGAGAGCCTGGTGCTCGCTGTCCCTGGCGAGCTTCGCCGTGCCGAGCGCCGAGTCGCCTTCGACAATGAACAGCTCACTCGTGGTCACGTCGTTGCTGCGGCAGTCGACCAGCTTCGCCGGGAGGGACGAACTCTCGAGGGCGTTCTTGCGCCGCTGAGTCTCCTTGTGCGCACGCGCGGAGATGCGGGACTTCATTTCGGCGACGATCTTGTCGAGCACGACCGTGGCCTGGGTCTTGTCGTCACGTTTCGTGGACACGAACCGCTCGTTCATGGCCTGGGCGACGACGTTCGCGACGATGGCGCGCACGGCCGGTGTTCCGAGTACTTCCTTGGTCTGGCCTTCGAACTGCGGCTCGGGAAGTCGCACGGTGAGCACGGCGGTCAGGCCGGCCATCACGTCGTCCTTCTCGAGTTTGTCGGAACCCATCTTGAGGCGGCGGGCGTTCAACTCCACCTGGGAGCGGAGGAATTTCAACAGCCCGGCATCGAAACCGGCCTGATGCGTGCCGCCCTTCGGAGTGGAGATGATGTTCACGAAACTGCGGACGACGGTGTCGTATCCGGTGCCCCAGCGCAGTGCGATGTCGACGGCGCAGTCCCGGCTCAGCTCCGTCGGCACCATGGCGCCCCTGTCGGTCAGAACGGGGACGGTCTCGGTGAAGCTGCCGTTCCCGGTCAGCCGCCAGGTGTCGGTGAGGGGTGTGTCGGTCGCGAGGTGGTCGACGAACTCCGAAATGCCGCCCTCGAACTGAAACGACTCGTGAACGGTCTCCGTGGTGCGCTTGTCGTCGATATCGATGGCGAGGCCGGGGACGAGGAACGCGGTCTGCCTGGCCCGGTCGAGGAGTTCCTCGGTCTGGAAGGCGGCCCCCTTGGTGAAAATCTGCCGGTCGGCCCAGTAGCGCACCCGGGTTCCAGTGACCCCGCGCTTCACCTTGCCGATCACGCGGAGTTCGCTCTGCTTCTCGAAGGGGGTGAACGGCGCGTCGGGGCTCTTCTCCCCCGTGTCGGCGAAGATCCCGGGTTCGCCCCGGTGGAATGACATCGCCCAGGTCTTACCGTCACGGTCGACCTCGACGTCGAGGCGCTCGGACAGGGCATTCACCACGGATGCGCCGACACCGTGAAGACCGCCGGACGCCGCATACGATCCGCTGCCGAACTTGCCGCCGGCGTGTAGCTTGGTGAACACGACTTCCACTCCGGTCAGCCCCGTCTTGGGCTCGATGTCCACCGGGACGCCGCGCGCGGTGTCCCTGACCTCAACACTCTCGTCCGAGTGAAGGACGATGTTGATCCGGGAACCGAATCCGCCCAGCGCCTCGTCGACCGAGTTGTCGATGATCTCCCAGAGGCAGTGCATGAGTCCGCGAGAGTCGGTCGAACCGATGTACATGCCGGGGCGTTTGCGAACCGCCTCGAGCCCTTCGAGGACCGACAGGTGGCGGGCGGAATAGTCTGAAGAACTCACAACTGTCAAGAATACCGATCAGTTGGCCCCTGGCCCCCCAGCAACACCCGGCCCAAATCGTCTACGCGGTGAGCGAAATGCAACCAAACGGAGTCGAAATCCGGAGCAGACCGTGTTTACATGGAGCACAGGTTAAATTGGTATCACTTGGTATCAGTCTGGAGGAGGAAAACATGTCCCAGATCGCAACCGGAAATGGTGCCATCGACCAACGTTCCGTCGACGGGCAGAGCGCCCCTCACCAGCTCACCGCGGCCGACCGCTGCGACGCTTGTGGCGCCCAGGCCTACATTCGAGTCGTCGTGAACAACAGTGAACTCCTGTTCTGCGCCCACCACGGCCGTAAGCACCAGGAGAAGCTCGCCGCCATCGCCGAGAGCTGGCACGACGAGTCGGGCCGGCTCCTCGAGGACCAGCGCTCGTAGTCTTCATTCGACTACCCGCGTTCAGCGGCGCGGACGACTCCGGTCGTTCCGCGCCGCTTTCTTGTCCGGTACCGACCTTGTCCGGTACCGACCTACGTGTACCGAAACATCAGCCACAGGCTACTCCGCGGTGAGCCCGAGCCTCGCCGCAATCTGATTGCGCCCGGCTTTCGCTATCTCGTCGACCGCGACCGCTCGGTCACCCGGAACGTATTCCACGCCGGCGCGGGCCAGAGCCGTGCGGAGCAGGTGGTCGGCGAGGACGGGGTTCCTGGCCAGCACCGGTCCGTGCAGGTGAGTGCCGAAGAGGTTTCCCATGACGAGGCCCTCGACCCCGGTGCCGCCGCCGGGGATGGGACCGTTTCCCGTTCCGGAGCGCACCCGACCCAGCGCTGACGCCTCGGCGCCGACATAGTCTCGTGCGTGGTTCTCGAAGCCGACCAGCCTGCCGAACCTGGAGTCGAGGATGAGGTCGTCCGTTGCGCGTTCGGCCAGGGGAACCGCCCGCCCGGTGACGATGCCGAGACCCTCGACGACGGTGCCGTCACCGAGTTCGATCCCCCAGCTGAGCAGTTCCCACCCGGTGCCGATGGCGAGGATGGGGATCCCGGCCGTGCACCAGCCGCGGAGTCGCTCCGTCATTGTGGCGAGAATGTCGCGCACTGCGGTCAATTCGGTGTCGGAACCTGACCCGATCACGACGAGGTCGATCTGCTCCGGTAGATCAGCGGCTGTGCGCACCGGGGTGATCTCCGCGTCCACACCGGCCCAACGGGCACGCTGGGCGAGCACTCGGGCGTTCGCGGCGTCACCGTTCGTGCCGAGAAGTTCAGGTAGCACTGAGACGATGCTGAGTGGCCGCATCATTCCCGCCCCGCCATGTTGGAGACGAGCCCGAGGTGGGCGCGGGTGCGGCGCATGGAATCGGCCGAGAAGATGATGGTTTTCAGTCCGATCCGCGGGTCAGGGAGGGCGAGAAATTCGTCGAGGGCACGGCCGAGATCTGATTCGATCCGGTCGATGATGACGTCGTCGTAGGAAAGCTGCAGGGCTATCTCCTGCGCTTTCGACCCGGAGGCGAAGAGAACCCGGCCGAGCCCCGAGGTGTCGACGGGCCAGAAGTAGGACGGGTCACGGACATCCGAACCGATCGCCACCAGGATCTGGTCGGTTCCCGCTGCGAGGCTGTCCACGTTCAGCTGGAAGCTCGCGGGGTTCTGCACGAGCACGAATTCGACCTTCCGGCCGCGCACCGTGACGATTTCACCCCGACCGAACACCGGCGGGATCGCCGAAATCGCCGCGACTGAGACCACCGGGTCGAACCGTTCGCCGAGCACGGCCTGGGCGGCACAGAGGGCGGTGAGGGCGTCAACGGCATAGTGGGTTCCACGGGCAGGTAGGCCCATCGCGTGCGAGGTGCCGTCCACCAACACGGTGGCGTCGCGGCCGTCGACCGCGGTGAGGAGCATGCCGTCCGCCGAGGGCAGCCGGTGGTCTGCGGTCACGCTGTAGCCGAGCCCGCGCGGGTTTGCCGCGAGGACATCGCTGGATACGCCGTAGCGGGACACCGCGACGGCGCCCTCGAGGCGCGAGGCCAGGTCTACGAGGTACTGGTCATCGGCGTTCACGACGACGGTTCCGGTGGCTCGCGAGGCGATCTTGCCGAGCATCGCAGCGACCATCTCGGAGTCGTGGAAGCGATCGATCTGGTCGACCATCACGTTCGTCAGCGCGACGACACGGGGTTTCAACGATCCCGAGATCAGGGCGCCGTGGCCCTCATCCATCTCGAGCACCGCAACGTCACCGCTGATGCGGCCGGCCAGGCTGGCCTGCTCGAGCAACGCCGAAGTGAGGCCCTGGCTGATGTTGGCCGTTGACTCGTTCGTGAACACGCCGAGGCCGTGCGCGCGGAGCGCAGCGACCAGCATCTTCGTGGTGGTGGACTTACCGCTCGACCCGGTCACGATGACCAGACCGCCAGGGAAGCCGTTCAGAGTCCGGGCCAGGAATCCAGGCGCGATGGTGTTGACGACGAGGCCGGGGACCGCTGAGCCCCCGCCCGGCTTGCGCCATCTAGCCAGTACCCGAACGATCCGGCCGACGAGTATCGCCGGTGCGTAGCGCACGTGGCCGCCTATTCGAGGTAATCGCGTAGTGACTGCGACCGTGACGGGTGGCGCAGTTTCGCCATGGTCTTCGACTCGATCTGACGAATGCGCTCGCGCGTCACCCCGAACGTGTCACCGATCTGGTCGAGCGTCTTCGGCATCCCGTCGCCGAGGCCGAAACGCATGCGGATCACGCCGGCCTCGCGCTCGGAAAGCGAGTCGAGGAGGCTTTCAAGCTGCTTCTGCAGCATTGTGAAGCCGACGGCGTCCGCCGGAACAACCGCTTCGGTATCTTCGATCAGGTCGCCGAATTCGCTGTCGCCGTCCTCGCCCAACGGGGTGTGTAGTGAGATCGGCTCGCGACCGTACTTCTGCACCTCGACGACCTTCTCGGGTGTCATGTCGAGTTCACGGCTCAGTTCTTCCGGCGTCGGCTCGCGGCCCAGGTCCTGCAGCATCTGCCGCTGCACGCGGGCCAGCTTGTTGATGACCTCGACCATGTGCACCGGGATACGGATGGTGCGGGCCTGGTCGGCCATGGCGCGGGTGATCGCCTGGCGGATCCACCAGGTGGCGTAGGTGGAGAACTTGAAGCCCTTGGTGTAGTCGAACTTCTCGACGGCACGGATCAGGCCCAGGTTTCCCTCCTGGATGAGGTCGAGGAACTGCATCCCGCGACCGGTGTAGCGCTTGGCGAGGGAGACGACGAGACGAAGGTTGGCTCCCAGGAGGTGGCTTTTCGCGCGGGCGCCGTCCTTGGCAACCCACTGCAGTTCGCGGCCGAGGGCGCTCTTCTTCTCGGCGTCGGTCATCACGGCCATCTTGTCTTCGGCGAACAGGCCGGCTTCGATGCGCATCGCGAGTTCGACCTCTTCGGCCGCGTTCAGCAGCGCGACCTTTCCGATCTGCTTCAGGTAGTCCTTGACCGGGTCGGCCGTCGCACCCGTGATGGCGCTGGAGTAGACCGGGACTTCGTCGTCGTCGTCGACGAGGGAGAGGACGAGTGCTCCGCTCGGGAGCGGCTCGGCCGCGGTCGTCCGCTTCTTACCCTCTTCGTCCGTGTCGTCCTCGTCGGAATCCGCGTCTTCGCCGGCAGGGTGCTCGTCGTGGTCGTCGGACCCCGCGGTGGCCTTGGTCTTGGTGGTCGCGGCGCGCTTGCGCGGCGCCGGCTTCTCTTCGCCGGCAGCTTTCGCTGCCAGTGCAGCGGCGGCCTTCGTGGCGGCGGCTTTGGTGAGCGGCTTCTTCACCGCGGCGGTCTTGGCAGCCGTCGCCTTAGCGGGGGCCTTGACGGTGCCGGAATCAGCCTCTGCCACGCCTGGCGCGGTCGCGGTGGTTTCTTCGCTTGGCTCGGATTTTGTGCGGGTTGCCATTCGAACACCTCTCATGCCGTGGCGCTGTCGCCGGCGGCGCTGCCGGGTCGAAACGGGCGAAGTGGATCTGGCCGTTTCAACACCTGGGCAGTGTGGATTTTGGGCAGTACTAGGACCCATGTCAAGTCCCGGGCTAATCGCAACGACAGGATTGTCGATACTCCCAGGACCAGAACGGGCCCTATTGACAATTATTGCATGCTTTGTGTATGAGGCAAGCCAGGTGCATCCTATTCTGGTCGCCGCCGGCGACGCCACGCGCGGGCCAAGGCCACCCAGATCGGTGCGACCTCGATTCCCTCGTCGTCGGAGAGCTGCCGGCGCGTGCGTGCCCGTGCCCTCAGCAGGAAGACCACCCCCAGACCGACGACCAGGTACTGCACGGAGAACGCCACCCGGAACGAGTCGAGCGAGTACAGGTCGCCTGCTGCGCCGGCCGCGACCCGCCACCCCTCCTGAAGGTCGAGTAGCAGGCCGACCAGGTACACCATCACGAAGCTCGCGGTGAACCCGCCCACGTTGACGACACCGTTGGCGGAGCCGTGGCTGCGCTGGGGATTGAAGGTGCGGGCGAAGTCGAACCCGATCAGCGATCCTGGCCCGCCGATGCCCAAAGCGACCAGCAATACGACCATCAGCCACAACGGAGGCGTCGCCGGCCAGAGCAGGACGAGCGCCCACGCCGTGCCCATCAATGAGACCACGACGAGAACGATGTTGCTGCGCCGCAGCGGGTACCGTGCGGTCAGGATTCCGAGGACGGGGCCGGCGATCACCCCGGCCCCAACCACGACCATCAGCATCCCGGCCGCGAACGACGGGTCGTAGCCGAGACCGTACACCATGAAAGGGAAACCCCAGAGGAGGCTGAAAACGGTTCCCGACGACTGGGTCACGTAGTGTGACCAGAATCCCAGCTGGGTCCCCGGTCGTTTGAAACTGTGCTTCAGCAGGGCGAACGCGGCGGCCCAACTGGCCGGACGATCCTCCGCCAGGACCCCGGCCGGATGGTCCTGCACGACGGCGATCAGTACGACGAGAGCAACTACTGCCACGGCTGCCGCCGACACGAACGCGGCCGTCCAGCCCCACGTGTGCAGCACCCAGGCCAGGGGCACCGCAGACATGACCTGACCCAGCTGCCCGATGTTACCGAGCCACTGGGAGAGCTGCGGCACGCTCCGGCCGGAGAACCAGGAACCGATCAGCCGGATCATGGAAATGAAGATCGTGGCGTCCCCGGCCCCGACGAGGATCCGGCCGACCACCGCCGGGCCGATCGTCGGCGCGAAGGCCAGTGTGAGCTGCCCCCCCACCATCAGCGCGGTGCCGGAGATGACAAGCACCCGGGGGCCATACCGGTCGATCAGCACACCCACCGGAACCTGGGCGGCGGCGTAGACCACCAATTGCACCACCGCGAGGCTGGACAGCACCGCAGCCGAACCGCCGAAGCGTTCCGTCGCGGCGACCCCGGCAACGCCGAGCGAGGAACGCTGCAACACGGCGGACAGGTACGCGAACGACCCGATGGAGAAGATCAACCAGGAGCGACGCGAGTTCATTGCCCCTAACTTACTCGCGCGGGAGGCCGGAACGATCAGACGCTCCTGCGGGCGCAACTCAGGCTGGTGGGCCGTCGTCCCGGCTGCGGCGGGTCGCCAGGAAGTTCTCCAGCTCGGCGGCGATCTCGTCCGCGCTGGGGAGTTCGCCTGCCTCGTCGGTCAGCGGGGACCGCAGGGTGCTTCCCTCCATGTAGGCGTCATAGCGTTCCTCGAGCGTCCCGACGAGTTTGGCGAGTTCGGGGTTGTCATGCACCTGCTCGTCGATTCGCGCCACGAAATCGCGGTTCTGTTCCCTGAGCTGATCGGACGGGAAGATGAGGCCGGTCGCAGCGCTCGTGCTCTCCAGGGCCGAGAGGGCCGTGGCCGGGAATTCGGTGTCGGCCAGGTAGTGCGGCACGAGCAGGACAAACCCGACGACGGATGCCCCGCTCTCCTGCAGCCTGAACTCGACCAGGTGGAGGGCGTTGGACGGCACCTGGGTGTGCGGCCGCCAGACGGACATGCTTTCGATCAGGTCCGAACGGTTTCCGCTCACGGTGACACCGATCGGACGGGTGTGCGGTACCGGCATCGGGATCGCGTGCACCCAGGTGGTCGAGGACACCTTGAAGCGCCGCACCAATTCCAGCACTGCCGCCGTGAACTGCTCCCAACGGAAGTCGGGTTCGAAACCGGCCAGGAGCAGGAACTGCTGCCCGATCTCGTCACGGGCCAGGTACAGCTTGAGGGTGGGCGGCTGGTAGTCGGTGAGGTGGTCCTGATCGAAATAGATGATCGGGCGGCGCGCCCGGTAATCGAGGAGGACATCGGTGTCGAATCCCGCGATCACCGCGTGGTCCAGGGTGTTGCGCAGGTACTCAGTGAATTGCGACACCGCGCCCCCGGCATCCGCGAATCCGGTCAGCCCAGCGACCAGGTGCAGGCCCTCCGGGACGCGCGCAGCGTCCGCGGTCAGCTCGTACAGGTCACCAGGATCGCGCATGCCGTTAACTCTAAACGCCAATTTCCGTGCGGCGCGGGAATCGAGCGCCGCGCCGTGGTGCCGAGAGCGAACATGCCGCCGCGTACCATCAAGGGATGACCGTTCCCAGCCTTTCCGTGTCCGCACAGCCCGCCATCGACTCCGACGTCGACGTCCTGATCATCGGGGCGAGTTCCTCCGGCGACACCGCACTCCTGTTCGCCGACCCTGCTTTCGAGGGTCTGTCGGCGCACCTCGCTTCCCTCGGCGTCACCGGCAACCGCGACCAGCTCGTGCGTCTGCCTGCCTCGGTCGGCGCTGCCCGCAGCATCGCCATAATCGGGATCGGAGGAGAGGTGACGGTCGACGCCCTGCGCCATGCGGCCGGATCCGCCGTCCGCCAGCTCACCGGCGTCTCCTCGGTGGCGTTCGCGTTCCCGATCACCACCACGGAGGATGCCGAAGCGGTACTGGAGGGCGCGGCGCTCGGCGCGTACTCGTTCACGACCTATCGGAACAGTTCCCTGGCCGCCACCAAGCTCCCGGCCGGGCAGATCGTCGTGCACACCGGGCTCGACCTGGGCGACGCCCCAACCCGGATCGGCGTCGTCGTGGACGCGGTGAGCCTGATCAAGGACCTCGTCAACACTCCCCCGTCCGATCTCTACCCCGAGTCCCTCGCCCGGCTCGCCGTCGAGGCGGTCGACGCCCAGCCCGGCCTGCCGATCGAGGTGCGGGTGTGGAACGAGGACCAGCTCGTCGCTGACGGCTTCGGCGGAATCGCCGGCGTCGGCCAGGGCTCGACCCGTCCTCCGCGCCTCGTCAAGGTCACCTACTCGCCGGCCGGCGCGACCCGGCACCTCGCCCTCGTCGGCAAGGGCATCACCTTCGACACCGGCGGACTCTCGCTGAAGCCGCCGGCATCCATGGTGGGCATGAAGTACGACATGACCGGGGCAGCCACCGTCCTGGCGGCCACGCTGGCCGCGGCCCGGCTGGGGCTCGACCTGAAGATCACCGCGTGGCTCTGCATCGCCGAGAATATGCCATCCGGGTCGGCGATCCGGCCCAACGACGTGCTCCGGATCCGCGGCGGCCAGACCGTCGAGGTCCTCAACACCGATGCTGAGGGCCGCCTCGTGCTGGCGGACGGCCTCGTCGCCGCCGGCGAAGAAGCGCCAGACGCCATTATCGACGTAGCCACCCTGACCGGTGCTGCCATCGTCGCCCTGGGCACCCGCTACTACGCGGTAATGGGCGACGACACGATGGTCGCCAGGGTGCTCGACGCAGGGAAAGCCGTCGGCGAACAGGCCTGGCCGATGCCGCTCCCGGACGAGCTCCGCCCCCTGCTCAACTCGGATGTCGCGGACATCGCGAATGCGAAGATCGGAAGTACGGCAGGTGGAATGCTGGTGGCCGGGGTGTTCCTCCGTGAGTTCATCGGGACCCGCGGCGAGGGCGAAGACGCGGTGAAGATCCCGTGGGCGCACCTCGACATCGCGGGTCCGGCTCACAACACCGGCAGCGCATTCGGGTTCACGGGCGCCGGACCGACCGGGATTTCGCTGCGGGCGCTGCTTCGAGTGGCAGAGGACTTTTCACGCCCGTAGTACAGTCAAAGAGGCAGGATGAGCTTGCCGATCAGCGGATGCCTGCGGCGTCGTCTTCCATGACGCCCGGCAAACCGAGTTAGTGATGCACGAGGGAGTATCTGGGTGTCGGAACAGAATTTTGACCTTGTCGTTCTCGGCGGAGGAAGCGGTGGATACGCAGCGGCGTTGCGTGCGGTCCAGCTTGGCCTCACCGTTGGCCTGATCGAGAAGGGCAAGCTCGGCGGCACATGCCTCCACCTGGGCTGCATTCCGACCAAGGCGCTCCTGCACTCCGCAGAGGTTGCGGATGTCAGCAGGGAATCGGCAAAGTACGGCGTGAAGACGCAGTTCGACGGCATCGACATGCAGGCCGTCACCACGTTCCGTGAGGGAATCGTCGCCTCCAAGTTCAAAGGGCTGCAGGGCCTGATCAAGGCCCGGGGCATCACCGTCATCGCCGGTGAGGGCCGACTGGTCTCCCCGACGACCGTGCAGGTCGGCGAGGACACCATCGTCGGCAAGAACGTCGTCCTGGCAACCGGTTCATACTCCCGGTCGCTGCCCGGCCTCGAAATCGGCGGGCGGGTCATCACCAGCGAGACCGCGCTCGAACTCGACTACGTACCGCGCAAGGTCGCCGTCCTCGGCGGTGGCGTCATCGGCGTCGAATTCGCCAGCGTCTGGAGGTCCTTCGGCGCGGACGTCACGATCATCGAGGCGCTCCCCCACCTGGTCCCGAACGAGGAAGAATCCGTCTCCAAGCAGTTGGAACGTGCCTTCCGCAAGCGCGGCATCGAATACTCCCTCGGCATCCGGTTCCAGAGCGTCAGCCAGGACGAGAGCGGCGTCGTCGTCACCCTCGAAAACGGCAGCACCGTCGAGGCCGACCTCCTGCTCGTGGCCGTTGGTCGCGGCGCAGCAACTGCGGGACTCGGCTTCGAGGAGGTCGGCATCACGGTCGACCGTGGCTTCGTCATCACCGACGAGCGCCTCGCCACGAACATTCCCGGCGTCTACGCCGTCGGCGACATCGTGCCCGGCCTGCAGCTCGCACACCGCGGCTTCCAGCATGGCATTTTTGTCGCCGAGGAAATCGCGGGCCTGAACCCGATCGTGGTCGAAGACCTCAACATCCCGAAGGTCACCTACTGCGACCCTGAGATCGCTTCGGTCGGCTACTCAGAGGCCAAGGCGGCAGAGAAGTTCGGCACCGACAAGATCTCCACCTACGAGTACAACCTCGGCGGAAACGGCAAGAGTTCCATTCTCGGCACGAGCGGTTCGATCAAGCTCGTGCGCGTTGTGGACGGACCCATCGTGGGAGTGCACATGATCGGTGCCCGTGTTGGTGAATTGATCGGCGAGGGCCAGTTGGTCGTGAACTGGGAGGCGTACCCCGAGGACATCGCCCCGTTCCTGCACGCGCACCCCACCCAGAACGAAGCGCTCGGCGAGGCCTTCCTGGCCCTGGCCGGCAAGCCCCTGCACGCGATGTAGCCGAATCCCGGCACAGTGACTCTCAGTAAGCAAATTACAGGCAAATGGTTTTGAAGGAGACAGACGCATGAGCGAATCCGTTAACCTCCCGGCACTCGGTGAGAGTGTCACAGAGGGTACGGTAACCCGCTGGCTAAAGAACGTGGGCGACCACGTCGAAGTCGACGAGCCGCTGTTGGAAGTATCGACCGACAAGGTGGACACCGAGATCCCGTCCCCCATTGCGGGCATCATCGAGGCCATCCTGGTCCAGGAGGACGAGACCGTTGAGGTCGGGACCCCTCTGGTGACCATCGGCGACGGGTCGGCAGCAGCCGCTCCCGTCGCGGCACCCGTCGCCGAGGCTCCGGCGGTGCCGGCACCGGTCGAAACTGCGCCCGTCGCGCCGGCCCCGGAGTATGTTGCCCCGGTCGCGGCCCCCGTGGCAGCACCGGTCGTCGCCCCCGTGGCCCCAGCACCGGTCGTCGCCCCCGTGGCCCCAGCACCGGTCGTCGCCCCCGTGGCCCCAGCACCGGTCGCGGC
>NZ_SOFP01000010.1 GCF_004402785.1 Cryobacterium algoritolerans
CGACCCCACAAACCAGCCATTCTGACCACCTGATCAAATGGCCGGAAACCGCGCCACAATGGCAGGTTAATTAGCGCTCAAATGGCCGGTTAAAAGTTGACAAAACACACCAGTTTCAATCAGTCGGGTGGGAGATCCTGAACCTCGAACTGTTCGAGGACGGCGCCCACGCCCTCATCGTTGAGGGCATCATCAAACACTGGTGGCGGGTTGGTCTGGGGCTACCGATGTGGCTCGGGCCACAGGAGATGCCCCGCACCAGCGGATGGACCGAAACAGTTCACTCCGCAGAAGTGACAGCCAGCGAGTGCATCGCCCGAATCAAATTGGAGGGGTCGATCGTCCGGTCCCTGTGATCGGTCGCGCTCCAGCTGCGTGGTGCATATCCGCGATACGCCTACGCGCCTACTGGCGACGTTGTTTTGGGATGACTTGCCGCTGCGGCGACTGACGCTGGCGCGGATTCGGGCGGGCCGTTACCAACGAACTGCGGAGCGCACAGTTCCTGCGAAACGGGTGAGGAAACGTCTGTGGTCGCATTCCTCAGCCGGGTATGTTGGCGCCATGGACGACGATTTGGCCTATTACGATCGCTTGGGACCTTGGGCCTCCCAGCGCGCTGTCCGAGACACGCTGCACGCTTCCGACGCCGAGCTTGCTTCATTGCGGGCGAGCCGAGATCTCCTCGGAGTCGACTTTGGGGGAGAGTTCTACTACCCCGTACGTCAGTTCAAGGATGGTTCAATCGTCGATGGCCTGAATCTCGTTCTCACTGCCCTAAGCGCGGCTTTCTCTTCCAGCGAGGCTCAGGTTGCCTGGCTCTCAGAGCCGGCATATGAGAACGGCGCTCTGACGCGTTGGGAGGTCCTCCATCGAGACGTGCATAAAGTTCATCAGTGGGCAGCAGAGGATGCCGCGGCCGCTTGCCGATAGACGGAGCGGAGTCTCTCCTCAGCTCCGGGAGAAAGTTCATAGTATGAATTAGGCTCATAAGTTGGCCGTAATTGCATGCGGTAGCGCGGATGCACGGCGCAAGCGTGAAGTTGCGGTGAGTGCTGCGGTCGGTGGTCCTCTCCAAGAGGGCGGTGCCGAACCGGAGCTGCCGCTGGCGGTCTCCCGACTCAGGTCGGAGGTCGCGCCATTCGCATCGGCAAGTTCGATGTCGTCGGTCTCACGACCGCCTCAACGATAGTCAGGCCGGTCAGACGGCGCTCCACAGCTCCAAGTTCTCCCACGAATCGGGGAAGCCCATACTCTGCAGAGACATTTGGTCGCCAGCGGGGAATTTTGCAAGGAAGTCTCGCGTCTCAACTTTCCACAGAGTCTCTCCGGTTCTGACTTCGAGAAGCCATGCGAGCTCGGCGAGGGGCACGTAGACCCTTTTGATTTGCCAGTCGGTGAGGCTGTGTAGATGGTCGAGTACGGGGGCTAACCCTAATTTAGGCCGGCCCGGCGAGACTACGAGGGTTCTATTCCACAGCCGAGAATGATGCGCGGAGATGTTGCGAATAGCGTTGAAAGCAGCGATGGCAGAGCCGAAGACCTTCGCCGTCATGCCAAATTCCTCGGCGATAGCGTTCCGATCTCCGAGTTCGAGGCCACGAAAGAGGCCAGCGAGCTGACCCATCTGTAAGACCTCGACGGCTGCCCATATAGGGAGTTTGCCCTCGTACTTTTGCGCGAACCACTTAACGAATGCCTCGTTTTTCGAGGATTCAAGGCGTCCGCGGTATTCGATGAGCCATTGGTCATACTTGCTGTGGCGCTCAGGGAGTGCGGTATTTGGCTGGGCCACGAAGTCTTTGTCAAGCAGGTCTGGTCTCATGTGGACGAACGCGTTTTTCTTGCCCGCGTTGTATGCGATCGAAGTGCGGAGTGCGACCTCGAACTGCTCAAGACCGTCAAGAAAATGGAGTCTCAGTCCGCGATCGAACTTCCAGAGAGCGTGGACAGATTCAAAAGTTGCCCCTTCAACGAAATCGTCCATTCGCTCATCATGATTCGGATCACCATCCGGCTTCTTGACCCGTAGGACATGCGAATACGCGCTGAGACGGTAGTAGCCCACTGTGCGAAGTGTGTTTATCGCAGCTTCTGGGTTGTCCACTCTCATTCCTCGACTGACGAGGCGACCAAGCTGTTGCTCGAAGTCGAGATGCTGCTTTTCGTAGGGGATGCCCATTGGGTCAGGCTACCGAAAAAGAAAACCAGCCCGTGGCCAGATAGAGAACTACCTGGCCGAGCGGGCTGGTCATGACACATTTAGCGTACCAAGCGCACAGCCGACGGAGGCGAAATGCCATCGATTCTCCACCTACTTATCCACAGAATAAGTCCGTTATCCACAAAGCGAGGGTTGCTATCCACAAGTTATCCACAAAGTTATCCACAAAGTTATCCGCCGTGGCGGAATGGCGAACGGATTGAGGCGTTCTGAACGGTTAGCCCGTGAGGGCATTGGATTGGCTGCGAGGCAAGACCTGACGTATTAGAAGGTTATCGGCGCGGCAGGCGATCGTGCGCTGACGACCGCATCTAAGTCCGGGAGATCTGCCGGTTGGTCGGGGCTTCGCGGGGTTCGCCCACGCCGCAGGCGCGCCGACCGACACTGTCGGGAACCTGAATGCCTGTCGTCCTATGCCAGGACGTGAACTTCGCTACTGAGCATCTCTGGACACGGGATCAGGACCGAGGCAATGTGGCTCCAGTTGACGTCGTCTTGTTCGCCCAGGAACACGATGTTCCACGCTCGCGGCCAGTTCGCCGCCGCTGATGGATAGACGATCCCAGGAATTCCCTCGGCGACGGCGCTCTCGGCTATCAAGCGGCATTCTGCGTACCGCAGACCTTCGTCGGGGTCAGTAGACACCAAGAAATCGGCGCTCGCACCAATGGCGGTTTGATCCGTGAGATCTCGTAAGTCGAGGCAATCCCGTTGGATATTGAGATCTATCTCGTACATCGAGATGACCAACTCCGTTTGAAATGAAAGCAATTCTGGATGGCGTCTGAAGTACTCGGCAAGGGCCCCTTTCGCCGTCTCGGCGAGGTACAGGGTCTTATGCTGACCCGAACCGAACCGACCCAGGCTCGGCCACGGGCATACTGGATCGTACAAGATACCCGCAGGGGTCCACTTGTATAGGCGGACCGGCGCTTTCTTCCAGAAACGACCGGAAGTGAGATCGACCATTCCTAGGTGAACGAGGGGTCTAAGTAGGACTGAGTGAGGGCTAGCACGGGTGTTAACTGTCCCCGCTTGATTAAGTCCATCGGGGTCTTCCCATTTAGATCAGGAACGCTTGTGTTCATCCACCTAGTAGTTGCGCTCGGTTTCAAGACTCCGTGGAGGTTGCGAGTAATTTCGGCTACTGCTTCCCACCTTGGGACGAATCTTTCAGGGACAGGCTCATCCCCGTGCATCATCTTGACAAGCCGCTGCGGTTTCACATCGAGAAGGACCGACACCTGATCGAATGGAACGCTGTCAAACGATGCCAACACAATCCCAAGTAGAGCCGTTCTTTGCACCGATCGCGGCCCCACCTGATCCTTGATGAATCGGTGTCCTCGGGCTATGACTTCGTCACTCGCAGCAGCCTCGCGATCGCTTTCGCGTGGCCCAAAGTGGTTAATGGGTCCAAGTCCGTTCTTTGGATCATCGCGATCAGACACGGTCGACACTGGTGGTGCCGCAATCGTCGAATTCACGTCGCGTCCCTCTTGTCTCTCGGGTGAGGCTTCAGCGTAGCTTTGTAGTCATCGTCAATGGCCCAGTGGAAGAAACTTGTCGCTCCTTCACTGAAGTGGGTCATCAACATCGTAAGGGAGTTGCCGCCGTCGATCTCGTAGGGGCGCTCAGTGAAATAGTCCATATCGATCACAAACACGAGGGCTCCAGAATCGTCCCTGCTAAGTCCCGACCTGACCACCAATGAACTGTCATCGTCCTGAAACTGCAAGTGCGACGCTGCCCCTGAGATGGGCGCCGGGAACTCCGCAACCGCGAGCGGTCCCAACAGCTCCCGCCGGACCATCCCCACAAGGCCGAACGTTTGGTTTGCCGTCTTAGACTTCAGGACGTTTACCTTCCGCAGGCCCACCCGCAAGCTTTCGGCCGGTCGCAAAGTCCGGCGCAGCGCTTTCAATACGTGATCGAAACGCGAAAGGAACTCCTCCATGCTTGTATAGCTGTCGGTCTCTAAAGAGACGAAGTCGATCGCAATCCCGACGGTCCAGTTCTGCTTCTCGTCACGTAGCTTCCATACAGGGGCGTGCGCGTCGACACCGATAGAGCCGGGTGAGAGGTTGATGCTCGCGCTGTGCTCCGGTTCGAGGAAGACCGGGTACACATCTCGCAGAGCTGTTTGGAAGCCAGTGACACCGGCGGCACTCAGTAGGGCCAGGATCGGTGGAAATCGCACTTGGCAGAGGACGAGGGTGAGCGGTGCTTGCTCGAACACGACGTCTGGGTGCTCCCCAAAATTTAGTGCCACACCACTCCCGTTCCCGGCTGGGCCGCTAAGGCCTCGCTGAGCAGCATGGCACAATATCTGGAGTGGACATGGAACTCTGGTACCCGAGTCCTGAATCGGCTCGCGATCGCAGGGAATCCAGATTCCGAAGGGCCTAGACCGGACGGGTCATCCTTTTCCAAGAAAGCTCGTCACCCCAGAGACTGTTCTGATCGAGAAACGGGTGGAGTAACCGGAGATCCTCAGGACTCGCGCTGTTCTCCAGAGCGTTCATGGCTACCTTGGCTCCGAATCCAGCGATTAGGTCGGCAACTTGGATTCGCGGATCTGATTCCGAGATGACTTGGACGATCTCCACAAGTGGAACCGGTGGAGCCAATCGCACGAACTCGCCGGGATTGCGAGGGCTAAAGACAAGGGCGTCGACTGTCTCAGGACGCAGTGCCGGGCTGACGTCGTGGCGGACACGGATCGGCCTATCCGACGACTCGTGCCAGAACCTCGCAATCTGAGCCAGGCTGGTGGGGAGCGGATCGAGGGCCGGCAAAGCGGAGTCGGACAGCTGTTCTTGAAATTCCTCGGCATGGACGCGCGCCGCGAAGACCAAGTCGAGGACGGTGGTGACATTCAGCCGTTTACTGTTCCCACGCGACGTATCGACGACTTTGAAGAACTCCTCGATGGTCGTCTTGTTGCCGTTTTTGTCCGCGTTCACTCTCATCAGCGAATTGAATGCGCGCAGCAGTTCCATCCATCCGACGGTGCCCAGCGCGCGCCCGCCTTCTCGATAGAACCTAAGTGCCATCGCGCGTGCTTTTCCACCGGCGTACAGATTCATGCCGAGCGAGTGCGCCAACTCCTCAACGAGTAAGTCGACAACCTTGCCGACGACCATGTAGGTCTTCTCGGATAGGTTGACGTGAGCGCGATTGGCCAAGCGCTCTTCGAACAGCTCGCTCAAAAGTTCCGGATCACAGTGCCGGGCAAGCTGTTTGAACTTGAATTCGGGAGCTTGAGAACGAGTTTCGGAACGAAGCCAATCCATGATCTCGCTGGCTTCTTCTAGCGAAAGGTCATGACTACCGTGCGAGAAGACCGTTCCGCTGCCGTCGACGAGTCTCTCGCCGTCGTTTCCTGACTCGTCGCAAGAAATATCCAGTACATCCTCGGGCGTAGTCATTGTCTTCCGATGCTATTTCAGTTTGCGCGATCTCAAAGGTCATGCGCGTTCCTCGGCACCGAGTCACTGGCGTGAGTGTGACAGCCTCGCTGAATCGGCGGCACGGGTTGTAGCCGAGAGTTTGTCTGATGTCCGTGCTCGCTGATGGCTTGAACAGCTACTGCGTTCCTTGGCCACGATCTTGAGCATCAACTCTTGACTGTTCGTAGAGGATGTTGGAACATTCGCGAACCGACCCACGAAGGCTAACGTTTCGGCCCTGACGCGGGCGTAAGTGCACGCCGCCTCGAGAGTAGAGCAACGTCCTTAGCGCTCATGCGGCGGTGAAGTTGAGTTAGAACTGCGTGTTGTGTCTCTGGTGTCCAGAAGATTTGGAGGCGCTCGCGTGCTCTCGTCACAGCGGTGTAGAAGATGCTGTGCGAGATATCGTCCTCGTTAGCATCGGTGACGACGACTTTGACCGAGTCATACTCAAGTCCTTGTGCCTTGTGGATGGACACCGAATAGGCGATCTGGAATGGAACGCCGGTGTTGAACGAGTCGTCATCTTCGTCGCTGTTGTCGCGCTCGTAGACGTCGAATCGAACGGTGCTGTCTCCCACCCATCTGAGGTCCCTGCCGTCGACGTCGAACTCGGTGAGTGCGCGTGCAAGCTCCACATCGAACTGCACTCTGCCGGGCAATAGCTCAATGCCTACAATCTTCCCTTTGAGATTGTTGTAGATAACCGGCCGAAAGCGCTCAGTCTCGTTGAATAGAACGGGGTCGCCCACCTTATACGTGGCAATGCCCCAGACGATCGCGTCGCTTGGATTACTGCTCTGGAGGAAGCGGTTGATGTTGTTGATGCCGTAGAGGCCGTCATAGTTGAGGCACAGGATGATTTCGTCCTCGCGTTGCCCTTGGAACAGCGACTCATCGAGAGTGTTCGAGTAACCGTTGTGCGCGATGACTTCAGCAATGTCATCGTCGAGATTCCGAACCTTGTCCCAGAAATTGAGGAGTGCAGGATTCTTGGTCCTGAACGGCGTAATCAGTTCAAACACTGACTCATGCGGGATGAAAGAACGTATGACGCTGAACCAGTTTCCGAACTGAATTGATTCGATCTGGTAGATATCACCGACGAGCACCAGCAGCTTGAATGACGTTCTCTCCAGAACCTTGAGGAGATCGGTGTTGCTCACCGTGCTGCACTCGTCGATGACGAGAACGTCATATGCGTGGTCGGACGCGGCTCGATAGAGGTGGCTGGTGATCGTCCGGAACGTCGAGTCCTGGGCAGTGACGCGACGTTTGAGATTGTCAACGGCCGGATTCGTGTGGGCGAGGAAAAGCTTTCGCTTGTCGTTGAAATAGTTGGCGACGTGGTTGACCATCGTCGACTTCCCTGTTCCGGCGGCCCCATAGACAAGGGCTACGCGAGATTGACAAAACAGTTCTGTGAGTGCGCCTTTCTTAGAATCATCGTCGATCCCGCGGGGTGTCTCATCGAGCCAGCGCTTTACGGCATCGGTGTAACCGTCGATGCCGGACACCGCGAACTCTTGGAGCTTCTCGATGATGGAGACCGTGTCGTCCTCGTACCCACAGATGAAGACGTGCCCCATGTCCTTCTTGAGTTCTCGTCTTGCCCGGTGCCCAATGTAGAGCGCGCCGTTGTACGTCGCGATCAGCTGGTCCACGTCGCCGAGATCGTCCAATTCATTCACCGGCGTGTACAGGACACCGTTATTCTCAACATTGTTCTTGACTCGCCGAGCGAGTAGTTCGTGGTTCCGTCCGGTCACGTCGAGGCTCTCGACCAAGTCCCAGTATCGGGGGTTGTGCGCCGCCAGCGAGGTGCAGAAGGGCATCGTGTCGAAGGGAATGCACCCCCACTGCAGCTTCAGGCCAGAGAGGCGGTCGCATCCGACGGTTCCGTGCTGCGCCTTGAGAAACTGGTTGTGCATCGCCAACATCAGGTAGCGAATGACATTGTGCCCCGGGGCCATGCTCCGCACGACATCACGCGCCCTGTCGAGGGCTGGGAAGATCTGCGGCTTGCTCACATTGGCCGTGCCGGCCCGCCGAACCTTGGCATATTCGTGATCGGGCATGTCGATGAGATCGAGAAGGCTGCCTGAGCTGGAAGTCAGCCCGTGCATGACATATCGGTATTCGGGCGTGCCGGTACGCACGGCCGTGGTGAGTCCAAAGAGTCGTGCGAAGTTGTCGAACTCGCACGGTCGTATGGAAACCTCCCATTCCCGGATGACCGTGATGGGCATTGTTTGGCCGAGCACCTCGATTGAGTCGCTGTGGAGGGTCAGCATCGCTGCGTACTTGTCCGTCACGTCTACGTCCGTGAAAGCGATGATCCGATCGAACTTGCTCACCTTATTGACAGCGCGATAGAAGGTGACCTCGTAATAGATCCGTCCGTCGACGAAGAACGGTCGAGCCTTGTGGATGTAGTACCGGCGCGCTCCGCCTTCATCCGGCGGGTTCAGCCGAACCGCATCGATTCGCTCGGCGATCTTCTCGTGATACTCACGCAGGGACGGATCAAGATCGACTGGAAAGGACTCCAGATTGGCAAGAGACGTGATGTCGTATGAGTCCTGCAGCAGAGTACGTACACGCAAGAGGTACTCGTAGTACTTGAGCATCAGCCGCTCGGACGTGTCGCCGTCCATCGTGTAGTGAGAGGCGCTGATCTGAATGAGCTTGTGAAAGCGTTGAAGGAAGCTGATCTTCTTGCTGCCCGAGCCGACATAGGCAAGGGCAGGCCCAACTGCGTCGAAAACGAAGTCGATGCCACCGTCACCGCTGTGGACGCGAACAACGATCGCCTCCACCAGATTCCGCGCTTGAGACAAGAGATTCTGCGAGAGAAGGGCCCGATTATCCTGCAGCGCCGCGATGTTGTCGCAGATCGCCTGATCGGCGTTGCGGATTTGCGCATCGACGGTAGTCATGACTGTGTCCCGCAACGGAAAATCGCGGCGACGTACATCAACTCATCGACCGACCTGGGGGAGCCCTCGATCTGAATCCGGCGACGCTGAGCCCCTATCAGCTCTTGAAGGCGGTCGCGAAGCAAGGTCGAAGGAGCAGTAGGCATGGGCCTAAACCTATCGTTGCGTAAGCGGCTCAACCTCACGCAAGAGAGGATGCTGCCGGCCCACGATGCGCGCGAATCCTGCGTCCGATCGAAGAGTTATTTGCGGAATCGCATCGGTTTCCAACGGGAAGGCGTGACATCGAGGCTGTGGGATCCCACCTAGACACCCATCCTCGTTCTTAGTTCCTGCGCCTCGCCGTTTTTATCGCTCTCGGGATCTTGAGCTGGTCCGCGGCGCTCATTCGTTGATATGATGCGAAGAGAACCGCCAGCCGTCCCGCTTCGGTGGGGTTGTTCTTCAGCCCGAGGACAAGATCAACAGCTCGGTCAAGGCGTGCATGGGCCTTGAGAAGCGTCGGGTCCATCGCAAGCGGGTTGTACAGGTCGGCTAAAGAGCGATCTGGGCGTAGCGCCCGAGCGTCGAGCACGGCCTCCCCGCCCGTTATTATCCCGCGCCTCTGGGCGTCAGACATCGCGGGAATAGGCAGATTGTTCCAAACGACTGAGGCGGTGAAGGAGTACTGGTTGTTCGGGGTCCGTTGGCCCACTGCTCGTTGCCATGCCATGTAGGCGCTCGAGGAGATGATCCCAAAGAGGAAGCCATCGGAATCGGCGGCGGTGAAGAGCTTGATAGACGCAATAACTTCCGGTCCGAGTCGAGCCGCCGTCGCGTAGTTCCTGATCCGCGCGAATGCCTGAGGAATCCCGAGGTACTCGGACGTTGGTTGGCGCCGCTCACCGAAGAGTTGGGGCGTAGCCGCAAGTTCTCGGCTCGCCAAGCGCTTCACGGACGGCGCGCTTCTCGCCGCCCTAACTGCCTCGACGCGAGTGCGCAATACCCGGCTGTTGACGATGTCGCTCGGTTCGACGTCAACCAACCACAGGCACCAGCGATCGAGTTTGTTGATCAGTTCTTCGCCGCCATAGTAAGGACGCAAGTACTTGAGTGCGATCTTGTCGGCAAAGACGTCAGCGTAATCAGCCTTTTCGACCGTTAGATGTCCCCAGTCGATCGGAGTTGAACCCGCAGATATTTGGGGCAGGCTTGGAGACAGAGGCTTTCGCCGCGGTGTGACGAGGACATTCGGACCTTCAACCAAGTAAGCATTGATCTGCCGAGGGTGCGACTCAAATGCCACTTGGGAGCCATGTTCGTAATCAAAGAGGCGAGGTTTTGACGAGGCAACTCCCTTCTGGAACCCGACGATGACACAATGCACCTGCGCTTTGCCGGATGCTTCCGATGTCCATCGGAATGTTCGGTGAGCGAACTTTATGCTCCAGCCCTCCGCGAATACCGGTGCAAACAGGGCGGGCACGGAGTCACCCAGCGCAATTGAGTTGGTGGATACGAAAGCGAACTGCCCGGCAAAACCGGGGATGCTGAAGAGGGCGATGGCCTTGGCATACCAAGCGGTCACGTAGTCAAGGAGTCCGATGGAATCGGTATTCCACGCGAGTCTGAGATCGGTGGTCTGCTCTTCATTGCGCTCCTTGTGGCCAAGGAACGGAGGATTGCCCATCACGTATAGGTGAGAAGTCTGGCCGACTACGGTCGTCCAGTCTGTGCGGATGGCATTGCCGACCACGATGTGCTGCACCTTGTCTAGTGGTAGAGCCTCAGGGCCGTCACCAAGCGCCTCGACCATCGCGAGATTGGCCTGATGTTCTACTAGATGCATGGCCATGGCAGCGATACGCGCCGGCCACTCTTCAAGTTCGATGCCATGGAACTGGCTCAACTTCACGGGGAGGTCCTCGCCCATGAACCACATCGTCTGGTGATACTTGCTCGGATTCAGTTCCTGCAAACGCAAGAGAATCCTCAGGTCCAATGCTCGGAGTTCACGGTAGCCGACGACGAGGAAGTTCCCGCAACCGCAGGCCGGGTCGAGGAACTGCATGAGTCCCATGTCGGCCCGGATACGTTCCAACTTCCGTGCCTCATTCCACCCTGCCGTGACTCGATCGCCGAGCTCATCGAGGAACATTGGCCCGATCAACTTGAGAATGTTCGTCTCAGTCGTGTAATGCTCACCGAGTTCCCGCCGCGCCTCCTTCGACTTCACGGCTTGAAACAGCGAGCCGAACACCGCGGGTGAGATGGCCGACCAGTTGAAATCGCACGCTTCGAGCAATTTTTCGCGCATGGCTGCGGTGAATGACGGGATGATTAGCGGCTCCTCGAATACACCGCCGTTGACATAAGGGAATCGAGCGATCAGCTCGTCGAGGTTCCTTTGCCGGCCTTCCGGAGAGGTGGCGAGTACTTGGTACAACATTGTGAGTTGTGCACCAAGGTCCGAACCATCTTGGGCCGTCCGGGTGAGGAGGAACTCTGTGAAGGAATCCCGCTCGAACATGCCGGCGTCGTCGGCGAAGAGGGCGAACAATGTGCGGACAAGGAAAACTGACGCCGAGTGGTCGTTGTACCCGGAACCTTCCAGTTCCTCGTAAAGGCTTGCCATGATCTTGGCGGCCTTGATCGAGGCTGCTTCTTGTTCGGCTGAGCCGAACACTCGCGAGCCATAGCCAGCGAAGAACCCAAGGCGATCGGAATTCGATGCCATATCCGAGAGCGCCCATTCGTGGACGACATCCTCGATTCGGTCGAGCAGCCGGAAACGCCGGAAGTCAGAGGTGATGACGTAGCGGGGCAGCTGAACATCGTCGAGGTCATCGAGGTAGTCCAGCGCCTGCGTCTCAGCTTCAACGAGGTTCTTGCCAGCCGACTTCATTTCTACGATTGCGACTCCCGGGATAAGGGCGTCAATGTATCCGCCTCCGCCAGTTGAGAAGCGCTTGGCACGGTACTCGTAGAGCGCTGCCTTTGATGCCGTCACGCCGTATACGGCGAGAAGGTCACGAACGAAGGTCTGCGCGTCCTGCCGCTCATCACCGGGAGAGTCCTCCCAAGAAAGGGCGAATCGCGCAGCGCCGGTACGGATCTCATTTATGGACAGCGACTTCGGCACAGGATGAGGCTACAAGAGAATGCGCGACCCCTCGTCAGCACCACGCAGTTCTCGCGGGGGACGGATAACGGGCACCACTCCGAAATGCGGGACCGTCGACGGCCGCGATTGCATCAGGTGCCCGTAAGACCCGCAGGCTGAATTGCCCGTCCAGCGGGCGTCAACTCCAACAAAAATCTTCCACATGATTTGCGTGGCCGAGATGACCCGCCCGGCGTCCGATCTGGCCCGTCACATGGCCGACGGAATCCTGGGCTACTGCGAGGTGTAACCGTTCGCTCGAATCCCAGTCCAGATTCTCGTGAGACTAATCCAGACTCGCGTGAGAACTGACACGAGTCGCCGCATATGGCGATTGCGGGAGTGGGTCATCTTTCCCGGGTGATCAGCTTGGGACCCTTGAGAGTTGCCATGGAGCTACAGCGGTGTTCACGAATCCGGATCAAGAAGTTGCAACAACCACTCAAGTACACAGCAACGTGTCACAAGTCAGCATGGAACTCGGTGAGGCAGATGAGGGAAGCTGAACACTCGTCAGCAGCTTGGGAAGCCGCAAGACCGCCATGGAGCTACATCGAGAACACTGGTTCCGGGCGCATTGGCGGATGCCCGATTCAATCGCCACTGCAGGACTGGCCCCGGCATTTCAGTGCCGCACTGTTCGAGTGTCGGCCCCACCGGGGACACTGGAACTGCTTAGAGGTGCCGGATCCGGACGGGCCGGACTTCGTGCCCCTCATAAAACTTGCGCAACAGAGTGCCAAACGTGGCTGCATTGGAGGCTGTCCGAGGGTCATGAGGGCCTTTGGCCAGCAGGTTGCTAGCGAAAGTGCGGTCGTTTAGGCCCGGAACGTATACCGTGACAACGCCGGAGTCGGCGAACGTCTCGATCCTGTACGTCTGTACGAGGGTGGGGTCAAGGTCGAAAACTACGGTAACAGGGGAGATCTGGAACTCCTTGGCTCGACATCTTGCGGGGCGATTTTGGCCGCCTGCCCATCGGTCACAGGACAGCCGTGAACGACCCTAGCGTGCAGCCGCGTTATCGGTGGACTCCCCGTCGAATTCCGACCCTTATTGGTCGTCGCTGCGTTCCCTGCACGGGTAGCCCACCGTGGCGGCGCCTCCTGCATCTGGACATATGGCGTGTTATCGGCGCGGCTGCCCCCTCATTCTTCGGAGGGAGTCAGACGCTGCCGCCGTCCGCTGCCGATAGCATGAGCGCTACTACGTTCCTTGGAACGCGAGCGGTGGGGGAGAATTCTAGTGCGGGATGAAATCGAAGAAGCGCCTGTCAGTCAGGCGGCGACCAACCAGCGGACGGTGAATCAGAAGGCCCTCGACGACTTCAAGTCACGATTCGTTTCTTCAACTCGATACGGAGCTGCAGTACTGAGCTTGCTCTCCAGGAGCGATGTCGGTGTCTGGCGAGTGGAGCCAGATCGGGATCGTCGTGACCGATGGTGGATTCACGTCACGCTTCCCCCCTCCGTGGAGGAAATGTTCGACTTTCACCTCGAGCTCCTGGTTCTGTACACCGAGTATGAGCGGCTCGAACCTCGGACGCTATCCCTCCTTCAGCAGCGGCTTCGCGACATGCGGGTTGAGCCGGGGGTCGCTTTCGTCGTGTCCCTCGACGCGAAAGCCTCCCAGCTGGCAAGCCGTCGACGTGGCGAACTGAGCCTCGTGACGATCAACGCGGCCGAGCTTGAATCGGACACCAGAGACGTGCGCTCTCGGATGGCCGCGGTCATCAGCACCGTCGATCACTTCGATGTCACCAATCCTGTGCAGGATCCCGCTGGCTTCTATGGGCGGCAGGTGGAGCTCGATCTTCTTCAGCGATCACTGGATCGCGGCCAGTCGGTGGGCATCTTCGGCCTGAGAAAAGCCGGCAAGACGTCGCTTATGAACGCAATACAGCGACTGCGACTAGACGCGGGCCACCTCGTGGCGAAGGTCGATGTGAGCGAAGTCTCTTCTTCCGCGGAGTTCCGGTTGAAGATTCTCGCGCGCACTTGGGGAGCCATCTCCGAGGACGAAAATCTTACTGCCACGTCATCCAGGAAGATGCCTCGGTTGCGGTTGCTCACCTCTGAGGGAGAAGTTCGAACAGACCTGCCCGACATAGGGCTCCATTGGACTGACGATCTCAAGAAGATGTTGACCTTCACTGACAAGCGACTTGAACTGTTCGTGGACGAGGTCGATCAGGCCTATCCGGCCCGTTCTAACATGCTGACGGATGAAGCGGAGATGCTGTTTCAAACGCTCACCCAGTTGCGCGGCCTGGTCCAGGAGGCATCGAGCACATCGTCCGGCGTCGTGTTGCTTTGCGCCGGAGTGGATCCAGCGCTCTTTGAGGAGCCCCTGCTCGCGCATAAGGACAACCTCCTTTACAAGCTCGTTCGGCTGCTCTGGCTCGCTCCGATGCCCCGCGAGGACATGGCCGAAATGGTCCGTTCTCTCGGGCGCCGAATGGGCGTTCGTGTTCGTGATCATCAAGCCATCGATCTACTCTTCGCCGAATATGGGGGCCACCCACTCCTCACACGGAAGGCATGTTCCCTGGCAGCCAGTAACAGGGCACCTGAGGAATTGCCGTTCGAACTCACCCTGAGTCGCGTGCAGGCGGCGCTCGCAGCGACGGGTCAGGAATCTCCGCATCAGCAAGCAGCGGACGTGTTGCGTTCCTTCGAGGAGTGGTTCCCAGCTGAGGCTGAACTTCTTGACCTCGCAGTTTCTCCAAGTGAAGATGATCACGAGCTTTTGGCCGCGCTCATGGTGGACAACCCTCACGCCTTGGAGCATGCGATCGCGTATGGCCTGTGCGACGTTGAATTGAAACCGCGCATTCGAGCAGCTCTCTACTGAGAGGCCTGGACGCGATGGGGGTATTGCGGAGCGAAGACCGTTGGATCGACGAAGTGTGCGAACGCCTTCTTGAGGGTGAGCGTCTCATCGTGCAAGCGCCACCCCGAATGGGGAAGAGTTATCTCGCCGAGGCCGTGCGGACGCGGCTTGGAGGGACGGCTTTCCTGGTGCAGGGAGGGACATTCACCGAAGAGAATCAACTCACGCTGCGTGAGAATATGCGCGATTCCATACTCAAGGCCGTGGAGACCACGGGGAACGCCCAGCTCGTTTTCGATGACTATCATCGGGCACTGAAACGAACGCAGGGTCAACGGCTGCAGGCCAACTTGGTTGCGCTGCTGATCGACGGGGCCCAGGCCAGAGACATCGGAGCGATCTTGTTTGCTCGATGTTCCACGCCAATTCACCTTCCGGGCCGAGGAAGCCCACTGGTGTCTCGATGTTCGTTTCTTTGGATGCCCCGCTGGGCGACCGATGATCTGAGCGGAACCGACCTAGACCCTGATGCCGTGGATGTTGCCGTCGGTAGCTCAGCCAGTCTGCTTTCCATCGCAGAGGTCCAAGGAAGTCTCGAACTTGGCCCTCTAAAGCAGCGGCTCTCGATAGACGCCGAAAGGGTACTTGACGACCTGCCGGTAAAAGCCGTTCTCACTCTCGCCGGTCGAGGGGTTGGAATTGAACTCGCCGATGTGGAACAACGATCATTGGATGGGCTCTATCGGGTAGGAAAAGGACCAACAACTCTCGCCCTAGATGCAGATTTGGTCCATCTGGCAATGCAGCGGAACACCGGATGGCCTTCAGGGCTCAACGACAGTGCTCGCCACTTCGCTCAGCTGCTGGACGGGCGAGGCTCCGCAATTTGGTGCGATCGATACCTTTTCAAATCGCTATCGGAGCTCGCGGAATTCGTTTCGATTGTTCGGTCTCACACTCCGGCACGGCTGTGTCTTCTCGGAACCGAGCGCCCAGGTGATACGTACGTTTCTCCGGCCGAGATCCGCGCCGAACTCGACTTGTTTACGGACGTTGAGTGTCGGTTTATGTTGCCCGCTGACCGTAGTCCACTCCACGATAGGCACTTGGCTCTCCGTGGTGAGCTAGGTGGGTGGGTCGTTCCGACTGCGGATGTGGTCGTAGGCAAGGTCAGAGGTGGAAGTTCCATCGCAACTCGAGCACCCGCATTTCCGGTGGACTACGACAAGATATGGCAGCGAAGCCGGCCAATCTAAGCGATCCACCAAAGTCGTCGTGAAGCGACGATCAGTGGTTCTGCGACCCCAGGCGAGCCGTGCATGGAGGAATGGACCGGTCGAAGCCCTCGTCCAAGCCCCACGTGCGGATGGGCGGCACAAGTCGAAGAGATAACTTGAGGAATGCGGGGGAGGCTAGTTCCGATTGCGGTGCGCCACGATCGACAAGTTGGATGTCCCCCTTAGGATTGCCTTCTACGCAGGGGGCTCATTGCTTCTTGCCTTTGACCGGAGGGTGCATGGTCGCCAAGCTCGTTTACCCTCTCGCGGTCGCGGTTGTCGGAGGCCTTGCTGCAGCCGGTAAGGGCGTGGCGGACGTCGTTCAGGCCCGGTCGATAGCAAAGAAAGCGAAGAGACGCCATGACGTGGCTGTCTGCGAACTTGAGGAAGTCCAGCGTGTAACGCAGGGGATCGTCGAGGAGTACGGGCGAAGTCAGTTGCGTGCGCAGCGGGATACCATCGGCCGCTTCGCTGATTGGCTCGAGAACCACTCTCACCTCGTGGAGCGTCTCGACCGCCGAATTGTCGACGGTGTCGAGGTCCGCGTGCCGTCGATTCCGGCGATGAAGTTCGACGTTGAACAGGCGAGAGTTGGGCTCGCCGGCGGTTTTGGTGCTCTTGGCGCGGCCGCAAGTGCACAGGGCGCTGCTCTCTGGGGTGTCAGCACCTTCGCGACCGCCAGCACAGGTGCGGCTATTTCCGGGCTTTCCGGAGCAGCTGCAACCAATGCCACTCTGGCTTGGCTTGGGGGCGGGTCGCTAGCTGCTGGCGGGGGCGGCATGGCCGCCGGCGCCATAGTACTGAACATGATCATGATTGCGCCGGGTGTCCTCATCGGCGGTCTCGCGGTAGGAGTTCTGGGAGCCAAGGAAAAGACTAAGGCCGTGAAGTATGCCTCGGAGATCAACGTCTCCATTGAGCACGTGGAGACAGCCAAAGAGCGACTCCGCGCGGTGAGGACGCGCATCGCCGAACTCCGTTCGGTCCTTTCGCGCCTCGTCGCACGTGCCGAGGAGGCGATTGACGAACTCGAGGCTCAAGACTTTGACCCCGACGAACACGGTCACCTGTTCGTAAGCGCATACCAACTCATCACGGCCATTGCCGAAGTAATCGAGACCCCTGTCACCGATCCCGGAACCGGCGATCTGACCGATATTTCCATCGAGATCGTGGAGAAATACTCATGACCAACCCCAAATCCATCCCGAACATCACGACACTTGGCAAGGATGCATCTGGTTTGCTCGGCCAAGTCGACCTTGGACAACTCGCAATTCAACTCATTACCGCAGCCGATACGTGGGTAAAGGTGGTGCAGCGGGAGGCTACAACGCGTGTGGAGATCCGCGCTTGGGAGGCGACTCAGCGAGAGAGCATTATCGCTCAGCGAGATGTCCTGTTGAAAGGACTCGACCTCACGTTCGACGAACGCCGGGAGACTTTCCGACGTCTCTTCGATTCGCTCGACGACGCGATGAAGAGAGAGGACGCCCAGATCGCGTCCGACGTGCTCGAGAAGATCACTGATTTGGCGAAGGCCAGCCCGTTCAAGGACCTGGGAAATGTTCGGTTTGTTGTCGACGAACTCAAAAAGGGCGAAAGAACCTGGACGGTGTAAGGGGCCATACCTGCGGCTCGATCGCGTGCGGGGATCTCAGTGGGCTTCTTCCGCCGCGCCGAAGGTGGCGAAGACGCTGGGGCCGGGATTGATCAACGCCTCCCAGTACTCGTGGGCGAAGGAGCCGGAGCCGTCACAGTTTCTTTGGCCTTCGCACTCAACTTTCAAGCACCTCGGCGGCCGCCAAAGACGCCACATGGGTGGGGGAGAAGAAGTCGGCCCATTGATAGTGTCCAATCATGAACAGGGCAATCGACGTCGGTTTTGATGTGCGATCGGATGCAGGTGGCCAGGATCCGGATAAGCACAGCGTTACCCTGAGGCGCTACCACCAGCAGCTCTGGAGCAAGCCGCTTCCAAACGGCGTCGAGTTCAACCTGGATATTGCGACTCCTTGGGTCTACCTCCACCACAAGTCGGAGCTGGGCGAGTTCGAATTGTCTAGCGACTCAATCGTGCACCCCTACGACTACTGGATCCGGACAGAGCATCTGATCAAGCAGATTCCGCAGGCAGACCTTGACGAGTTCAATGACGTTGCCAGTACGGTCGACGGCTTCCTCGTCTTCCCGAGCAACCAGGTGGACAGCGCTCCGACGATCAGCATGGCGCGTGGGCTAAGCCCAACACCGTTCAGTTAGTCCGATTCGCCGTAGATCAACACCCGAGAATCCACGACAATCACGGACGCGTGGATAGCGAAGTTCGTCCTAACTGGACGGCATTGGGGCTAAGCCGCAAGATCGATGACCGAATTGATCTGATCATCGAGTGCATCCGACGCCACTACCTGGGCGAGAGCAACCCCCTCGCCAGCACACTCACCCTGTACAGCGAGTTCTTCTCGCTCTTTGGGGGCTTCGAAGAGTACGTGAGTTTCTTCCTGCTTCAGGACCTATTATCTGCCGACGGCGAAGTGCGGTACTTCTTGCCGTTCGATAACTTCTCCACTCCCACATTGCCGGGCACAGTTGCGGAGTACCAGAGCTACAGGAAGCTCGTCACTCGTTTCGTCGTCGCCCGAAACAACCGAATCCACGCTCTGTTCGGTACGGGTTCTGCCGAAAGCCCGGACGTCCCCTGATACCTGGGTATCGCCGTCTCGTGACACAAATCCAGCCTTATTGCGACGGCGCCCCGACCTTATCTTCGTGACTACAACGAGGCAACTGGCTGTTCGATCTCATCCGCAATTGGGGCCTGAACGTTGCTTCGGTGTTCCTGCTGGTATTGGTACCAGAGCTTTCCCACCTTTCGACCGTCGGGGAGCACCCACGCTTCCCATCCGTCACAAGCATCGATACCGGCTGCTTCCTTGGCTGCTCGTGAGGGCGTGTCGAAATGGCGCCCATCCTCCAGCCGAAGCTGACCAGTGTCGGTGACCCATGCGCGGTGGACCTCGCCCACTCGCGGTCGCGTCCAAATCAACTCCGTTTCGGAGGCAAGGAGACCAACGCGTACGAGGTCTTCAATCGTTATTCGGCGGTCGGAGCGAACGCGGCGGTCGGAACGATCGGCTCGAGGCAGAGATTCGGTAACCGTTGCGAGTTCAACTTCGGATAGTTGAGAGAGGTTCGTTCCGTCGCTATCGCGGCCAATATCCCACGCGTCTGCAAGTGTCTCAAGCAAATGGAGCTGGCGGGCTCGCAGCTGCTCGGGCGTCCATGCAGTTGTATCAAATACCTCCATTGTCAGGGTGAATGGCGTTACGCCAGATGCCGAACGGAAGTAGCGGCTCTTCTTCTCGTCGAAGTCGTAATTCTGCGCTTCCGAATTCTTCTTCTTGTCGAGCAGCACAAGGTTGGCAAGCCTATGGACCCAGTACTCTCGCTCTTCGTCTGTGAAGTCCTCAGTCCATCGAGAGTCCTTTCGAGGGTTCTGAGGAAGCACATGTTCGACCGTGATGATCTTCGGATTGAACTGGACAGGCGCACTGGCGACAAGCTCGTTGAGGCGAAGGAGCACGTATTTACGCACCGGCGCCATCTCATAGACGGGGCCGCTGATCTGCAAGAGTGTGGCGCGCTTCTCGGAATCGGACACCTCGAACTCGGGGGAATCGACTCCAAGACCGTCGTCGAGACTCTTCATCAGATTGGCGAACCTCGTGCCTCGTGGGGTCGAGTAGACGCGACGGATCAGCATCACTGCTGTCAGGCGCTCAAGTTTTTCGAGAAGTGAAGCGAGCAGTCCGGGGTTATCCCCGTGATGGTGCAGCGCCCACAGGGCAACCGGCTTCCAGTCGTTGTTTTCGAACTGATTGAGACGGCGCAACCATCCGTTCACTGCCTCGGCACCGGTTGGCCAGGCATAGCTTTCGTTCTCGACAATTTCGTAGGCCTCCGCGTACGGGAGGACAACATCATCTACGAACGAAGCCGCTCGGTCCGGAAGGAACTGGTCCAGCACCTGTTCGGGGAACTCTTGCAAGAGCTCTTTCTGCGCGCGGGTCTTGGCATAGATCACACGGATGTGCAGGAACAGATCTTGGAAAGCACTTCGTCCGAGACTGTCTTCCGCATCCTCCCACTTGCTCGAATACAACTCCGAGACGTCGTTCGCCAAGTCTCCGATGATCCGCGACTTGAAAATGTCAGCTGGGGAGAGGTCAAGGCCGCGCGAATTCATGACGTTGAAGATTCGATGGGCGCTAACGAGGTCGGACGTTGAGACAGCAACCAGAAACGTGCGGTTCCCGATGAGCTTTGCAAGATCCGTTCGCCGAGAGTCGGTCCAGGATGCAAGCTCCTTGTGAAGCGCTGCAGCGTTGTCGCGTATGTTCTTTTGCGCGTCGTTTTTGAGAGATCCATCCGGCATTGCCAGCAACTCAGGTACACGCCCTTCCTGCACGAACCTGCGAAAGAAGACTCGATCGCGGCTGCGAAGCTGCAGGCGCGGCTGCTGCTCGAGTTCCTGAAGCTCATCGCCGGGTTCGCTGATCATTCGCTCGAAGGAATCTCGCAGATTCCTTGACTCGGAGAGGTGCCGCAACAGTGCGAGCAGAATGGTCACGGTGGTGAGACGTTGCTGTCCATCGATTACCTGGGCGTCGGCCATCTCGACGTTCTTCACGAGAACGATTGATCCAAGAAAGTAAGGCTCGGATCCTGATTCGCGGTCGAGTGCGTCCTGCAGATCCTCGAGCAACTGGAGCGCTTGCTCAGTCGCCCAGGAGTACGGCCGCTGATAGTCCGGGATGGAGAACTGGTACTCCGAACTGAAGATCTTAGAGATTGGCTCTTCATGTGCGGAGATTCTGGTCATGAGTTCAGTATGGTCACATCTGCCGTCAGCCGCGGGTAAGCGCCCGGCTCTTTGCTGTCCATACCTGACAAGTCTGCCATCCTAGGGCGCGCGAACGGGGACCAGGCCTGTGGGCCCGGAATGGTCGCCCGCGATAGGTCGCAAACGCGCTCTTTGAATCTTTTTTCTGCTCAGTCACATTTCACTTCAAGGGGGTACTTATCCCTGCTATCGGCGGCGAGCCCCATTAACGGGTTCCCGTCAAATAGGTCCACGAAGACCTGTTTGCCGATGAGTGTCACTCTTCCTCAAGGATCAGCGGCGTGAAACCATTCAACGCCTAAGGCGACAGACGTGTCAGACAGTTGGGGGTCTGAAGCCCACACGCTCCAGCAGCAGATCCAGCCGGCCCGGTCAGAGCCCGGAGCGGAGCTTGCTTCGTGAATCAGCGGTGAGTGCCTCCCACTCGGCCTTAACGAACTGGGCCGAGCCGGTAGCAACGACCTCGGGATCGCCCGAACGGCCTTTCTCAATACGAACAACGAGTTGATCGGGCACCAAGCTAGGTATCTTTATGAGCGTGGCGTTCATAGCGGCGTTCGTCAGCCTCCCGACTATCTGATCTACCGATGAGTATTAGTGCTTCTGGGGGCCACCGATATTGGCTTTGGGGGCCACCGGGCCGTGTGGCCAGTAGCGCGCTCGGGAGCCACCGGATATTTGTGTTGGGGGCCATCTGCTCACCTCCTTCCGTCCAGAGCTCGCAGAGGCCTGGCAGCTGGCCCTCGGCAAACCCTCCGGGGCCAGTGTTCTTGAACAAGTACGCCGCGTTTTCGCTGTTGGTGATCGATGAGTGGCTCCTGGACGAGCCCGACGAAAGGACCAGGAGCTTGCTGTTGGAACTCCTCCAGCGGCGTTACGACCGGCCATCAACGACGTGTTGAACCCAATACGCGCGACGGGATTGGCACCAGCGCCTCGGTGCCGGGGTTCACGCCGACGCGATCATCGACCGAATCGTACACAACACCATCTGGGTGGAGACCGGCGGCCACAATATGAGAGAACACACCGCCGACCAGGTCACGGCATAGGCAGTCGTGCGGTCGGGCGCCGCTGGCCCCCGACCGCACGACTGCGTGGCGCCCAAAGGCAATACCGGTGGCCCCCGAAGACAATATTCGCTGGCCCCCAAACCCGCAAATACTCAACCGACTCATCTCTGACGGGATCTGACGCGATGCGTACCGTGTACCAGAGTCGCTGTCCCGCCGTCGGATCAAGTGTAAAGATCCCGGTGTGGCGCTCTGAGCCGGTTCTTCTGCCCAATCTCGTACCGCGAGCCTCCGATCTCCGGGCTTCAAATCTGAAATGCTCAGGGTCATGAGTAGCGCGCCTGCGGGCTGGTACCCCAATCCGAATAACCAAGATGAGGAACTTCTATGGGATGGGGCTGAATGGTCGGGAGTATCTCGCGAAGCACAGGCCAAGGCACCCGTCGCTTCCACTGCTCCGTCCGTCTCAAACCACTTGGCTGCGGCGGCCGCAATCATCGGCGGCATCTCCGTCGTCTTCAATCCGGGTTTCCTGCTCAGCATCCTGGCCTTCATTTTCGGATGGGTCGGCGTTTCTCGAGCGAGTCGCATCGGAGGGTACGGGAGAGCACCCGCTTGGGCCGGGATTGTCCTAGGGGCAGTCGGCCTATTCATGGGCTACACAGTTTTCAGGGAGGCCATGGCGGGCCTTCTGCCCTAGACGTTTAGCGCGGTACTCGGCACGTCTGTCTCGATTGACTGGCGCCAGCCGGCAATATCGTCCTTGATGATCTTGGCATGGTCGATGAATGACCAGGGCACCGGCGTCCTGAGCACCGCCTTGCACTCTTCGGGATCGCTGTTCTACTCGAGACGCGGCACAAGTTACCCTGCCCCTTCAGCGGCGCCGCTGATGTCGCAGCGGTCCAATTTGCCTACCCGATGCGAGCGCAAACCAACTCAGTGTGCTTGTGGCGTCCTCGGCTACCCACCCGAATGGCGCTCTCCCGCTTCACCATGATGAATCAAAGCGCCACAGCCGATATGGCTTTGAAATCGTTTCGAGGGAGAACGAAGTGGGGAGCGGACCGCAGCGGGCAACAATGATGTTTGACGGTGAAGTGGGTGTTGATACTTCGGTTCACCCGAGTCCAATGTCGTCAGGATTCACCGTGCCTCCAGGTCGACGCCTTCGATTCGGATCGCGCTCGCTTGCTGTTCGATCACTTCTCACTCCTATGTTGCCGGGCTAGTTGAGGAATCGCCGGATCGGCACCGAATTGCCTCTGGGTCGAGGACCTGGGTGACGGAATCTCGGTCGAGAGTTGGGATTTCGAGAGTGAGGGCCGCCGCTCGTCGCCCGACCCGCCAGAGTCCTTGCGGGGTACTAGCTACTCCGCGGCGATCGGTCGATTCGCCGCCGAGTGCCGGATCGCGGGAAGCGTTGAGACGATGACCTCGGACGCGTTCAAATCCGCGAGTGCCTGACGTCTAACCTCATCCAAATAGCTGACATGGCGTTGGAAAGCCTCCTGCGCTTTTTGCGGGTCGCTATCGGAAATCGCGAGGTAGATAGCCTCGTGCTGGTCGGTCACGGTTGCTCGGTCGAGGAGCTCAACGAACACCGTATTCGTTGCCGGCCGACTGAGATGGATCGCAGTCATCGCGAGTTCAAGGATCTGGTTCTTGGCTGCTTTTGTGATCGCCGTGTGAAACTCCAGATCCAGATCGAGCCAATCGGCGATGTCCATATTGAAGTCCCGCGATGCTTCCACCGGCGCTTTGATCGCTTCGAGGTCTCTGGGGGTTCGCCGTCGGGCCGCAAGATCGACGCAGTGCATCTCTAAGACCCAGCGAGCTTCATCGACATCGTGAAGGGTCACGTTGCCAGCTCGATACCACAGGCCGATGGAGTCGCTCAGCTGCTCTGCTACGTCTACCGCGTTCGGCACGGAGACGAAGGTCCCTCCGTGGCTGCCTCGTGCCGAAACGACCAGGCCCGTCGCGGAAAGGAGCTTGAGTGCCTCTCTCGCGGTGGCGCGTGAGACGTCGAACGTGTCGGCCAGCTCGAGCTCCGTCGGAAGTCGTTCGCCTGGTTCCCAGACGCCGCTCGAAATGGCCGTCCGAAGTTGACGCGCGATCTGACCCGACGCGTCACGCCTCCCCAGCATCTCCGGCACGAATGCATCGGCCACCGAAACCTCTTTCTAACGGTTTGTAACAGGGTATTTACATTACGGGCACCGGCACGCAATAGTTCTATTGTTCAATGTTGAATGTTAGACCTTTAAACCGAGCGTCCCACATGTCCATTAACTTTAGGAGACCGAAGTGAGAATTAGAGTACTCAGCGCGATGGCCATGATGGCATCGCTGGCCTTGCTCGCCACAGGGTGCAGCTCGCCCAACAGCGCCGCCTCGACGGCGGCACCAGCCAGCTCTGCCTCTGCGGACACCGCGGCCATGAGCGCAACCCTCGACTACATCGCCTCCGGCCTGCCCACACTCACCGGCAAGAAGATCGCCTACCTGACAGAGTGCGCCACGCAGAATACCTTCTGCCAGACACGCTGGCAGGGTGCTCAGGATGCCGCCAAGAAGATCGGAGCGGAGATCACCCTCTTCGATGCCGCCTTCACTCCCGCGACCCAACTTCAGCAGGTACAGGACGCAATACAGAAGGGCTTCGACGGCTATGTCTTGTCCCCGGTTGCGGACTCAACAGGCTGCGCCAACTTCAAACTCCTGAAGGCAACCGACAAGCCCGTCGTGAATATCAACAGCCCCATGTGCGGCAACGCCGACTTCACCGCCGGCACCGCCGGCTTCGTCGCCATGCAGACGGAATCGTTCTTCCTCGAGCACATCGAAAACGCCTTCGCGTCCTGTGAAAAGGCCTGTAAGGCCGTCGCAGTCGGCGGCTTCGTCGGCAGCGACCTGTTCACGAGATGGGAAAACGCTATCAAGACGGCATCCGCGAAATACCCCAACGTCAACGTCGTCGTTGACCAGCCGGGCAGCTTCGACCCGAAGGCGGCCCTGACGGTCGTTCAGGACGCGCTCAGCAGCCACCCTGATGCTGAGCTCGTCATTTCCTCCTGGGATGACATGACCCGAGGCGTCGAGCAGGCCATCGTTGCTGCCGGCAAGGCGCCCGGCACGGATGTGCGCATCTATAGCGTCGGAGGCACGACCTTGGGCCTCGAGCAGGTCAAAGCGGGTAAGTGGACCGAGACTTCCGTGCTGCTTCCCTACGAAGAGTCCTACTACGGAGTCGTCCAGCTTGCCAACGCACTGGACGGCGGCAAGGGCATAACAGGATTCACCTACCTTGCCCAGTCTCCGATCATCGTCGATGGACCCGGGTCGATCTTCCTGACCACGGACAACGCCGACACGTTCACGCCGGAGTACTAAACCGTGTCAACCGGAATCCACGAGACGGCGGTCGCGCTCAGCGTGCGTGCCCTCACCAAGACGTACCCGGGAGTGATCGCCCTATCGGACGTTTCGCTCACGGTACGGGAGGGGGAAGTGTACGGATTGGTCGGCGAGAACGGCGCGGGAAAATCCACGCTCATGAAGACCATCACGGGTGCCATCCAGCAGGATTCCGGTTCCATCGAGTTGTGGGGTGAGGATCTGCCGGGAGGCGATCCTCACCGCGCTGCGGCAGCGGGCGTGGCGATGATCTATCAGGAGCTGACCATCGTTCCGGAGATGTCCGCACTCGCCAATGTCCTCCTGGGGAGGCTCCCCAGCCGACTCGGATTCATCGACCGCCGTGCGGCACGACGAGAGTACGCGAATGCAGCGCGGCTCGTCGGGATGAACGTCCCTGCTTCTGCACAGGCCGGGACGCTGTCGACGGCAACACAGCAACTGCTCGAGATCATGCGGGCCCTGGCGAGCGGCCGACGACTGGTGATCATGGACGAACCGACCGCGTCGCTGGGCCCCGAGGACATCCAGCGCCTGCACGATGTGATTCGCGGACTGAAATCAACGGGCCACGCCATCGTCTACGTGTCGCACGACCTTGAGGCAGTGCTGGAGGTCTGCGACACGGTCACCGTGCTGCGCGAGGGACGGGTCGTCGAGACTCGCTCGGCCGCGGACTGGACTCGTCGAGGCCTGATCGGCGCGATGCTCGGAGGAATAGCGCTGGACGCGGCCGGGACTCCGCCCGCCCAAGCACTCCTCGGGCCACCGCTCCTGCGCATCGAAGGGCTCCGCGCACCCGGAGTCGATGTGTCGCGGCTGGATATCCTGCCCGGCGAAATCGTCGGACTTGCCGGACTCGTCGGGTCAGGGCGCACACGCATGCTGCGGGCGATCGCCGGCGCGGACCCGATCGAAGCGGGCACACTCTGGGTCGGCGACGCTCAACGCTCCTGGCCGCGCACGCCACGCCAGGCCGTTCGGCTTGGCATCGTGCTGGCACCGGAAGACCGCAAGGCCCAAGGTCTCGTTCTGGACCGACCCTCGGCCTGGAATGTCGCGCTCGGTCAATTCGGCGCAACCGGGCGCCGCAAACCGGTGCTTCTGAAGCGCCTCATCGCGTGGGCGCGACGGGCGACCGAGCGTGTCGGGTTCTCGTCGGACCGACTCGGGGCGAACGCTGGAACACTGTCGGGCGGCAATCAGCAGAAACTCATCCTGGCGCGGCTGATCAGCCGGCCGGTGTCCTGCCTCCTCCTGGATGAGCCGACCCGGGGCATCGACATCGGGGCGAAGGAGCAAATCTTCAACGTCACCAGACAAATCGCTGCCGAGGGTCGGGCCATCATCTGGTCCAGCAGTGACCTGGACGAGGTCGTGCGCCACAGCGACCGAATACTGGTCGTCGCCGGCGGGCGCGTCGTCGCCGAGTTGCCCCGCGGAGCATCCGTGCATGACGTGCTCGAACTATCCTTCGCCGCCACCACGGCGGCAGAACACGAAACAGAGGTAGCAGCATGACCATGACAGCCCCTACCTCCATCGAAAGCACTGGCCTCCGAGCCGCCAGGGCCTTCCGCAGCTACGGCATCGTCGGCGCACTCGCCCTCCTGGTCGCGGCGATCACCATCGCCCAGCCGGGGTTCCTCGCCTACGGAAACCTGATGAATATTCTGAGCCAGTGGGCCCCCGTTGCCATCATGGGGATCGGCATGACCTACGTCGTGATTACCGGCGGGTTCGACCTCTCGGTGGGTGCCATCTACTCCCTGTGCGCCGTCACCGCTGCGGCAATCGGCCGAACTGAAGCTCCCGTGGTCGCCTTCACGGTAGCTATTCTCGCGGGGATGATCGCGGGAGCCGCTAACGGCTTCGTTGTCACAGGACTGCGCGTGAACCCTTTCATCGCCACCCTCGGCACCTCGCTCATCATTTCCGGTGTCACCCTCGTGCTCACCGGCAATGCGGCCTTCGTCGTCGACTTCGAGCCGTTTACCGTTCTGGGCAGCGGCCGTCTCCTGGGTGTCCCCTACTCCGGGATGCTGATGGTCGCACTCATGATCGTGGCCGGTTTCGTGCTGTCGTACACGCCCTTCGGTCAGTCGATTTACGCGGTCGGAGGCAACGCGGAAGCAAGTCGCCTGGCGGGCATTCGGACCTCACTGGTGACAGGGAGTAGCTACGCCATCTCTGGGCTTGCCGCCGGCATAGCCGGAGTGATCACCGCCTCCCAACTCAGCTCAGCTCAGCCAAATCTGAATCCCAATCTCGTCTTCGACGTACTGACAGTCGTTATTGTCGGTGGCACCTCCTTGACCGGAGGGCGCGGCGCGATTTGGCGCACCGCGATTGGCGTAGCCATTCTGGCCACCCTGCAAAACGGCTTTAACCTGCTCGACGTAGACGCGTACTACCAAAACATCATCAAGGGCGTCATCATCATCGCCGCCCTCGCGACGGTGGACTGGCACAGATTCGTGCGACCACGTTCTGGGCGACGACCATCCACCACAGACCTCTAATCACCTCAGACCGCTGAATCCCCTGAAGCCCGCACCAGACCACGCTCAATCGACTAAGGAGACACCATGGCACTGACAGAAACTATCCAGGAAATCACCATCGAAGAGGTGCAGGCCGGATACCGCTCCGGTGCCTATACCGCCCGAGAAATCGTGCAGGCCTACCTCGACCGCATCGCCGCAATCGATACTGCCGGGCCAGCACTCAACTCGATCATCACTGTTTCGAGCACAGCCCTGGCCGAAGCCGACGCGCTGGACTCCACATTGGCCAAGACGGGTAACCTCGTCGGTTCCCTGCACGGCGTGCCCATCGTCGTGAAAGACCAGATCGAAACCGCCGGAATTCTCACCACCTTCGGCAGCGAAGCCTCGGGTGACTATGTGCCCAGTGCTGATGCGACCGCGATCGGGCGGCTGCGCGATGCCGGGGCGATCATTCTGGGCAAGACCACCATGCCCGACTTCGCCACGTCTTGGTTCTCCACCTCGTCTCGCAGCGGGATCACCAAGAACCCCTATGACCTCAGCCGTGACCCGGGTGGCTCCAGCAGCGGGTCCGCTGCCGCAGTCGCTGCCAATCTCTCACTCGTCGGGATCGGTGAAGACACCGGCGGCTCGATCCGCCTGCCGTCCTCCTTCTGCAACCTCGTCGGGCTTCGCACGACCCCCGGCCTGATCAGTCGAACCGGAATGTCCTCCCTGGTGAAACCCCAGGACACGGCCGGCCCGATGACCCGCACGGTCACTGACGCCGCACGGGTCCTCGATGTCCTCGTCGGCTTCGACGCGGCCGATCCCTACACGGCTGCCTATGTCGTCGCGGACCACAAGGAGAGCTACACCGCCGGGCTGGCGGACGCCTCCGTGGCGGGCAAACGCATCGGTGTCCTGCGCCAAGCGTTTGGTGACCCTTCCGACGTCGATGGGGCATCAGTAAACGCTGTCATCGAAGAAGCCTTGGTTCAGCTCGCCGACGCCGGGGCCGTCCTGGTCGACATCGAAATCCCCGATCTTGACCACTACGTCGCGTTCACTTCAGTCTATTTCTCGCAGTCCCTGCGGGACATGAATGCGTTTCTGGCCAGTCGTCCCGCGTTGGGGATTGAATCCATCGAAAAGCTTTATGCCGAAAAGCGCTATCACGAGAAGCTGGATCTGCTTGAGGGCATTGCCACCGGGCCGTCCACGCCGAAGGATGACCCGGAGTATCTGGACCGGATTCTCGCCCAGGGCGATTTCCAGCGCAGCGTGATCGGGATCATCGCCCAGAACCAGCTCGATGTCATCGCTTTCCCTGACATCAAGCTCACGGCTCCCACCCACGATGACGTCTTCACGGACCGCTGGACCTGCATCACGTACCCCACCAACACGGTCATCGCCTCCCAGCTGCTGTTCCCGGCGATTTCCGTTCCCGCCGGCTTCACTTCGGGGGGTCTGCCCGTCGGTCTCGAGTTGATGGCAGTTCCGTTTGACGAGTCGAGCCTGCTGCAGGTGGCGCGCGGTGTCGAGGTCGCGACGCACGCACGTCGAGCTCCAGTTCTGGACGCGAGCTATCCGGTTCTGGAAGCGAGCTAATGGCCGCTGCTGGGCCACTGGCAGTGGTTCGCCTCATCAGTATCAACTCCGATATGGGCGAGTCCATCGGCATCCATTCCTTTGGCAATGACGAAGCCCTCTTACGCATCGTGGATACCATCAACGTGGCCTGTGGCATGCATGCGGGCGACCCCACGGCCATGCGTGTTGTCGTTGACCAGGCCCAGGCTGCGGGGGTGACGGTCGGAGCCCATCCCGGGCTTCCGGACATCGCCGGTTTCGGCCGCAGGGCAATGGCCCTCGATGCCGATGAGGCACGAGATCTCGTCAGATACCAGGTGGGATCTCTGGTCGGTTTCCTTGATTCCGCGGGCATGCCGCTGCATCACATCAAGCCCCATGGCGCGCTCTTCGGCATGATGGCGAAGGATGAGGCACTCATGGATGCCCTGTGCGACGTGGCGGTGCAGTACGGGGTACCCGTCCTCGGGCTTGCCGGGACCACTCATGAGACAGTCGCCCTGCGTCGCGGGGTCGACTTCGTCTCCGAGTTCTACGTGGACCTGGACTACAACGACGATGGAACGGTACGGGTGAACCGCACAGGGTCGCGGCACGATCTCGACGATATCGAGGAACGCGTACGTGCGGCGGCAGTGGACGGGACCACGACGAGCGTGACGGGCCGGGAGATTCCGATCCGTGCCGAATCCTTCTGCATCCACTCGGATCTCCCTGATGCGTACCTTGTCGCGGAGCGTGTCAGGGCCGTGATCTCCTCACTGTAGCCCGGGACAGATCGGCCCCTCCGGTGCCGAATCACCGTTCGCCTAGAACGCAGAGCCCTTTGCAACCCAACATCGGTCGGGCGGCAAAGGGCTCTGCGGCATCCGAAGTCACCACGACGAGGTCTCAAGCTCGTCGACGGGCGCGCCCAGAGGATTATTTGGCAGAGCCCAGAGGATGCGCGCGAAAGTGCCGGAAAACTGCCCAGTGATTCAGCGGCCTGTAAGTTATAGGAACAACCCGCACAATATTTCTGCTCAGAAGGCTTTGTCGGGCCCGCCGCCAGCAGCGCGGTTCTCATGGTGCCGGCCTCCGAGCGAGACGATCCGGCTTAGGATCGACTCATGGACCGCACCCGCTGGATCACCGTCGGCCAGCTCGGTTCTGTGTTCGACGACGGCGGACCGATGATGATCATCGAGGCCCGGTCCGTTTTTGGGCGGCACCGGATGCACCGCGCGAAAGCGCACCTCATCCTCTCCGCCATCCGCCATCGCGCCGCTGAGCTCGGGTCGAGAGTCGAGTTTCACCAGGTGCGCGACTACGCCGAGATCGTCGATGGGCGGGACGACCTGGAGGTCGTCGACCCGACCTCCTATGGCGCACGCCGGTTCGTACGCGCCCGGGGTTTGGCGGTGCTGCCGTCCCGCGGGTTCGTCACCACCGAGGCGGACTTCGCCGCTTGGGCGGGGGAGCGGGGGCAGCGTCGGCTGCTGCTGGAAGACTTCTACCGGGCGGTGCGGGTGCGCACGGGCATCCTGATGGAAGGGTCCGACCCGGCCGGCGGCCAGTGGAACTACGACCGAGAGAATCGGGATGCCCCGCCGAAGGGTGCCCGAACCCTGGGGCTGCCGGACCCGTGGTGGCCGGTGGAGGACGACATCGACGCCGGGGTGCGCGAGGACCTCGACCGGTGGCAGGCCGAAGGGTCCGTCGATCTGGTCGGCGACGATGGACCTCGGCGCTTCGCGGTGACCGGCGCGGAAGCCGAAGCCGCGCTCGCCGGGTTCGTCGGCAACCGATTGCAGCGCTTCGGTCCGTTCGAGGATGCGACGCTCGCGGGGGACTGGACGATGGCGCACTCCCTGCTGAGCGCGCCGATGAATCTGGGTGTGCTCGACCCGCGGCATGTCGTCGATACCGTCGTCGCCGAGTACCGGGCCGGCCGCGCACCGATCTCCAGCGTCGAAGGCTTCGTCCGGCAGGTGATCGGGTGGCGCGACTACGTGTGGCACCTGTACTGGCACTTGGGTGAGGGGTACCGCACCGACAACAACCACCTCGGCGCGCACCGTGATCTGCCGCGCGAGTTCGTCGAGCTGGATGACGCAGCGATCGAGGCGAACTGTCTCCGCCACGCGATCGGTGGAGTGCGCGAGCACGGCTGGGCACACCACATCCAAAGGTTGATGGTGATCGGAAACTGGGCGCTGCAGCGCGGCTACGATCCTCGCCAGTTGGAGCGCTGGTTCACCGACATGTTCGTCGACGGCACCCCGTGGGTGATGCCGGTGAACGTGATCGGCATGTCGCAGCACGCCGACGGCGGAACGGTGGCGACCAAACCCTATGCCTCCGGCGGTGCCTACATCAACCGCATGACCGACCTGTGCGGGGCGTGCCGGTTCGATCCGAAGGTGCGTCTCGGCGAGAACGCCTGCCCATACACCGCCGGCTACTGGGCGTTCCGGGACCGCACGGAGCCGGTGCTGCGCGGCAACTTCCGGATGGCCCAACCGTTCGCCGGGCTTGCGCGGCTGGCCGACCGGGAGCAGGTCGTCGACCAGGAGCGGCAGCGCGAGGGGCTGTAGCCGGCCGATCGGGACCGTCCAGCGCCCGTCGACTTGGCTGAGCATCCGGGTCTCCTTCGAGGTGGAGGATGCCGCTCAGCCGATCCGCTCCCTCAAGAACGCAACGACGCGGTCGCGGGCTGCCGAGGCGGAGTTGGCCGGATTCTCCCGCACCTCGCGCGTGAGCACGGAGTGCGCCGACTTCGAGTACCCGTCGGGGTTGCCTGGCGACGAGTCCAGTTGGATGATCTCGAAGGCATCGCCCAGGCGCGCCTTGATGGTGTCAAACCGGGCTCGTGGGACTGAGCTGTCTTCACTGAAGCGCAGGCCGAGTGCACACACCTCGCCCGCACTCGCGCGGGCCGCGATGCGATCGAAGTCTTCCGGGGAGACTCCCGGGTCGAGCTGGCGGGCGCGGCCCAGCGGAAATGGCGCTGCCGGTTGGCTCAACACGGACGCCGCTACCGAATCGTCGATCGCGGCGGCCAGGGCAAAGCCGCCCGTGAAGCACTGGCCGATCACGCCAACGCCTTTCCCGGGGGTGCGAGAGGCGACGTCGGATGCGACTGCCCTCAAGTAATCAGTGATCGGCCGATGTGCATTGGTGGCGAACGCCCTGAACTCCGACGAGACGCACAGTCGAAGCACTGTCCTGATGAGGTAACCGCCCGACGAGGCCCGCCCCGGATCACCGAACGGCGAGGGCACAACCACGGTGAAGCCCGCCGCGACGAGGTGCTCGGCAAGGCCGAGAACCTCAGGGGTGATCCCGGGGATCTCCGGGATGAGTACCACCCCCGGCCCCGAGCCCTTTTCATAGCAGTCGTAGGTCGTCCTGGCTCCTGTGAACGGGGTGCGCACCCATCCGGTGAGGTGGGCTACCGGTGCTGATCGGGTGCCTTCTGCTGCCATGAATGAATCATCCCCCGCCAACTCGGCCCTGAAACCACACGCTCCAGATGAGGCAATCCTATTGATCGAAACCGTGAACAAAGCCGCATGTTTCGCTGAGACGCTAATTTACCTAGAATCTAAATCACTTGTAGTACTGTCGCCTTGGGCAACCCGCCCGCCGCTTGACGTCCCACGAAGGACAACGTGACTCCCAGTATTTTTTCGTTCGGTCGGTACGAAACGGTTGTGAGCGAGGCAGGCAGGAATGGGCCCGATGTCCCGGAGATGATTCCGCTCGGCCGCGGGATCGCCGTCCAGGTCCCGGACTCCCTTGTCATCGACGTCCCCGACACGGAGGTCTACGACGTGGTGATCCTGGGTGCAGGATGCTCGGGGCTCTCCCTCTGCCTGGCGCTTCTGGAGCGCGGGGCCACCGGCCCGATCCTGCTGGTCGATTCGCGCACCGAGTACGCCGACGATCGGACGTGGAGCTACTGGGATGTCGAGCCGACCCGGTTCACGCACCTGGCTCGGGCGCGCTGGACCACGTGGCGGGTGTCGACAGCGACGGAACAGGTTCGCTCGTCGGCTCTCAGCACCCCCTACGTCTCGCTGGCCGCAAACGACTTCTACCGTTACGTCCTCGGCCGCCTCGCGGAGTACCCCAATGTCCGGCTCCTGATGGGTGAGGACGCGATCGGCTACAGCGAGATCGCGAATGGTCTCGCGGTCGCCACGACACGGTTCCGGGTGCGCGGCGCGCAACTCGTCGACAGCCGCGGACTTCGGCCGACACAAGGGGAGCTTGACGATATCGCGCGGCGCTCCACCTGGGTGCCGCAAAAGTTCGTGGGCTTGCACGTGGTGACCTCGCGACCCGTCTTCCACGCCGACGAGTGCGTGCTGATGGACTTCGACGTCGACCAGACGCGGGGACTGCGCTTCGGCTATGTCCTTCCGGTGTCGCCCGTTGAAGCCCTCGTCGAGAACGTCTATCTTGCCGACGTGGCTGTGACGGAAGCGGAGCACCGGGCTGAGCTGGAGTCCTACCTCGCGAGCCGCTTCGGTCTTGAGCCCGGCGATTACGAGATCCTGGGTGACGAGCGCGGGTTTATCCCGATGACCGATCACGTCTTCAACCAGCGGCCGATGCCCAGAGTGTCGAAGATCGGAACCCTGGGCGGTGCTACCCGCCCGAGTACCGGCTACACCTTCCTTCGCATTCAGCGGTCGAGCGACGAGACCGCCCTACGACTTCTCGGCAATTCTTCCGAGCGTGGTCGGACGCAGACCTCTCGATGTTCGATGCTCGACCGAGTGTTTCTGCGCTTTCTCGCGGACCACCCCGAGAGGGCCCCACTGGTGTTCGCTCGGATGTTCGCGCGCGTCCCCGCGGAGAGTCTCGTGCGATTCCTTTCCGACCGTAGCGGGCCGATCGACTCCGTCCGGCTGATCCTGGCGCTCCCCAAGCTATGGTTTCTGGGGTCCGCCCTTCTGGTCCTGCTTCGATCGGTCGCCGACAGGGTGCCCCATGACCGACGCCACTGAGCTCGCCGTCTGGCGGCTGGCCAGGCGACAACTCTTCGTTCCCGTCGACATCATCCTGCTCGTACTGTCCGTGGCCTGCGCTGCCGGACTGCGCATTCCTGAACCGCTCCAATATGTGCCGTTCGCGCTGGGTCTGGTGATTTTCGGTCTGCCCCACGGAGCCCTGGATCATCTCGTGCCGGCCCGGCTCGCCGACCGCCGCCCGACCGTCGCCACCGTGGCGCCGGTGGTCGGCCTCTACCTCGTGCTCGGCGCCGCGGTCGCGGTCCTGTGGGTCGTCAGCCCGATCGTTGCATTCGTATTCTTCATCGCTCTCACGTGGTTCCACTGGGGTCAGGGCGACGCTTTCGCCTCGGCTCAGCGCACCGGCGATCGCCTCGGGTGGCCGCGGGCGGTCGGTTTCCCGCTGCTGCGGGGAGCCCTCCCGATGGTCGTCCCTTTGATCGCGTTCCCCGCGACCTACGCCGTTGTGCTCGGGGCCACCACGCGCGCCTTCGGAGGCTCGTCACCCTCCGGGACCCTCGCTGCGGGCATCCGGCTCGCGCTCGGTGTCGGCATGGTCGTTCTCGTCATCAGTGTCACGCTGCTCGACGTGCGGGGGCGACGCGGCACCCCGGGCGGCTGGAGGGCCTGGCTCGGCGACGTGGCCGAGGTGGCGCTCCTGGCCTTCTTCTTCTCGACCGTGCCGCCCGTGCTCGCAGTCGGACTCTACTTTGCCCTCTGGCACTCGCTCCGTCACATCGTGCGACTCTCGGTTCTGGATCCCGTGCTCGCCCGCCCACTCGCCGAGGGTCGGTGGGGGCTCGTGCTGCTCCGGTTCACTGGCCAGGCGGCCCCGGTCACGGGCGTCGCCCTGCTTATCCTGGCGGGCCTCTTCTTTGCGCTCATACCGCGCGCGGGCGGCAACCCGATGGATCTTCTCGGCATCTACCTCGTGCTCATCTCGGCCCTGACCCTGCCTCATGCGGTCATCGTCGCGATCATGGATCATGCGCAGGGCCGTGGCCACGGCCGGACAGAAGCGCCTTCGCACGTGCAGGCCTCTGCAGAAGCGGGCAGCTGAATAGTCGCTCGGGGCGAGGGGCCTAAGGCGGGGGACCCGTCGCCCCGAGGATGCCCGCCAGGACCTGCCAGGTGAACGCCGCTTTCGTTGCGAGGCTGAGTACCAGGTAGGCCCGCTCCTCGGTCGGGTAGGTCCGCCCCGCGGGAACGCCCCGGAACCCCAGCCACTGGTTGACCCCGAACCCGAAGAACAGCAGAAGAAGGGTGATGGTGAGCAGCCTGATCCAGCCGGGCTGGTCGTAGCCGCTTGTCGCTCCCGGAGCCAATACGTGCAGGGCGATGACCCCCCACGGCACGATCCCGACTGCGCTCGCGACCACGAAGGGCTGCAGGGTGCGGGCGGGGGTGCCGAGCCGCTCCTGCAGCCAGAGCAGGATGACCAGTGCCGACTGGGCCGTGTAGACGAGCACGAGCGTGCCGACATCCGTGATGCCGTTCAGCTGGGCGATGAGGAACAGCATGATCGACGAGCTGAGCGAGTACTCGATCCAGCGGATCGGGTTGCGCTGCCCTTCGATCGCACTCCGGTAGCGTGCGCCGAGCACCGGCGAGGCGATGAGCAGGTGAGTCACAGCCGGCAGCAGGAGCACGATGACCGCGCCGATGCCGACATCGACGCAGGCCAGCGACAAGCGTTCTGGCGGCAGTCTCGCGCCCGGCACCCCGGTCGGGTAATCGACGGTGACGGGCAGGAGCAGGTGCCGGGCCTGCGCCACCATCAGGGCAACCGCAACCGCCTGGGCGAGGTGCAGGATGCCCGCGGTCAGGTTCAGGGTACGGAGGTTCACGGGCACCGCTTTCGGTGGACGGGGGTCCGGCCTGCGAAGGAGCTCCGCATACCTGCAAACCTATCGAGGATCGGGAGGCTCGTTGTCTGCGATCCGTCGCCCCGCCGGAATGGCCATCCCGGCGGGGCGACGCCGTCCGCCGCGACACTTACCGTGGGTGACCCCCTACCGCGGTCTGCGCAGGCGGATCGGACCTTTCGCCGTGGACGGGTCCACGACCGAGCTGCCCTGCGTGACCTGCAACTGCCCGGCCGCTACCATCCGTCGGGCGGCACGTCGGACCGGCTCCATGAGCTCACGCCACGTCTCGCCGCCGACCGCACGCGCGACGTCGGACGGGCAGATCGAGGCATCCGCGGCCCGCATCGACAGAAGACGCGCGATAGTGCTCTCCAGCTCTCGGTCGGTGTCGTCGATGCCGTGCCGCCGGCACGCGTCGGAGCAGTACTTCACGTTCGCCCAGTCGCGTGCCCAGGACACCCGCCAGGTGACGCGGCGGCCGCACGATGCGCAGGTGAGCTCGGCGGCTGCGGCCTGCTCGAGGTCGGATGCGCGCTGCCGGTGGGCCACCCGTCCATTCTGCACCCGTGGGGCTTCGCCGTCGCGCGGGCGCACGCGTCGCGCGCCCGCGTGACGGCGACCCTTGGGGTTGCAAATCCCACCGTCTCCGCACACGAAGCGGGCGACTTCGTCAGAACCCGCCGCCCGAAGGCTGTCATTTCTCGGCGCTGGACCCGTAAATGCTGCGCATCCAGATGCCGAGCATCACGTCGACGACCACTGTCCGGTCGATCGCTGGCCGTTCGCGGCTGAAGGATGCGGAGAGGACTCTCTCGTTCATCAGGTTCAGCGCGACTGCCAGGTCATGCGCGGGGATCCCGTCGAGTGCGGCTCCGCGTTTTCTCTCCGATGTGATGACTTTGGTCGTGTAGTCAACCCAGGACTGCATGGAGCGGGCCCAGAGAGCCTGAATCTCCGGGTTGTGAAGACGCGCGGCGATCGCGGTCTCGGCTACTGCTTCGTGTTTTGTGAAAACGTCGACGAACGCGCTGATTGACTTCCGCCACCGGTCAGCCGGGTCTGAGGAGACTTCACCCGGAAGTCCGGCGAGTGCGCCTTCGACTTCGTCGATGACGCGGGCGAGCAGTTCGATGACGACCTCGTCCTTGGAGGAGAAGTACGAGTAGAAACTCGGTCGTGAGATACCTGCTCCGCGGGCCAGGTCTTCAATTGAAATGTCGCCCAGTGAACGGTGTGCCAGAAGGGATTCCGCGGTTGCGAGAATGGCGTCCTGGCGATCGTCGCCCGACGGTCGCGTGCTGCCGCGTTCTCGCCTCGCCATGACGCCATCATATCGTGACCCGACATAGTGTTGGATTAACCGACAATGTGTTGGTATGGTCTCGACCATGGAAGAACACATGGACGTGTTGATCGTCGGGGCCGGCCTGAGTGGGATCGGTGCCGCAGCACACCTGAAGCGCGATTGCCCGGACAAGACCTTTGTGGTTTTGGAGTCGCGGGCGGCTATCGGGGGAACCTGGGACCTGTTCCGTTACCCGGGCGTGCGCTCCGACTCGGATATGTTCACTCTCGGGTATTCGTTCCGTCCGTGGACTGACGCGAAGGCGATCGCTCCGGGTGCCTCCATCCGTGACTACATCCGCTCGACGGTTGTCGAGGAGGGCCTCGGCGACCATGTCCGGCTGCAGCATCGTGTGATCGCTGCCTCGTGGGCGAGCGAGACTGCGCAGTGGACCGTCACCGTGGCAAGGACCGACGAGGGCGAATACCGTGACGGCCAGAGTGCCCACGAGCTGATCACTTTCACCTGCTCGTTTCTCTTTGTGTGCTCGGGTTACTACCGCTATGACGAAGGATTTACGCCGGTGTTTCCCGGTGCCGAAAGTTTCGACGGCCAACTGGTGCACCCCCAGCATTGGCCGGCGGACCTCGAGTACGCGGGGAAGCGTGTCGTCATTGTCGGCAGCGGAGCGACTGCTGTCACTCTCGTGCCGGCGATGGCCGGCACGGCCGGGCACGTGACGATGCTCCAGCGTTCGCCGAGCTACATTGCGCCGATCCCCTCCGTGGACCGGAAGGCCGATGTCTTCCGCAAGTACCTGCCCCGTCGGCTGGCCTACCGACTCGCGCGCGTGAAAAACATCGGCTACTCGATGTTCGTCTATCGGCTGAGTCGGAGACGTCCCGAGAAAATGAAATCGATCCTGCGAAGCGCCGCGGTCAGACTGCTGCCCGCCGACTTCGACGTCGATACCCACCTCTCGCCGACGTACAACCCGTGGGACGAACGACTGTGCATGACACCGGATGCCGACCTGTACCAAGCGATCAAGCGCGGTACTGCCGACATCGTCACGGACCGCATCGAGCGGATCACCCCGAGCGGCATCCAGCTGGCGTCCGGCAAGACCCTGGATGCGGACGTCATCGTCAGCGCCACCGGCCTCAATATCCTCGCCATTGGAGGTATGTCCCTCGACGTTGACGGCAGCCGAATCACGCTTGCAGACACACTCACCTACAAAGGCATGATGCTCGACGGCGTGCCGAACTTCGCGATGACCATCGGCTACACGAACGCGTCCTGGACATTGAAAGCCGATCTCGTGGCGCGGTATATCGGCCGCGTCCTGAAGTACATGGACCGCCACCACAACGACGTCGTCACTCCGCGGGCGTCACCGTCGGTACGATCCGGTCATCGTGTGTCGCTGATCGACCTGCAATCCGGGTATGTCAGGAGAGGCGTCAACAGCCTTCCCCGGCAGGGCGAAAAGACGCCGTGGCGTCTCCACCAGAATTATCTGAGTGACTTCCGGTTGCTGAGATTCGGCCGAGTCACTGACGAGGTGGTCTTCGGACGCGCGGGGAACCGCACGGCTGGCGGAGCGCCCGCTGCCGGTGAGGCGGCCACCACAACCCATGGCGTCCCGCTTGGCCTGGCGGGAACAGGGGTGCTCGATATCCACGGCACCCGGATTCGTTACCGGGTGACTGGGCAGGGCAGCCCGGTCCTCCTGCTGCACGGTATCGGGCAAAGTCTCGAGGACTGGAACGACCAACACGAACGCCTCTCCGCCGATCACACCGTCTTCAGTCTCGACCTGCCGGGCTTCGGGTACTCTGCCCGCTCCCCGGGGAAAGCGTCACTGGCCAAGCTCGCCGCCATCCTGCCCCGGTTCCTCGACCAGGTCGGAGTGACCGAACCTCTGCCGGTGATCGGTAACTCACTGGGCGGTGCGGTCGCCATGACCTTCGCCGCCGCCAACCCGGGGCGAGTGTCCGCGCTCGTCCTCGTCGACAGCGCAGGGTTCGGCACCGAAGTCACGATCGTGCTTCGCCTGCTGGCCATCAGACCGGTCGGTGCGGTGCTGATGCGACCGAGTCGGAAGAATGCCGCTCGCACGGTCGACGGTATCTTCTACAACAAGGAATTCGCCACCGACGAGCGGATCGAGCACCAGCTGGCCCTGTCCAGCCGCCCGGCCCACGCGCGCACCCTGCTGGATCTTGTGCAGGAGCTCGGCACTTTCCGCGGCATCCGCGAACCATGGCGCAGACACCTGCTCGCCAAGGTCGGCACGCTTGACATCCCCGTCCTGATCATGTGGGGCGACCACGACCTGGTCCTTCCCTCCGCACATCTGGCGGCCGCAGCGCAGGCACTGCCCGCTGCTCGTACTCATCTTTTCCAGAAATCCGGTCACATGCCCCAGATCGAACACCCCGACGAGTTCGCCGCCGTGGTGCGAGACTTCTTGGACCAGGGTGTCGCTTGGGCGGCGCCCACCAGGCACGCGAGCAGATGAGCGGGTCCGGGATCGCGTGAACGTCGATATCCCGCGCGGCACACGGCCGAACATCCGGAGACGACACCCCTCATCAACCGCGCCGGTGAGGCGATTCAGCGCTGAATGAGCCCTCTGGCATCAGGATCGAACGTGATGAACCGCCAGTCATCCCGGAAAGCTGTTTCACCCACGAACCGTGAAGGCCCGTCCGAAGCGCGGACTGTCAGGTCTCTACGCGATCAACGTGTGCAGGTCAACCCCGAAGAGGGCCACGAGAGGCCAGAGCACAATCGCCGCCAGTCCTTCCAGAATATTGCCGGGAACGTTCCAGGCCACGAGATAGCCCTGGGTGGCAGCGACCACTACCCCGATGACCAGATACACGATCCCGATCAGACCTATTCCACGCCCGCCCATTCCACGCCTGCTCATTTTTTGCGCCTGCCAATTCCGAGTATCGTCGCTCATCTGCCGCTGCGGAGTGATTGTCCCAATAGTAGCGCGGGGGAGAAATTCAGGGAGGCCCTGACCCCTTCGATTTCCCGACTCAGGGGTTACAGAAGTCGCACCACCGCGGGGAGGCGTGTTGGGCTGGTCGGGGGATTCGAACGGTGTGGGGGCAGAGTCCGCAGCCCGATATGTCGGCCGCGATCACGTGCGTGGGCTGCCCGCAGTCCGCGCAGCGCAGTCCGCGTTCGATGGTGACCTGTCCGAACCCGGGGGCGTGACACAGCGGGCAGGTCATGGTTAGTCGTCGCGCCATTGTCTGGGCGAGGGTGGCGATGACCTCGGCACGGGAGGGGCAGCGATGCGCGCGGTAGTCGGGCGCGATCGTCACGGGGCCGCCACCGGAGAGCCGGAGCAGTTCGCCCAATGCGTCGGAGAGCACGTCATATGTGTCGAGGTTTTTGCGGACTTCCTCTCCAGCGGCGCCCCCGCGAATCAGCAGGCCCTGTTCGGGATATCCGACAGCGGTCGCGTAGGGGAGTGCCTCATCCATTGAGGTGATGCTGCGTCCGGGGGGCAGGGGTGAGGGCGTGATGCTCCCGACGACCAGGTCCAGGCCCCGGGTTTCGTCGATGAAGGTCAGGACTTCCTGATGTTCGACAAGGAATCCGAGACCGGAGTTGAAGCTGCCTTCTGACGAGAGCCCGTAAGGAGTGCCGGACAACTGCATGCCGAGTCGAGCCTTCGTTCTCGCGGCTGCTCGGGGGCTGAGGGTGCGGGCAATCTCTCCGGAGAAAGTCCCGAACTGATCGGTGTCGAGATCCGGGGGCGCGACCACGTCGGCGCCGAGAATGTCGAGAAAGGGTTGGCGGGCGAGCCGTTCTTTGCCGTGCATGGTGGCGAACGCGACCAGAGCCCCTGAGTACGGCTGGGTGATCATGCGAAGTATTCGGGCCTGCTGACGTAGGTGTCGGCGACGAACATCACGCCGGGGCCGTCCTCGAGTAGCTGGCGCACTGCACCAATCAGGGCAGGTGCCTTCTCGGTCGGCAGGACGGTGATGAGCATCGTGAGGGTGTCGTACTCGTTGAACAGAAGGGCACCAGAGTGCTGCCCGTGATGCCCGAGCCCCGAGACGCCGGAGACGGCCGTATAGCCGGTAGATCCCGCGGAAGTGATGAGTTCCCTGATCGGTGGTGCGTCGCGACCCGGGATCACGATCTCAATGCGCGTCATCTTCGTGAGTGCTTCCATCACTAGTCTCCTTCTGTGGTTTGGCCGAGCTCGGTGTCGGTGTGCCACCCGTAGGTGCCGTACCGGTGCCAGGGGCTGTGCTGGCTGTCGCGCGCGGTAAGGGCGATCCAGTTGTTGTCGAACAGGTCTCGAAGGACCTGGTTGCGAGAGATTATGGTGCCTATTCGGTCGAGCGGTGCCTGGATCAGTACGGTGAGGCGCATCGGTTCGTGCAGGTTGGTGTTGCCCACGGCGACCGATTGGAGAGGAAGGCCCGACTTGAGGTCGCCACCATGACCGGCCAGGACACCGATCGTTCCGATCGCATTGTGGATGGTCTTTGTCCCGGCTCCCCAACGGTTCTGGTCAACGGTGGAGAAGTAATACTGGTGGTTTATCCATTGGGCGACGACAAGTGGGGCTGTCATTATCGTTTCGAGTGCGGAGCCATCGGGGTCAAGTTCCGGCACGTAGGAGTGCAGGAAAACGCGGCGCTCGAGGTTCACGCCCCGGGTCATTGCTCTGGGGCCGATGATCATGGCGGCGTTGCCGGCGAGCCCCAGTTCGGGGTAGACCTCTGCCCAATCGTGGGCGCGTCGGCGCAGGCGTGCCAGCGAGTGCCCCGACGCACCGGGCAGCTCGCTTGATCGCTCTCTCACCAGCAGGTCAGCCGCTATTCGTTGCGTGCCGATGAACTCGTTGAGAACATCGATGTGGCTCTCTGGCAACAGGTGCCGGTCAAGAATGTCGATCCGGTCGGACACGGTATTGTGCTCTGCGGCCACGAATACGGTCGTTTCGGGGATTGCGAGCCCGCGGCCGGCGAGGATCCGGCGCACCTGGGGGTCGTTGAAGATGGCGGTTGCGGCCCGGGCGTTGGCTGCTCCCGGGTTTCCGCCGCAGGCACCGCAGTCCAGCGCCGATTGGTACAGGTTGTTGGCGCTGCTCGACCCATGACCGGCCAGAACGACGAGTGGTGCAAACCGATCCAGGCCCATCATTCGGATGGCCGTTTCGGCCAGCGAGGCCCGTTCCTCGAGCGTGAAGGCATCCGCGATTGTCACTTCGGTGCTCAGCGCCGGTGTCGCCTGGCGGTGCAGCCGTTCCCGGGCTCGGATGGTTCCGGGCCACAGGGTGCGCAGAAGGGCCCCGGCGCCGAAGAACCAGCCGAGCGTTTCGGCAAGCGCGAACGGTGCTGCCGGTGTGGTTTCGCTGGCGTGGACGCCGGCGGCAAGAGCGTCTCGGAATCGAAGCGCGTTCGTACGGCGTCGCGCTCGCGGGAGATCGTTTGTGGTCTCGGTCACAGCATGCCGGGGAGCTATGAGTGCGGGGAGCGAATCGATGGTTCCGCGCGCCTGGTAGCTGGCAAAACGGATCGGGACACCAAAGAATCCGGCGAAACCGTACGTTTCGATTTCGAGATCGGCTTCGAGGTGGCGACGCATTCCCTCCGACCGAGGGTCAATGCACATCACGAGTTGCACAGCCGACTGGAGGTCTCGGGTTGTTGTCGGGGAAAGCGTGGCCACCAGCTGCAGTCGATAGTGCTCTTCGTAGGCGCTTTGCCACGTCGATGCATGCAGGTGTGGGGGATGCAATGTCAGAATCCGCGCCACTCGCGCAAGCGTGTCCGGGGATGCGGAATCCTCGGCCAGCGCAGGGATGATCGTCCCAGCGCGTTCCCAAACGGTGGCTGAGCCGAGTTCAGGCTTTTTCACCGCCAGCGGCAACGGCAGGTCAAGCGCCCACCGCAGAGTCAGGCGGATCGCCAGATAGGAGGTCAAGTTGATATCTCCGACATGCTCGGCACGCCACTTGATGTGGGCCACCCATCCAGGCAACCCCAGCGCCTCTTGACGCAGGATCGCCTCGGTTCTGCTCCCGCTGGGGTCCAGTCGCGCGAGCGCTTGGGCGAGCGCCTCATCAGCTGTGCGCGGTATGTCGCGGAGGCGCTTTCGAGCCATCTTGGGCAAGCGGGGGTCATAGCGGGTCATTGTCGTCCACGCGGCCCACAGCCCTTGATCGCGGTCGGGCATCTCCCACAGCGGGTGCGGGTCGAGGTAGGCCGCAATCCATATCGACACGAGTTCATCCACCGGGTCGGGGGAGGGTGGTGGCGGTGTCGTTCTACCGTGATGGTCGGCGTGAACCAGTTCGCTCGCCACGAGCTCGGCCGCGGTCCACACTCGGCCACCGAGGGTGACGTTGCCCGCGCCGGCCAATTCGGGCACGCGGTGAAGGACCGCCGCCACCAGGTCGGCACCGCTGATCCGCCCTGACGCATAGTCGGCAAGATACGCGTTTCTCGGTCGCGTCACCCCAGAGATGGCGAAGTCTTCCGACTCGTGGGCGCCCAAAGGGTTCACGGCGATGAATGATGACAGCGGCCACATCGGAACCACCGTGCGGGTGGCGCGGGTGACCGCGGCACGTACTCCAAGACTCATGACGGAGCTCCTATCTGACGTGCGATCGATTGCCGCGTTATGCGCGTGGTCGGTGTTCCGGCGGCGAGGCCGAGCGCATAGAGGCGACGAGTGGCACCGTTTCCCGGCCGATTGAGCAGCACCAGTTGAAGGGCGATCAATGCGACCCCCGGGATGAGCAGCCACCAGGCGTTCACCGCTGCGGCGACTGGCCCAAATGCCAGGGCGCGATCGAACAAGGTGATCAGGGCCGTGTATCCGAATGCCAATCCCGTGATCGCGAAACTTCCCACGAGGGCTGTGGTCGCGGAGAAGTGGGTCCACAGAGTGCTTACCAACGCCACTGCGGCGGTCAGCACCACGAACAGTTGCAGAGCCTGGCTTGCGGGCGACAATTCCACACCGAGCAACACTCGGGCAGCAACTATCGACCCGATGGGCACCGAGATGGCGACGGCGATGGCTGCGGTCGCCTGTGGCCAGCGCGTTACCTGTCGGGCCGGCCATGCTCGTTGCCTGGCCTCCCGTGCGACTCCCGACCCGGCGCCCAGGAATAGTGTGGCCTTGAACAGACCGTGGGCGATCAGATGGAACACGGCCGCAGCGAACGCACCCATGCCGCACGCCAGCATCATGAAGCCCATCTGCGCGATGGTCGAGAAGACAAGGCGCCCCTTCACGTCGGGTTTGATCAACCGGATAGCCGACGCGTAGACCAGCGTCAGTGCGCCGGCGAAAAAGATCAGGGACATGGCCGCAGTGGACTCACCTATCACGGGCGAGAACCGCAGCACGAGGATCGCACCAGCGTTGACAACACCGGCGTGCATGAGGGCCGATACCGGTGTCGGGGCCGCCAGTGTCGCTGGAAGCCACCCGTGGAAGGGCACCTGGCTGGATCGCGCGAGCGCAGGGATGACCAACAGGACCGCAACCACTGTGGCAAGAGGGATCGGCAGCCCTGCCATTGCGTTGCGAAGATCGGCGAAGGCGACATCTCCGTCGGCCGAAACCGCCAGCAGAATCAGGGCGGTGATGAGTGGCAGATCACCGAGCACAAAACTGATGGCCGTGCGGCGGGCCCCTCCTCGGGCCTGCGGCAGGTGGGAGTACATCGCCAGCAACGCGACCAGGCTGGCTCCAGCGGCGACCCAAGACAACCCAAATCCTAAGATCGTGTTGGCGCAGACCATCACGGCTGTGGAGGCAGTCACGAGGTTCGCGGTGACGACAAACCACATCTGGCGGGCATCCCCGCGAAGATAGCGCACCGCGAAGAACTGAATCAGCGCGCTCAGACCCAAGACCAGCATCAGCACGACCACTGCCAGCCAGTCGACATTCAGGCCCAGGGACTCGAGGAGGAGGCTGTTTCCCTCGTGCGATGTCATCAGGCGGATGGGGACGAGGCACATCGCCGCAACCGATCCGACCGCGACGACGGTCGCGGCGAATCGTGCGGCCGAATCCGCGGTCCACCGTCGAACGAGGACTGCGCTCAGTGCCGCGCACGGGGCCGCAATGAGTGCACACAGCACGAACACCAGCTCAATCATGACCGTCACCTCCATTACCCGTCAACTGAAACAAGAAAAAGATAGCACGTTAAATGAATCGGGAGAATCGTTTAGGGATACCGCTCGCCGTCAACGGTAGACTGGGGTCATGGCGCACTGGACCTTTCTGACCAATCACGCCCACGTCCTGCTCTGCGTGTCTGAGAACCCCAACGTGCGCCTTCGCGATATCGCCGACATGGTCGGGATCACCGAGCGTGCCGCGCAACGAATTGTCACCGAACTCGAAGACGCCGGGTACCTCGATCGTGTGCGTGAAGGGCGCCGCAACAGATATCTCTTGAACACCGCGATGCCCCTCAGACACCCCCTCGACAGCGACCACCGAATTGGAGAGCTGCTGGCCGCCTTCTCCAAGAGCTCGACCCCCTGAAGCGCGCGACCCGCCAATTCCGGGGCGCTCCGAGCATCCGATGACTCTCGAACTCGCCCGCCGCCAGTCTGCCCCGTTGGTGTCATCGCAGCCAGAGCGGTGACCGGGGGCATTTTCTGTGCCGCGTTTGAGTCTGCACCAGCCGACAACCGCGCTGCGCGCTCCAACAAACGGGGCGGCATCCCGGTTGGATACGTTCAGGGAACTAACGGACTCACAGTGGAGGACCCATGGACACCTACGACGCTCTTCTCGCGACAATCACGCCGAAGTCGGGACCGACGAGGGAGATCCTGGACCCCGCGACGGGAGCCGTGGTCGGCCTGGCCCCCGTGCGCGGTGTCGACGATCTCGATCGCGCCGTTGCCGCGGCCGCCGCAGCGCAGCCTGCCTGGGCGGCACTGGGCCACAAGGAACGCATCGCGACCCTGATCCGGGTGGCCGACGCCATCGACGCTTCCGCGGAGCCGCTCGCACAGCTCCTCTCCCGTGAACAGGGCAAGCCGCTCAACGGCCCGAACGCAAGGTTCGAGGTCGGCGCCTGCTCTGCCTGGTTGCGCGCCACCGCCGCGACCCCGCTGGAGGCCGAGATCGTCATCGACGACGGCCAGACCCACGCCGAACTGCACTACCGCCCGATCGGGGTTGTGGGTGCCATCGGGCCGTGGAATTGGCCGATGATGATCGCGGTTTGGCAGATCGCCCCCGCCCTGCGGATGGGCAACGCGGTCGTCGTCAAGCCGTCCGAGTACACGCCGCTGAGCGTGCTGGCCCTCGTCGCGGTGATGAACCAGGAGCTTCCGGCCGGCTTGGTCACCGTCGTCTGCGGCGACCGCGAGGTCGGTGCGCGGCTCTCCAGCCACCCGGACATCGGCAAGGTGATGTTCACGGGATCGACCGCCACCGGTAAGGCGATCATCAAGAGCTCCGCCGACACGGTCAAGCGCCTCACCCTCGAGCTGGGCGGCAACGACGCCGGCATCGTGCTCTCGGACGCCGACCCGAAGGCCATCGCGGAGGGCCTGTTCTGGGGTGCCTTCATCAACACCGGCCAGACCTGCGCGGCGCTCAAGCGCCTCTATGTGCACGATGATATCTACGATGCGGTCTGCACGGAGCTCACCGCCGTAGCCGCCACCATGCCGATGGGTGTCGGAATCGATGAGCAGAATGTGCTCGGACCGCTGCAGAACAAGGCACAGTTCGATATCGTGTCCCGCCTCGTCGACGCGGCGAAGGGCTCAGGGGCCCGCGTCCTCCTCGGTGGCAACCCGCGCCTGGACCAGCCGGGTTACTTCTACCCGACCACGCTCATCGCCGACATCGACAACTCCAACCCGCTCGTGCTCGAGGAACAGTTCGGTCCGGCGCTGCCGATCATCCGCTTCACAGACCTCGACGACGTGATCGCGCAGGCCAACGGCGTCGACGTCGGGCTCGGCGGCTCGGTCTGGTCGCCCGACCTGGCGAAGGCGCGCGAAGTGGCCGCGCGCCTCGAGGCCGGCACAGTCTGGATCAACGGGCACGGCGGAGTGCACCCGATGATCCCGTTCGGCGGGGCCAAGCAGTCCGGCTACGGGCTCGAATTCGGCGTCGAAGGCCTCAAGGCGCTCGGCGTGCCCCAGGTGATCAACGGCTGAGCCGCGCATCGCCGGAATCGCCGCCCACTCGACCCCGCGCCGTGTGGGCGGCGATTCCCGTTTCAGCTGGCAGGCTCGGTCAGGTCGACCACGTGGGACTTGGCGTGGGACTTCAGGGCTTCGATCCCCTTGAGCGCGGCCACCTTCGTCTTGTAGCTGTCGGAGGTGGCAATGACCTCGCCGTTGTTGGCCTTGAGCCTGAACTGGTAGCCGCCGGACCTGTCGACATACACTTCGTATTTGCCGCTCATGACACGCTCTCTTCTTCGCCACGGAACATCAATCATCGTCGACCGGTCGGCCGGTGACCTCAGACTACGCTGCGGCGGGATGCCGTTGCCCCTAGCCCGGAGTGGGAGCTTTTACTAACATCGGGGTCGGCTCCGTTTCCGTCACAGCGGCGGGATGACTTCCTCGGAGCAGACAGGAGCAGCCATGCAGACGATCAGCCCGTTCCTCTGGTTCGACGGCCAGGCCGAGGAAGCCGCCAGGTTCTATGTGTCGGTCTTCACCAATTCCGAGCTGCGCAGCGTGTCCAGGTACCCCGATGACATGCCCGATGTCGGTGGTACGGTCATGGCCGTGTCGTTCGCGCTCGACGGCCTCGAGTTCCAGGCGCTGAACGGCGGGCCACAGTTCCCCTTCACCGAGGCCATCTCCTTCTTCGTGCGAGCGGATACCCAATCGGTCATCGACGACCTGTGGTTGAGGCTCAGCGAGGGTGGCGAGCCAGGCAGGTGCGGTTGGCTGAAGGACAGGTTCGGGCTGTCCTGGCAGGTCGTGCCGCCCATTCTCGGGGAACTGCTCGGCGACCCAGACCCGGAGCGGACGGGCCGGGTCATGCGGGCGATGCTCGCCATGACGAAGATTGACATCGCCGGGCTCCGCGCAGCCTACGCCGCCCCCTGAGCTCCAGACCCCAATGTCGTTCGGTCCTCGAGTTGCTGAGAATGCACCTTGGTGGGCGTCTCGAGGGTGCCTTTTCCGGAACTCAGCGGGGTGGGGTCGGGGAGGCGGCTAGGCTCGGAGACGTGACACGGGGTGCCGTCGAGAGTCGATGGCTGAGATCAGACCCGTAGAACCTGATCTAGCCAGTACTAGCGAAGGGATGTCGCGAGTGAACTCTCGCTTGTCTAACCAGCACGCCCAGTTTTCCGCCGAACTGCTCCACCGTGTGCAGGACGGCGTCCCGCTCGTGCAGTGCCTGACCAACGCGGTGGTGGCCAACTTCACCGCCAACACCCTGCTCGCCCTCGGCGCCGCCCCGGCGATGGTCGACCTCCCCACCGAGGCCGGACCCTTCGCGCGGGTGGCGTCCGCGGTGCTGATCAACCTCGGCACCCCACAGCGCGACCAGCGGATCGCCATGGTCGAGGCTGCAACCCACTCCAACGCGGCCGGCACCCCCTGGGTGCTCGACCCGGTCGCGGTCGGCGCCCTCCCGGTGCGCACCCACCTCGCTCGGGACCTGCTCGGCCTCCGGCCCACGATCATCCGCGGCAACCCGTCCGAGATCATCGCGCTCGCCGGGGCCGGCCACGGCGGACGCGGCGTCGACTCAACGGACTCCGCCGAGGCCGCGCTCGACGCGGCCCGCCACCTCGCGATCGACTTCGGCTCCATCGTCGCCATCTCCGGCGCGACCGACATCGTCACCGACGGGGCCAGGGATGTGCGGGTCGACAACGGCACCGTGCTGCTGACCCGGATCACCGGCGGCGGCTGCGCCCTCGGCGCGGTGATCGCCGCCTTCGCCGCCCAGGACAACGACCGGCTCGCCACGACCGTCGCCGCCTGCGCGATCTACGCGCTCGCGGCCGAGCAGGCCGCGTTGGAATCGGCCGGTCCGGGCAGCTTCGCCGTCGCCTTCCTCGACCGACTGGCGGGCCTCACCCCTGACGACGTGCTGGCCGGCGTGGTCATCGGATGATAATGCCCGCCCCGATGTCCCTTCCAGCACCGATGTCCCTGCCAGCCCGGAGGACCCGGCCAGCCCACGCGGCACAGCCTCCGCTCTGCCCCCTCGACCTTTCCACCTACCTGGTCACCGACCGGCGGCTCTCCGGACGGCTCGGGGTGCTCGGGGTGATTGCGGCCGCGGTCGCCGGCGGTGTCCGCGTGGTTCAACTTCGTGACAAGACCGCCGCCACCCGGGACTTCTACGACCTCGTGGTCGCCGCGTCCCGGATCACCGCCGGGCGGTGCCTGCTGCTCGTCGACGACAGGGTCGACGTCTTCCTGGCAGCGCGGCACGCCGGCGCGGAGGTGGACGGCGTGCACGTCGGCCAGTCCGATCTTCCAGCTGCCGCGGTGCGCGCCCTGATCGGGCCTTCCGCGGTGCTCGGCCTCACCGCGAATACACCCGCGCATCTGCGCGCGGCGCACGCGCTGCCGTCGGGCGCCGTCGACTATCTCGGGGTGGGGGTGATCCACCCGACCGCAACCAAGCCCGATCACCCCGAGGCGCTCGGCGTGGCCGGGTTCGGGAAGATCGCGCGTTCGACCGGGCTTCCCTGCGTCGCGATCGGCGGCATCCGCCTCGCCGACACAGCCGGCCTCCGCGCTGCAGGAGCCTCAGGTCTCGCCGTCGTCTCGGCCATCTGCGCGGCCGACGACCCGGCCGAGGCCACCCGCGCGTTCGCAGCCGCCTGGGCAGGGGCCGCGGCGTGAACGGGATACCGCGCGTGCTGAGCATCGCCGGGACCGACCCGACCGGGGGCGCGGGCATCCAAGCCGACCTCAAGGCCATCGCGGCCAGCGGCGGTTACGGGATGGCGGTGGTCACCTCCCTGGTCGCGCAGAACACCCAGGGCGTGCGGGCGATCCACCTGCCGCCGACATCGTTCCTGCGCGACCAGCTCGACGCCGTGAGCGACGACGTCACCATCGACGCCGTGAAGATCGGCATGCTCGCCACCGAGGACGTCGTCGCCGAGGTTGCGGCCTGGCTGCGCCGCACCCGACCGCCGATTGTCGTGCTCGACCCCGTCATGGTGGCCACCAGCGGGGATCGCCTACTCGACCAACCCGCCGAGGCCGCCGTGCGCGACTTCCTCGGCGAGGTGGACATCGTCACGCCCAACCTGCCGGAACTCGCCGTGCTCGCCGAGCGCCGGGTCGCGTTGACCTGGCCGGAGGCGATCAGCCAGGCCAGGCTCGTCTCCGTCCGGCACGGCGTGATCGTGCTCGTCAAGGGCGGCCACCTCGGCGGTCACGACTCACCGGATGCCCTCGTCGACAGCGCCGCACGGCTCTCCGGCGGGCGCGACCTGGTCGAGTTCGCCCAGGAACGCGTGCCGACAAGGAACACCCACGGCACCGGCTGTTCCCTCTCGAGCGCCCTCGCCACCCGGCAGGCCCGGCTGGGCGACTGGGTGGCCGCCCTCGACGCTGCCAAGGAGTGGCTGACCGACAGCCTGCGGCACGCCGACGAGCTCGACGTCGGGCAGGGGAACGGGCCGATCAACCACTTCGCGGCGCTCTGGCGCGCGCGGGACGCGTCGGCGTCTGCGGCCGCCACGGTGGCTGCTGCCAGCCCTGCAATCACGCCGGCTACGGTCGCCGCTGCCGTCGACGAGACCGCTGCCGTCGACGAGACCGCTGCCGTCGACGAGACCGCAGCCGTCGACCCCGGCGCACCGGCCGGCCACCCCGTGGGTGATGAGGCCGGCCACCCCGTGGGCGATCGGGCCGCCCACACAGACGGGTGGTGGGCGGGAATCGACCGCCTGCGCAGCGAAATCGACGACCTCCCCTTCATCCGGGGGCTGGCCGACGGCAGTCTTGCCGCCGGCGCCTTCTCGGCTTATCTCGCGCAAGACGCCTTCTACCTGCGCGACTACTCCCGCGCCCTGGCCCGGGCCAGCCAGCTGGCACCGACTGTGGACGAGCAGGCCTTCTGGGCCTCAAGCGCGCACGGCTGCCTGGTCGAGGAACTCGAGCTGCACCGCACCTGGCTCGACGGCCGGGCCTCGGATGCCGCGCCTTCGACGGTGACGATGGCCTACCTGGACCACCTGCTGGCTGCGGCGGTGCACGGCACGTACCCGGTGCTCGTCGCTGCTCTGCTGCCCTGCTTCTGGATCTACCAGGCGGTCGGGGAGCGCCTGGCGGCGGCTAACCACTCGGAGCATCCGTATCGGACCTGGCTCGACTGCTACGCGCAGACGGAGTTCCAGGCGGCGACCCGAGAAGCGATCGGGATCGTCGAGCGGGCCGCCACCGGGGCGGCTGCGCCCGAGCGTGCCGAGATGTGGCGGTCGTTCCGCACCTCGGCCGCGCACGAACTCGCATTCTTCGACCAGACGTCCTGCACGAGACCAGTGGTGGTGGTGCCCGTCGAGACCACCGGGACAGGCTCGACCGCCGGGGCCGGCGGATGGAGGCCTACGCGGTCGTGAGAACCCGCGCGATCACGGAGGTGAAGAAGGTGAGGCCGTCGACGCCGCTGCGCATCGCGTCGGCGGTGTCGGGACCGAAACCCGGTTCGACGGCATGCTCGGGGTGCGGCATCAGTCCGACGACGTTGCCGCGGGCGTTCGTGATCCCCGCGATGTCGTTCAGGGAGCCGTTGGGGTTGACGCCCAGGTAGCGCACGACGACGTGGCCCTCGCCCTCGAGGCGTTCGAGCGTTTCGGCGGCGGCGATGAAGCCGCCCTCGCCGTTCTTGAGCGGGACGGTGATCTCCTGGCCGGACTCGAAGCCGCTCGTCCAGTCGGTGGCCGTGTTCTCAACACGTAGCTGCTGGTCGCGGCAGATGAAGGAACCGTGGTCGTTGCGGATCAGGCCACCCTCGAGCAGGTGTGCCTCGGTGAGCATCTGGAAGCCGTTGCAGATGCCGAGCACCGGCATCCCCTTGTTCGCGGCGTCGATGACCTCGGCCATGATCGGGGAGAGGCTGGCGATGGCCCCGGCGCGAAGGTAGTCACCGTAGCTGAAACCGCCGGGCAGGACCAGTGCGTCGACGCCGTGCAGGTCGTGCTCGCCGTGCCAGAGGGCGACCGGCTCCGCGCCGGCCAGACGGATCGCGCGCTGGGCGTCACGATCGTCGAGCGAGCCGGGGAAGGTGACGACGCCAACGCGCATCAGTGGGTCTCTCCGGCGGGTGCCTCCAGCACGTGGATGCCGACGACGTCTTCGATGACCGAGTTGGAGAGCACAGTGTCGGCGAGCTCCTGGATCTCGGCCAGCATGGCGCCGTCCACGTGCCCGGCGACGGTGATTTCGAACCGCTTACCCAGGCGCACGCTGGTGAACCGGCTCTTGCCGAGGCGGCCGAGAGCGCCGGCGACGGCCTTGCCCTGCGGGTCAAGCAGCTCGGCCTTGGGCATAACTTCTACGACGATTGTTGGCATGGTTCACTCCGGAGACGTCGGGGGGTGGATTCCACGATTCTACAGGCCGGCAGCGGCGTCCCGACCGGCCTCGGCGCCGGCCACCAGTCCGCTCTGTCCGAGCAGCACCCCGCGGAGCACGTCGCGGATCGCGGCGACGCCCTCGAAGGTCTCGACGAAGCTGGTGCTGAGCGGCGAGAGCCCGATCCGGAGCGCGTCCGGGCCCCTGAAGTCGGGGATCACGTCATGCTCCCAGAGCGTTTTCGTGACCTGCCGCATGGCCGGGTGGTTGATCGTCACGTGCCCGCCCCGGTGCGTGTGCTCCCGCGGGGAGGTCACCCGCACGCCAAGCGGCACCAGCCAGGTGTCGACCAGGCTGAGGGCGAATTCGGTCAGCGCCACCGATTTCGCCCTCACCTGGTCGATGCCGGCCTCCTCGATCATCGCGATGGTGTCCTGCATGGCCAGCATTCCGACGATGGCGGGCGTGCCGCTCATGAAACGGCGGATACCGTCGGCCGGCAGATAACCCGGGCCCATCGTGAAGACATCCTTCGTCCCCATCCAGCCCTGGATCGGCTGGCTGAGCACGTCCTGCAGATCGCGCCGCACGTAGCCGAACGCGGGGGCGCCCGGCCCGCCGTTCAGGTACTTGTAGCTGCACCCCACGGCCAGGTCGACGTCGCAGAGGTCGAGTTCGACCGGGACCGACCCGACCGAGTGGCTGAGATCCCAGAGCACGAGCCCACCGACGCCGTGCACCAGATCGGTGATCGTGCGCATGTCGGCGAGGAAACCCGAGCGGTACGCGACGTGGCTGAGCAGCACGAGGGCGGTCTGCGGGCCGACCGCGTGCCGCACCTGTTCGACGGTGACCCCGGAGGCCGGGTCGGAGTGAATCCAGCGCAGGGTGAGCCCGCGTTCGGCGGCGATGCCCTCGAGCAGGTACCGGTCGGTGGGGAAGTTGTCGGTGTCGAGCACGATCTCGGTGCGCACGGGCTCGGTGTCGATCCGGCGGTAGTCGACCGCCGCGCGGGCCAGCTTGTAGAGCAGCACCGTGGTGGAATCGCCCACGAATACCTGCCCTGGCGCCGCGCCGAGCGCGGCGCGGCCGAGGTCATCGCCGATCTTCAACGGCAGGTCCATCCATTCGTCGTCCCAGCCGCGGATCAGACGAGTGCCCCAGTCGTGGGTGAGGAATTCGGTGATCCGGGCCACGCCGGCCAGGCTCGGCCGGCCGAGCGAATTACCGTCAAGGTAGACGAACGGGTTCGGGTTGGCGTCGCCGACGGTGTCGGTGCCGACGAACTGGCGGCGGTAGTGCGCGAGGCCGTCGATGCGGTCCATCCGGCGGGCGAAGGCGAGCTGGGTATCCTGGCCGCCGAGGCCGGCGTGGCTGCTTTCGGTGCTGGGGGTCATCTGGCTTCCTCGGTCTCGAACGGCGGGTTTGGCAGGCTCCCATGATGACCGACTTCCCCGGCGGCCGCAGCCGGGGTCACCCGTGCCGTGCACAGCCAACGGGTGAAATCGTCGGTGTCGCCAGGGCGCTCGCCCGGGATGAACATGGCCGGATGGCCTGCGCCCGTGCGCGGTAGGGCACCGGGGAACCGGCCGATGGAGTTGGCGGTCAGGGTGCGGAGGAGCTCGTCGGGGGAGAGGCCGCAGGCGAGCAGGGCATCGAGCTCGCGCCGGTTCAGCCCGACCGGAAGCGGGCCGTTGCCGAGGTCCGTTCCGTAGAGCACCTGGCCGCGAGCCGCGTGGAACCGGCGCAGGTTGTCGCTCGCCCGGGCGAATGCCCCGGTGGGGCGGCCCCAGCCGTGGATATCGAGGGTGCTGATCCAGGTCATCCGGGCGGCCATCGCGCCGACGAGGTCGTCGTCCAGGCGTTCGTCGAACGGCGTGTGCGCGAGGGCGTCGACTCCCAGGTCGAACGCGACGCGGGCCTGGCCCGCACCCTCCGCGTGGGCGATGACGGGCACGCCGCGCTCGTGCGCCCTGGCGACGATCGCCGCGAGCACGTCGCCGGGCAGCGCCGGACCGGCCACGGTGTTGAGGGTGACCTTGATGACGGATGCGCCGGCCTCGAGCTGCCGGTCCACGGCTGTCGCGGCATCCGTGGCGCGCGCCACCTCGCAGACGCTGCCGGCAGGGGTCCAGTCCTGCCTGGCCGGGTAGCCGCCCGGCGTGGTGAGGAACTGGCCGGCCCTGGTCGCCCGTGGGCCGAGGGGGCCGGCATCCGTCACGGCGCGGGGTGGGTGCGGCCCGCCGAGATCGAGCACCCTGGCGATCCCGCCGGCAGCCAGGGGGGCAGGGTCGATCAGGGCCAGGTGCACGTGCGCGTCGAGGAAGCCGGGGTATACGGTGCCGCTCATGAGGAGGGTCGCAGCCTGCGACTCACGTGCCGAGCTCCGTGCGCACCGCGAACAGCTCAGGAAAAAAGGTGAGTTCCAGTGCCTTCTGCAGGAAAGCGGCGCCGCTCGAGCCACCGGTGCCGTGCTTCATCCCGATGATTCGCTGCACCGTCTTCAAATGGCGGAACCGCCAGAGTTGGAAGTTGTCCTCGAGGTCGACGAGCTCCTCGCAGGCCTCGTAGGCACCCCAGTGCAGGGTGGCGTTCTCGTAGATTTCGCGGAAGACCGCCACCAGCGCCGGATGCAACACCCACGCCTCCGTGACGTCCCGCTCAAGCACCGCGGCGGGAATGGAGAATCCCTGCCGATGCAGGTAGCGCAGGAACTCGTCGTAGATGCTGGGCGCCTCGAGCATCTCGGTGAGCAGGGCGTGTGCGACCTCGTCACTCTCGAAGACGCTGAGCATCCGCCGGTTCTTGTTGCCGAGCGCGAACTCCACGGCCCGGTATTGGTACGACTGGAATCCGGAAGAGTTGGCCAGCACCCCCCGGAACTCGGCGTATTCGCTCGGAGTGAGGGTCGCGAGCACTGACCACTGCTCGGTGAGCGTTCTCTGGATGTGCTTGACCCTGGCGATGCACTTGAGGGCAGGTTGGATGCGGTCCCGGCGGAGGTGCTCCGTGGCGGCCCGCAGCTCGTGCAGCACGAGCTTGAGCCAGAGTTCGGTGGTCTGGTGCTGGATGATGAAGAGCAGTTCATCGTGGTGCTCCGGCGAGCTCACCGGTTTCTGGGCGCCGAGCAGGGTCTCCAGGTCGAGGTAGGAGCCGTAGCTCATCCGCTCCCGGAAGTCGGTCACGATCTCCGGGTCGAACTCCCGGGTGTTCTTCTCGACCGGCATACTGCTCCGTTCCGCACGGCCGGCATCGGGCCGCGGTGCCAGGTTTCGTTGACTGCATTCTCGTGGGACACGCCGGTGCACGCAACATGACGACCCGTAAACGGCGTCCGTGGAGGATTCCCTCCGCGAAGTCGGAGGTTGGGGTCCTAGAATCAAGCCCATGACTTCGCGCGAACCGACCCAGCAGGACGGGGCGCAGCCGAGACGGCGTGACGCCAGGCAGAACCGCGAACGTCTCCTTCTGGAGGCCCGCGCCCTGATCGCCGGGCACGGTGTCGACGCGTCCCTCGAGGAAATCGCCCGCCGCGCCGACGTGGGCGTTGCCACGCTGTACCGCAACTTCCCGACCAGGGACGACCTCATTCGCGCCCTGCACGAGATCGCGCTCGCCGAGCTCGCCACCGTGAAGGACGAGATCACGGCGGCCCCGACCGCATGGGACGGCATCGTCGTCTACACCGAGCGGGTCGCCGAATGGCTGGTCGCTGACCCTGCCCTCCCGCCGATCCTCAAGCGGATGGAGACCATCGATCCGACGCTCGGCCAGGGCAAGGAATTCCAGAGCGTGATCGCGTCATTGGTGGCCCAGGCCAAGCGCGACGGGGTGCTGCGACCGGACGTCGACGCGGTCGACCTCGCCGTGCTGGTCACCATGGTCGGCTCTCTCGGAACGCTCGGCGGCGGCTACACCGGCCAGTGGCGCCGCCAGCTGTCGATCGTGCTCGACGGGCTGCGCTCGAAGGACCTGGACCGGTCGAAGCTGCCGGGGCGCCCGCTCGGAGCCCGCGAGTTCCAGGCCGCGGTGCACGGGCTGTCCCGCCGAGGCAAGCGGGCAGCCATCCGTCCGCCGGGGACGGCGTCGGGAGCCTGATGAAGGCCGCGACCGTCTACGACGTACGCGCATCCCGCCCGGAGCGGGTGCTCGCCTGGGTGAGTGTCTTCGCAATGCGCCCAGCGCCTTCCCGGTCGACATCCCCCGAAACCCCGGGAGCACGAGATCGCCGCCGCTGACTGGCCCGCCGTGCCCCAGTTCGGAACCCTCCCGATTCCGCCGACGGATGCCGTTGCCCACCTGGGCCTCGACCTGCCGGTCGGCCGCCTGACCGCGATCCGCTCCCGGCCGGGCACCCCAGCCCGCGGCGTCGTGCTGCTCGTGCCCGGTTTCACGGGTTCCAAGGAGGACTTCAGCGGGTTCCTTCCGCTGCTCGCCGAGCTGGGCTGGGACGCCTGGAGCTACAGCCAGCGCGGTCAGGCCGATTCGGCTGCGCCGTCCAGCCCGGAGGAATACACCCTCGACCGCTTCGCCGGCGACGTGCTCGCCGTCGTGGAGCTGGTCAGCGACGGCCGGCCGGTGCACCTGCTCGGCCACAGCTTCGGCGGTGTCGTGGCCCGTGCCGCGGCGATCGCGTCCCCCGGCAGCTTCGCCGACCTCACGATGCTGTGCTCCGGCCCGCACGGCTGGGCCGGGCGGCTGGAACGTGAGGCGGACATCGTTCGTTCGCGGGGCTCGAAAGCATGGTGGAACGAGGTCAACCCCCACACCATCGGCCGTCCGGATGCCGAGCTCACCGCCGATGAGGCGTTCCGCCGGCTGCGGATGGGCCGCACCAGCGACGAGAACCTGATCGCCGGCGCCGGGATCCTCGCCGACGAGACCGACAGCACAGCGGAGCTGCTGAAGACCGGACTTCCCGTGCTCGTCGCGCACGGAGCCGCGGACCCGGCCTGGCCGCAGGACTGGCAGCGCACGATGGCACTCCTCCTCGACGGGCGGTACGCCGTCATCCCGGACGCCGCCCACTCGCCCCAGCTGGAGAATCCAGCCGGCACGGCCGTCGTGCTTGACGAGTTCTGGGCCGCCGCGGGTTCCGGCCCAGCGGTCCGTGTCCCCGCGGCCCCTGCGCCGGTCGCAGCCTAGGCTGTCTCCGGCCAAGCAGCATCCGGCTCGGCTTCCGTCGGCGGCGACTCGGGAGGGGCGCTGCGCGGGTCAGCGGGCGCGAACGACGATCTGGTTGCCCCACGGGTCGCCGAAGCCGAGGGTCTGGCCGTCGTGGCGGGTCTCGACGCCGAAGTGGTTCATCCGTTCGCCGAGGGCGCCGATGTCGTCAACGGTCGGCAGGACGATGTCCACCTCGCCGAGCCCGAGCGCGAGCCTGCGCTTGCCGGCGCCCGCGCTGTTCCAGGTGTTCATCGCCATGTGGTGGTGGTAGCCGCCCGCCGAGACGAACAGGGCCGCGCCGCCGAGCGACGCGGTGGCCTCGAAGCCAAGCCGGTCAACATAGAACTCGCGGGCGGTGGCGACGTTACCGACGGAGAGGTGCACGTGCCCGACGATGGCGTTGCCCGCCGACGGATCGGCCTGGCCGGCCTCGGTGAGATGCTCGCCGATGAACTCGTTCGGATCGAGGTAGAGGGTCGCCATCTCGACCTGGCCGTGCGTCCAGCTCCAGGCGGTGCGGTCGCGGTCCCAGTACAGTTCGATCCCATTGCCCTCCGGATCGGTGAAGTAGAAGGCCTGGCTGACCAGGTGGTCGGCGCTGCCGGTGAACGTGCCCGGATGCTTCGTGCCGACCGAATAGACGGCTGCGGCGAGCTGCGCCTGGGTGTCGAAGAGGATGGCGGTGTGGAACAGCCCGCTCGAGCGCGGTTCGGCCGCCGCGAGCTCCGGGGCGTGCTGCAGGATGACGATCGGCGTGCTGCCGCGGCCGAGCACGGCGACGGGGCCGTCCTGGCTCAGCAGCGTGAGGGTCACCGCGTCCCGGTAGTACGCGATCATGGCGTCGAGGTTGCCCACCCGGAGGGTCACCGCGCCCATTCCGGTGGACGCAGGCAGGAGGTCGTTCGCAGAGAGGCTCACGGCTGCTGAAACGGATCCCGGCCCGCCGGTATTCCGGAATGCCCCGTTCGGGGGCGTTGCCCTCGATCCTCAGTCCTGGTGGAGCTGGACCAGATTGCCGCAGGTGTCGTCGAAGAGCACCGAGGTGCCGGAGGCATCCGTGTTCGGTTCGCTGGTGAAGCGCACTCCGAGGGCGGTGAGCCGGTCATAGTCCGCGCGCACGTCGGGCGAGCCGAGCACGATCGCGGGCAGCCCGAGGGAGCGCAGACCCTGCGCGTATTTCGTGGAGACGCGGTTTTCGCTGGGCTCGAGGAGAAGGCCGACACCGGTGGGGTCTTCCCTGGACCTGACGACGTAGAGCTGGTGCTCGGGCATGATCAGATGCTCCTCGAAGCCGAGGACGGAGGTGTAGAAGTCGAACGCGGCCGCCGGGTCGTTCACGTGCACGCTACACATCTTGATACGCATGCCGGGAGCGTAGCATTTTCGCGCCGCCGGGCGGTTGGGCGTGACGCCCCGCGACACGGGCCGGCGGGCGTCAGCCCTTCGCGGTGAACCCGGCGTGGGTGAGCCGCTCGAGCAGCTCCAGGTAGCGTGCCGCCGTCCGCTCGATGATGTCGTCGGGCAGGGCGGGCGGCGTGCCGGTCTGGTCCCAGTTGGCGGCGAGCCAGTCGCGCACGATCTGCTTGTCGAAGCTGGCCATCCGCTGCTTGGGAGTGCTGCCGGAGCGCCACAGGGCGGCGTCCCAGTAGCGGCTGGAGTCGCTGGTGAGCACCTCGTCGGCGAGCGTGATCGCGCCGGTCACCCGGTCGGCGCCGAACTCGAACTTCGTGTCTGCGAGGATGACGCCGGCCTTCTCGGCGATGACGGAGGCCCGGCCGAAGATTTCGAGGGAGAGCCGGCGCAGCTCGGTCGCGACCGGCTCGCCGACCAGTTCTACGGTGCGCTCGAACGAGATGTTCTCGTCATGCTCGCCCATCGGCGCCTTCCAGGCCGGGGTGTAGATGGGTTCGGGCAGCCGGTCGCCGTTCCGGAGCCCTGCGGCCAGCGGGATGCCGCACACGGTCTGGCCGGTCTGGTATTCCTTCCAGCCTGAGCCGGTCAGGTAGCCGCGCACGACGCATTCGATCGGGAACATGTCCAGGGTCTTGCAGAGCATCGCCCGGCCGGCGACTGCGGCGGGGATCAGGCTGGTGACGAGCCCGTTCACGGTGTGGTCGGGAACGAGATGGTTCGGCACCCCGGCCAGCTGGTCGAACCACCACAGGCTGAGCGTGGTGAGCAGCTCGCCCTTTCCGGGGATGCCGGGCTCGAGCACATGGTCGAAGGCGCTGACGCGGTCGCTGGCGACCACCAGCACCCGGGTGGCGCTGGCCAGGTCGAAGGGGGCATCCGGGCTGGTCCCCGTGGGAACGTACAGGTCGCGCACCTTGCCGGAGTAGGCGTGGCGCCAACCGGCACGGTAGAGGGGCGCGGATGTCGATGGCTGGTCGAGTGAGGTCACGATGTTATTCTCTCGCACCGGTCTTCCGCGAGCGAACGCTTGCTCCTCGGGGCGGTCGGCACGCCCCGTCGGTCCACTCGTCAGAGGGCGACGCGGGCGGCGATGTCGGTGCGGAACTGGGAGCCCGGAAGGTCGACCAGGGCCAGCGCGTCGTAGGCGCGGGTGCGGGCATCCGCGAAACCGTCGCCGACCGCGACGATGCTGAGCACGCGTCCGCCGGTCGAGACGAGCACGTCGTCGATCACGGCGGTCGCCGCGTGCAGGATCGTGACCCCCGGCAGGGCGGACGCCGCGTCCAGCCCGGTGATCGGGCGCCCGGTGACCGGAGGTTCAGGGTAGTTCTCGCTCGCGAGCACGACCGTGACGCAGGCGTCGGCCGAGAACTCCGGGCGGGCGAGGCCGCCGAGAACGCCGGTGGCCGCGGCCAGCAGCAGGTCGGACAGCGGGGTGAGGAGCCGCGGCAGCACGACCTGGGTTTCCGGGTCTCCGAAGCGGGCGTTGAATTCGATCACGCGGATGCCGGCATCCGTCAGGATCAGGCCGCAGTAGAGCAGGCCGATGAACGGAGTGTTCTCGTCGGCGAGCCGGCGCACGGTGGGCAGGGCGATTGTCTCGATGACCTCGTCGACGAACGCCTGTTCGCTGCCGAACCGGGCGTCGAGCCAGGGCAGCGGGGAGTAGGCGCCCATGCCGCCGGTGTTCGGGCCGGCGTCGCCGTCGCCGAGGCGCTTATAGTCCTGGGCGGGCGAGAGCGGGAGCACGGAGTGGCCGTCGCTGAGCAGGAAGAGCGAGACCTCCTGCCCGTCGAGGAATTCCTCGATCAGCACGCTGCCGTGCTGCAGCCAGTGCGTGGCGTGGGCGAGCGCTGCGAGGCGGTCCTCGGTGACGAGCACGCCTTTCCCGGCGGCGAGGCCGTCGGCCTTGACCACGTAGGGCGACCCGAACTCGTCGAGCGCCGCGGTCGCCTCGCCGAGGGTGCCGGCCCGCACGGCGCGCCCGGTCGGCACCTCGGCCGCTTCCATGATGCGTTTGGCGAAGGTCTTGCTGCCTTCGAGCGCAGCGGCGGCCTTGCCCGGGCCGAAAACGGGGATCCCGTGGGCGCGCAGGGCGTCGGCGACACCGGCGACGAGCGGGGCCTCCGGGCCGATCACGACGAGGTCGACGCCGTTCAGGTTCGCATAGTTGGTGACCTGCTCCGGGTCGGTCGGGTCGAGAGGAACCACCGGAACGTCCCGGGCGATCCCGGCGTTGCCGGGCGCCGCGACGACCTCGTGGGCCGGCTCCTCTCGGAGCAGGGCGGTGATGATGGCGTGCTCGCGGGCACCGGAACCGAGGACCAGAATTCTCACCGGTTCAGGCTACCGGATGCCGCGCCCGCGGCCCCTCCCGGGTTCCCCCTCCGTTCCCCCCCCCGTTCCCCCCCCGGTTCCCCCCTGGTTCCCCATCCCGTTCCGCGAGAGTGCAGTTTTGGCCCCTTCACGAGCAACGAGGGGGCGAAAACTGCACTCTCGCGAACAGCGGGGCTGGGTGGGACGGCAGAATGGGGGCATGGCCAAGGCGAGGATCGACGACGGCGTGGGCCGCGCGGCCGTGTGCAGTTACGCGGCCGATGCGGCCGGGGCGAGCCGGGACATCCGTGCGCTCGCCGTGCGCTACACCCTGCAACTGCTCTCCGAGGAGGCCAACGGCAACACCCTCGAGGTGCGCGTGCCGCCGTTCGGGGCCGTGCAGTGCATCGCCGGACCCCGGCACACTCGGGGCACCCCGCCCAACGTGGTCGAGACGGATGCCGCAACCTGGCTCTCCCTCGCCACCGGAGCACTCTCCTGGGTCGACGGCCTCGCGACCGGGCGCATCCACGCCTCCGGCCAGCGGGCCGACCTCGCCGCGCACCTCCCGCTCCCACTGGGCCCGTAGCCCGTAGCCGGCAGCCGGCAGCCGGCAGCCGGTGGCCCGGTGGCCCGGTGGCCCGGTGGCCCGGTGGCGCCGTGCGTCAGCTGAGGATCGCGGTGACCTCGGCCAGGGTCGGCATCGAGCTGGTCGCGCCGGGGCGGGTGACCGAGAGGGACGACGCAACGGTCGCCCAGCGCACCGCGTCGATCATCTCCGCCTCGCTGACGGCAGGGGCGCGCACGGCGGCGCCCGCACTCGGAGCGACAGCGGTACCCGCGCTCGTACCGGCAGCGACAGCGGCACCCGCAGCGGCGCCCGCGCTCGAAGCGACAGCGGTACCCGCGCTCGTACCGGCAGCGACAGCGGCACCCGCAGCGGCACCCGCGCTCGAAGCGACAGCGGTACCCGCGCTCGTACCGGCAGCGACAGCGGCACCCGCAGCGGCACCCGCGCTCGTACCGGAACTGGAACCGGAACCGGTCGCGGTACCGGAACCGGCACCACGCGTCTGGCCCGAACGGGCGGCCAGCCGCGCGACGAGCGCGCCGACGAACGTGTCCCCGGCAGCGGTGGTATCGACCGCCCGCACCGGGCGGGCGGGGGCGAGCCCGAGCACGATCCCGTCGAAGGCGACGACGCAGCCCTCCGCGCCGAGGGTGACGATGGCCCAGGTTCCGTCGGCGCTCAGTACCGCGGCCGCGCGGACCGGGTCGCTCTCGCCCGTGAGAGCCTCGGATTCCAGGCGGTTGGGCACGACCAGGTCCACCCCGGCCAGAAACCCGTCCGGCAGCGGCACGACCGGCGCCGGCGTGAACACGGTGAACGCTCCGGCTGCCCGCGCGGCAGCGACGCCCTCGACGAGCACCCCGACCGGCAGCTCGCACTGCAGCAGGAGATGGGTCGCGCCGGCGATCGCCGCCCGCTGCACTTCGGACAGGCCCGTCACCGCGGCATTGGCAGCCGGCACGACGACGATCGAGTTCTCGCCGGAGTCCACCACGGCGATGTGCGCGGTCCCCGTTGCCCCCGGTACAGTGGCCAGACCCGACGTGCGGATGCCTTCCCGGTCCAGCAGCGCGCGCAGCGCCGAGCCGTAGGCATCCGTTCCGACCGCGCCGAGGAAGTCGACCGAGGCGCCCAGCCTGGTCGCGGCGACCGCCTGGTTCAGGCCCTTGCCGCCGGGCACGGTCAGGAAGCCGGAGCCGATGAGTGTCTCGCCGGGGTTCGCCGGGCGGGGCTGCCGCACGACGAGGTCCATGTTCGCGCCTCCGAGCACCGCAATCCTGTTCATCCGACCAGTCTGCCAGCGACCGGGAAACGCACAGCCGTCGGCCCCCGCGCGCGTGCGAGAATGGAGGGGTGAGTTCAGCCGAGCAACCCGAACAGCAGGTCCCGGAGTCCGGCGAAGGCGAGATTCTCGTCGACCAGGCCAGGGTAAGCGTGCGGCGCTCGCCGCGCTACCTCAATTTCATGATCCTCGGCGCGGTCGTCGGCGCGATCCTCGCCCTCGTGCTCACCGTTGCCTTCCCGACAAATGCGGAGTTCGGACCCAGCCAGGTCTTCGGATTCCTGCTGCTGGCGGGAGTCGTGGCCGGCGTCGCCGTTGGCGCCGTTGCTGCCATGGTCATCGACCGGGTCACCGGCCGCTCGGCCGCGACGGTCGTCGTCGATAGACTTGGTGCCTATGGGCCGAGCGGCCTGGCGGCTGCGGATGCGGATGCGCCAGAGGCTCTGGACGCTCCAGCCGACTCCCCGAAATCCAGCGACAACTCAGAGTAAAGACACAGTTAAGAGGCTTCGATTTGGCTGGTGGCGACGGACTTCTAGGTCATGACCTTCTCCAGGGTGAGAAGGGGCCGCAGGATGCCTGCGGCGTCTTCGGCGTCTGGGCCCCAGGCGAGGAGGTGGCCAAGCTCAGTTACTTCGGCCTCTACGCGCTGCAACACCGCGGCCAGGAATCGGCCGGCATCGCCACGAGCGACGGCTCCAAGATCCTGATCTACAAGGACATGGGCCTCGTTGCCCAGGTCTTCAACGAGGCCGCACTGAGCACTCTCCTCGGCCACATCGCGGTCGGCCACACCCGGTATTCGACCACCGGTTCCTCCAGCTGGCAGAACGCCCAGCCCACCCTCGGGCGCACCTCCGGCGGCACCGTAGCCCTCGGCCACAACGGCAACCTCACCAACACCGCCGAGCTCCTGCAGCTCGTGCACGAGCGTTACCCCAACGTGGAGGGCGAACTCGCCCGCGGCAACACCACCGACACCGCCGTGATCACCGCGCTGTTCACCGGCGACCTTGACCACACCCTCGAGGCCACGGCGCTCGAGGTGCTGCCGCGGCTGCGCGGCGCCTACTGCCTCGTCTTCATGGACGAGACCACGCTGTACGCGGCCCGCGACCCGCAGGGCGTTCGCCCGCTGGTGCTCGGCCGCCTCGAACGCGGTTGGGTGGTCGCATCCGAGACCGCGGCCCTCGACATCGTCGGCGCCAGCTTCGTGCGCGAAGTCGAACCGGGCGAACTGCTCATCATCGACGAGGACGGCCTGCGCTCCCAGCGGTTCGCCGAGTCCAAGCCGGCCGGTTGCGTCTTCGAATACGTCTACCTGGCCCGGCCGGACACCACCATCGCCGGTCGCGGAGTGCATGAGGCGCGGGTCGAAATGGGTCGCCGCCTCGCCGGAGAGTACCCGGTCGAGGCCGACCTCGTCATCCCGACTCCCGAGTCAGGAACGCCGGCCGCGATCGGCTACGCGCAGGCATCCGGTATCCCGTTCGGCCAGGGGCTGGTGAAGAACTCCTATGTCGGCCGCACCTTCATTCAGCCGTCGGAGACCATTCGCCAGCGCGGCATCAAGCTCAAGCTCAACCCGCTGAAGGCCGTGATCAAGGGCAAGCGCCTCATCGTCGTTGACGACTCGATCGTGCGCGGCAACACCCAGCGCGCCCTCGTCAGCATGCTGCGCGAGGCCGGGGCCGCCGAGGTGCACGTGCGCATCTCGAGCCCGCCGATCACCTGGCCCTGCTTCTACGGCATCGACTTCGCCTCCCGGGCGGAACTGATCGCGACCGGACTCGGCGTCGACGAGGTGCGCCAGGCAATCGGCGCCGACTCGCTCGGCTACCTCTCGCCGGAGGGCATGATCGCCGCCACCGAGCAGCCGCGCGATAAGCTCTGCACCGCCTGCTTCACCGGGGTCTACCCGATCCCGCTGCCCGACGCGGTGCACTTGGGCAAGAATCTGCTCGAACGTCCGACCGGCTCAGACGGCTGCGACCCTGGACCCGATGCGGAGTACGAACCTCTGCTCGACGCCGCCGCACGCCGCCCCGGCGCCCCGGCGGGAGAGCCCACCAGCCGGGGCGGCACCCCGGCAAGGCCGGGACTGTTCCCGATCGGCGACCCAGGAAGACAAGAATGAGCAACGCTTCATACGCGACAGCCGGAGTAGACACCGCGGCCGGCGACCTCGCCGTCTCCCTGATGAAGGCCGCGGTCTCCCAGACCCACGGACCCGAGGTTCTCGGTGGGTTCGGCGGCTTCGCCGGGCTCTACGACGTGTCGTTTCTGACGTCCTACCGCCGCCCGCTACTGGCGACGTCGACGGACGGCGTGGGCACCAAGGTCGCGATCGCCCAGGCCATCGACAAGCACGACACCATCGGCCAGGACCTGGTCGGCATGGTTGTCGACGACATCGTGGTGGTGGGCGCTCGCCCGTTGTTCATGACCGACTACATCGCCTGCGGGAAGGTCGTTCCCGAGCGCATCGCGGACATCGTCGCCGGCATCGCCCGGGCCTGCTCCGAAACCGGAACCGCTCTCGTCGGCGGTGAAACCGCCGAGCACCCCGGCCTGCTCGGCCCCGACGACTATGATGTCGCCGGTGCGGCCACCGGAGTGGTCGAGGCGGACCAGGTCCTCGGCGCCGAGCGGGTGGTGCCGGGCGACGTGGTGGTCGCGCTCGCGTCTTCCGGGTTGCACTCCAACGGCTACTCGCTCGTGCGCCACATCCTCGCCCAGCGCGGCATCGGCTACACCGACACTTCCGCCGAACTCGGCGGGGTCGTCGGTGAGGTGCTGCTCACCCCGACCCGGCTCTACACCGGCCCGTTGCTCAGCGTGCTGGCCGACCCCGAGCTCGCCGGGGCGGTGCATTCGCTCAGCCACGTCACCGGTGGTGGGATCGCGGCCAACCTTGCCCGCGTGCTCCCGCTCGGCGCCTGGGTCGAGGTGGACCGGTCCACCTGGTCGCCTTCGCCCGTCTTCCGGGTGCTCAGCGACCTGGCCGGCTCCTCCCTCGAAAGCTCGGAGGGAACCTGGAACCTGGGCATCGGCATGTTCGCCGTCGTCGCAGCCGGCTCCGCGTCATCCGTGATCGCCCGGCTGGCCGCCGAGGGCATCCCGGCCTGGGTTGCCGGCCGGGTCTCGACCGCGGCTCACGACCTGTCGGGCTTCGAACAGGGCGCCAAGGGCGTCAACGGCGGCGCCGTGCGCCTGGTCGGCGGCTACGCGAACTGATACGCGCCGAGATCGACCTTTTTCGTTCCAACCGGCCCGGTGTGCGGGGCGGTTTCGACCGGGAAGGTGGATATCGGAGACGGGTGCGCCGCGAAGAGTCAGGCCGTGCGCTGCTCGTCTTCCGTCGCGTAGGTGTCGACGTATTGCTCGTCGTCGTCTTCGTTGCCCTTGCCGGGCTTTGACGCCTCGTATTCCGGCCACTTCGCGAGGTCCTCATCGAGGCGCGGGTCCTCGACCGGATGCCCCGTGAGCTCGCGTTCGAGCGCGTTGTAGTTGGTGTCCGGGCTGAAATACTTCAGCTCGCGGGCAACCTTGGTGTGCTTTGCTTTTTGACGGCCGCGCCCCATGCGAGACCCCCTAACGATGCCAGGCCGAGTGAGGAATGAGTCACCCGGGGAGTTGCCGAACGGAATGGTGAAAACTAGCCGCTAGTTTAGCATGATGGGCCTGAACCCCCGCTGACGCGGTTCACAGGCCAGCCTGCTGAAATGAGGTGTGATGGCGAACGAGGCGACGGTACCCGTCGTCATTGTCGGCGCCGGTCAGGCCGGCCTTTCGGTGGCCTACTACCTGCGCAAGTTCGAGCTTAGCCCCGGTCGCGACTTTGTAATCTTCGACCGAGGCCCGGATGCGGGCGGAGCCTGGCAACATCGCTGGCGGTCCCTGCGCCTCGGCGCCGCACACCGGGTCAACGATCTGCCGGGGATGGGCGAACTCGGCCTCAGTTTTGATACCGCCGACCGTTCACTCCCCGCCCGGGAGGTCGTGGCGGACTACTACCGCCGGTACGAGGAACACCACGGACTGAAGGTTGTGCGCCCGGTCACCGTGCGATCCGTGTCCAACCGAGGGGCAGACCTGATGGTGTCAACGACCTCGCCGGGCTTCGGCAACCGGGACACCACGGCCCGCCTCCTCGTCAACGCCACGGGTACCTGGGGTTCCCCGTTCGTGCCGCATTACCCCGGGGTAGAGCGTTTCGGGGGGCGGCAGCTGCATACCGCCGGCTACGTCTCAGCCGAGGAGTTCGCCGGCCAGCGCGTCCTGGTGGTCGGCGGCGGCACCAGCGCGATCGGGTTCCTGCTCGAGCTCGAGGACGTCGCGGCCGAGCTCAGCTGGGCGGCGCGGCGCCCGATCGACTGGATCCACACCGAACAGCTCGAGCTCGAGGGGGCTTCCGCCGCGGTCGCCGCGCAGGACGAGGCGGCCCGGGCCGGGCGTGCCCTGCCGAGCATCGTCAGCGGCACCGGCGTGTCGGTGAGCCGCCGGATCGCCGCCGGGATCGCCCGCGGGGTGCTCGTGGCCCGGCCGATGTTCTCGGCGATCGAGCCTGCGGGGGTGCGCTGGCCGGATGGCACGTTCACCGAGGCCGACGCGATCATCTGGGCGTCCGGATTCCGGCCCGAACTGCGGCACCTCTCCGCGCTCAAACTGCGGGAGAAGGCCGGCGGGCTCTCGGTCGGCGCCGGCGCTTCCTGGACGGACCCGCGCATCTTCCTGGCCGGCTATGGGCCGCAGGCGAGCACGGTCGGCGCGCACAGGGCCGGCCGGATGATCGCTCGCCAGGTCGTCGCGCTGCTCTAGCCCTGACTCGGTACTACAGCCGGAAGCGGCACTACAGCCGGACTCGATACCACAGCCGGGACGAGCTATCGGGCGAGCAGATACCCCGCGGCGCAGAAGGCGAGCCCGAGTGCGAGGTTGCCGACCAGACCGATCAGGCCTGCCCGCCAGCGACCTTTGAGCAGCAGCTCGACGGTCTCGACACTCCAGGTGCTGAAGGTGGTCAGTCCGCCGCAGACGCCCGTCAGCACGATCAGGCGCACGTCGTCGCCGACCGCGGTGCGCTCGGCGAGACCGAGCACCACCCCGCCCACGAGGGACCCGGCCACATTCACGACCAGCACGCCGAGCGGCAGCCCGCCGGGGCCGAGCGGGAGCACGCGGGAGGTCAGGTAACGGATGACCGCTGCCGCGCCGCCGGAGGCCAGCACGGCGGCGACCAGGCCGGCGTTCACGGGGAGGCCCCGGCATCCGTCGCCGTGAGGCCGGCCGGCCGGGGGGCCAGCAGGGTGCCCACCCAGAGTCCGAGCCCCGCGGCCGGGAAGCCGAGCACGAGGGTGGCAGCGAGGTAGGTCGCCGCCAGCGCCCAGGAATCGGCGGAGACCAGGGTGACAAGGGAGACCATCACCGCGGAGAATGTCGTGAACGAACCGAGCAGGCCCGGGCCGAGCGCCGCCTTGAGCCACTGCGGCACCGCCGGCCGGGTCCAGAGCCCGGCGACGAGCCAGCCGAGCACGAACGCGCCGATTGCATTGACCACGAGCGTGGCGGTGGGGAACTGGCCGGCGGAGTGCGGCAGCGCCTGGTCGGTGCCGAAGCGCAGGGCGGTGCCGACGACACCGCCGAGGAAGACCGCCGGTGCGAGCCGCACCGGCTACTTGCGCTTGCGGCGTCGCGCGGCGGACGGCCGGGACTGTGGCGGGGTCACGCCGACCATGGGCGTTGGCCGCACGGGGATCTCCTTGGTCGCGGGCGCGAGCGGCCTGCGTGGGATCGGACGGGGGCGCACGGGCTCGCCGCGACGGTCCTGACCCGGAATCGGCCGGGACCGGCGGCCGTAGATGAGCTCCGAGGAGTCGAGCAGCCACGGCACGAGCGAAATGGTGACACCGTGCACGAGCATGAGCTTCTGGCGCAGGCGGCGGGCCTTGTGGTTATGGAGCAGGTTCTCCCACCAGTGTCCGACGATGTAGATCGGGGTGTAGATGGTGATGACCTCTGAACCGTGGTCTTCGCGGCGATCCTTGATGTAGCTGATCAGGGGCCAGCTGATGTCACGGTAGGGCGATTGCACGATCCGCAACGGAACCTGGATGTTCTGCCTGACCCAGTCGCGCTTGAGCTGCTTGGTCTCCTGCTCGTCGATGGAGATGTGCACGGCCTCGATGCCCTCGTGGCGGGCGGCGATCGCATAGTCGAGCGCCTTGAGCACCGGCTTCTGCATCTTGCCGACGAGTACGATGGCGTGGTCACCCTGGGAGCCGAAGGTGGTCTCCGGGTCGACCTCGATCTCCTTGGCGACGTCCCGGTAGTACCGGTTGACTCCGAGCATGAGCGTGAAGAGCACGGGCATCATCACGAAGACGAGCCAGGCGCCGTGGGTGAACTTGGTGATGGTCACGACGATCAGCACGACGCCGGTGAGCAGCGCGCCGAAGCCGTTGATCGACAGGCTTGCGATGATCGAGCCGCGGTTCGGCGGATTCGTCTTGAGCAGCGTGAGCCAGTGCTTCACCATGCCGGTCTGGCCGAGGGTGAACGACACGAAGACGCCAATGATGTACAGCTGGATCAGCACCGTGAGGTTCGCCTGGTAGACGATCATGATCAGGCAGGCGAACAGGGCCAGGAGCAGCACGCCGTTCGAGTAGATCAGGCGGTCGCCGCGGGTGCTCAGCGACTTGGGAGCGTAGGAGTCCTTGGCCAGGACCGAGCCGAGCAGCGGGAAACCGTTGAACGCCGTGTTGGCCGCCAGGAGCAGCACCGCCGCGGTCGCGGCCTGAAGCACGAAGAACATGATCGAGTTGTTGCCGAAGGTGGCGGCCGCGATCTGGGCGATCAGGCTCCGCTGCGGCGAGGTCGCACACTCATCCCAGCCGATCAGGTCGCAGGGGTTCTCCGCGTAGTGCACCTTGGCGATCAGGGCGAGCGCCGTCAGGCCGACAAACATCGTAATGGCGATCCCGCCCATCAGCACGAGGGTGCGCTGCGCGTTCTTGACCTTCGGATGTTTGAATGCCGGCACCCCGTTGGCGATCGCCTCGACGCCGGTGAGGGCGCTGCAGCCGCTTGCGAACGAGCGCAGCAGGAGCAGGATGAAGGCGGACTGCGCAAGGTTCTGGGCCTGCACGTCGAACCCCGCCGACTCGGCGACGGGCGCGTCGCCAAGGAGTACCCTGACGAGACCGACGACCACGAGCAGGAACACGGTCGCGATGAAGAGATAGGTCGGGATGGCGAACGCCTTGCTCGACTCGGCGACGCCGCGGAGGTTGACCGCCGCGAGCAGGATCACAAAGATGACGGCGATTTCAACCCGGAAATTGACCAGCATCGGCAGCGCTGAAATGATGTTGTCCACGCCGCTGGCAACCGAGACCACCACGGTCATCACGTAGTCGACGAGCAGGGCGGAGGCCACGAGCAGCCCGGCCTTTTCGCCGAGGTTCTTTGAGGCAACCTCGTAGTCGCCGCCGCCGGAGGGGTAGGCCTTGATCAACTGGCGGTAAGACGCGACCACCACGACCAGGAGGAGAACGACGACGGCCGCGACCCATGGGGCGAAGCTCAGGAACGCGAGTCCGCCGAGGGTGAGGATCATCAGGAGCTCTTGCGGCGCGTACGCCACGCTCGACAGCGGGTCGCTGGCGAAGATCGGCAGGGCAAGGTGCTTGGGCAGCAGCTGGCCCTCGAGGTGCTCGGTCGAGAGCGGGTCGCCGATGATCCATCGCTTGGGCGATCGTGTTTCTGGCGCGGGGCCGGTTCCCTCTGGTGTCACGAGGGACGACACTACTCCCTTGCACACGGCTGTCAAATCTGTGGGAGGTTGCCTCGGACACGGCGTGGCGTCCGCGTGTCGCGAGCGGTTCCGGACGAGCCTCGGCGACGTCCCTACCCGGGGTGCGTGGCGTCGATCACGCGCCAGAGCGAGCGCCGCAGGGCCTCGAGTTCCTCGATGCTCATCCCGAGCCTGTCGATGACGCGCGGCGGGATGCTTCGGGCCTCCTCACGGAGCCGAAGGCCGTCCACGGTCAGTGCCACGTCGAGCATCCGTTCGTCACGATCGTTGCGTGTGCGGGTGACCAGCCCGCTTGCCTCGAGTCGCTTGAGCAAGGGGGAGAGCGTGGCCGGTTCGAGGCGGAGCTCGGTGGCGAGGTCTGTGACCGAGCGCGGGCTGCGCTCCCAGAGGGCCAGCATGACCAGGTATTGCGGGTGCGTGAGACCGTAGGGCTCGAGGATGGGCCGGTAGATGCCGATGACGCTGCGGGATGCGATCGCGAGCGCGAAGCAGACCTGGTCTTCCAGGCGGAGCAGATCGGGGGCGTCCTCCGTCATGTGCGGCACCGCTCCCCTTCCGGATTTGATTAGTACACTAATGATCATGACACGTGCCGATAAAGGGGAACGAGACGGCAGTGGCCTGGTCGGCGTTGTCGGTTGGCTCAACCGCACCCTGCTCCCGTGGATCGGGCCGCCGCCCCTCGGCCCGTATACGACGGTGACGGAGACGGAAGAGGCTGCGGCGAAGTCCGAGGCACGCTGCCCGATCTGCTCCGAGCTGATGAGCCTGCACGAGATCGACCGCTCGGGGGAGCGCACGCAGGTCTATCACCCCACCCCGGAGCAGGTCGCCGAGCGATCGGCCTGATCGGGCCGGGTCTCGACAGGCTCGACCACCGGTGGTCGGGCTTGACCCGGTGGTTGGGCTCTTGATCACCCGGGCCGGGGCTCACCCACCGGGGCCGTTCTCGGGCTTGGTCAATGGCTGAGGGAAGCGAGGATGCCCGCTCGCACCTCGGCAAGCTGACGACGCAGCTCCGGCACGGTGGTGGCCGGAACGCGGGACCTGGCGGCGCTGCGGCGCAGGTCCGCCCGCAGCTGCTGGCGGAACTCGTTGAGCACCAGGTCTGCCTCGTGCAGGGCCCGGTTCGACTCGAGTCGGGTCGCTGCCCCCGGCTCGTTCGTCGCCTCGGGGGGCGTGGCTGCGCCGTCGTCCCTGGCCTGGCGTTTGGCCGAGGCAAGGTCGGCCCGCAGGCTCTTCATCGCCTCGGTGACACCGAAGCGCACCTCGTCAGCGAGGCGTCGCACCGAATCGGTCACCTCGGTCTCGATCGCGTCCAGGTCGCCCTCGCGGGCCAGAAGCTCGGCGCGGCCGGCGGCGGTGATCTCGTAGACGGTCTTGCGGCCATCCGTTGCCTTGGTGACGAGGCCCTCCTCCTCGAGCTTGGCCAGGCGCGGGTAGATCGTGCCCGCGCTGGGAATATAGGTGCCGCCGAACCGGTCGCTGAGCGCCTGGATCAGCTCGTAGCCGTGCCGGGGCTGTTCGGCGAGCAGGCTGAGCAGGTAGAGCCGGAGGCTGCCGTGGGCGAAGACGGGAGTCATGCCGAGGCCTCCCCGGTAGCGGGGGAGTCGGCCGTTCCATCCGTCGCCCGGCGCACGACCGAGACGTCCCCGGAGACCGAGTTCGCGTGCAGGTCGAGCCAGGTGCCGTCGAGGCTGCCCGTGCTGGACTCGTAGCCCTTGCCGAAGGTGCCCCTGATGGTCTGGTCGTCGAGCTGCAGGGTGCCGGACACCGTGTTGAGGTGATACCGGGTGGCCACGTCCGAGCCGAGCCGCACGGTCAGGTTGCCGCTGACGGTGTTCGTGTTGATCGTGTCAGGCGTGCCCTCGATGTCGAGGAATACGTCGCTGGTGACGCCGTCGAGGCTGAATCGGCGGATGCTGCCGCTGGCGGTGACGTCCCCGGAGACGGTGTGCGCGGTGATGTCGCCCACGTGGCCCCGCACCGACAATTCGCCGTTCACGCTGTTGAGTTCGAGGTCGCCGGTCACGCCGTCAACCACGACGTCGCCGGTGATCGTGCTCAACCGGGCGCCGTTGCCCAATCCGGAGATCAGGGCTTCGGCCGAGACGACCCCGAACTTGAGGGCCACGTCGCGCGGGACCATGATGCTGATGTCGGCCTTCGCGGTGCCGCGGAACGACGCGAACACCTCGATGAAGTTGTCCCAGCGGAGCTGGGGATGGTCGATCTCCAGCGTGTCGCCATCGAGCGAGATCTTCAGGTCCTTGCCGCTCACGCTGTGCACCTCGACCTGGGTGACCGGCTCGTCATGGCCGATCACGTCGACCTTCCCGCCGATCATTCCGACCTTGAGTTTGCGGACGAGTTCGATGTCGATCACCTTGGTCTGCCCAGGGGCAACCAGCCATTTCTCCAGTGCCATTGCGTTCTCCTTCGTTCGTGGCGGCATCCGTCGGAGGACTGCCGAAATCCGGTATCGCGATATATCGCGTCTAATGAGATTCACGATATATCGCGTTTAGCCGGGGCGCAACCCCGGCATACGAGCTTTTCACTGCCGTGCGCGTTGGGCGGATATACTTTCGAATAGTTATCCACAGGACGTGATATTCACTCAGATTTATGTTCACATGTCGGTATTCTCGTGGTATGGATTCACCGGCAGATCAGCTCAGGCAGGCAGCGGAGACCGTCGCGCGTCTGGGCTGTTCCAGCGCCGATCTGGAGGCCCTGCCTGATGCTGCGGTGCTGACGGGTCAAGCCCCGACCGTCCTGCGGGTTTCCCGCCCGGTCACCTGCCTGGTCTCCTGCCTGGTCTCCTGCCCGGTTCAGGCGCTCCCGGGTCGTGGCAGGCGCTGATAGCGCGCGCCGTGGCCGCCGGCACGCTCTCCGTCGATGCCGCGGAGTCGATCCGGAAGAGCCTGGGAGACATCGATACCGCTGTCACCGCGGACAAACTCTTTACCGCCCTCACCCGGCTGCTTGCGGGTTCATCGCTCTGGAATGCGGACGAGTGCTTCAAACAGGCCAGGCGGATGCGTGAAGACGTTGACGAGGCCGGCATCGCCGCCCGGGAGAAACAGGCCTACGACGACCCCCGCAGCACCGAACAGATCACCGCGGACTCCTTCGTGCAACTACTCAAAATCGCCGGCGAAGTCGAACCCGGAAAAATGCTCGGCGGCCGCCGCCCTGCCGTGCGCGTCATCGTCACCCACAAAGACCTCACCAACGCCAACACCCGCGCCAGCGATGCCAGTGCCCGTGCCCGTGCCGGCGACAGTCCCAGTCCCAGTCCCAGTCCCAGTCCCAGTGCCAGTGCCGGTGCCGGTGCCCGTGCCGGCAACGCAGCCGACTCACCGGCCGGCACTTCTCCCTCAACTCCCGCAGAAACCGCTGCATCCTCTCCACCGGTCGGCCACGGCTACCTTGAGGGCAGTCCCGCCCCGATCTCCCTCGCCACCATCGAACGACAACTCCGCGACACCGCGCGCGGGATCCTCTTCAACGACACCGGACAAGCACTCGACGTCGGACGAGAACAACGACTCTTCACCGAAAAACAACGCACCACCATGGGCGCACGTGACGGCGGCTGCCTCTGGCCCGACTGCGACCGACTGCGACCGACTGCGACCGACTGCGACCGACCACCATCCTGGACCAAAGCCCACCACCTCAAAAAATGGCTACTCGAACACGGACTCACCGACCAGGCCGACGGAATCTGCCTCTGCCACCCCCACCACCTACTCCTCCACAACACACACTGGGAAATCCTCCGCAACGCCAACACCTACCGGTTCACACCACCTGCGACACTCGACCCGGAACAAACCCTCATTCCACTCCCCAGCAAGACCCACCTCAAGCTCGGCCAGGACAAGGCGGTCGGCGAGAAGCAGACCGACTAGTTCTGGTCTCGACTCGCTCGACCACCGCGGTGAGCCTGGTCGGGATGGGCTCGACCACCGGGGAGCCTGGTCGGGATGGGCTCGACCACCGGGGAGCCTCGACCACCGATGGGCTCGGCCACCCGGCGCCGGCGAACACTGTGGATGGCGGGTCAGTAGGGGAAGATCGCCAGCCACTCGCGGGTGTGGGCGTGCACGATCACGAGGAAGACCACGAGGTCGAAGAGCAGATGCACGCAGACGACGTAGGTGAGTGATCTGGTGAGCTTGAACGTGTAGCCCTGCAGTAAGGCAAAGGGGAAGGTCATCAGGGGTCCCCAACTCTGGTAACCGAGTTCCCAGAGGAACGAGCAGAAGATCACCGCCTGAAGCAGGTTGGCCTGCCAGTCGGGGAAGTGGCGTCGGAACAGGGTGAATGCGACGCAGATGAAGAATAGTTCGTCCCAGATCCCGACGAAGCCCACGCCCACGAAGAGGCGCGCGATCTCATCGGGGGCCGTCACGGCGGGCCAGTTCTGGTAGGCGCCCGATCGGATGAAGTAGGTCGGGAGGATGACGTAGCCGAGGCCAACGACGATCACGAGGTACCAGCGTTCGGGGGTGTTCCAGCGCTGGCCGGTGCGAATCGGGAATCGGATCGCATGGTCGCGGTAGCCGTGGCGCGAGATCAGATAGGGGACGAGCACCGCGAGGGTGAGCACGGTGCCCATCAACGCCATGTTGGGGTAATCGATGTTCGCCTCGACCGAGATCGTGCTGATGATCAGCAGGCCGAGTGCGACCAGCAGCAGGTCTCTGAACAGCGCCCGGTTGACGATGAAGGCCAGCGCCAGCGCCGCGACCAACAGGACGTAGCCGGGCACGGCCGCGCGCACACCGAATAGCAGCACCGCCGATGCCGACAACAGGCCGGCCGGGACCAGCCCCCAGGACACGCGCGGTGGGGCATCCGTCGCTGTGGCTGTCCTCACACTTCGCATCCCACATGGTACCGAAGCGGTCTCCGCGATCAGGTTGCCGCCGGTAGATTCAAGCTGTGACCAACGTGCAGAGCGGTGTCGGGCGGGGCGGTTTCGAGTCAGGCAGTGCCGAGCCGGGCGTCGGTGACGACCCGATCGACGTGATGCGGTGCCTCATCGGTATCGACTCGGTCAACCCCGACCTCGTTCAGGGTGCCGTGGGGGAGGCGGAGATCGCGGCCTGGTGCTCGCGCTGGCTCGCGGGCCGCGGCTTCGAGGTGCACCACCTCGAGGAGTGTCCCGGCCGGCCCTCGATCGTCGGCATCTTCCCTGGGACCGGCGGTGGCCGATCCCTCATGCTCAACGGTCACCTCGACACGGTGGGCGTCGCGGGTTACCGCGGCGACCCGTTCGCCGGCGAGCGGCCCGACGGGCAGGTGCTCGGCCGCGGCGCCTTCGACATGAAGGGCGGCGTGGCGGCGATCCTCGTCGCGGCGGCACGGGCATCCGCTGCGGGGCTGGCCGGCGACGTGCTCGTCACGCTCGTCGCCGACGAGGAGTTCGGCAGCACCGGCACCATGGAGGTGCTTCGCAGCTTCCGGGCGGACGCGGCGATCGTGGCCGAACCGAGCGAGCTCTGCCTGACCCTCGCGCACCGCGGCTTCGCCTGGTTCGAACTCGAGCTCAGCGGGCTGGCCGCGCACGGCTCCCAGCCGGAACGCGGCATCGACGCGATCGCGCATGCCGGCCTCGTGCTGCGCGCCCTCGATGGCTTGCGCGAGCAGATCGAGGCCGGTCCGGGACATCCGCTCCTCGGGCACGGCACGGTGCGGGTCTCGATGATCCGCGGGGGCACGGATGCCGCCACCGTCGCCGCGGCTTGCACGCTCACGATCGAGCGACGCACGCTGCCCGGCGAGACCCCGGACGACGTCGAAGACGAGTTGCGCGGCGTCCTCGAGGCGATTGCCGGCCGCACCGCCGACTTCCGTTTTCGCCTCAGTCGGCTGGTGGCGCGGATGGCATTCGAGGCCGATCCGGAATGGCCGATCGTGCGGCTGGCCACGGCCGAGGCCGACAGGGTGCTCGGGCACGCCCCGGCGACGCGCGGGGAACCGTTCTGGACGGATGCCGGGCTCCTCCACGAGGCCGGCATCCCCTGCCTGGTGCTCGGTGTGGCCGGCGGCGGGGCGCACGCCGACGTCGAGTGGGCGGAGGAGGCATCCGTGCTCCAGCTGACCGCGATCCTGGCCGGCACCATCGCCCGGTTCTGCGCCTGAGCCGATCGAGGGTGCCGAGTTCGTGCGCGACGCGGTGGACGTGCACGCGGATCGGCACCTCCGGTCGTCGTGGGAGACCTGGAACACGGCGGGCAGATGGTCGGTCTGGTGCCTCCGGACCGACCATCTGCCCGCTTTCGGGGGCTGCCGGCGGTTCACTTGCTCACTAGGCTTGCGCCGATTGTTGAACAATATATAGGCTGTCACGAACTCAGTGACCGCCGGTGCTGAGGGCATTCCCCCACAGAGAAGTGAGCGCCCGATGGATACCACCGTGAGCCCAGTGCGAACGAAACGCCCAACCGGTCCCCGCCCGAAGAAGTCGGCCGGCCGGCGGACAACCCAACGGAGCGCCCTCCTCGGGGCGATGTTCCTGATGGCGACCAGTGCCGTCGGTCCAGGCTTCATCGTGCAGACCACCAGCTTCACGGTTCAGCTCGGCGCGGCGTTCGCCTTCGCCATCCTCGTGTCGATCCTCGTCGACATCGCCGTGCAGCTCAATGTCTGGCGGGTCATCGGCGTCAGCGGCAAGCGGGCGCAGGAGCTCGCCAACACTGTCCTTCCCGGCTCGGGCTGGTTTCTCGCCGTGCTGATCTGCCTCGGTGGGCTGGTCTTCAACATCGGTAACATCGCGGGCACCGGCTTGGGCGCCAACGTGATCTTCGGGGTCGACGCGAAGGTCGGCGGCATCATCTCCGCCGTGATTGCGATCGCGATCTTCCTAAGCAAGAAGGCCGGGCTCGCGCTCGACAAGATCGTCGTCGTGCTCGGCGCGGTGATGATCCTGCTGATTGCCTACGTGGCGATCGTGTCGCATCCGCCCCTCGGCCTGGCCCTCAAGAACGCGGTCATCCCCGACGGCGTCGACTTCCTCATCATCACCACGCTCATCGGCGGCACCATCGGCGGCTACATCACCTACGCCGGAGCGCACCGGATGATCGACGCCGGCGTCTCGGGTCGTGACAACGTCACCGCGATCACTCGCAGCTCGGTCCTGGGCATCATCATCACCGGGGTGATCCGGGTGCTTTTATTCCTGGCCATCCTCGGCGTTGTCGCAGGAGGGATCGCACTGACCAGCGACAACCAGCCGGCCGAGGCATTCCAGGCGGCAGCAGGCGAGGTCGGGCTGCGGCTCTTCGGTATCGTGCTCTGGGCCGCGTCGATCACCTCAGTGATCGGCGCCGCCTACACCTCGATCTCTTTCGTGACCACCCCCAGGACCTCCTCGCGCACCCGTAGCATCGCCACCTGCGCGTTCATCGCGGTGTCGACCGGGGTCTACACGCTCCTCGGGCAGGCGCCGGCGACGCTGCTAATCATGGCCGGAGCCATCAACGGCCTCATCCTCCCGGTCGGCTTCGCCGTCATCCTCTGGGTGGCGTGGCGCCGCCGCGACCTGCTCGGCGGCTACGTCTACCCGAAGTGGCTACTGGCGATCGGCGTGCTCGCCTGGCTGCTCACGCTCTTCCTCGGCTACCAGTCGCTGGGCGGCCTCGCGAAGCTCTGGGTGTAGACGGATGCCGGCACTCCCGCCCAATCGGGGCACCCTGACCGGGGCACAGGCCCGCGCGCACTTCCGGGGCGGCCTGGTCACCCCGACCGCCGGCTGGGCCAGGGGCTTCACCCAGGCCAACGTCCTGATCGTCCCGCGCGCGCAGGCCTTCGACGTGCTGCTCTTCGCCCAGCGGAATCCAAAGTCGTGTCCTGTGCTCGGAGTGCTGGACGAGGGCGAGATCAGCGGCGCGTTGCTGGTCGGAGGGGACATTCGCACGGACCTGCCTCGCTACACCGTCTACGAGTACGGCGAGCTCGTCGCCGAGCCGACGGACGTGACGGAGTGGTGGCGGCCCGACCTGGTGACTTTCATCTTCGGCTGCAGCTTCACCTTCGAGGCCGCGCTGCAGGACGGCGGCATCGCGGTGGCGCACATCGACCAGGGCCGGAACGTGCCGATGTACCGCACGAACGTGCCAGCGACGACGGCCGGCTCGCTCGGCGGCCCGCTCGTCGTCTCGATGCGACCGATCCCGCCTGAGCAGGTGGCCGATGCCGTGCGGATCAGCGCCCGGTACCCGGCGGTGCACGGCGCCCCGGCGCACGTCGGCGACCCCGCGCGACTCGGCATCGCCGACCTTGCGGCGCCCGACTTCGGTCAGGCGGTCTCCCTTCGGCCAGGGGACATCCCCGTTTTCTGGGCCTGCGGCGTCACCCCGCAGGCTGCGGTGATGGAATCACGGCCGCCGCTCGCGATCGGCCACGCCCCTGGGCACATGCTGGTTACCGACGCGCGCGACTCCGACTACCTCGTGCCGTGATCGCGACCATGCCGGGCCTCCGGGTCTAACCCACGGTGCGGGCCGTGACCGCGGCGAGCAGCTGGTTCTCGGCGCGGAGGAGGTAGTCGGCCAGCACGGTGGCGGCGTCGGCTTGCCGGCCGGCCGAGAGCAGCGCCACTATGCGCGCGTTCTCGTCGACGTAGGGCGCGTGGAAGAGCGCATCCTCGGCCATGGAGTAGAACACCAGCCGCATCTCGGCCAGCACCTGGCTCATCAGTTGGTCGAGGCGCGCACTGCCGGCCAGGGCCACGATCCCCGCGTGGAAATCCTGGTTGGCCCCGGCCATGCCCGGGATCGATCCGGCGTCCCTGGCGGCGCGCGCCCGCTCGACCGCCCGGTCGAGCGGCGCCACGTGCGCGGGTCCGAGATCGGCAGCGGGGGTCCAGGCCACGGCGGCCGGTTCGACGTACCGCCGCACCCGGTAGATCTCGCGGATGTCGTCGGTCGTCGGCCGGGACACGAAGACCCCGCGGTTGGGGATCCTGGTGACCACGCGCTCGGCGCTCAGTGTGGAGAATGCCTCTCGCAGGGTGTTCCGGGACACGCTGAGCGCCTCGCCCAGAGTCTCTTCTGACAGTTTGGTGCCCGGCGCGAGCCGCCCAGCGGCGATCTGCTCGCGCAGCACCCCGGCGACCCAGAGGCCGGTCTCGGCGTGCCGACCGGCCGCCTTCATTCGACGGAGGTCGTCCAGGATATCGGCGAGGGTCATGCTGTCACGATACGGCCTGTCACGATCCGGGCTGGACGGGGCGCTCAGTCGCCGATGGATGCCACGGCGGAGTTCGCTGCCACGGCGTCACCAGGGTGGACGGTCGGGTTCCGCAGGATCCCGGTGCGATGTGCCGTCACGATCGACTCCATCTTCATGGCTTCGAGCACGAGCACCGGGTCACCCTCTGTCACCGCGGTGCCGGGCTCCACCAGCCATTTCACGACCGAACCGCCCATGGTGGCGCTGAGGATGCTCGGGTCGGCCTCCGACGCCGTCGTGCCGACGGGGACGCCGGGGCCTTCGGCGGAGATCGACGCCGCGGCCAGGCCGGTCGCCGGTCCGGCACCGCGCACGAGCGCGTCGAGCAGGCCCGCGGGCAGGCCGAGCGCCATCCGCCGGCCGTCGATCTCGATGCTGATCGTGTGCCGCGGCGCCTCGGGTGTAACCGGGTTGAACTGTGGGTCGTTCGGCAGATGCTCGGCGAAGTCTGCCTGGATCCAGCCGGTGTGCACGCTGAGCCGGTCGGTGCCGGTGAACGCCGGCGCCCGGACCACGGCGCGGTGGAACGGCAGCACCGTCGGCAGGCCGGTGATCTCGAACTCGGCTAGCGCTCGCCGGGCGCGGCGGAGGGCCTGCTGCCGGTTGGCCCCGGTGACGATGAGCTTGGCCAGCAGGGAATCGAACTGCGCCGGGACCAGGTCGCCCGCCCTGACACCCGTGTCGACGCGGATGCCCGGCCCGGTCGGCACGGTGAAGGTCGCCACGGTGCCCGGGCATGGCAGGAACCCCCGCCCGACATCCTCGGCATTGATCCGGAACTCGAAGGAGTGCCCGCGCGGCTCGGGGTCGGCCGACACCGGCAGCGGGCCCCCGGCGGCGATGGTCAGCTGGGCGAGCACGAGGTCGATCCCGCTGGTCTCCTCGGTGATCGGATGCTCCACCTGCAGCCGGGTGTTCACCTCAAGGAACGAGATGGTGCCGTCCTGGGCGAGCAGGTACTCGACGGTGCCCGCGCCGGTGTAGCCGGCTGCCAGGCAGATGGCCTTGGCCGAGGTGTAGATTTGCGCGTGCTGGGCGGGCGTGAGGAATGGCGCCGGTGCCTCCTCGACGAGCTTCTGGTTACGGCGCTGCAGCGAGCAGTCCCGGGTGCCGACGACGATGACGTTGCCGCGAGTATCGGCGAGGATCTGCGCCTCGACGTGGCGGGGCTTGTGCAGGAACCGCTCGACGAAGCATTCGCCGCGGCCGAACGCGGCCGTCGACTCGCGCACGGCCGAGTCGAAAGACTCCTCGATCGCATCCATGTCCCAGACCACCTTGAGCCCGCGCCCGCCGCCGCCGAAGGCCGCCTTGATCGCCACCGGCAGGCCGTGCTCCAGCGCGAATGCACGCACCTCGGCCGCCGTTTCAACGGTGCCCTCCGACCCTGCCACGAGGGGTGCGCCGACCCGGATGGCGAGTTCCCTGGCCGAGACCTTGTTGCCGAGCACCCGGATGGCGTCAGGCGTCGGGCCGATCCAGACCAGCCCGGCGTCCAGCGCCGCCTGGGCGAAGTCGGCGTTCTCGGAGAGGAAGCCGTAGCCGGGGTGCACCGCGTCGGCGCCGGACCGGCGGGCGATGTCAAGAAGCTTCCCCACATTCAGGTAGCTGTCGGCCGGGCTGTCCCCGCCTAGAGTCCAGGCTTCCGTCGCGGCGTTCACGTGCAGGGCGTCGGCGTCGACCCCCGCATAGACGGCGACGGATTCGAGGCCGGCATCGTCGCAGGCGCGGATGATGCGCACCGCAATCTCGCCGCGGTTGGCAATCAGGACTTTCTGCATGGTCTCAGCTCTCGTTCAATGACGCGGACGATGATGCGTTGGGCGAAAGGGGTGGGCGCGCCACCTGCGCCGTTGCGCTCCCGGTGTGCCTGGTGCGCAGCGGCGCAGGTGGCGCGCTCGAGACTGAGCCCGATGGTCCAACGCGGGCCTCGCGGCGGCCGGCGGGGTCACGGCTGCTCCGGCGAGGTCGGCGGGGCGGCGTCGGGTGTCGGGGTGAAGCGGATGCGGGCGCCGGTGGACAGCTGGGCGGCCAGATCGAGGTCCTCGGCCAGCACGACGCCGACCACCGGATAGCCGCCCGTGACGGGGTGGTCGGCCAGGAACAAAACCGGAAGTCCGGACGGCGGCACCTGGATTGCCCCCTTCACCGTGCCCTCGCTGGCGAGCTCGCCCGGCGTCGACCGCACCAGGGCCTCTCCGTCGAGGCGGAGGCCGATCCGGTTCGACAGCGCGGTCACCATCCATTCGTCGAGCGCGAGCCGGGCGACGGATGCCGCGTCGAACCAGTCCGCGCGGGGTCCGGGCACGAACCGCAGCACGGTGACCTCGGCCGGTACCGCCGGCGGGGTCTCGGGGCCGTGCACAGCGCTGCCGGGGGCGGCAGGGAGCATCCGGAGGCGGTCCCCGGCGGCGAGCGGAGCCGGGCCGATCCCGGACATGGTGTCGGTGGAGCGGCTGCCGAGCACGATCGGAACATCGATCCCGCCGCGGAACGCCAGGTAGCTGCGCACCCCGGTGCAGGGCGTCCCGAGAGTGAGCGTCTCGCCGGCGAGCAGGGAGATGGGGGCGTCCATCGGCGGCTCGCGGCGAACGGTCGCGACACCGGACACGGTGACGGTGAGGCTCACCGTCGCGCCGGTGACGGCCAGCACCTGGTCGGTCGCCGCCGTGAGGGTAAGCCCGCCGAGGGCGTTCTCGAGCACGGCGGCCATGGCCGGATTGCCGACGATGTGGTTGGCCCGGCGGAGGGCGCCGCGGTCGAGCGCGCCGGAGCTTGCCACGCCGAGATCGGCGAAGCCGGGGCGGCCGAGGTCCTGCACGGTCGTCTGCAGCCCGGGGGAGACGACGAGGATTCCGTGGGACGTGTCGGCCGCCGCGTCCGGCTGGGCCGTGCCCGGCGCGTCAATGAAGCCCGCTGCCGCGACGACGAATTCACGCACCGCGCGGAACCGCACCCGGTTGCCGGGCCGCACGAGGGCAGGCTGCGCTCGGTCGAGGTCCCACATGCGGGCATTCGTGCGGCCGACCAGTTGCCAGCCGCCCGGGGAGGCCCGCGGGTAGACGGCCGAGTAGTCGCCGGCGATGGCGACCGCACCGGCGGGCACCGCGCTGCGCGGCACGGCGCGCCGGGGCACGACGAGCGCCGCGGTCTCGCCGGTCAGGTAGACGAAACCGGGGGCGAAGCCGCCGAACGCGGCGGTCCAGGTCTGGCCGGTGTGCGCGGCGATGACCCCGTCGAGGCCGAGGCCGGTCTCGGCGGCGACCAGGGCGAGGTCCTCGCCGTCGTAGATCGCGTCGATCAGCACGAGGGTCGTGTCCGGGTGCGGTGCCCGCGTCACGTCCCGTCCGCGTAACTCGGCGGCGAACCCGCGGGCCGCGGCGGCGGAGACGGCGGTGACGAGCACGGTCGTGGCAGCTGCGAGCACGTCGAGCTGGCCGTCGATCGGGTCCTCCTGCAACCGCGCCTGCAGGCCGAGCACGTCGGTAAGGCTGCCGAGTTCGACCAGCACGGCGCGGTCACCGACGGCACGGATGGCGCGGATACCGCGAGATGACCCCGTCATGGGCTAGACGAAGCTTCGGATTAGGATGCCGGCATCCTGCAGCGCCGCGCGTACCGTGGCGGTCAGCGTGACCGCACCGGGGGTGTCGCCGTGCAGGCAAATGCTCTCGACAGGCACGTCGAGGAGCGTGCCGTCGACCGCCCGCACCTGACGTTCGGCGGCCAGCCGGAGCGCCTGTTCGGTGACTCTGGCCGGATCAAGGATCACGGCGCCGGGCAGGCTGCGGGAGGTCAGGGACCCATCGGGATTGTAGGAGCGATCGGCGAACGCCTCCACGACAGTGCGCAGCCCGGCAGCGTCGGCGAGCCGCTGGATCTCCGAGTTCGGCAGCACCATCACCGGCAGGCCAGGGTCGACCGACACGACCGCGTCCACCACGGCCTGTGCCTGCACCGTGTGGTGCGCGATTGCGTTGTAGAGCGCACCGTGCGGTTTCACGTAGCTGACGCGCGTACCCGCGACCGCGGCCAGGGCCTGAAGCGCGCCGATCTGATAGATGACCTCGTCGGTGAGGTGGCCGGGGGCCATGTCGATGAAGCGGCGGCCAAAACCGGCGAGGTCGCGGTAGCCCGGATGCGCGCCCACCGTGACCCCGGCCACGGCTGCCGCGGCGCAAGTGGCTCTGATCGTGCTCGGATCCCCGGCGTGGAACGCGCAGGCGACATTTACGCTGGACACCGACGAGATGATGGCGGCGTCGTCGCCGAAGCTCCAGTTGCCGAAGGATTCTCCGACGTCACTGTTCAGATCGATACTGTTCAGATCGATACTGTTCAGATCAATACCGGTCAGATCAATGGTGGACATCGTCATCCCCTCCGTCCCGTACGGGAAGTTTTGACTAAGGATGTCCTACTTCCATAGATTGTTCAACAACCTTCATACACCTCCCAGCATCGAGCCGCCAGCGCGCTGCTCAGTTGGCGGGGCTGTCGATCGAGGGAACGGAGGGGACGGCGGAGCCCTCAAGCGCCTCTTCGAGGCCGGGGTGCGCGGGCGCGGCCTGCGGCTCGGCGGGGCGCTTGATCGCGAAGAACGGGATCGTCCAGTTGCAGAGCGGACCGACGAGCACCGCGAAGAGCACCGTGCCCACGCCGACGTTGCCGCCGAGCAGCCAGCCGACGCCGAGCACGACGACCTCGATGCCGGTGCGAACCACCCAGATCCGCCAGCCGGTGCGCTTGTGCAGGCCGGTCATCAGTCCGTCGCGCGGGCCGGGGCCGAAGTGCGCGCCGATGTAGAGTCCGGTCGCGACCGCCAGCACGAGCAGCCCGGTCGCGAAGAAGATGACGCGCAGCCAGAGGTCCTGGCCGGCCGGGACCAGCCAGAGGCCGACGTCCGCGGATGGTCCGACCAGCAGGGCGTTCAGCACCGTGCCGATGCCGGGCTTCTGCCGGATCGGGAACCACAGCAGGAGCACGACGCCGCTCATCAACACCGTGATCAGGCCGAAGCCCAGGTGGGTGCGGCTGTCGATGCCCTGGGTGAGCACGTCCCACGGGGCGACGCCGATCTCGCCGCGCACGATCAGGGCGATCCCCAGACCATAGAGAAAGAGGCCAATGAGCAGTTGGGAAAGGCGACGGGTCATACTCGACAATCCAATTGCACTATTGGCCTGTTATCAAGTAGCCAATCTCTCTATAGTGGCCTCATGGTCGAGAACCAGATGAGCGCGCGGGCCCTTGAGGCCAGGCTCGGGGAGTGGCGCGGCGGCGGAAGCGCCTACCGGGCGCTGTCCGACCGCATCCGGCTGCTCACCCTCGACGGCCGCATCCCCACCGACAGCCGCCTGCCCGCCGAGCGTGACCTGAGCGCACGGCTCGGGGTGAGCCGCACGACCGTCACCGCAGCCTATCGCCGGCTCCGCGACACGGGTTTCCTGGTCAGCGTGCGCGGCTCAGGGAGCGTGGCCCGGCTGCCCGGGATGCCGGCGGCGCACACCGTGCCGGCCACCAGCGGCATCCTTGATTTCAGCAAGGCCACCATGCCGGCGCTCGCCGGCCTCGCGGATGTCGCCCGCGCCGCCGTGGGTGACCTGCCCGGCCACCTCGGCGGCTCCGGCTTCGACCCGGTGGGAGTTCCGGAGCTGCGCGCCGCGATCGCCGACCGGTACCGGGCCCGCGGGCTGCCCACCGACCCTGAGCAGATCATGGTCACGATCGGGGCCCAGCACGCGATCGCGCTGCTCGCCCGGGTGCTGGTCGGCCGGGGTGACCGGGTGCTGATCGAGATGCCTACCTACCCGCATGCCTACGAGGCACTGACCGCAGCCGGCGCCCGGCTCGTGCCGGTCACCGTGTCGGCCGCCGTGCCCGGCGAGGAAGCCGAAACCGCCGGCTGGGACGAGACCGCGCTCCTGCAGACCCTCCGGCGCAGCAACCCCGTCCTCGGCTACCTGATGCCCGACTTTCACAACCCGACCGGTCGCACCATGCCGGTTGGCCAGCGGGAGCGAGTACTTGCCGCGGCGGCCCGCCAGGGCACGGTGCTCGTCGTCGACGAGACGATCGCCGAACTCGCCATCGACCGGACAGGCGAGTTCCTGCCGTTCCCCGCCTACGCCGAGTCGGGGCAGCCGGGCGACGTCGTCGCCATCGGCTCGGTCGGCAAGACCGTCTGGGGCGGCCTGCGGGTCGGCTGGATTCGCGCCGAACGGCCGCTGATCCGCCGGCTTGTTGCCGCCCGCGCGGCGAACGACCTCGGCACTCCCATCCTCGAGCAACTGATCGTGGTTCGGCTCCTGGCCGAGATGCCCGCGATCCTCGCGGGGCGCCGCACCGAACTCCGGTTCGGCCGCGACCACCTGGAGCGGTTGCTCGCCGCACGGTTCCCCGACTGGCAGGTGCCGCATGTCGACGGCGGCATCACAGCGTGGGTCAACCTCGGGTTGCCGGTGAGCTCCCAGCTCGCGCTCGCCGCGCGCAACCACGGCCTGCTCGTTCCGGCCGGGCCGCGGTTCGGGCTCGATGGGGCGTTTGAACGGTTCCTACGGATTCCGTTTTGTTACAGCACCGACGAGATGGACCTCGCCGTTGACGCCCTCGGCCTGGCCTGGGATTCGCTACCCCGGCATCCGGTGCAAGATATCGGGTACCTCGCCGACGTCGTCTGAGGCCGCGGGCGTCCGGCGCCTGCGGCCTTCAGAGCGCCGCCTCAGTCCTCGAGCACGAAGGTCACCTCGATCACGACCTCCCAGGACGTGATCGCGCCGTCCGACACCTCCACCTTCTGCTCTTTAACCCAGGCGCCGGAGACACCGCGCAGGGTCCTGCTCGCACGGGCGATGCCGGAGGCGATCGCGGCGTCGAACGACGTGTCTGACCGGATGCTCAGGGTGGTTACGCGTGCTACGGACATGGCTTCTCCTCGATGGATGTTGTGGGTGAACCTCTGGGTGTCTGGTGGAGCTCGTGCCGCCGAGGATAGGCGCGGCCCGCCGTCGCCGACACCCCCGGGAAGCGGTTCGGCACGGATTCTGCACTCCGTGCAATGAGAGAATGAGCGGGTGCATTTCCTCGCCGTCCTGAGCATGAAGAACCGGGCCCTGATCGCGCTCATCACCATCGTCGCCGCCATTTTCGGCAGCCTCGCCCTGACCAGCCTGAAACAGGAGCTGATCCCCTCGCTCCAGCTGCCCCAGCTGCTGGTGTCGACGAGCTATCCCGGTGCCTCGCCCGAGGTCGTCAACGACGACGTGTCGACCCCGATCGAGACCGCGATCCAGGGCATCGCCGGGCTCGAATCCACCTCGACGACGAGCAGCACGAACTCCTCGTTGGTGAGCTCCACCTTCACCTACGGCACCGACCTGGTCAAGGCGGAGTCGCGCATCAGCCAGGCGATCAACCGGATCAAGTCCCGGCTTCCCGATAACCTCGACCCGCAGGTGATCAGCGGCAGCATCGACGATTTCCCGGTGATCTCCCTTGCCGTCTCCGGCGGCGACCAGGCCACCCTGGCCGACGACCTGGGGCGCAGCGTGCTCGGCGACATCCGCGACGTCGCCGGCGTACGCGAGGCGGCCCTGGTCGGTGACGTCGGTCGCCGGGTGACGATCACGCCGGATGCCGCAGCCTTGGCCGTGCGCGGGCTCTCCGCGCAGGCCATCCGTGACGCCCTCCAGCAGAACGGGTCGCTGATCCCGGCCGGCGCGCTCAGCCAGGCCGGCACGACGCTGTCCGTGCAGGCGGGCACGAAGCTGGCCTCGGCGGAGGATATCGCGGCACTGCCGCTCCTGTCCCGGGTGCCGGGTGCCGGGCCGGCCCGGATCGGCGACGTGGCGACGGTCGCGCTCTCCCCGAACCCGGTGACCAGCATCTCGAGGGTTGATGGCAAGCCGGCGCTCACGATCGCGGTCACCAAGGTGCCGGCCGCCAACACCGTTGACGTGTCGAAGGCCGTTCGCGCGATCCTGCCGAAGCTGGAGGGTGCCGTCGCCGGAACCACCTTCACGGTGGTCTTCGACCAGGCGCCCTTCATCCAGGAGTCGATCGACTCGCTCACCCAGGAGGGCTTCCTCGGCCTCATCTTCGCGGTGCTCGTGATCCTGGTATTCCTGCTCTCGGTGCGGGCGACCCTGGTCACCGCGATCTCGATCCCGACGTCGGTGCTGATCACGTTCATCGGGCTGCAGGGCGTGGGCTATTCGCTCAACATCCTCACCCTCGGCGCGCTCACGATCGCGATCGGCCGGGTCGTTGACGACTCGATCGTCGTGATCGAGAACATCAAGCGCAACCTGGTCGCCGGGACCGACCGTGCAGACACCATCGTGCGGGCGGTGCGGGAGGTGGCCGGGGCGATCACCGCCTCGACCATCACGACGGTCACGGTGTTCCTGCCGATCGCGTTCGTCGGTGGATCGACCGGGGAGCTGTTCCGCCCGTTCGCGCTCACCGTCACGATCGCGCTGCTCGCGTCGCTGTTGGTGTCGCTGACCATCGTGCCGGTGCTCGCGTACTGGTTCCTCCGGCCTGCGGGGGTGCGGCCCGCGAAGGTCGTGTCGGGGATCTCGACGAGCTCGATCACCGAGGGAGGGATCTCGACAAGCTCGGTCGCCGTGTCGGGGATCTCGACGAGCTCGATCACCGAGGGAGGGATCTCGACAAGCTCGGTCGCCGAGGCAGGCTCGATCGCCGAGGGCGAGTCGAGCAGTGAGGAGCGGGCGCGCAGGCGGCACGCGGCCGCCGAAACCTCTGCAGCCGTGATCACGGAGCACCCCAGCCGCCTGCAGCAGGGCTACCTCCCGGTCATCCGTTGGACCCTCACCCACGCCGTGGCGACGATGCTGCTCGCGGTGCTGGTGCTCGGCGGCACAGCCTGGATCGTGCCGTTCATGAAGATCAACTTCCTCGGCTCGACCGGGCAGACCACCTTCCGGGTCACCCAGACGCTGCCGGTGGGCACCAGCCTTGCCGCGCAGGACGCGGCATCCACCGCCGTGGAAAGGGCCCTGCGCGGCACCGACGGCGTTCAGATCGTGCAGGTTTCAATCGGCGGCGGCAGCGCGCTGGCCGCCTTCAGCGGCGGAGCACCCTCGACGAGCGCGGTGGCCTACTCGATCACCACCGACGGCACTGTCAAACCGGACGCCGTGCAGGATTCCGTGCGCGGCACACTCGCGGCGCTGAAAGACAGCGGTGAATTCTCGGTGACGAGCGGCGGCGGGTTCGGCGGGTCATCCGACATCGCCGTCGACATCACCGCGGCCACGAGCGCGGACCTGCAGAAGGCGACCGACACGATCCTCTCTGCGGTCAGGAAGCTCGACGCCATCAAGGAGAGCGCGAGCAACCTCGCGGCATCCCGGCCCTACCTGGCGATCACGGTGAACCGGGATGCCGCGGCGCAGTCCGGCCTCAGCGAGCTCGCCCTCGGCACGCTCGTGTCCCACGCGATGCAGCCAAGCGTCGCCGGGTCGATCGTGATCAACGAGACGACCCTGTCGGTCTACCTGCAATCGGCGGCCGGGCCGGCCACCACCGCGGAGCTCGCGGCCCTGCAGATTCCCACGTCGGCCGGGCCGGTGGACCTCGACACCCTGGCCACAGTGGAGCAGGTCGACGGGCCGTCCACCCTCACGACCACGAAGGGGCTGCGCACGGCCACGGTGTCGGCCACCCCCAACAGCAACGACCTGGGCACGGCGAACACGCAGATGGCCGCCGCGCTCGCCGACGCCACCCTGCCGGTCGGGGCGACGGCGACCCTCGGCGGGGTCACCGCTGACCAGACCGAGGCGTTCCAGCAGCTCGGCATCGCGCTGCTGGTGGCGATCCTGATCGTCTATATCGTGATGGTGGCCACGTTCCGGTCGCTGCTCCAGCCGCTGCTCCTGCTCGTCTCGGTGCCGTTCGCGGCAACCGGCGCGATCGCCCTGCAGGTGGTCACGGGTATCCCGCTCGGGGTGCCGTCGCTGATCGGGGTGCTGATGCTGATCGGCATTGTGGTGACCAACGCGATTGTGCTGATCGACCTGGTCAACCAGTACCGGCGCCGGGGCCTGTCGGTGCGCGAGGCGCTGGTCAGCGGGGCATCCCGGAGGCTTCGCCCGATCCTGATGACGGCGCTCGCCACGATCTTCGCTCTGCTGCCGATGGCCACCGGGCTCACCGGCAAGGGCGGGTTCATCTCCCAGCCGCTCGCCCTCGTGGTGATCGGCGGGCTCGTCTCCTCGACCCTGCTCACCCTCGTCGTGTTGCCGGTGCTGTACTTCCTCGTCGAAGGCGGCCGGGAGCGTCGGGCGGAGCGCCGGGAGCTGCGGGCAGTCTCGGGCGCGGACGCGGGCTCCGCGAACTCCGCGAGCTCCGCGGGCTCCGCGGCCGCCGTGGCCGCCGTGGCCGCGCCCGGACGTGGCTAACTCCTGCAATTCTTGGAAATTCGAGCTGAAACGGCTGGAATCGGGAATTCCGGCGAGGATTGCAGGAGTTAGCCACGGTGTGCTCGCTCGGCTGGTTGAGGCGGGGATCTCGACAAGTTCGATCACCGGACAAGTTCGATCACCGGGGGCGACCTCAGTGACCAGGAGGGCGACGCATCAGGAACGGTCCGCGCTAGAAGACGACCCGGCCCGGCGCCAGCGGGCCGGAGCGCACGATGGCGGTGCTGGTGTCGTCGCAGCCGTCGATCTGGTTCGGCGTGGCCACCCGGCGCGGGTCGGCCCAGCCCGGTAGCGTGACGGCGAGTTCGGTGACCGGCACGATCGTGCAGGCGTAGGCGCCAGCCTGGCCGAGGTGCAGCAGGCTGAAAGCGGATGCCCCCGGTGCCAGCGGTACGACGGCAACGGGGAAGAAGCGGCCGGGTTCCTCGCCGGACACGGCGCCGATCGTTGCACCTGAGTTTGCGCTGACCAGCGAGAGGGCCGGGTAGCCCTCGATAGTGCATTCGACCGAGCTGTCGTTGGTCAGTTGCAGGTCCCAGAAGAAGTTGCCGGCGCCGCTGTCGGACGGCCGGGACTGCAGCGACAACGCGATCTGGTTGGGTCCGCACGCGCCTGCCCCGGCCGAGGCGTTCGGGGCGGTGGAGGCGGTGGAGGCGGTGGGCGAGGTCATCGCCGTAGCCGTAGCCGTCGGTGTCGGCGTTGGCGTGGCCGTCGGCGTCGGGGAGCCACCGGGCGACAGTGGGGCGGCGCATCCCGCCAGGAGCGAGATTCCGGCGGCCAGGCAGGCCAAGCAGGCCAAGCCGACCCTGCGCTTCCGCCCCCGAACTTCTCTGCTGGTCATGACGCCAGTGTCACACCTTCGGGCGAATTGCGCGCCCCGGACACGCTGCGAATGGGCGTCCGCGCGGCCCGGCGGCCGGGCACCGCATCCCGAGCGTTTCGCGTGCGCTGAACGGCGGTCGAAACGGTGGGAACAGCGGCTTCGCGCTGTCCTATAATCATTTTCGACAGGAGGCAGAATGACCGCGAAACCAGCCGGTCTCCTCGGTGAGCGCTACCGATTGAAGGAGCTTATCGGCAGTGGAGGCATGGCCTCCGTGTACCGTGCCGCCGACGAGCGGCTGGGCCGCGAGGTGGCGATCAAGGTCTTCCACACGAGCGCAATCGATCAGGGTGACATCGCCAGGCAACAGGCCGAAACGAACGTGCTCGCGAGCCTCAACCACCACAGCCTGGTCACCCTGCTGGACGTGGGCGTCCACCGGGCATCCTCGGACCGACGTCAGATCTACCTCGTGATGGAACTCGTCGACGGGGTCGACCTGCGGGAGCGCCTCCTGCAGGGCGCGATCTCGGCCCGTCACATCGCCCAGATCGGTTACGACCTGGCCGAGGGGCTCGAGTACATTCACGGTCGCGGCGTCGTGCACCGCGACATCAAGCCGGCCAACATCCTGCTCGCCCAATACAGCACCCAGTTGCGGACCAGGGCCAAGCTGACCGACTTCGGCATCGCCCTCTACCCGTCGAGCGAACGGCTGACCGACGACGGCATGACGTCGGGCACCGCCGCCTACCTCAGCCCGGAGCAGGCGAAAGGTGAGGACGTCGGGCCGCCCAGCGACGTCTACTCCCTTGGCCTCGTGCTGCTCGAATGCTTCACCCGCGAGGTCGAATTCCAAGGCCAACCCGTACCGGCCGCCCTGGCGAGGCTGCTGCGCGACCCGGTCATCCCGGAGTCCCTCGCGCCCCCGTGGCGGGACCTGCTCGTGTCCATGCTGATGCGGGAGCCCGAGCTGCGGCCGCCGGTCGGCGAGGTGGTGCTCGCGATCCGCCAGACCGTGATCGCCGAGACGGGTAGACACCGGGCAGACGAAACCCGGCCTTTCTCCACCGACGAGGTGGCCAGGATGAGCGAGGTTCACCGCCTCGATATCCTCGATACCCCCGCGGACGGTGCGTTCGACCGGATCGCGGCGCTCGCCGCCCGCATCTTCGGGGTGCCGATCGCCATAGTCAGCATCGTCGACCACGACCGGATCTGGTTCAAATCGCATCACGGGCTAGACCTCGAACAGATTCCCCGCGATCCGGGGCTGTGCGCATCCGCGATCATGAGCGACGTCCCGTGGGTGGTCGAGGATGCCCGTACCGACCCGCGCGCCCTCGCCAACCCGCTCGTGGCGGGCGAATTCGGTTTGCAGTTCTACGCGGGCGTTCCGCTGACGACCCGCGACGGACATAACCTGGGCACGCTGTGCGTGCTCGACTTCGAACCCCGCACGGTGACCCCGGACGAGATCACGACCCTGGAAGACCTCGCATCCGTGGTGATGAACGAGCTCGAACTACGCCTGGAAAGCCGCCGCGCCGCTCCCTGAACCCCGGCTCAGTAACCCGCTTGGGTGGCCTGCTACAGTGCTGTCTGAATCCAAGCCGGGGTGCACCGGCCGACAAGCGGCCGAGACGTGTTTCCTTTGCGTGAGAGAGAGGCAACACCATGAAGGCATCGGCAGAACTTGGCGCCAACCTGCAGTCCGTCCTCGTCGACCTGATCGAGTTACACGTGCAGGGCAAGCAGGCGCACTGGAGCGTCGTGGGCAAGAACTTCCGCGACCTTCACCTGCAGCTCGACGAGATCGTCGACGACGCCCGGCTGTTCTCCGACGAACTCGCCGAGCGCATGCGCGCCCTCGATGCCCTGCCTGACGGCCGCAGCGAGACGGTCACCACGACCACCCACCTGCCCAAGTTCCCGGCCGGAGAGGTGGACACCACGGAGACCGTCGGCCTGGTCACCGACCGCCTCGACGCAGCGGTCGAGAACATCCGTGCCGTGCACGACGCGGTCGACGCGGCAGACCCGACGAGTGCAGACATCCTGCACGGCTTCATCGAGAAGCTGGAGCAGTACGCCTGGATGGTCAGCGCCGAGAACCGCACCCCGCGCAAGCCAACGGCCAAGGCCCCGACCCGGCCGGTCGGCACGGCCTGAGGAGCCGCCGCTCCAGTGCAACGCGCCGGCGGGCCCCGGCGCAGTTACCACGAAACCAGGAGGCGGCGGCTCAGCGGGCGTGCTCCGGCGGGATTCGCCTTGCGTGATCAGGCGGCCGGGGCCCGGATCTGCGCCCGGGCCGGTGTGGCAGACACTTCCAGCTGAAACCAGTTCCCTGGAAAGTTCGCGCGCGGCGATCTCCTCCCGGGTCCAGAGGGACCGCGCATCCAACGGACTGGACGCGGTGTGGGCCTCGCTGAACCGGCGGGTCTGGTCGATCACCTCCGCCCGCACCGCGAAACACTGCCTGATCACCCGGCCGGCCACCCCGACCGCGTCAAAGAGCCCGAGCTGCTGTTGGGTGCTACCCACCAGGGAGGCCATAACCGAACACTACGACCACCCACCGACATTCCCCGACACCAACCAAACCCTCACGAGGGACTGTGGATAACCCGATCAAACCTAAAATGTGGCGGAGAAGTCAGCCGCTCAGTCGCGCCGAATTCGATAGCGCACATGGGCGCGGAGGGGGGAACCGAGGGCCACGCGCGGGTGCTCGAACTCGTCGACGAGGGTCATTCCCAGCCGGTCCATCACGGCTCGGGAGGGCACATTGATCACGGCGGTGATCGAGTTGACCTCCGAAAGAGCCAGCTCCCCGAGGGCGAACCCGAGCGTCGCGCGAGCGGCCTCGGTGGCGTAGCCCCGGCCCCAGAATTCCCCGGCCAGGCGCCAGCCGACCTCGACCCCACCGGCCCCGGGGATGCCGTCCGGCATCGGCGCCAGTCCGGTGAAGCCGAGGAATGCCCCAGAGGAGGCGTGCTCGAGCGCCCACAGCCCGTAACCGTATTCATCGAAGAGGGCGTCGGCGCGGGCGGCCAGCGCGTCGCCCTCCGCCCGGGTCAGCAGCCCGGGGAAGTAGCGCATCACGGCCGGGTCTGCGCCCATGGCGGAGAACGGTTCCCGATCGGCCTCGCGCCACCGGCGAAGCAGGAGCCGGTCGGTGCGGAGGGCGAGCGGCATCTGCCCAGACTACGGCCGATCGGGGGCGATTCGGGCGGGTCGGCTTCACAGTATCTCCCGCCTCCCGGTCGTCGGCCGGCGCTCTTCCCCGGCGTTCACACCCTCGCCCGCTTCGACGGCGGGGTCGGCGCCGGGCGTTGCCGCGATCCGCGCCGTCTCGACTCAGGCCACAGCGACCACCGCCGTCGCGATCCGCGCCACCGCGATCCGCCCGACGCCGTGCAGGGTGCCCTGCCTGCCGGCACCGAGGAACACGGCGTCGTGGCGGGCAAGCGAGCGGCCGGACCGGGCGCCTTCGGGAAAGCCCTCGGGAACGGCGCCAGGAGCCGCGGCGAAGACACCCTCGAGAACCACGGCCACGAGTTCCTCCGCGGCGGCGGTCGCCAGCACCGTGCTCCCGGCCACTTCTGCCGTGGCCAGGGACCCGGTCGACCTGCTCCGGCGCAGCATCAGGTTCAGGTCGAGGGTCGGCGTGGTCACACCGACCGACGCCACGGCCCGCTCGCCCGGAAAGGCCCGCACCTCGTGCCGCCCGACCGGTACGAGCGTGCCGTCGTCGATGAGCCGCAGTCCGCCGGCGGACAGCGGCATCAGCCACCGGTCGACGCCCGGATACAGGGAGAAGTCCCCGTCGTGCTCGACCACTGCGATGCTGACCCGCCAGGCGAACCCCGCATCCACCGCGCCCGGGCCGGCACTCCGGCCGACGCCGGCACCCCGCACGAACACCTCGGTGGTCGTGCCGCCGCCGTTCCGCCACGGGACCGGCACACGGTCAGCGGCGGGCAGCCAGGCCCAGCCGGCCTCAGGCGCCCGACCGGCCTCAGGCGCCCGACCGGCCTCAGGCATCCGACCGGGCCGAGTCTTCCAAACGGGCCGAGTCTTCAACCCGGCCTGAGTCGTCCAGCCCGCCGGGCCGGCTCCGCACACCCCGCCGCCAGACGGCGGCGGTGAGCGGTACCCCCGGCCGGTAGGCGAGATGGGCGACGGATGGCGCGTCGAGTACATGCAGGTCGGCCCACCCTCCCACCCGCAGCGACCCGATCGCGTCGGCGCCGTGCTCACGTCCGACCGCCGCCGCGGCGCCGCGGGTCGCCGCCCAGACGGCCTCCTCGATGGTCAGCCCCATCTGCAGCACGGCCGTCGCCACGCAGAACGGCATCGACGTCGTGTAGGAGGTGCCCGGGTTGCAGTTGGTGGCCAGGGCGATCCGGGCCCCCGCGTTGAGCAGTCGCCGGGCCGGCGGGAACGGCTCCCGGGTGGACAGGTCGCAGGCCGGCAGGAGCGTCGCCACGGTCGTCGACCCCGCGAGGGCCTCGATGTCCCGCTCCTCCAGGTGGTTGCAGTGGTCGACGCTCGCGGCGCCGAGCTCGACCGCGAGCCGCACCCCGCCGCTGAAGCCGAGCTGGTTGCCGTGCACGCGCACGCCGAGGCCGGCCGCCCGACCGGCGAGCAGCACCTCCCGGCTCTCCTCCACGTCGAATGCGCCGACCTCGCAGAATGCGTCAATGTAGTGGGCGTGCGGGGCCACCGCGGCGAGCATTGGCCCGATGACGAGGTCGAGGTAGTCGCGCCGGGCCATCCCCGCCGGCACGAGGTGGGCGCCGAGGAAGGTGACCACGTCGGCCACGGCCGCCGCGGCCCGGGCCGACCGGGTCTCGCTCGCCAGGTCGAGGCCGTAACCGGTCTTCGTTTCGAGGAACGTGGTGCCCTGGGCCTCGGCCTCCCGCCGCAGCCGGGCGGCCCCCGCGATGAGCTGCACCTCGGTCGCGGACCGGGTCGCGGCCACAGTGGTGTTGATGCCGCCGGCCGCGTAGCGCTGCCCGGCCATCCTGGCCTCGAACTCGGCGGCCCGGTCGCCCGCGAAGATGAGGTGGGTGTGCGTGTCGACCCAGCCGGGCAGCACGGCGCGACCGCCGACATCCGTCTGGGTGTCGGCGGCGGGGGCCTTGGCGGCCGGGCCGAGCCAGGCGATCCGGCCATGTTCGATCAGGAGCGCCGCATCGCCCAGGCGTCCCGGACCGGCCGCGGGTCCCGCAGCCCCGGCACCGTCCGTTTCGCCGGCCTGGGTCGTCAGCTCGCGGATGCCCGTGATCAGTTCCGTCGTCATGGCCGGCCTCCTGGTGCGGGTGCGGGTGTGGGTGTGGGTGTGGGTGCCGGTGCGGGCGCCGGTGCGGGTGCGGGCGCGAGCGCTTCGAGGGCCGCGCGCAGCAGTTCCTCCGGGCGGTGGCCGGCCGTGCCGTCCGGCGCGACGAGCCGACCGGAGTCGGCGACGACCCTGCCGTGCACGATCACCCGGCGCACGTCGGCGGACGTCGCGGTGAGGTGCAACTGGGCCGGCGCGGAGCCGAGCGTGCGCACGCTGTCCGTCGCGATCTCCACGAGGTCGCACAGCTCGCCCGGGCGCAGCCGGTGGGAACCGAGGCCCAGGGAGAAGTATCCGTTGTCGGTCGCGGCGGCGAGCAGCTCGGCCGGCGTGAACCGGCCGCGCTTCCCGGAGGCGAGCCGTTCGCCCGCCTCGAGCCCGCGCATCTCGAGGAACGGATCGACGACCGCGTTCTGGTCGGAGCCGAGCGCGATGCGCGCGCCGGCGCGGTGCAGGCGCAGCGCCGGACCGATTCCGTCGCCGAGGTCCGCCTCGGTGGTCGGACACATCACGACCGTCACGTCGGACGCGCCGAGGAGCGCCACGTCGGCGTCGGTCAGGTGGGTCGCGTGCACGACGCTCAGCCGCCGGCTCAACCCGCCCAGGCTCGCGAGCAGGCCGGTCGGGGTCGTGCCGTAGGCGGCGAGGCAGTCGGCGTTCTCCTGCGGCTGCTCCGACAGGTGGATGTGCACGGGCACGGTCGGCGGCAGGCCGGCCAGCGCCTCCCGCAGCGCCTCACGCGGCACCGCCCGCACGGAGTGCAGCGCGGCGCCCAGCCCGACCTTGACCTCGGGGTCGTCGGCGACCGTCGTGCGGAGCGTCCGCCAGCGCTCGAGCCAGGCGGTCGCCGAGCCGTCACCGAAGGCACGTTGTTCCGGCGCGAGGGGCTCCCGGATGCCGCCGCTCAGGTAGAGGGTGTCGAGGAGCACCAGACGGATGCCCACCGCGCGCGCCGCCCGGTCAAGAGCGAGTTCCATGGCGTGCCGGTTCGGGTAGGCAGTGCCGTCGCTCCGGTGGTGAAGATAGTGGAACTCGCCGACCGCGGTGTAGCCGCTGGCGAGCATCTCGGCGAAGACCGCCCGGGCAAGCTCGAAGTAGAGCTCGGGGTCGAGCAGGCCCGCGACCCGGTACATCGCCTCGCGCCACTGCCAGAAATCGCCGCCGTCGGCGTGGGTGCGGCCGCGCAGCGCCCGGTGGAACGCGTGCGAGTGGGCGTTGGCCATCCCGGGCAGCACGGTGCCGAGCCGAACGTCGCCCGGGAGCGGTTCAGGCTGCTGGGTGACCCGGGCGATGCGCCCGTCCGCGCCGACCTGGAGGCGCACGCCGGGAGTGGGCGCCCCGTCGATCAGCAGGGTCTCGCACCAGTAGGCGCAGGGCGGTCGAGCCTGTCGAGGCCTTGCGGGCGGGATTTCGACAGGATCGATCACCGGGGCGGGCTCGATCACCGGCGCGGGCTCGATCACCGGCGCGGGCTCGATCACCGGCGCGGGCTCGATCACCGGCGCTGGCTCGGTCACAGCAGCGACCTTAGCAGCGTCTCCAGCGCGTCGATCCCGGCCACGCAGTCGCCGGCCTCGGCGAATTCCTCCGGGGAGTGCGAGACCCCGGTGGGGTTGCGCACGAAGAGCATGGCGCTCGGCACGCTCGCGGCGAGCACGCCGGCGTCGTGGCCTGCCCCGGTGCGCAGGAACGGGACCCCGCCGAGTTCCCGGCCGAAACGTTCGCGGAGATCCTGGTCGAAGGTCACTCTGCCGGTCCAGGATTCCTCGGTGACGGCCACGGAGCATCCGCTCAGGCCCACCGCCTCCTCGACCTGGGCCGTGATCGCGGCGACGAGCGCCCGGGTCTGCACGTCGGTGTCGCACCGGGCGTCGAGCCAGGCGTGCACCGCGGAGGCGATCACGTTGGTGCCGCCGGGGACGACCTCGAGGCGACCGACGGTCGCCCGGGCGCCCGGGATCGCCGACGCGGCCTCGTGCACGGCGATGACGGCGCGGGCGGCGGCGACCATCGGGTCGCGGCGTCGGGGCATCAGGGTCGCGCCGGCGTGATTGCCCTGGCCGGTCACGGTGAGGCGCCAGCGGCCGTGGGCGAGGATGGACGAGGCCACGGCGACGGGCCGGCCGAGGTCGATCAGGCCGCGGCCCTGTTCAACGTGCAGTTCGATGAAGAGACCGATCCGGCCGAGCGCCTCCCGGTCGGCGCCGAGGCGCTGCGGGTCGACGCCCGCGCGGACGGCGGCCTCGGCGAGCGTGATGCCGTCCTGGTCGACCAGCGCCCTGGCCCGGGCGGCGTCGAGGTGTCCGGTCATCAGCCGGGAGCCGAGGCAGGCGATCCCGAACCGGGAGCCCTCTTCCTCGGCGAAGACGAGCACGGCAACCGGCCGCGACGGGGTGAAACCGGATGCCTGCAGCCGCCCGATCGCCTCGAGCGCGGAGACGACCCCGAGGGGGCCGTCGTAGGCGCCGCCGCCGGGAACCGAGTCCAGGTGGCTGCCGGTCACGACCGCGCCGGGCCCCGGCTCGCCCCACCAGGCCCAGAGGTTGCCGTTCCGGTCGGTCTCGACCGCGAGGCCGAGGCGTTCGGCGCGTTCGGTGAACCAGGTCCGGAGCTCGAGGTCGGCGCCCTGCCAGAGGTGGCGGGAGTACCCGCCATGCCGGGCATCCCGGCCGGTGCCCGCGATCTCATCGAGGCCGGCGAGCACCCCGTGCGCGAGCAGGGCGGTCACGGCCGCACCGCGCTCACGCCGCGCCAAGAGTTCACTCGGACTCCCACATCGGCACCCGCAGGCCGCGCTCGCGGGCCACGTCTTCGGCGCGCTCATAGCCGGCGTCGACGTGCCGCATCACGCCGGTGCCCGGGTCGTTGGTGAGCACGCGCTCGATCTTCTCCGCGGCGAGCGGGGTGCCGTCGGCGACGATGACCTGGCCGGCGTGGATGCTGCGGCCGATCCCGACGCCGCCGCCGTGGTGGATCGACACCCAGGTGGCGCCCGACGCGGTGTTCAGCAGGGCGTTCAGCAGCGGCCAGTCGGCGATCGCGTCCGAGCCGTCCTTCATCCCCTCCGTCTCCCGGTAGGGCGAGGCGACCGAGCCGGAGTCGAGGTGGTCGCGGCCGATCACGATCGGCGCGGAGAGCTCGCCGGAGGCCACCATCTCGTTGAACCTGAGGCCGGCCAGGTGGCGTTCCTTGTAGCCCAGCCAACAGATCCGGGCCGGCAGACCCTCGAAGTGCACCAGCTCCTGCGCCTTGGTGATCCACCGGCTCAGGTGCTCGTCCTCCGGGAACAGCTCGAGGATGGCCTTGTCGGTGGCCGCGATGTCCGCGGGGTCGCCGGAGAGGGCGACCCAGCGGAACGGTCCCTTGCCCTCGGCGAAGAGCGGGCGGATGTAGGCGGGCACGAAGCCGGGGAACTCGAACGCCCGCTCGCAGCCGCCCAGCTGGGCCTCGGCGCGGATCGAGTTGCCGTAGTCGAAGACCTCGGCGCCGGCGTCCTGGAACAGGGCCATCGCCGTGACCTGCTTGTTCATTGCGGCGCGGGAGCGCTCGGTGAACTCCTCCGGCTTCGCGGCGGCGTAGGCCTGCCATTCGGCCACGGTGACGCCCTCGGGCAGGTAGGCGAGCGGGTCGTGCGCGCTGGTCTGGTCGGTGACGATGTCGATCGGCACCTTGCGGGCGAGCAACTCGGCGAACACGGTCGCGGCGTTGCCGACGAGGCCCACCGAGAGAGGCCGTTTCTCAGCCTTCGCCGCGAGCACACGGGCGACGGCGTCGTCGAGATCGGTCGTGAGCTCGTCGAGGTAGCCGTGGTCGACCCGGCGCTGCAGCCGGGTCTCGTCGACGTCGACGATCAGCACGACGCCGTCGTTCATGGTGACGGCGAGCGGCTGAGCGCCGCCCATGCCGCCGGCCCCGCCGGTGAGGGTGAGCGTGCCGGCCAGGGTGCCGCCGAACCGCTTGGCGGCGACCGCGGCGAAGGTCTCATAGGTACCCTGCAGGATGCCCTGGGTGCCGATGTAGATCCACGATCCGGCGGTCATCTGGCCGTACATCGTGAGGCCCAGGGCCTCGAGGCGGCGGAACTCCGGCCAGGTGGCCCAGTCGCCGACGAGGTTCGAGTTGGCGATGAGCACGCGCGGCGCCCACTCGTTGGTGCGGAACACGCCGACCGGCTTGCCGGACTGGACCAGCAGGGTTTCGTCCTTCTCCAGGGTCGTCAGCGTGCGCACGATCGCGTCGTAGGCCTCCCAGTTGCGGGCGGCCTTTCCCGTGCCGCCGTAGACGACGAGGTTCTCGGGGTGCTCGGCGACCTCGGGGTCGAGGTTGTTCATGAGCATCCGGAGCGGGCCTTCGGTCTGCCAGCTCTTGGCTGTCAGGGTCGTTCCGCGGGCGGCGCGAATGGGGCGGGATTCGGACATGTTTGGTTCCTCTGGCTCGTGGCGGTTCCGGATGGGCGAAGGTCGGGGTGTTCGGCGGTTTGAGCAGGTCAGTCGGGGTTGACGTGGTCCGCCGGGGCGTGCGTGGTCTTGCCCAGCCCTGCCGACACCGTGTCGGCGGCGCGCGCGAGCAGGGGACCGTACCGGGCGAGGTCGGCCGGGGTGACCCGGTAGCTCGGGACGACCAGGCTGAGGGCGGCCACGACCCGCAGCTCGGAGCGGATCGGGGCGGCGATGGCCGTGACATCCGTTTCGACCCCGCGTTCGACCACGACGTAGCCGGCCTCCGGGATCTGGTCGGTGAGCACCTGGCCGGCCGCTGACCGTTCGAGCGGCACCGTGCGGCCGACCCAATTGGCGTGGCGCACGGAGTGGGTGCCCTCGACAATGGCGATGTAGAGGCTCGAGCGGTCGTGGCCCTCCACGCTGAGGTAGGCCGACTCGCCGGTCTCGGCGACGAGGTCCTCCATGGCCGTCCTCGACAGGGTCACCAGGGATTCGCTGCTCAGCGACTGTGCCCCGAGCTGGATGATCCGGCCGCCCGGGCCGTAGGTGCCGTCCTCGCCGCGGCGCACGAAGCCGCGCGTCTCGAGGGTGCGCAGCAGGCGCAGGGCTGTACTGGGGGAGAGGTCGACGGCGCGCGAGCTCTCCGAGAGGGTCAGCCCGTCACCGTCGCAGATCACGGCGAGCAGATCGAGCGCGCGCTCCACGGTGCGGGTGGACGACTCGGCCATGCTGCTCCCTTGCCTTGACTATGCCATCTAGTAAAACACGGATGTCATGTGTTGGCAATACTTGCGGGCGCCGTGAGGTGGTCGGAGAATGACTGCGTTCCGATCGCGGTCCCAGCCGCGGGCGGGATAATCGAGCATGTTGACTGACGCTCTGCTTGCCCTCGGGGCCGAGAAGTTTGTGCTGCTGACCACATTCCGTAAGACCGGTGACCCGGTCAAGACGCCGGTCTGGGTGGCGGTCGATGCGGATCGGTTGCTCGTGACGACGGCATCCTCGTCAGGCAAGGTCAAGCGGCTGCGGCATACCGCCCGGATCGAGCTCGTGGCGTGCAATGCACGCGGTGTGGTGACGGATGCCGCGGTCGCGGTCACGGCGCAGGCGGAGGTTCGCGCTGACGAGGCCACGATCGCCGCGCTCGAGACGGCGTTGCTGGGCAAGTACGGTCTGGCCTACCGGGCGATCCGCGGCGCTCGGAGGCTGAGCGGCTCCACGACGGAGTCGGTAGCCATCGTCATCACGCCCGCCTGAGCTGCACCGACCTCGGCCGGCCGGCGGGTCAGGTCAGTTTCCGAGGTTCACGCCGCGCTGGGCCAGGAACGGGACGGCGTCGACGGCGGTTCCGTCGATCCTGACCTCGAAGTGCAGGTGGCAGCCGGTCGAGGCACCGGTGCTGCCGACCCCGGCGATCACCTGGCCGGCGGCCACCGGTTCGCCCACCGTGACGAGGATCTCCCCGTCGGCGATGTGCGCGTAGCCGGTCTCGATGCCGTTGCCGTGACCGACCAGGATCCAGTTGCCGTAGGTGCCGAGCATGCCGGCGGCCTCGACGACGCCGTCGGTCGCCGCGTAGACGGCCGCATCGCAGCCGGCGCCGATGTCCGTGCCGCGGTGGAAGTCGCCGACCCCGGCAACCGGGTGCATGAGGCGCGGGCCGAACGAGTCGGTGATGCGCCCGGCGGCCGGCCTGGTCCAGCCCGTTTCGCTGAGGCGCCCGGAGTCTGCGACCGACGCAATGGCCGGGAGGGGTCGGAGCTCGCTCACCGCAGTGGCGGCGGGAGTCGATAGGGCGAGGTCGGCGAGAGCGGTGGATGCCGCGTCGACGTCGGCCTGCGCCGCCGCGACCGCCGCGAGGGCGTCCGCGACCGGGACCGCGGCCAGGACGGCCTGCGCCGCGGCATCCTGCGTCTGGAGCGCCTGCTCACGTTTGGTGTCCGCGGCGACCCGCGCGCGCACCTCGTCGAGGTTCGCTGTGAGCCTGGACAGGGTGTCGAGCGTGCCGAGCTGGAGCAGGAGGTCGCTGCCGGCATTCTCGTCGAACAGCACGTCGACCGTGGCGGTACCGGACTGCTGAATCAGGCCCCTGACGAGCATGGCAAGCGCTCGGCGGGATGCGTCGGCCGTAGTGCCGGCCTTGTCTCTCAGGGCGCGCACGAGGTCGGCCCGGCTGACGGCGGCCTCGTAGTCGGCCTGGGCCGAGGCGTAGGCGAGGTTCGCCTTGGCCAGGGCGGTCTGTGCCGTGCCCAGGCGGGACTGGGCGGCTGCGGCGGCGGCGGCGTGGCGGGCGGCGGCAGCGAAGGCGGCGGCGGAGGAGGCGGAGGAGGAGGAGGAGGAGGAGGAGGAGGAGGCTCGTTCAGTCGCGGCCCGGGCGGCCCGGGCGGCGCCGGAGGCCGCGACGGCCGCGGCTGCCTGTCGCGCGGTCGGCGACACGGTGGTTGCCGAGGGGCCGAAAACCTGCTTGGGTTCCGGCGCGACGACCGGCGGTGGGTCCGTCGCGTTCGGGGTGGGTGTCGCAGTGGGCGTGGGCGTGGGCGTGGGCGCAGGTGTCGGTGTGGGTGTGGATTCCGTTGTGGGTGTCGGTGTGGGTGTGGATTCCGTTGTGGGTGTCGGTGTCGGTGTGGGTGTCGCCGTCGGTGTGGTGGTGGGCGCGGCATCCGGCGTCGGCGTCGGCGTAGGCGTCGGTGTCGGCGTAGGCGTCGGTGTAGTGGTGGGCGTGGTGGGCGTTGGATCGGGCGCGGGGGCGGGCGTCGGTGTCGGCGTCGGCGTGGTCGTCGCGACGGGAGCCGGCGGGTCCGCCGGCTGAGGTTCGGCCAGTGGGGCCGGAACGGGTGCCGGAGTCGCTGCCTCCGTTGCCGCTGCCTGCGGGGCAGCGGTCGGTGCCACCGATTCCGCCGCGACCCCACCGGCGTCAGGCGCACTGCCGGTGGCCACCACGACCACGGGCTGCGCCTCATCGGCCTGCGCCGGCGTCGGTACCCCCACGATCGCGAGCGCGACGATCACAATCGAGGCAAGCGGGATCGCCAGTCGGCTGGCCGGATGAGTGTCCCCGGAACGACTGGTTCGACGAGCACTTCGTGGTGAGTTCATGAGCCTATGCAATCCACATTCGGGTGATGGACGGCCAGATGGAACGGGTCAACGTCCGGCCATCATTACACGTGCCGACAGGGGACACAAGCATCCGAATCGCCGACCTTGCGGTGCGAATACGAACGATCAGGGTGTGTCAGTCCACCGCGAAGGCACGGCGTCGGAACGAGGAGAACTCCGGGCCGGGCCTCCCGAGTGGATTCGGTGGCCAGCGGTACCGTCGACGCAATGGGTGGCGCCCGGGATGGCGGCCAACGGTCGGTCAGTGGGCAGGTGGTCGTGCAGTGGGCACGGCGGAGATCAGATTGGTGAGCTCGCCGTCCGCGATGGCGTTCCGAATCCTGACTGGGACCTGCCGAGGATCCACTTTCCGGCTCGCCCCGGTTCAGGGACTGGCGGAGACTCGGTTCTGGTGTCGTCCCCGGGGAACGCATCGGGAACAGCCCGGTAGCGGCCCGGGAATCGTCCGGGACAAGACCGGTTCCCGGCCCGCGCCCGGCCTCAGACGAGCGGACCGGCGACGGAAGCCGCGGCAGCCGTCACCGCGCCGGACGCCACCAGTTCCACGACCGCCTCGATCTCGGGGGAGAGGAACCGGTCGTGGCCCGGCCCGTCGGCCACGGTGCGTACCAGGTCGCGCACGGCGCCGGTCGCGGCACCCGGCAGCATCGGGGCACGAAGGTCGAGGGAGCGGGCGGCGGTCATGATCTCGATTGCGAGCACCCGCTGCAGGCCGTCGATCGAGTGGCGCAGCTTGCGAGCCGCGGCCCAGCCCATCGACACGTGGTCCTCCTGCATCGCCGACGACGGGATCGAGTCGACGGATGCCGGCACCGCCAGGCGCTTGAGCTCCGACACGATCCCGGCGGCGGTGTACTGCGCGATCATCAGCCCGGAGTCGACGCCGACCTCGTGCGCGAGGAACGGCGGCAACCCCTTGTTGCGGTTCGCGTCGAGGTGGCGGTCGGTGCGCCGTTCGCTCATGCTCGCGACGTCCGCCGCGGCGATCGCGAGGAAGTCGAGCACGTAGCCGACCGGGGCGCCGTGGAAGTTACCGTTGGACTGCACCCGGCCGTCGAGGGTGACGACGGGGTTGTCGACGGCGCTGGCCAGCTCCCGGCCGGCGATCAAAGCGGCGTGGTCGGCGGTGTCGCGGGCGGCGCCGTGCACCTGGGGGGAGCAGCGCAGCGAGTAGGCGTCCTGCACGGTCGGGTCCTCCGGCCCGGCGTGGCTGGCAAGCAGCGGGGAGCCCGCCAGCAGGGCGCGCAGGTTGCCCGCGCTCGCGGCCTGGCCCAGTTGGGGACGGAGGGCCTGCAGGTCGGCGGCGAAGGTCGCATCCGTGCCGAGGAGGGCCTCCACGCTCATCGCGGCGGCGATGTCGGCGGTGGTGAGCAGGCGGGTCAGGTCGGCGAGGGCGAGCACGAGCATGCCGAGCATGCCGTCGGTGCCATTGATCAGGGCGAGGCCCTCCTTCTCGGCGAGCACGACCGGGGTGATGCCGGCCGCGGCGAGGGCCTCTCCGCCGTCCATGATGGTGCCGGAGGCGTCGCGCACCCGGCCCTCGCCCATCACCGTGAGGGCGCAGTGGGCGAGCGGGGCCAGATCGCCGGAGCAGCCGAGCGAGCCGTATTCGTGTACGACCGGGGTGATCCCGGCGTTGAGCACGGCGGCGTAGGTCTCCGCGGTGACCGGGCGCACCCCCGTGCGCCCGGTCATCAACGTCGACAGGCGCAGCAGCATGAGCGCGCGCACCACCTCGCGTTCCACCTCAGGTCCGCTGCCGGCGGCGTGCGAGCGCACCAGGCTGGCCTGCAACTGGGCACGGCGGTCGCTGGTGATGAAGGTCGTCGCCAGGGCGCCGAACCCGGTGGAGATGCCATAATGCGGTTTGACGTCGCTGGCCAGGCCGTCGATGATCCGCCGGGTCGCGGCGACGCGGGTGAGTGCGTCCGGGTCGAGCACGACCGGGGCGTCCAGGCGGGCCACCGCGACCAGATCGGCGAAGGACACCGCTCCGTCGCCCACGGTGACGACCGCGGGGCTGACGGCTGCGGGGCTGACGGATGCGGGGCTGAAGGCTGCGGGGGCTGCGTGGCTCAGGGACATACTCCGATTGGACACCAGTGCGGGCCATGCCACCACTCGTTTAGACTGGCTGCTGTCCGGGATCCCGGACATGGAGAGAAAGTTGTCGCATGGCCGGCTCGAAGGTTCCGGCGGCGGAGGGCACGCTGCGCATCCTCTCCCACCTGGCGGGGCAGCGCGGTCCGGTGCCGGCTTCGGCGATAGCCACGGCGCTCGGCCTGCCGCGGTCGACCGTCTACGACCTCCTGGCCGTGCTCGCCGACCAGGGCTTCGTGCTCCACCTGCCGGAGGAGCGCCGCTACGGGCTGGGCGTCGCCGCCTTCGAGCTGAGTTCCGGCTTCTCCCGGCAGCAGCCGCTGTCCCACCTCGGCCGCCCGCTGATCGCCGCGCTCGTCGACCGGATCGGCGAGAGCGCGCACCTCGTCGTGCTGCACGGCCGGGACGTGGTCTACCTGATCGAGGAGCGGGCGCCGCGCCGGCCCTCGCTCGTGACGGATGTCGGCGTGCGCCTGCCCAGCCACCTCACCGCGAGCGGGCGCGCCCTTCTCGCGGCGCTGCCGAATGCCCAGCTGCGCGCGCTGTACCCCAACGCGGCGGCATTCGCCGCCCGCGACGGGCAGGGTCCCCGCACCTCCGGTGAGCTGCGCCGGCTGCTGGAGCGGGTGCGGGCCGACGGGTTCGCTCAGGAGGACGGCGAGATCACGGCGGGGATGGCATCCGTGGCCGTGGCGGTGCGGGACCATGCCGGCTGGCCGGCCGCCGGGATCGCGGTCACGTTCCCTCGTGAACGGATCGCCCAGGCGGAGTGGCCGGCTCTCGCCGCGGAACTGGCCGGCACCGCCGCGGAACTCTCCCGTCGCATCCGCGGTCGCCCGCCCGGCTGAACGCTCGCTCTCTCAGTGTCCGAGCGTCCCGTGCAGGAATGCGGCGACCCGGGCGCGCATGCCCTCGTCGAGGATGCCGATCGAATGCACTGTGCCGGGCACGACGACCAGCTCGTGCGCGATGGCGAGGCGTTCGAGGTTCGCGCTGAACCGGGTGGCCTGGGCGAGGGGGATGAACTCGTGGTCGGACTGGCCGATGAAGACGGGCGGGTCGGTGCGGTCGAGTCGGCGCGCCGGCGATGCGGCGACGGCCTGGGGGCAGTCGGCGAGCGACGAACAGCCGAGGTACCGGAGCACGAGGTTCGCCAGCCGCTCCGAGGCTCCGTCGGTGGCGAGGGCCTGGCCGGTCAGGTCCGTCGGCCCGGAGAGTTCGGCGACCGCGGCGACGCGTGACCCCTCGGTGAGCGGGCCGGTGCCGCGGGTGCCCAGGAGCATTGCGAGGTTCGCCCCGGCCGAACCGCCGAACGCGCCGATCCGGGCCGGGTCGATGCCGAACCGGGCCGCGTTGTCGGGCCGACGGATCCATTCCACGGCCGTGGCGAGGTCGTCGATCGCGGCGGGGAACACCGAGGCGGGCGCGAGGCCGTAATCGACCGAGTACGCGACGAACCCTTCTGAGGCGAGCCATTCGCAGACGCCGCGCCAGTCGTCGTTGGCCTTGTCCCCGCGCACCCAGCTGCCGCCGTGGATGGACACCACCGCGGGCAGCGCCGCGGCGCCGGGTGTGCCGGGGGTCGATCCTGCCGGGGAGCACACGTCGAGGGCGAGCGGGGTGCCGTCGGCCTCGGTCGTGTAGACGACGTCGGCCGTGACCGTCACGCCCGCCGGCTTGGCGAACGTGCGGATGCCGAGCATCGACGCGCTGGGCGCTCCGACGGCGGTGCCCTTCGACGCGGCGATGGTCGCGTCGGGGACCGTCGTGCCCGACTGCAACCCGGCCAGGCCGGCGGTGCCGACGAGGGCGACGGCGAAGACGGTCAGGACCGTGAGCAGGCGGGCGCGCCGGGTGCCGAATCGGGTGTGGGGAAGGAGGGTTTTCACGAGTGCTCCGAAGTGCGGGGGTATCCCTTGAGAGTAGATCGTCTTCCACCGGGCGGCGAATCCCGTTCGGGGGTGACGGGCGGCGCCCCCGTGCGCCCGCCGTTCAGGATGAGGACGGCGGGCGCACCGGTGGTTCTGCCGGGGCATCGAAAGGTTCTTCGGGGCCTTCGAGGCGCGGGCGGAGGGCGGCCAGGATGCGCTTGACGTCCATGGCGATGGAGGAGGCTACCGCCATCGACGTGATCGGGGCGGTGTCCCTGCGCTCGTCGAGTTCGGCCATCAGAGCCTCGACGGCGGCATCCGCCTCGGTGATCGCCGCCTGTTCGGACTCGTCCGGGTCCCACTCCTTCAGCGCTGCGGCGACGGCGGCCAGGGCGGCGCTGACGCGGGGCCGAAGTTCCGGGTGGAGCTCGAGGGGAACGGGTGTTCCCCAGACGGCGCCGGCCAGGACGTCGGTCAGATCGCGCACATGGAAGGTGACGGTCTCGAAGGCGGACAGGTCGTCGTAGTCCGCCGAAAGGTTTCGGCGGTGAAAGCGGGCCCGGGGATTGCCCTTGCGGCTGTCGTCCGCGTTCAGCAGCGCGACCCGCACCTCGCGGCCGAGCTTCACGAGCGCCAGGTTTCGCGTGGACCAGTCGCTGTGCTCGGGCGGCCAGTCCTCGGTCAGCGCCTGGGAGATCTCGGTGAGATGATCGGCCAGGGTCGTGCGGAACCGCGTCAGCTGCCGGCCGACAGCGTCCAAGGCCAGCGGCGGCAGCACCAGGAGGTTGACGGCGAGGCCGATCACGATCCCGAGGCTCATCTGCTCGAGGTACCCGATCGAGTAACCGTCCGCGTTCGGGCCGCCGATGATCAGCACGAACAGAGCCGTCACCGGGATGTACTCCCGGTTCGGGCCGAACCAGCCGGTGGCCGCGATCACGGCGCCGATGCCGACTGCGAGCGAGATCGTGAACACGTTGGGCTGGCTGAGGACGAGCACCGCGGCTGCGAGGAGGATGCCGGCCGCCAGCCCGCCCAGGGTCTGCAGGGCGTTCCTGACCGAGCTCATCAGCGTGGGGTACATGCTCACGAGCGCGCCCAGTGGCGCGTAGTAGGGGTACTCGTCGGCGACACCCGGCAGGAGCGGCGCCACCGACCAGGCGATCGCCACGGCGACTGCGGCCTTCAGCGCCTGGACAAACTTGAGATTGGTGGCGGTAGTGCCCAACCAGGAAATGGCGGTGCGCGCCGGGCGTGCGGCTGACCTGGTCACCGGGGGCCCGCCCCGCGGTCCGGATCGGCTGCGTGGCGGCCGGAGAGGGTGAGGTCTTTCGCGAAGCAGACGCTGAACTCCTCACCCACGTACTGTCCGAACGGGGCGATCTCCCGGTAGCCGCACTGCCGGTAGAACGCCAGGGCGGCGTCGCTCTGCGGTCCGGTCTCCAGCACGACCCGACGGATGCCGGCGGCCAGGGCATCCGCTTCGGCCCGGGCGAGCAGGCGGCCGGCGACGCCGCGGCCGCGCGCGTCAGGGAGCACGAACATCCGCTTCAGCTCGGCGGTGCCGTCGCACTGGCTCACGAGCGCGGCGATGCCCAGCGCCAGGCCGGATGCGTCCCGCGCCGCGTAGAAGGTCACGCCGGGCAGTTCGAGCTCGTCGACGCCGAGCAGGAAGTTGCTTTCGGGCGGGTAGAGGGACTGCGCGTACTCGGCGCTCTGGCGGAGCAGGGCGGCGATCCCGGGCTGCCTCGGCGACTCGATCGCGATGGTCGTCAGCATGGAATCAGACTAGACGGAGAAAGCCCTCCGTGACTTAAGAGCATCGATCGGGTAGCGTAGGTAAGTCGGCTCTTGACACCGCGCAATTTTTACGTGTGCGCGGATGGGTTTGTAAGTCAGGATGGGCCGGTTTCCCAGTAATCCGCTGGTGAAAAATCACTGTATGTGAACGGCCCCGGCCATAGACTGCCCGGGTTCTCAGGTTGCGTCGCGCATGTGCGTCGTCGTTCTGCCATGTACTCAACACAACCCAGGAATTTTTCCATGCCCAATAGCAAGAATCCGGCCGCCGGCCGTTCGAACAAGAATTACGATCCCAAGTACTCCGCCAAGGGTGGACCGTCCAAGGGCGGCCCCGCACGCGGCGGTAACGCCCCGGGCAGCAAGAGCCCCGGCCACCGCGGTCACCACGACGACGCCGTGGCGCCGAAGAAGGCCCGCTGGAACGCCGGAGAGCGTGCGGACCGCGCCGCCGGCCGCCCGACCAACGACCGTCCGGCCTACGGCCAGCGCTCGGAGCGTCCCGCGTACGGCGACCGCCCGAACCGTACGGACCGTCCGGCGTACAACACCGACCGTCCTCGTACGGACCGTCCGGCGTACAACACCGACCGTCCGTCGTACAACGGCGCCTCGCGCACGGACCGCCCGACGCACAGCCACACCGAGCGTCCGTCCTACAACGACCGCGCCCGCACGGACCGCCCGGCGTACAACAACGACCGCCCGTCGTATGGTGACCGTTCCGCTCGTACCGAGCGTCCGTCTTACGGTGACCGCGCTCCGCGCACGGATCGCCCGGCGTACAACAACGACCGCCCGTCGTATGGTGACCGTTCCGCTCGTACCGAGCGTCCGTCCTACGGTGACCGCGCTCCGCGCACGGATCGCCCGGCGTACAACAACGACCGCCCGTCGTATGGTGACCGTTCCGCTCGCACCGAGCGTCCGTCTTACGGCGATCGCGCTCCGCGCACGGATCGTCCCGCCTACAACAACGACCGCCCGTCGTATGGTGACCGTTCCGCTCGCACCGAGCGTCCGTCCTACGGTGACCGCGCTCCGCGCACGGATCGTCCCGCCTACAACAACGACCGCCCGTCGTACGGTGACCGTCCGGCCCGCTCGAACTCCGACCGCCCCTCCTACGGCGACCGTCCGGCCCGCACCGAGCGTCCCTCCTACGGGGACCGCCCCGAGCGCTCGCACTCCGACCGCCCGAACCGTTCGCACGACGACGGCGGCCACTCCAGCAACTTCTACCCGAGCCGCGACACCAAGGCGCACTTCGCCGCCGGTGACGACGTGGTTCTGGAACGCCTCGAAGCCATCGCGACCACGGCTGCTGAAGTCGTCGGCGTGACCTTCGGCGATCTGGGCCTCGGCGAGAACATCGTCCGCGAGCTCGCCACCCTCGGCGCCGCTACCCCGTTCCCGATCCAGGCCGCGACCATCCCGGATGTGCTCGCCGGCCGCGACGTGCTCGGCCGCGGCAAGACCGGTTCCGGCAAGACCATCGCCTTCGGTGCTCCCCTCGTGGAGAAGCTGCTCGAGAACAACGGCGCCAAGGACCGCAAGATGGCCCGCAAGCCCCGCGCGCTCATCCTGGCTCCGACCCGTGAGCTGGCCCTGCAGATCGACCGAACCATCCAGCCCATCGCCCGCAGCGTCGGCCTCTTCACCACCCAGATCTACGGCGGCGTTCCGCAGTACCGCCAGGTCAGCGCCCTGCAGCGCGGTGTGGACATCATCATCGGCACCGCCGGCCGCATCGAAGACCTCATCGAGCAGGGTCGCCTCGACCTGTCCGAGGTTGTCGTCACCGTCCTCGACGAGGCCGACTACATGTGCGACCTGGGCTTCCTCGAGCCGGTTCAGCGCATCCTGCGCCTGACCAAGAAGGGCGGCCAGAAGCTGCTTTTCTCGGCCACCCTGGACAAGGGCGTCGCCCAGCTGGTCAAGGAATTCCTGACCAACCCGGCCGTGCACGAGGTTGCCGGTGAAGACCAGGCCTCCTCCACGATCGACCACCGCGTGCTCATGATCGAACACCGTGACAAGAGCGCCATCATCGGCCAGCTCGTCGACCGCCAGGGCAAGACGCTGATCTTCTCCCGCACCCGTGCCTACGCCGAGCAGCTCGCCGAGCAGCTCGAAGACGCCGGCGTGAAGGCGACCAGCCTGCACGGCGACCTGAACCAGGCCCGCCGCACCCGCAACCTGCAGATGCTGACCAGCGGACGCGTCAACGTGCTGGTCGCCACGGATGTCGCGGCCCGCGGCATCCACGTGGACGACATCGACCTGGTCATCCAGGCTGACGCTCCCGACGAGTACAAGACCTACCTGCACCGCTCCGGTCGTACCGGCCGTGCCGGCAAGTCCGGTACCGTCGTCACGCTCATCCCGAAGCAGCGTCGCCGCCGCATGGACGAGCTGCTGGGCCGCGCCGAGATCGAGGCCAGCTTCACCACGGCAGCCCCGGGCGACTCCGCGGTTCGCGACCTCGCGGGCATCTAACCCGCGGCAAACGCAGGACAAAACAGAGGCAGTCACCGGGACGGTGACTGCCTCTGTTTTGTGTTGTGCCGAGCCGGGGAACGTCAGCGCCTGGCTCGCAGCGCCTGGCCACCAGTGCCCGGCCACCAGTGCCCGGGAGCGTCAGTGCTGGGGGAGCGTCAGTGCCCGGGAGCGTCAGTGCTGGGGGAGCGTCAGTGCCCGGGAGCGTCAGTGCTGGGGGAGCGTCAGTGCCCGGGCCGGGGTCGGGCGACCAGCACGGGGCACTCGGCGAGGCGCACGCACTGGTCGCTCACCGAACCGAGAAGTAGTCCGGTCAGGCCGCCGCGGCCCCTGGAGCCCACCACGAGCATCCGCGCCTCCCGGGAGACGTCGATCAGGCTCCGCGCGGCACTGGCGTGCACCGCGAGGTAGTCGACGGCGACGGCCGGGACGGCGGCGACGGCGGCGTGGACATCCTGGACCAGGGCCGCGCGCACCGCGGTGGCATATTCGGGGAACGAGGAGACGTAACCGAACTCCCAGTCCGCCGGCCGGGGCGCGGTCTCAATCGACCAGGCGCGCACGATGACGACGGGGGAGTGCAGTTGATCGGCCAGCTCGAGGGCAGTGGTCAGCGCATGGTCCGCTCCGCTCGAGCCGTCGTGGCCCACCACGATGCTGCCCGCCGGTGCCGGTGCCACGGCGTGATCCGGTTGGGGGGCCGCCGGGGGAATGGTGCCTTCGGTGCTCATTGCTGACTCTCCGAACTGGTGCGCGGGTGCGGCAGAATGCGTGCTCTTCACCCCACCCTAGCCACCTTGGTCCCTCCGGTGGGGCCGAGTGGAGGTCTCCGGCTCCTTGCGGCTCGCTAACGCTCCGGTGCGTCGATGATCAGGTTGGTGATGCGCGCCGTGCAGAGCCTGCGGCCCTGGTCGTCGCTGATGACGATCTCATGCGACGCGATCGTGCGGCCCAGCCGGATGGCCGTGGCCACCCCGGTCACGATGCCCTCCCGCGCCGCGAGGTGGTGGGTCGCGTTGATGTCGAGGCCGACGGCGCTTCTGCCCGGCCCGGCGTGGATCACGGCGGCCCAGGAGCCGAGCGCCTCGGCGAAGGCGACGGATGCCCCGCCGTGCAGCAGCCCGAATGACTGCCGGTTGCCCTCCACCGGCATCGTCGCCACAACACGTTCAGCCGACTGCTCGATGATGGTCACGCCCATCTTCAGGTCGAGTTCGCCGAGGGTGATCTTCCAGCTGTCGTTCACGATTCCAACTTTCTGCGGCGCGAGGCGCGAGGCGTACGAGCGTTGAGTTGCGGGCATAGCACCTCGCCCGCGCGCGGGAGGGTGCTGTGCCCGCAACTCAGCCCCCTTCGGTGGTCGGCTCGACCGTGGCACGCTATTCCTGAGCAGACACGCGCAGGCCGTCGAGTGCCACGGCAAGCACGTCGTTGGCGAGCTGGGCGGCATCCTCGGGGCCCTCCGGGCGGTACCACTCGGCGATCGAGTTGACCATGCCGAAGAGCAGCCGGGTGACGACCCGCGGGTCGATGTCGCCGCGGAGCGAACCCTCGTCGCGCGCTTCGGTGACGAGCGCCGTGACGGCCCGGTCGAAGGCGCGCCGCCGGGACAGGGCCGAGCGTTCGACATCCGTGTTGCCGCGCACCCGCAGGAGCAGGGTCACGTACGGCAGCCGGTCGGTGAGCACCCGCACCGCTCCGCGCAGCACCCGGGCGAGGCGGTCGATCGCGGGGCCGACCTCGTCTTTCTCCTCCGTGAGCACGCCCTCGAGTCCATCGAGGGCCTCGGCGAGGGCGAGTTCGAGCAGCTCATCCTTCGACGTGAAGTGGTGGTAGATCGCCGACTTGGACAGGGCGAGCCGCGTCGCGAGTACGCCCATCGAGGTGGCGTCGTAGCCGAACTCGATGAACGCCGCCACCGCTACCTCGAGGATGGCGCGCTGATCGTAGCCGGGACGACCCCGCCGGGTCAGAGCTTGTTCAGACATTACGGAGAAGTCTCTCACGTGCATTCCTGTCGAATTCGACGGAGATTTTCGTGTTTCGGCGCTCGCAAGCCCTGTTTTGGGTCCATTCGGCCAAAATCACCGTCGAATTCGACGGGGCCGTTACCGCAGGTCGTAGACACGCTTGTGCTTGCCGGTGCTGCGCTCGAGTGTGCCCGGTTCGACGATCAGCACGCTCACGCTCGAACCGATCAGGTCCTTGATCCGGTGGATCAGCAGCGCACTGGCGATGTCGGAGTCGTCGTCGCTGGCGTGCTCGTGCCGTTCGATCCGAACGGTCAGCTCATCCATCCGGTTCGGGCGGGTCAGCTCGATCACGAAGTGCGGCGACAGGTGTGGGATGCCGAGCACGATCTCCTCGATCTGGGTCGGGAACAGGTTGACCCCGCGCAGGATGATCATGTCGTCGTTGCGGCCGGTGATCTTCTCCATCCGGCGCATGCCCGGCCGGGCGGAGCCGGGCAACAGCCGGGTGAGGTCGCGGGTGCGGTAGCGGATCACCGGGAACGCCTCCTTGGTCAGGGAGGTGAAGACGAGCTCGCCCTGCGTTCCGTCGGGGAGCACGAGCCCGGTGTCGCCGTCGATGACCTCGGGCAGAAAATTGTCTTCCCAGAGGTGCGGGCCGTCCTTCGTCTCGATGCACTCGTTGCCCACGCCCGGGCCCATCACCTCGCTCAGCCCGTAGATGTCCAGGGCGTCGAAGTCGAGGCGGTCCTCGAGCTCGCGGCGCATCTGGTTGGTCCACGGCTCCGCGCCGAGCACGCCGGCCTTGAGGCTCGAGCCGCGCGGGTCCATGCCGGCCGCGACCATCGCATCCGTGATCGTCAAAAGATAGCTGGGGGTGGACATGATGACGTCGGGCTCGAAGTCCTGGATCATCTTGACCTGCTTGTTGGTCTGGCCGCCGGACATCGGGATGGCGGTGGCGCCGAGCGCCTCGATCCCGGCGTGCGCGCCGAGTCCGCCGGTGAAGAGCCCGTAGCCGTAGGCATTGTGCACTCGCATGCCCGGCCGCACCCCGGAGGCACGGAGGCTGCGGGCGACGAGCCCGGCCCACATGGCGAGGTCGTTCTTGGTGTAACCGACCACGGTGGGCAGGCCGGTGGTGCCCGAGGACGTGTGGATACGGGCGACCTGGTCCATCGGCACGGCGAACATGCCAAACGGGTAGGAGACGCGCAGGTCGTCCTTGGTGGTGAACGGCAGCAGGTTCACGTCTTCGAGGGTGCGGATGTCGTCGGGGTGCACGCCGGCCGCGTCGAACTTGCGGGTGTACAGGGGCACGTTCTGGTAGGCGAGGCGCACGGTCTTCTGCAGGCGACGCAGCTGCAGGGCCTGCAACTCGTCCCGCGACATGCGTTCCTCCGGGTCGAGCTCATCGAGGGCGGGGGCGTGCAAGCGGGTCTTGGTCATCGTTGACATGAGGCCTCCAGGTGGAATGCGAATTTAGAGTGAGGGTGCGGCGGTACCGGGCAGTGGCAGGTTCGTGGTGCGGCTTCGACCGCGGAACTCCGCGACCGGCACGTTGTGATCGTTGGTGACGCGCACGTCGTACAGTCCGGAACGTCCGCTTCTGGTGCGCAGCACGGCGGTCGCGGTGAGGGTCTGCCCGGCGGTCGTCGGCTTGAGGAACGTGATGTCGGCGCCCGACGCGAGCGTGACGTGGTGGTCGTCGTTGCAGGCGATCGCGAACGCCGTGTCGGCCAGGGCGAAGACGATGCCGCCGTGGGTCACGTCGAACCCGTTCATCATGTCGTTCCGAAGGAGCATGGAGACCACCGCGCGGCCCGGTTCCACCCCGCGCACAATCATGCCCAGCGCGGCCGATGCCCGGTCATTCTGGATCATGGCTCCATTGGAGGGTGGCGAAGCATCCGTCATCTGGTTCTCCTCATTGAGTTCCGAGTTGCCGCGGCAGGCGGTTGCCGGGGTAGTAGGGAAACCATATACTAACTGAACGATCGGTTGGTAAAAGTTCGCGAAACCAGGAGTCAATGATGACAATCCCGCCAGTTCCCTACGACATTGCCCCACGCCCTGCCGCCGGCACTTCGCCGGAAGAGCAGCAGTTCAATGACCTGATCGCCGCCGATTCCCGGATCGAGCCGCGCGACTGGATGCCGGAGGCGTACCGAAAGACGCTCGTGCGCCAGATCTCCCAGCACGCGCACTCCGAGATCATCGGGATGCAACCGGAGGGCAACTGGATCACCAGGGCGCCGAGCCTCAAGCGCAAGGCCATCCTGCTGGCGAAGGTGCAGGACGAGGCCGGCCACGGACTGTACCTCTATTCGGCGGCGCAGACCCTGGGGATCACCCGCGACGAGATGACGGATGCCCTCATCGCCGGGAAGGCCCGCTACTCCTCGATCTTCAACTACCCGAGCCCGACCTGGGCCGACATGGGATCGATCGGCTGGCTCGTCGACGGCGCGGCCATCTGCAACCAGGTGCCGCTCTGCCGGGCCTCCTACGGACCATACGGGCGCGCCATGGTGCGCATCTGCAAGGAGGAATCGTTCCACCAGCGGCAGGGCTTCGAGATCCTGCTCGAGCTGATGAACGGCACCGATGAACAGAGGGCGATGGCCCAGGAATCGGTGAACCGCTGGTACTGGCCCGCCCTGCAGATGTTCGGTCCGCCCGACGACGACTCGCCCAACTCGGCCCAGTCGATGAAGTGGAACATCAAGCGGTTCTCCAACGACGAACTGCGCCAGCGTTTCGTAGGGATGCTGGTACCGCAGGCTGAGGTTCTCGGCGTGACGCTGCCGGATCCCGACCTGCGCTGGAACGAGGAGAAGGGTGTGTACGACATGGGTGAGATCGACTGGACCGAATTCCACGAGGTGCTCCAGGGCAGGGGGCCGGCGAACGCGCGGCGCCTCCAGCGCCGCCGCGACGCCCACGAGGCCGGCCGCTGGGTGCGCGAGGCCGCCGCCGCGTATGCCCGCAAACAGGCCGCGAAGCTGACCGAGACGGCGGTCGCCTGATGAGCGCGCCCGGTGCATCCGAAAAAGAGGTCTGGCCCCTCTGGGAGGTCTTCGTACGCTCGAGCCGCGGCATCAGCCACACCCACGTCGGCTCGCTGCATGCCCCCGATGCCGCGCTCGCCGTGCGCAATGCCCGCGATCTCTACACCCGTCGCAACGAGGGCGTCTCGATCTGGGTGGTACCCGCCGAGGCGATCACCACCAGCGACCCGGATGCGAAGGGCGCCTTCTTCGAATCGCCCGCCGGCAAGAACTACCGCCACGCAAGCTACTACTCCAAGAGCGAGGGCGTGAAACACCTGTGAGCACCCCGAGCCGCACGGATACCGCCACGGCTGCCGCCGCGGTTGCCGCCACGAACGCCCCGGACCGGGGCCACGACCACAACGAGAACGAAGGTCACGGCCACGTCGAGGTCGATGGCGTCCTGCTCTCAGCCGAACTGGTCGAGGGGCCGTCGGTCGCCTCGCACGATGTCGCCGAATACGCGCTCTGGCTGGGCGACGATTCCCTCGTCCTCGCCCAGCAGCTGGGCTGGTGGATCTCCCGCGCCCCCGAGCTGGAGGAGGACATCGCCCTGGGCAACATCGCCCTCGACCTGATCGGCCACGCCCGCTCGCTGCTGCACTACGCCGGCGCGGAATCGAACCGCACCGAAGACGACCTCGCCTACTGGCGCACCGAACCGTCATGGCGCTCAGCGCACCTGTTCGAGCAGCCGAACGGGGACTTCGCGCACACGATCGCCCGGCAGTTCATCGCCGCGAACTACCTGTTCGAGCTCTACAGCCGGCTGGCCGACTCGGCCGACGCGACCCTCGCCGCGATCGCCGCCAAGGCGGTCAAGGAGGTCGACTACCACCGTGACCACGCCGCCCAGTGGGTGCTGCGTCTGGCCCTCGGCACCGAGGAATCCCGGGCCCGGATGATCTGCGGGCTGGGCGACCTCTGGCCGTTCGTCGACGAGCTGTTCGTCGACGAGCCGCTGATCGACCGGCTGGATGGTGTGGCCGTGCGGCCGTCCACCCTGCGCGCCCCGGCCACGGACGCGATGGCCCCCGTGCTCCGGGAGGCCGAACTCAACGAACCGCGCGGCTTCATCTCCTCCGGCGGCGGCCGCCGCGGCGACCACTCCGAGAATCTCGGCCCGCTGCTCGCCGAGATGCAGGTGCTGGCGAGGGCGCACCCCGGGGCGTCCTGGTGACCGCGGCGAAGGTGGCGCCCGGCACATCCGTCGCCCGCCCGCGGCCGACCGACCTGGCCTCCCAGCGGGCCTGGGACCTGGCCGCGCGGGTCTGCGACCCCGAGATCCCGGTGCTCACGATCGAAGACCTCGGCGTGCTGCGCTCGGTCGCGGTCGACGGCACGCGAACGACGGTCACGCTGACCCCGACCTACAGCGGATGCCCCGCCATGGAGGCCATGCGCGACGACGTGCTCACCGTGCTGCGGGGTGCCGGCTACGACGATGTCACCGTTGAGCTCGTTCTCGCCCCCGCCTGGACCACCGACTGGATGAGCGAGGAGGGCAAAGCGAAGCTGGTGACCTACGGCATCGCCGCCCCCACCGGGCGTTCCGGTGTTCGGCCGGCCGGCGCCGTGCGCCTCCAACTGGCGGTCAAGTGCCCGCGCTGCTCCTCTCTGAACACGCGGGAACTCGCCCGCTTCGGCTCGACGTCGTGCAAGGCGCTCTATGAGTGCCGCGACTGCCTCGAACCGTTCGACTACTTCAAGGTGTTGTGACCATGGCCGCACGAAATCTCGGCAGTTCCGATCCAGGCACGACCGTCCTCGACCCGGCTCAGGCGGACGTGACCGGCGAGGGCACGCCCGGCGCGCCGGCCGGCAAACGGCGCGGCCGGTTCCACACCCTCACCGTCGCGGAGGTGCGACCGCTCACCCAGGACAGCGTCGAGGTCACCTTCGCCGTGCCGCCCGAGCTGCACGGGGAGTACGACTACGACCCCGGCCAGCACCTCGCCCTGCGTGCCACCATCGACGGGCGGGAGCTGCGGCGCAGCTACTCCATCTGCCGGCCGCGCTCCGTGGGCTCGGTGAGCGTCGCCATCAAACGTGACCTCGGCGGCGCCTTCTCCACCTGGGCGAACACCGAGTTGCACGCCGGGGACCGGCTCGACGTGATGAGCCCGCAGGGCACCTTCACGACGGCCCTCGACACCCTCGACGACACCCACATCGTCGGCATCGCGGCCGGGAGCGGCATCACCCCGCTGATGTCGCTCGCTCACACTGTGCTCGAGCGCTCCACAACCTCCCGGTTCACCCTCGTCTACACGAACCGCACCGCGCTCGACGTCATGTTCCTCGACGAGCTCGCCGACCTCAAGGACAGGTACCCTTCCCGTCTGGCGCTGCACCATGTCCTGTCCCGCCAGACGCGCTCCTCGGCCCTGCTCTCCGGACGGATCGACGAGGAGAAGCTGCGGCTCATGCTCGCGAGCATCATCCGGCCGGCCGCGGTCGACGAGTGGTTCCTCTGCGGCCCGTTCGAGCTCGTGCAGCTGTGCCGGGACACGCTGGAGAGCGTCGGCGTCGCGGCGGAGCACATCCGCTTCGAACTGTTCACGACCGGCGAGCCGACCCGCGCCGGCGGTGACACCGGTCGTCCGGTGATCGTCGGCGCCGGCGACAAGACCTTCGAAATCGAGTTCACCCTCGACGGGGAGAGCGCCACGGTCACGACACCCGTCAACGCGAAGGAGAGCATCCTGAACGCCGCCCTCCGGGTGCGACCGGACGTGCCGTTCGCCTGCGCCGGGGGAGTGTGCGGCACCTGTCGCGCCAAACTGGTCAGCGGCGACGTGACGATGACCGAGAACTACGCGCTCGAGCCGGACGAGATCGCCCGCGGCTACGTGCTCACCTGCCAGTCGCATCCGACGACCGACAGGGTCGTCGTCGACTACGACGTCTGACAACCACCGTTGAGAGGCCACCAGCCGTGATCGAACTGACCATCCGCGACGATGTCGCGCACGTCGTATTGAACGCCCCCGACAAGCTCAACGCCTTGGACGAGACCGCGCTCGCCGAACTCGACGCCGCCTACCAGGCGGCGGAGGCGGCAGGTGTGCGCGCCCTCGTACTGCGCGGTGAAGGCCGGGCATTCTGCGCCGGGCGGGACATCGCCGGCGTCGACCCGCGGAGCGATGACGTGATGGGTTTTCTGGGGGGACTTGTCACGCCCCTGCTCACCCGCATGAGTGCCTTTCCCGCGCCCACATTCGCGGTCGCCCACGGGGCGTGCCTCGGCGTGGGCCTCGGCCTGCTGATCGCGACGGATGTCGTCTACGTGGCCGATACGGCGAAGATCGGCTCCCCGTTCGCCAACCTGGGCGCCACCCTCGATTCGGGCGGGCACGCCCTTTTCGTGGAGCGGCTCGGCGCGCACCGCACCCTCGACCTGATCTACTCCGGCCGGCTCATGTCGGGCGCCGAGGCGGTCTCCGCGGGCCTGTTCAGCCAGGTCTTCCCGGCCGACCTGGTGCAGTCATCGACGGAGGAGGCCGCGGTTCGAGCCGCGACCGGCGCCACCCAGGCATTCCTGGCCAGCAAGGAGCTGGTGCGGGCCCTCCGCGACGACCGGCTCGGGCTGTGGGAGAGCGTCGCGGCGGAGAACCGTGCCCAGGCGGCGCTTTGCGCCACGGCGGACTACCGGGAGGGCTTCGCCGCGTTTCAGGAGAAGCGCCGGCCGGTGTTCACCGGTCGGGACTGATCGGCGATCGTCGGTAGTCTGCCTCCGCCACGCCGCCGAGGATCGAGGACCCTCGCGAGCTCCAGACGTCCATCCGCACCGAGGGGAGCACCCTCACCCCGCTTTCGCTGCGCAGGGGTGAGGCCGGCCGCTAACATGGTGGATTGATCACAGTGCGACGCTCGAGCGTTTCGCGAAGTTACGGAGAGATCCCATGATCACAGGAACAGTGTGGGTCCCGCCCAGCGCGCTCGCCTCGATGATCGAGGAACTAGCGCAACTGGCCACGCAGCCCAGTCCCGACCCAGTCACGGTCGATCGGATCCGCGAGCTGCGCAAGACCCTCCGGCGTTCCGAAACCGAGATCAAACCGGACGACGGGCTGGTCGAACCCGGAATGCGGGTCACCGCGATGCTCTCCGGTGACACCCGGGCGACCGTGTTCCTGCTCGGGGAACGAGAGCTCGTCTCCCGTGATCCTGGCGTGGACATCGACGTGTATTCCCCGTCGTCACCGGTGGGCCGGGCCATCATCGGTTCCTACGTCGGGGCCACGGTCACCTACGCCACCCCCTCCGATCCGAGCGTCCAGATCGAGATCCTCGCCGCCGTCCCCTACAAGGGATAGCTCCCGCGGGCCGGGGGATCCCGGCGTGTTGTTGCCGGCGGCGCCGAGCGCGGCACCATATGCTGCCCTTACCCGCGGCTCGCACGCGAGTCGTGGGATCCGTCCGGATTCTCCGCCACAAATCGGGTTTGTGGCCGACGACCCGCACGATGAGTTGCTGTGGGGCTGCCTCGGGTGGTCGCCCCACAGCGACATTCGCCCGAGGAATGCCCGCGCCGACCGGCACGCACCCAAACGCGTACCAAACGGCGCGCGCGGGATCAGGCGGCGGCGAGCATCCCGGCGGCGGCCAGCGCCAGGGCAAGGCCCAGCCACTGCACGGGGGCGATACGTTCCCGCAGAACCACGGCCGCGAGCAGGATCGTGCCGGCCGGGTACATCGCGGTGAGAACGCTCATCACGCTGAGGTCCCCGGCCCGCATGCCGAGGAGCAGCAGAAAGTTCGCGATGACGTCGACCACGCCGCAGGCCGCCGCCAGCCGGAGACCCACCAGCAGGGTCGGGCGTCGCAGCGGCGACGCGGCACGGGAGCCGGGGGCGCCCGGCGACCGTGATGCGCTCTCCGCAGTGGCAGTGGCAGTGGCAGTGGCAGTGGCAGTGGCAGTGGCAGTGGCAGTGGCAGCCGGCATCCGTCGTCGGCGCAGGCCGGCCAGGGCCAGTAGGCCGACCAGGGCGAACATGATCGTGCCGTTCACGGCCCGGTTCAGCACGAGCGGCACGAGCCCGCTGTCGACCGGGGTCAGGTCGATCATGATGACGAACGCGCCGATCATGGCGCCGGAGCCGAGTGCCATCAGCACCCCGATCGTGCTTGGCCGCACCGCGCCCCTCTCCGGCACGAAGCCGACCAGCACGACCGCGACGAGGGCGAGGACCAGGGCCCAGTAGCCGATCGGGGCGAGCCGGTCGCCTCCGGCGAGTCCGGCCGCCATCGGCACCACCGCGGACACCACCGCGGTGAGCGGGGACAGGATGCTCATCGGCCCGATCGCGAGGCAGGCGTAGAGGAGCGAGATGGCGATGGCGCCGCTGACCCCGGACAACGCGCCCCAGAACACGGCCTGAGGCGACCAGACACCGCCAACGAAGGGCAGCGCGAGGAGCAGGGCGGCCAGGCCGGATGCCGCGGCGACCGCGGTCACCAGCAGGGAACTCATCCGCTTCGCGGCCATCCCGCCGAGGAAGTCGGCGCTACCGAAGATGAGCGCCCCGATGAGGCCGAGTCCCGCGGTAAGCATGAGAAGCCCAGCCTAGCGATCGACGACTCGTCGTCGGCACGATCGGCCTCGTGCCGGCCGTGCCCGGACGACGAGCCATGCGGTCGCTCGGTCGGTCTAGGCTCGTAACATGAGCAGCAACAGGGTGACGCACGCCGGGACCCGGCGCTGGTCGGTCAGGGCGCTCGGCGCCGTCGTCGTCGGTGCGGCGCTGGTCGGATGGTCCGCCGCGCCCGCCTTCGCGCACAACAATCCGGTCGGATCCTCGCCGGCCGCTGGCGCGGTCGTGACCGAGCAGCCCGGTACGTTCACGGTGACGACGAACGACCAGCTGCTCGACTTGCACGGCGAGGGCTCCGGGAACGCCATGGCGATCCGGGGTCCGGCCGGCGCGGCCACGCCGCTCTACTACGGCGACGGCTGCGTCACCCTGTCCGGGCCGAGCATCGAGACGAAGGCCCAGCTCGGCCGACCGGGGGAGTACACCGTGATCTGGCAGGTCGTTTCCACCGACGGGCACGCCGTGTCGGAGGAGTACACCTTCACCTGGCAGCCGGCCGCCGGCCAGGAGCCGGCCGAAGGGTCGCCGACCCTGCCCACCTGCGGCGGCACGACATCGACCTGGGCGGATGCCGCGGCCCGCGCGCCCGCCGGCGCCGGCCCGGGCCTCGGCGACCTGGCCTGGATCGGCGGTGCCCTCGGCGCCGTGGTCCTGGCCATCGGCGGCACCCTGCTCGTGGTCAATCGGCGCGGCCGGACGCCGGACGCCAAGCCGGACGAGCACGGGGCCGTCGGGGGTCGCAGGTAGAGTTGTCGGGTGAGTTGGAACGCCGAAATACCATGGGATCCTGACGAGTTCGAACCACCCGACGATTTCGACGCCCCGCCCCCACCGGAGGGCTACGCCGGTGTCGCGTTCGCCGGTGCATCCCTCGCGGCCGGCCAGGCCCCGGGCGGGCGGCCCCCGGTAGCAGCACCCCGGCGGGCCACCGCGAAGTTCGCCACGGCCGCGGAGGCCCTCAGCACGGTCTTCGGCTACGACTCATTCCGCGGCGAACAGGCGCAGATCATCGACCAGGTCATCGGCGGCGGCGACGCGGTCGTGCTGATGCCCACCGGCGGCGGCAAGAGCCTCTGTTACCAGATCCCGTCGCTCGTGCGGGAGGGCACCGGCATCGTCATCTCCCCGCTGATCGCCCTGATGCAGGACCAGGTCGACGCGTTGACGGCCGTCGGCGTGCGCGCAGCGTTCCTCAACTCGAGCCAGGATTCCGCCGCTCGCGGCCAGGTTGAGCGGGACTACCTCTCCGGCGACCTCGACCTGCTCTACGTCGCGCCCGAGCGGCTGTCCTCCGAGGCTACTAAACGCTTCCTCGACCGCGGCACCATCGCACTCTTCGCCATTGACGAGGCGCACTGTGTGTCCCAGTGGGGGCACGACTTCCGGCCCGACTACCTCGCCCTGTCCGAGCTGGCCGACCGTTGGCCCGACGTGCCGCGGATCGCGCTCACGGCCACGGCGACGGATGCCACGCACAGGGAACTCACCACCCGCCTGCAGCTGGGCCAGGCCCGCCACTTCGTCGCGAGCTTCGACCGGCCCAACATCCAGTACCGCATCGTCGGCAAGGCCGAACCGCGCAAGCAGCTGCTCGCCTTCATCCGCGCCGAGCACCAGGGCGACGCCGGGATCGTGTACGCCCTCAGCCGCAAGACCGTCGAACAGACCGCCGAGTTTCTGCGCCAGAACGGGGTCAACGCGCTGCCGTACCACGCAGGCCTGGACCAGGGGCTCCGCGCCCGCACCCAGTCCCGGTTCCTCCGCGAAGACGGCGTCGTCATCGTCGCCACGATCGCGTTCGGCATGGGCATCGACAAACCCGATGTGCGCTTCGTCGCCCACATCGACCTGCCCAAGTCGGTCGAGGGCTACTACCAGGAGACCGGCCGTGCCGGCCGCGACGGCCTGCCGTCAACCGGCTGGCTCGCCTACGGCTTGCAGGACGTGGTCCAGCAGCGCCGCATGATCGACGAGTCGCCCGGCGACCTCGCTCACCGGCGCAAACTCTCCGCACACCTCGACGCGATGCTCGCGCTCTGCGAGACCGTGAGCTGCCGCCGGGTGAACCTGCTGCGCTACTTCGGCCAGCCGAGCGAACCCTGCGGCAACTGCGACACCTGCCTCGAGCCGCCTGTCGGCTGGGACGGCACCATGGCGGCGCAGAAGCTGCTCTCCACCGTGGTGCGCCTGCTGCGCGAGCGCAACCAGCGTTTCGGCGCCGGCCAGCTGATCGACATCCTCCGCGGTAAAGTGACCCCGCGCACCACCCAGCACAGCCACGACCAGCTGGCGACCTGGGGAATCGGCGCCGACCTCAGCGACCAGCAGTGGCGCGGCGTGGTGCGCCAGCTGCTGGCCCAGGGCTTCCTGGCCACCTCCGGCGAATACGGCACTCTGGTGCTCACGGATGCCGCAGCCGAGGTGCTCGCCGGGCGCCGCACCGTTGAACTCCGCACCGAGCCCGAGCGGGCCGCCCGCCCGGCGGCCGGCGCGCGGAAGAGCGCGGCGAAGGCCGCCGCCGCGGACCTCAGCCCCGAGCAGGAGACCCTGTTCGAGGCGCTCCGCACCTGGCGCTCCGTGCAATCCAAGGAGCAGGGGGTGCCCGCGTACATCATCTTCGGCGACGCGACCCTGCTCGCCATCGCCGCGACCCGGCCGACGAGCCTGGCCGACCTCGACGGCATCTCTGGGGTCGGCGCCAAGAAGCTCGACTCCTATGGTGCGGCGATCCTCGAGGTCGTCGCGGCCGGCGCCTAGCCGTGGCCGTGCCGATGGACGCCGTGCCGATGGACGCCGTGCCGATGGACTGGCCTGCCTACTACGACGCCCAGGCCGGCCGGTCCGTCCGCTTCGTGCTGCGGGAGACCCTGCGGCTGCGAGGGGAGACCCCGGCTGGAAACGCGATCGACCTGGGCTGCGGCGAGGGCACGGAGACCCGGCACCTGCTCCGGGCCGGCTGGCGCGTGCTCGCCTTCGACGCCGACTCCCGCGCGGAGACCCTCGTGCGACGGGGCCTGGACGCCACGGAGCTGCGCCGGCTGGCCTTCCGCCAGGCCCGGTTCGAGGACCTGCCCGTGCTGCCTCCCGTCGACCTCGTCTACGCGGGCTTCGCCCTGCCGTTCTGCGACCCCGCCGCGTTCCCCGGTGTCTGGGCGGGAATCCGCGCCGCGCTCACACCGGGCGCCTGGTTCGCCGGTGAATTCTTCGGCCCGCACGACGACTGGGCCGGCCGGGCCGAGATGAACTTCCACGACCGTGCCGAGGTCGAGTCCCTGCTCGACGGCCTGGCGGTCCAGAGCCTGGTCGAAGACGACCGGCCCGGCCAGTCGGCGATGGGACCCAAGCACTGGCACGTCTTCCACGTCATCGCCCGCAACCCACCCGCGCCAGCCTGACTTCCGTTCCCCGACCTGGCTGGCACGGGGTGGTTTGTGGATATGCGCGACCCCAACCGTGATACGGCTGTGGATTCCTACAAGACGTATGCCGAAGCCAGCACGCTTTGTTGTAGCCCCGTCACGCACTATTTCCTTCCGTCCGGTCGTCGACCTAGCGTGTAAGAAAATTCCGCGCGAAGACGAAGGACCAATGATGGTTGACACTGCCCAGCGCTCCACCGCCCTCAACGAGACCGGAACCCCGGTCACTCCGGCCACCAAGACCGGTCCGGCCACCAAGACCGGTCCGGCCACCAAGACCGGCCCGGCCACCAAGACCGGCCCGGTCGACACCGGCCCGGTCGACACCGGCCCGGTCATGGGGGCCGGCCACTCCGGCGTACCGACCGTGAACGTCGCCGCCCTGAACCGCCAGTTGCTCGGCACCTGGGCCGATGTGCGGGTGCTCGCCCGCGAGCTCACCGCCCGTCCAGACCTGCACCGGATCGAGGGCCAGTCGATGACCGAGCACCGCGATCGCGTGCTCGCCCAGCTGAAGATCCTCGCCGACAACGGCCACGTGCACCGTGCCTTCCCGAAGGACCTGGGCGGCTCGGACGACCACGGAGGCAACATCGCCGGCTTCGAGGAACTCGTCACCGCCGACCCCAGCCTGCAGATCAAGGCCGGGGTGCAGTGGGGGCTGTTCGGCGCGGCCGTGCTGCACCTCGGCACCAAGAAGCACCACGACGCCTATCTCCCCGGCATCATGACGCTCGACACCCCCGGTGTCTTCGCGATGACCGAGACCGGCCACGGATCGGATGTCGCCAGCATCGGCACGACAGCGACCTACGACCCGGCAACCCGGGAATTCGTCATCCACACCCCGTTCCGCGCGGCGTGGAAGGACTACCTGGGCAACGCTGCCAGGGACGGCGTCGCCGCCGTGCTCTTCGCCCAGCTGATCACCCAGGGGGTGAACCACGGCGTGCACGCGTTCTGGATCCAGCTCCGCGACGAGAGCGGCGCGTTCCTGCCCGGAATCGGCGGCGAGGACGACGGCCTCAAGGGCGGCCTCAACGGCATCGACAACGGCCGGCTGCACTTCGACCAGGTGCGCGTCCCCCGGGAGAACCTGCTCAACCGCTACGGCGACGTCGCCGTGGACGGCAGGTACAGCAGCGCGATCGCGAGCCCGGGGCGCCGCTTCTTCACCATGCTCGGGACCCTCGTGCAGGGCCGCGTCTCACTCGACGGCGCCGCCACCCAGGCTTCGGCGATGGCCCTGACCATTGCCATCACCTACGGCAGTCAGCGCCGCCAGTTCACCGCCGGCAGCGACACCGACGAAGAGGTCATCCTCGACTACCAGCGCCACCAGCGCCGCCTGTTGCCCCGCCTGGCCACGACCTACGCGCAAACTTTCGCGCACGACCAGTTCCTGGTCAAGTTCGACCAGGTCTTCAGCGGCAAGGCCGACACCGACGACGACCGCCAGGACTTGGAAACCCTGGCCGCCGCCCTCAAGCCGTTGTCGACCTGGCACGCCCTCGATACCCTGCAGGAGGCCCGCGAGGCCTGCGGCGGCGCCGGTTTCCTGGCCGAGAACCGTCTCGTCGGGCTGCGGGCCGACCTCGACGTCTACGCCACCTTCGAGGGCGACAACAACGTGCTGCTGCAGCTCGTCGCCAAGCGCCTGCTCACCGACTACAGCCGCAAGTTCGCGCACGCCGGCACCGGCGTGCTCGCCCGCTACGTCGTCGCACAGGCCGCGGATCGCGCCTACCACGGCACCGGACTCCGCACCCTCGCGCAGACCGTCGCCGACTTCGGTTCGACCGCCCGCTCCGTGGGCGCCCTCCGGGAGACCAACGTGCAGCGGGAACTGCTCACCGACCGGGTCGAGACCATGATCGGCGAGATCGCGGGCAAGCTGCGCCCGGCCGCGAAGCTCCCGGCCAGGGAGGCCGCCGCTCTCTTCAACTCGTACCAGGACGCCCTGATCGAGGCCGCCCGCTCGCACGGCGAGCTGCTGCAGTGGGAGGCCTTCACCCAGGCCGTCGAGACCACCGAGGACGAGGGCACCCGGCAGGTACTCACCTGGTTGCGCGACCTCTTCGGACTGGGCCTGGTCGAGAAGCACCTGGCCTGGTACCTGATCAACGGCAGGCTGTCGGCCCAGCGCGCCCAATCGGTGACGGCCTACATCGACCGCATCATCGCCCGGCTGCGTCCATACGCTCTCGACCTCGTCGAGGCGTTCGGCTACAGCCAGGACCACCTCCGGTCCAGCATCGCCAGCGGCGCCGAGAAGGAGCGGCAGGACGAGGCCCGCGACTACTACCGCACCCTGCGGGCATCCGGGCAGGCGCCCGCCCCCGAGAAGGCGCCCAAGAAGAAGTAGTCCCGCCGTCGGGGCCCCGTTCCGGTCGAGAGTGCCCGTTCCGCCGGTCATTCTCGACCGGAACGGCAACGCCCACCCGTGGTACCCAGGTACGAGGCCGGGCGGGCGAGGAGGGGCCGTCCGGCGGATGCGCGTCGCAGCCGGTTTCCGTACCGTCGTTGTGGGGCCGTTCTCGCGTGTGCGATGACGGCCAGACGACGGAACGAGGAGACGGATGATCCAGGCACAGTCCCTGACCAAACGATACGGAAGCAAGACGGCGGTCGACGCGGTCGACTTCACCGTGCAGCCAGGCAAGGTGACCGGCCTGCTGGGCCCGAACGGAGCCGGCAAGAGCACCACCATGCGCATGATCGTGGGGCTGGACCAGCCGAGCGCCGGTTCGGTCACCGTGAACGGCAAGCACTACCGCGAACACGCCGCGCCGCTCCGCGAGGTGGGTGTGCTGCTCGACGCGAAGGCCGTGCACACCGGCCGTTCGGCCCGCAACCACCTGCTGGCCATGGCGGCCACCCACGGCATCCCGTCAACTCGGGTCGACGAGGTGATCGAGCTCACCGGGCTCGGCTCCGTCTCCCGCAAGCGGGTCGGCGGCTTCTCACTCGGGATGGGGCAGCGTCTCGGAATTGCCGCCGCCCTGCTCGGCGACCCGGCCGTGCTCATCCTCGACGAGCCGGTCAACGGCCTCGACCCGGAGGGGGTGCAGTGGGTGCGTCGCCTGATGCGCCACCTCGCCGCCGAGGGGCGCACGGTGCTCCTCTCCTCGCACCTGATGAGCGAGATGGCGCTCACCGCCGACCACCTGATCATGCTCGGCCGGGGACGCGTCATTGCGGATGCCCCGGTCGCCGACATCATCGGCGGCGCCGGGTCCAACACGGTGCGCGTGCGTAGCCCCCAGGCCACCCGCCTGGCCACCCTGCTCGCCCAGCCCGACGTCACCGTCACGGCCGGTGAGCAGGACACGCTCGACGTGACCGGCATCTCCGCCGTGGAGATCGGGGAACAGGCCGCCGAGGCCGGGATCGTGCTGCACGAACTCACCAGCATCGGCGCGTCGCTCGAGGATGCGTACATGGCCCTCACCCAAAACGAGGTGGAGTACCGCACGGGCGGCTCCGCGGAACTGCAGGAGGCAGCACGATGACCACGACCACACTGTCCACCACCCCCGAGGCGGCGCCGGCCGCGACGCCGACCGGCGCCGGGAAAGACGCGGCGGTCATCCGGCTGAGCGCGGCAGGACTCATCCGTTCGGAGTGGATCAAACTGCGCAGCGTGCGTTCGACCGTCTGGTCGTACGCGCTGCTCGTGGCGTTCTCCCTCGGGCTCGCCGCGATCATGTCCGCGTCGCTGGACCTCAGGGGTGCCGACGTCTCCATGGTGCCGGCCGCGAACCAAGCCACCTTCGTGGCCCAGGCCTCGACCTTCGGGGTGTTCTTCGGACAGCTGATCGTCGCAGTCCTCGGTGTCCTGACCATCAGCGGCGAATACTCCACCGGCATGATCAGGTCCACCCTGGCCGCGGTGCCGAACCGGCTGCCTGCCCTCTGGGCGAAGGCCGCCGTGCTGTTCGTGACGACCTTCCTGGTGGGTCTGGTCAGCACCGTCGGGTCCTACCTGGTCTCCTCGGCCGTGCTCTCCGGCAAGGGGTTGCACGCCGGCCTGTTCGAGCCGGCCGTGCTCTTCCCGGTGCTCGGCGGGGCCCTCTACCTGGGCCTGATCGCGGTCTTCGCCCTCGGAATCGGAACGATCGTGCGCAGCGGCGCCGGCGGCATCGCCGTCGTCCTCGGCATTGTGCTGCTCGTGCCGATTGTGCTGCAGATGATCCCCGCCGCGTGGGCGACGTCGCTGTTGCCCTACCTGGTCTCCAACGCCGGTATCAACATGTTCGGGCTGATGTCGTTCAGCCAGGTGCCGATCGAGTGGTGGGTCGACCTGCTCGTCGTGCTCGGCTGGCTCGCGGCCAGCCTGGTCGGCGCCGCGGTGCTGCTGAAGCGGCGGGACGCGTAGAGTCCACAGGATGACGCACCCGCAGCTCGCCCCCGGGCGGCCTCCCCGGCCTCCCGGGGGTGAACTGCGCCTGCCGACACCGCCCGGCGTGGCCCGGCGGTTCTGGACGCGGCATCCATGGCTGACCGATTCGCTCGTCGCCGCCGTGTACTTCGTGCCGATGGCGATCACCGTCCTGATCGACCTGATGGCGGCCGGCGGGCTGGTCCGGCCTGCCGCCATGGTTGTGACCGTTGTCGTGACCGTCGTGCTCACCGCCGCGCTGCTCTTCCGCCGGCACGCCCCGCTGCTCCTGCTCTGGGTCGCGTGCGCCGGGCTGCTCGCGTCGTTCCCGAGCCAGGGGCAGGGCGATACCGTGCCCGTCCTGATCGCGCTCTACGCGGTGGCGGTCTACCGCAGCGTGCGCAGCGCCTGGTTCGGGCTCATCGCCGCCGCCGGCGTCGCGGCGCTCGGCGCGTACCTGGCCGACGGCGCGGCCTATGCGGCCTGGCCCAGCGTGGCCGGCCAGTATGCGATCCTCATGCTCGCGGCCACCCTCCTCGGCGTCACGATCGGCGACCGCAAACGGTACGTCGCCGCCCTGGTCAACCTTGCCGCCCAACTCGCCAGGGAACGCGACCAGCAGGCCCAGCTGGCCCGGGTGACCGAACGGGGCCGGATCGCCAGGGAGATGCACGACATCGTCGCGCACAGCCTCTCGGTTATGGTCGCGCTCGCCGACGGTGCCGACGCGCTGCTGGACAAGGACCCGGAGCGGTCCAGAACAGCGATGCGCGAGGTCGCGGCTACCGGCCGCAGCTCGATGACCGAGATGCGCCGCCTGCTCGGGGTGCTGGCCGAAGACCCGGCAGACCCGGCAGATCCGGCAGGCCTGGCAGGCCTGGCAGGCCTGCTAGGCCCGGCAGGCCCGGCAGGCCCGGCAGGCCCGGCAGACCCGGCAGGCCTGGCAGATCTGGATTCGGCGGAGACGGGCACCGCGGATGCCCCCCTGAACCCCCAGCCAGGGGCCGATCAGCTGGTCGACCTGGTTGACTCGTTCCGGTCCGCCGGGCTCCCGGCACGACTGGAACTCAGCGGCCGGATCCCGGCCAACCCGGGCCTGCAGCTCACGATCTACCGGATCGTGCAGGAATCCCTGACGAACGCGCTGCGCTACGCCGCCGAGCCGACGCTGGTCTCGGTGCGGCTGGCGTCGACGCCCGGCCTGGTCGAGGTGATCGTCGCCGACGACGGTCGGCGCCGGGCCCTGGGCCCGGTCGACCGACCCGGCCGCGGCATCATCGGGCTCCGCGAGCGGGCCGCGCTCTACGGTGGCACGCTGGAGGCCGCGGTGATCCCCGGCGGCGGGTGGCAGGTGCGGGCCACCATGGACGTGGACGAACCGGAGGCAGGCGAATGACCCAGACCCGAATGCAGACCCGAATCATGCTGGCCGACGACCAGGCCCTGCTCCGCACCGGCTTCCGGATGGTGCTCGAGGCCGAGGACGACTTCACCGTCGTGGCCGAGGCCGGCGGCGGCGCCGAGGCGATCGCGCTCGCCGCAAGCGTGCTGCCCGACGTCATCCTGATGGACGTGCGGATGCCCGGGATCGACGGCATCGAGGCCACCCGGCAGATCACCGCGGCCCGTCCGGACAGCAAGATCATCATCCTCACCACCTTCGACCTCGACGAGTACGCCTTCGGCGGGCTGCGCGCGGGGGCGCGGGGGTTCCTCCTCAAGGACGCCCAGCCCAGCGAGCTGACGGCGGCCATCCGGGCGGTCGCCTCCGGTGACGCGTCGGTTTCATCCAGGGTGACCCGGCGCATGCTCGAGCTGTTCGGCTCGAAGCTGCCGGCCGCGGACGACGAGGACGCCTCCCGTCTCGGCGCCCTCACCGAGCGGGAACGCGAGGTGTTCCTGGCGATCGCGGAGGGACTCTCGAACCCCGAACTGGCCGAACGGTTCTTCCTCTCCGAGTCGACCGTGAAGAGCCACGTCGGGCGCATCCTGGCGAAGCTGGGGCTGCGCGATCGTGTGCACGTCGTCATCCTCGCCTACCGGCTGGGTCTCGTCGGCCGCTGACGCCGCGCCCGTTTTCGCACGGCGCTCCGGCGCCGGCGGGCGCGGGCTGCCGGTACAGGCGCGGGGCGGATGCCGCGGCACGCGTTTCGCTCCGACCGGTGCGGCCAATAAGCTCGGGGAATGCGCACCTTCTACCCAGAGATCGAACCCTACGAAACCGGAATGCTCGAGGTCGGTGACGGGCAGGCCATCTACTGGGAGGCATCCGGAAACCCGGACGGCAAGCCGGCGGTCTACCTGCACGGGGGACCGGGCGGCGGCTCGAGCCCCAAGCAGCGGCGGGTGTTCGACCCCGACAAGTACCGCATCATCCTCTTCGACCAGCGCGGCTGCGGCCAGAGCACGCCGCACGCGAGCGAAGCGGATGCCGACCTCGCCACGAACACCACCTGGCATCTCGTCGCCGACATCGAGAAACTGCGCGAACACCTCGGCATCGACCGCTGGCTGGTCTGCGGCGGCTCATGGGGAAGTTCCCTCGCCCTCGCGTACGCCCAGACCCACCCCGACCGGGTCGCCGAACTCGTGCTGCGCGGCATCTTCACCCTGCGGCCGGTCGAACTCGACTGGTTCTACGAGGGTGGCGCCGCGGCGATCTACCCGGACCTCTGGGAAGACTTCATCGCGCCGGTGCCGACCGACGAACGGGGCCGCCTGATCGAGGCCTACGGCCGGCTGCTGCACGACCCGGACCGGGCCGTCCGGGAACGCGCCGGGGTCGCCTGGTCGACCTGGGAGTCCTCGACCATCACGTTGCTCCAGCAGCCCGAGACGATCGCCCGGTTCACCGAACCGTCCTTCGCCGTCGCCTTCGCCCGGATCGAGAACCACTACTTCACCAACCGGGGCTGGTTCGAGCCGAACCAGCTGATTCGCGACGCCGACCGGCTCAAAGACATCCCCGGCGTGATCGTGCAGGGCCGCTACGACATGTGCACCCCGGCCTTCACCGCCTGGGAGCTGCACCAGGCCTGGCCGGAGGCGGAGTTCCGCCTGATCCCCGACGCCGGCCACTCGTTCGACGAACCCGGAAACCTGGACGCGATCATCGAGGCGACGGACCGTTTCGCAGGGTAACTTTCCCCCATGACGTTCAACGGCAACGCGAGCATCGGCGGCGGCCGGGTCAGCACGCGGGGCCGGAACACGGGGATCGCCGTGGGCGGCGACGGGCGGGGCGTGATCGCCCTGTTCCTGCACTCGCAGTTCCTCGGCGTCGACCTGACCGGCCTCGCCGGTGGGGGCCAGCCGGCCGCCGAGTCGAGGAGCGTCTCGGATCTCGCCGAGTGCACGACCGGCGCGCAGGCGAATGCCGACGGGGGCTGCCGGATGAAGGGCGCCGCGGCCTCGCTCGACACCTACTGGGCGGCGGAACTGCCCCAGCACGGGGTCGACTACCGGCAGCCGCAGCCGGTCGCGCTCTTCACCGGCCGCACCGACACCGGTTGTGGCGCCGCGTCTGCCGCCACCGGCCCGTTCTACTGCCCACCGGATGCGACCATCTACCTCGACACCGCATTCTTCGACGACCTGCGCACCCGGTTCGGTTCATCCGGCGGGCCGCTCGCCGAGATGTACGTGATCGCCCACGAGTGGGGCCACCACGTGCAGAACCTGACCGGCGTGCTGGCCCAGTCACAGGACGGCCAGACCGGGGCCGCCGAACTCTAGAACCGGGGAGGCGGACTGCCGCCACGACCGGCGCCCGCCGTCTCGCCCACAATTCCCCCGATTTGCCCCCGAATGGGGGTATACGAGCACCCCTGACCTATGGCATTCTCTGTTTTGTGAGCGAATCTCAACTCCCGTCGGCACTTACCCTCCCTCGGATTTCGTGAACACACGCTGGATCGGCATCCACTTCGCCTAGCTACCCCGACGGAGTCCAGCAACGGCGGTCGTTACCCGAACGACCACAGCCTCCCGGGATGTCTTGGAGTACTTGTGTCGACCTTGAAAAGTGGATTCTTCCGCAAAAATCCGGCGCCCCGAACGCCGGCCAACCGACTGAGTGCTCTCTCGGCGAGCGCGATGATGATGGCCACAGTCCTCGTTTCGGCTGTCTTTGCCGGGGCGACGCCGGCGATGGCGGCGACCGGATGCGGCGTTGCCGCCAACCCGATCCTCTGCGAGAACGCGCTCCCGGGCACCAGCCCCACGGTCTGGGATATCAACGACTCGGGCGATTCCACTATTCAGGGCTTCTCGACGGATATCAGCGTCAACGTCGGCACGACCGTCGCGTTCAAGGTGCTCACCCCGGCGCGCGCCTACACGATCGACATCTACCGGACGGGCTGGTACCAGGGACTGGGCGCGCGGAAAGTAGCCACCGTCAGCCCCTCTGCGACCCTGCCCCAGAGCCAGCCCGCATGTCTGAGCGATGCGCCGACGGGCCTGTACGATTGCGGGAACTGGGCGGTATCCGCCTCCTGGCCGGTGCCGGCCGATGCCGTTTCCGGGGTCTACTTCGCGCTCCTGACCCGCACCGATACCGGCGGCCAGAGCCACATCACCTTCGTCGTGCGCAACGAGGCCAGCCGTTCCGCCGTGCTCTTCCAGACCTCGGACTCGACCTGGCAGGCCTACAACAACTACGGCGGTTCCAGCCTGTACCAGGGTGGGCCGGTCGGTCGTGCCTACAAGGTCAGCTACAACCGTCCGTTTGCGACCCGTGGTGTGAGCGGTGGCCGGGACTTCTACTTCAGTAACGAATTCCCTCTGGTGCGGTTTCTGGAGAAGAACGGCTACGACGTCTCGTATTTCAGCAACGTGGACACGGACCGGCTCGGCTCGGCCCTGCTGAACCACAAGGTCTTCCTGTCGGTCGGGCACGATGAGTACTGGTCCGGCGCCCAGCGTGCCAACGTCGAGGCAGCGCGCGACGCCGGGGTGAACCTGCAGTTCCTCTCCGGCAACGAGGCATACTGGCGCACCCGCTATGAACCCTCGGCTGCGGGTGCCGCGCCCTACCGCACCCTGGTCTCCTACAAGGAGACCAAGGACAACGCCAAGATCGACCCGTCGCCCCAGTGGACGGGAACCTGGCGGGACCCTCGCTATGCTTCGCAGGCGAATGGGGCCGGTCTGCCCGAAAACGCTTTGTCCGGCACGCTCTACCAGTCGAACTTCTCCGACCTTCCGGTGACGGTGTCAGCGGCGGAGGGTAAGAATCGTCTCTGGCGGAACACCAGTCTGACCGGTCTTGCCCCCGGGACGACCGCAGCGCTCGCCCCACACACCATCGGCTACGAATCCGATGAAGACCTCGACAACGGATTCCGCCCCGCCGGCCAGATCCGGCTGTCGACCACCACGGGCGCCGTCCCTGAATACCTGCAGGACTTCGGTAACACCGTTGCCGCAGGAACGACCACGCACCACCTGACGATGTACCGCGCGGCCAGCGGAGCACTCGTGTTCTCGGCCGGAAGCATCCAATGGTCCTGGGGTCTCGACGAGACCCACGACGGTGCAGGCGCGGCCGCGGACCTGCGCATGCAGCAGGCACAGGTCAACCTCCTCGCGGACATGGGGGCCCAGCCCGCCACGCTATCCGTCGGCCTCATCGCGGCAACGGCGAGCACCGATACGACTGCGCCCACGGTTACCGTGACCTCGCCGGCGTCAGGATCGTCGGTGGCCAACGGGACGTCCGTCACCCTCAACGGCACGGCCACCGACGTCGGCGGTGTCGTCGCCGGAGTCGAGGTCTCGACCGATGGCGGTGTCAGCTGGCACCCGGCGACCGGCACCACGACGTGGTCATACACCTACCTCCAGCGCGGCGTCGGCGCGCAGAGCATCCGTGTGCGCGCGGTTGATGACAGTCTGAACCGACCGGCCACTCCGACACTGGTCGGGATCACGAGCACCGGGCCGTACTCCGTCTTCGGAGCCCAGGTTCCGTCCCTGCCGGATTCCGGCGACACTTCGGCCGTTGAGCTGGGGCTGCGCTTCACTGCTTCCCAGAACGGCTACCTCACCGGCGTTCGCTTCTACAAGAGCCTGGCGAACACCGGAATCCACACGGGGTCCCTGTGGAGTTCGACCGGTGTTCGCCTCGCCACGGTGACGTTCGGGAACGAGAGTGCGTCCGGGTGGCAGAGCGCGACCTTCACCTCAGCGGTCCAGGCGACCACCGGTACCTCCTACACGGTGTCCTACTCGGCGCCGAAGGGCCGCTATGCGGCCGCTGCGTATTACTGGTCCTACCGCGGGGTGACGAGTGCGCCCCTCGGCGTCGCCGGCGGCTTCGGAACCGCGCCGGCCGGCGTCTACAGCACCAACGGGTCCTTCCCCGTCGACAGCTACCAGCAGGGCAACTACTTCGTCGACGCCATCTTCGACGCCACCGACAACTCGCCGCTGGTCGCCACCGGCCAATCGCCGCTTCCCGGCTCGTCCAGTGTCCCGGCCAATTCGACCATCAGCGCGGTGCTCTCCAAGGATCCCGACCCGGCGTCGATCAGCTTCAAACTCGTCGATCAGCTGGGGGTATCCGTGGCCGGCAGCACCGGCTACACGGCCGCCACTCGAACGGCGACGTTCACGCCGTCGAATGCTTTGAACGGATTCGTCACGTATTCCGTCACCCTGACCGCCAAGGACACCTCGGGGCTGGCACTGTCCTCCGGGGGGACCTGGTCATTCACCACCGTCCGTCCACCTGCGGCCGACGGGATCTGCCCGTGCAATATATTCACTGACGCAACGGTGCCGACCATCCTTCAGGTCTCCGACAACGCGATGCTGACGTTGGGCGTTCGCTTCTCGAGCACCGCTGCGGGAACAATCTCAGGCATTCGGTTCTATAAGAGCGCCGGCAACACCGGCACGCACACTGGGACGCTCTGGACGTCCACCGGCACGCAGCTGGCTACGGCCACGTTCGCCGGTGAAAGCACGTCCGGCTGGCAGACCGTGAACTTCGGCACCCCGGTGACCATCACCCCGAACACCGAGTACATCGCGTCCTACCGCACACCCCTCGGAACGTATTCGGCTTCGCCGGGGGTGTTCAGCGGTTCGGGCATCACCAGGGGCCCGCTCGTCGCCGGCACCAACGCCGGTTCGTACGTCTACGCGGATGCCTTCCCCTCCTCGCGGTCATCGACCAGCTACCTCGTCGACGTCATCTTTAATCGTGCCCCCGACCCGATCACGGTCGTCAGCCTGACGCCGGCGAACGGTGCGACGAGCGTCGCCCCCGCGTCCGCCATCGCCGTCCGACTCTCCACGGCCGTCAAGACCGGGTACTCCCTGACCGCGAACAACGCGGGCACGGCCATCGCCGGGTCGACCGCGCTGTCCAGCGACGGCACGACGATCACCCTCACGCCGTCGCAGCCCCTGCCCAATGGGGCCACCGTGAACGTGAGCCTGAGCAACGTGACCTCGACCCAGGGGGTGGCGCTCGCCAACCAGGCCTGGTCGTTCACCGTCGCGGCGGCCGGAGGACAAGTAACCACGTACAGCCTGTTCGGCAGTGACATTCCCGCCTCGCTCTCGGCCGCCGGGGACACCTCGGCGGTGGAACTCGGGGTGTCCTTCACTCCTTCGCAAGATGGCACCGTCTCCGCGATCCGCTTCTTCAAGGGGACAGGCAACGACGGCACCCACACGGGCTCCATCTGGTCCTCGGCCGGCGTGCGCCTGGCCACCGTGACCTTCGCCGGTGAGACGGCAAGCGGATGGCAGACCGCCCAACTGAGCACGCCGCTCGCCCTGTCCGCCGGCCAGACCTACGTCGCGTCGTACCTCGCCCCACAGGGCCGGTATTCATCGACCCCCGCCTACTTCGCCCAGGCGAAGACCGTCGGCCCCCTGACGGCGCCGATGAGCGGCAACGGCCGTTATCTCTACGGTGCCACCGGTGGATTCCCCACGTACTCCTGGAACGGCACCAACTACTTCGTCGACGTGGTCTTCGCCGTCACACCGCCGCCGCCGCCGCCGACACCGGTCCCTGGCCTCTCGATCTTCCCGTCGACGAGCACACCGGCGAACCTTGCCTGGCCTGACGCCTCGCCGGTGCAGTTGGGCGTGCGATTCACGACCACGGTGGCCGGCACCGTGACGGGCATCCGGTACTATCGGGGACCGACCGACACCGGTGCGCACCAGGGTTCGCTCTGGTCCGGCACCGGGACCCTCCTCGCCTCCGGCACTCTCGCGCCGTCAACCACGGCCGGGTGGCAGGACCTCTACTTCGCGACGCCGGTCGCGGTGCAGGCGGGGGTGGAATACCGAGCGAGCTACTACGCCACGGCCGGTTCCTACGCCATCGACCTGAATGGGCTTGCCGCTTCGGTCACGAACGGCCCTCTCGCCACGGTCGCAAACGGCGGCGCCTACAGCTATTCGACCGGATTCCCGGACCGGACCGCCAGCCACAACTACTGGGTTGACGTGCACTTCGTTACCGCACCGTAGGCAATCCCATCCCACCCCATCACGTACGCACGAGTCACCGAAAGAACCGAAACCACAGAAACCCTTGGGGGGAACGGATGAACACCAAGCTGAGAATCGCCGTCATCGGAGCGGGATATTGGGGTCCCAACCTGGCTCGGAACTTCCACACCAGCCCGGACTGGGAACTGGTGGCGATCTGCGACATTGACCAGGAGCGAGCCCAAAAGGTGGCCGACACCGTCGGCGGCGTCCGCGCGGTCACCTCTCTCAACGACCTCCTCTCGTCCGACGACATCGACGCCGTCGCCATCGCGACGCCGGCCCGAACGCACCACGGCATCACCCGTGCCGCCCTTAGCGCCGGCAAGCACGTCATGGTCGAGAAGCCTCTCGCGGACACGGGGAGGCGCGGGCGCGACATGGTGCGCGCGGCCGCAGAACGAGGCCTGGTCCTGATGGCCGACCACACCTACTGCTACACGCCGGCCGTCCTGAAGATTCGGGAGCTGATCGCGGAGGGTGCCCTCGGCGAGATCCTCTTCATCGACTCCGTGCGCATCAATCTCGGCCTCATCCAACCCGATGTCGATGTTTTCTGGGATCTTGCACCCCACGACCTGTCCATCATCGACTTCATTCTGCCCGGGGGCCTGCGGCCGCTGAGCGTCTCCGCCACCGGTGCGGATCCCCTGGGCGCCGGAAAGTCCTGCATCGGCTACCTCGTGCTGCCCCTTGCCGAGGGCGCAATCGCCCATGTGCACGTCAACTGGCTCAGCCCGACAAAGATCCGCCAGATGATCGTCGGTGGAACCAGAAGGACCCTGGTCTGGGACGACCTCAACCCGCAGCAGCGACTGAGCGTCTATGACCGTGGCGTCGACCTCGAACTGCAGGCGCTCGACGGTGCCGAGCGCAAGGCGGCCACGGTCTCCTATCGGCTCGGCGATACCTGGTCGCCGGCGTTGCCGGAGCGGGAGGCGCTCGGGGCCATGGCAACCGAGTTCGCGGAGAGCATCCGGGACCGGCGTCCACCTCGTACCGACGGCGAGGCGGGGCTGCGTGTCCTGTCCGTGCTGGAAGCGGCGAGCAAGAGTCTGGCGGCCAACGGGGCCGCAGTGGTACTGGATGAAGACCGCGTGTCGGTCGGAGAGTTCTGATGACAACACTGAGTGGGGCAAGGGTCCTGGTGACGGGAGGCGCGGGAACGATCGGATCGACGATCGTCGACCAGCTTCTCGAAGCCGGGGTCGCGCGCGTGACGGTCCTCGACAACCTCGTCAGGGGGCGCGTGGACAACCTCGCCGATGCCCTCGAGACCGGGCGGGTGGAGCTCGTCACGGGCGACATCCGGGATCGAGAAGTCGTTGGCAGGGTCACCCGGGGGATGGATATCGTCTTCCACCAGGCCGCGATCAGGATCACCCAATGCGCAGAGGAACCACGGCTGGCCCTCGAGGTGCTTGTCGACGGGACCTTCAACGTGATCGAGGCCGCCGTGGCAAGCAAGGTGGGCAGGCTGGTCGCCGCATCGAGCGCGTCCGTCTATGGCCTGGCCGAATCGTTCCCCACCGCCGAACGACACCACCATCACAACAACGACACTCTCTACGGGGCCGCCAAGTCGTTCAACGAGGGAATGCTGCGCAGCTTCCGCGCGATGAACGGGCTTGACTACGTCGCCCTGCGCTATTTCAACGTGTACGGACCAAGGATGGATGCGCACGGGCTGTACACCGAAGTGCTCGTGCGCTGGATGGAACGCATTGCGGACGGCAAACCCCCGTTGATTTTCGGAGACGGCCTGCAGACCATGGACTTCGTCTTCACCTCGGACATCGCGCGAGCCAATCTGCTCGCGGCGACCAGCACCGTCACCGACGGCGTCTACAACGTCGCCAGCGGAACCGAGACGAGCCTGCTCGGCCTCGCAGAGGCGCTCCTGGAGGCAATGGATTCGGACCTCCCCGTCGAACACGGACCGGACCGTGCGGTCAACGGGGTCGCCCGGAGGCTCGCGGACGTCCGGGCGGCACGCCAGGACCTCGGTTTCGAAGCGACGGTGTCGCTGGCCGACGGGCTTCGCGAACTCGTCAGTTGGTGGCGACCGCTTCGTGAGCAGATCGCCGCCGAACGCACGCTGGTCGCATCATGAGCCGGATCAACGTGATGAAACCATGGCTGGGTGAGGAGGAAATCCTCGCCGTGACCGAGGTGATCGAGTCCGGATGGGTGGCACAGGGTCCCCGCGTCGCCCAATTCGAAGCGGCCTTCGCAGAGGCCATGGCCGCCGAATTCGCGATTGCCACCTCCAGCTGCACCACGGCGCTGCACCTCGCCCTGATCGTCGCCGGAGTGATGGCAGACGACGACGTGGTCGTGCCGTCCTTCTCCTTCATCGCCACCGCGAACGCACCGACCTACCTGGGCGCGCGGCCGGTGTTCGCCGACGTGGACCCGGTCACCGGCAATGTGACCGCTGAAACGGTCGCGGCGGCGCTGACGGCCAGGACGAGCGCCGTGATCGTCGTCGACCAGGGTGGGGTCCCCCTCGACCTCGACCCGATTCGAAAACTGTGTGATCCCCGCGGGATCGTGGTGATCGAAGACGCCGCCTGCGGCGCCGGATCACGCTACCGCGATCGGCCGGTCGGCTCCGGGGCCGTGCTCGCAGCGTGGTCCTTTCACCCGCGCAAGCTACTCACGACGGGCGAGGGCGGGATGCTGACCACCTCGAACGGCGAGTGGGCGGCCAGGGCGAGGCGGCTGCGCGAGCATTCCATGAGCGTGTCCGCGACTGACCGCCAGAGCAGTGTGCTGGCGCCGGCGGAAGAATACGACGAAATCGGGTTCAACTACCGGATGACTGACCTGCAGGCGGCCATCGGCCTCGTACAGCTCGGCCGACTGCCCGAGATCGTGCGACGACGCCGGGAATTGGCCGCACGGTACACGGCCGAATTCAACGATATCCCCGGCGTGCGCTGTGTGGCCGACCCGGCCTGGGGCCAGAGCAACTTCCAGTCGTTCTGGATCGAAGTGCAGCCGGGTCCCACCGGCGGGCGGGACGGCGTTCTGGAAGCCCTGGCGCTGGCGGATGTTTCCGGTCGGCGCGGGATCATGGCCGCACACCGCCAGCCTGCCTACCGGGACCGGGACACGGGAGGAGTCGCACTTCCGGGCACGGAACACCTCACCGACAACACCCTCATCCTTCCCCTTTACCACCAGCTGACGGCTGCGGACCAGGACCGGGTGATCGCCGCGGTTCGTGCCGCCGTGGGTGCGCTTACCCCAAGCTCGGTCTGAGATGAAGGACCTGCTGCTGCTGGGGGCGAGCGGCCTGGCTCGTGAGGTCCTGGCGGACCTCGGCGACAGTTATCGCGTTGTCGGCATCCTGGACGACGATTCGGCCCGCCACGGCGAGCGGTTGGCCGGCATCCCGATCCTCGGCGACGTCGACCGTGCGGCGCTTTACGAGGCGGATTTGATCGTCTGCATTGGCTCCGGACAGGGCCGTCGGCGGCTCGTCGATCGCCTCACCGGGCTGGGAATCGGTGGCGACCGGTATGCCACCTTCATCTCGTCCGCCGCGCACGTTCCGCCCGGCAACCAGGTGGGCGTGGGAAGCATCCTCATGGCCGGTGTCGTCCTTACCGCCAACGTCAGCGTGGGACGTCATGTCGTCATCATGCCCAATGCGACGCTCACCCACGACAACGTGGTCAACGACTTCGTGACCATCGCCTCCGGGGTGGCTCTGGGCGGCTCGGTCGTGCTCGGCGCGGCATGCTACATCGGGATGAACGCGTCCGTCCGGCAGAACCTCGAGGTCGGCGGGGGCGCCACGGTCGGCATGGGCGCCGTCGTGCTGGAAAACATCCCGGTCGGCGAAACGTGGTTCAACGTTCCAGCTCGACCGTTGTCCCGGCGCGCCCCACCGGCCGGCCCGTTCGATTCGCCGGGGGATACAAGTTCCGGGGTGCCGTCGTGAGAATCGTGATCTACCCCCATTCGATGGAATTCGGCGGCAGCCAGCGCAACGCAATCGACATCGCGACCGCGCTGCGCGATCGTGGCCACGAGCTGACCGTGTTCTGTCCGCCGGGACCACTTGTGGAACTGGTCACCGAGCGCAGGCTCCGCCACGAGATCGCGCCGTTGCCTCGGATTCGGCCGTCTTTCGCCGTGATGAAGCGGCTGTGTGCCGTCGTCGAGGCGGCCGACGCAGATGTCGTGCACGGATTCGAGTGGCCGCCTGCTGTCGAGGCACTGTTCGGGCCCGGCCGGAAGCTGGGCGTGCCGGCGGTCTGCACCGTGATGTCGATGTCGGTGGCACCGTTCCTGCCGAGGTGGCTGCCGCTCACCGTGGGCACGGAAAGCATTTTTCGGACGGAACGTACCCACCGGACAAATGTCATCCTGATGGAGCCGCCGGTGGATACAGAGCACGATCGGCCGGTGGACCAGGTCGCGGCGAAGCGCCGACTGGGAATCGACCCCGAGATCCTTGTCGTCTCCCTGGTCACCAGGCTGGCCACGGAACTCAAGCGGGAGGGCATCCTCGCTGCCATCGAGGCGGTCGGTGTGCTCGCCCGCGAATTCCCGGTCACGCTCGTGATCGCCGGGGACGGGCCGATTCGAGCCGAGGCCGACGCCGCCGCACGCCGCGCCAACGCGGCAGCGGGAACACGGGCTGTGCTGCTCACCGGAAACCTCGTCGATCCGCGCCCCGTATACGACGCGGCCGATGTTGCACTCGGGATGGGGGGTTCGGCACTCAGGTCTATGGCCTTCCGGAAACCGCTGATTGTCCAGGGCGAACGGGGCTTCTGGCGAGTACTCGGGCCGGATTCGCTGACCAGTTTCACCGAGAACGGGTGGTTTGGAGTTGGTACTGCCGACGAGGAGCGCGACGGTGCCGCGAGGCTCGGTCGGCTGCTGCGCCCGCTCCTCGCCGACGCGGACGCCCGCGCCGCTCTCGGGTCGTTTTCGCGTGCCACCGTCGAGTCCCGCTACGGGCTCCCCACCGCAGTCGAACGACTGGAGGGCTTCTATCTTGAGGCCATACGACGCGGCCACGCCATGCCCGTGCCGGCGTCCCGCCTTCTCGCGCCCTATCTGTCAGTGACCGGCTACGAAATACGGCGAAAGGTCAAGCGCCGACTCGGCGGGGTTGTGAGCGACGACTTCAATTCTCTGGCATCCATTCAGATTCAATCCGACAGGAGCGTCTCCCGATGACGAATTCAGTCTTGACCAGTTCGGTGCCGGCGGCGGAAGCGTTGGGGCCCCCCGTGCCGTTCATCGATCTCGTTGCGCAGCAAGCGGAAATCCAGGACGAGATCAGCCCCGAAATCGCTGAGGCCCTCAGACGGGCGGACTTCATCGGAGGCAAGCATGTCGCGGCGTTCGAGGCCGACTTCGCGGCCTTCACCTCGGTGACGCACTGTATCGGTGTCGGCAACGGCACGGATGCCCTTGAACTCGCGCTCCGTGCGCTCGACATCGTCGAGGGCCGAGAAGTTCTGGTGCCGGTGAATTCATTCATTGCCTCCGCGGAGGCGGTGCTTCGGGCGGGAGCCACGGTCCGGTTCGCCGATGTCGATGACGATTCGCTGCTCCTTGACCGGGCTTCGGTCGAGAGCGCGATCACGAATGAGACCGCGGCCGTCATGGCCGTCCACCTGTATGGGCAGCCTGCACCGGTCGACCAGATCCTTTCCGTGGCAGACAGGTACGGTGCCGTCGTGATCGAGGATGCCGCGCAGTCGCAGGGCGCTTGTCGCAATGGCCGCCCGGCCGGCTCTCTCTCCCGGATTGCGGCCACGAGCTTTTATCCAGGCAAGAACCTGGGCGCCGCAGGCGACGGTGGCGCGGTGCTGACCAGCGACGACGATCTCGCCGCCCGGGTTCGGCGGATCGCCAGTCATGGCAGCACGGAGAAGTACGTGCATGACGAGTTCGGGTTCAACTCCCGCCTGGACTCGATCCAGGCGATCGTCCTGCGCGCCAAGCTGGCCCGGCTGGAGGCCTGGAACGCGGCGCGCCGGGCAGCCGCACGACGATACGACGTGCTGATCGCCGACGTCGACGGTGTCCGAGCGCCGGTCACCCTCGCGGGCAACGTGCACAATTGGCACATCTACTCCGTCCGGGTCGAAGACCGGGACCGCATCCTCGCCGGACTCCATGCGGAAGGCATCGGCGCAGCACTTCACTACCCGACCCCGATCCACCTGACCGGTGCCTTCCGGCATCTTGGTTTGGCCAGGGGCGACTTCCCCGTGGCCGAGCGTGCGGCGGCGCAGCTCCTGTCTCTGCCGATGTTCCCGCACCTGACCGAAGCGCAACAGGTTCGGGTCGTCGACGCGTTGAAGCGCCTGGTCTGAGTCATGGAGGCGTCCGCTGACGACCGCCCGGGTGAGGCCGCCGGGGTGCTCGAACGGAGCGTGCGGAAGGGGCTGCGTTGGAGCCTCGTGAACACCCTCGTCGGACGCCTGGGTTCCTTCCTGACCGGTATTGTCATCGCGCGCATCGTTGCGCCGGAGGACTTCGGCATCTACGCGGTTGCCCTGGTCGCACTGAATCTGCTGCTGAGCATGAACGAGCTCGGCGTCAGTGTCGCCCTGGTCAGGCATCCCGGCTCGGTGGCGGCACTCGCGCCGACGGTGACCACGGTGGCAATCGGGATGAGTGCGGTCCTCTTCGCAGTGAGCTGGTTCGCGGCCGCACCGTTCGCCGGTGCCATGGGTGTACCGGAGGCGACCGGCGTCGTACGCCTGATGAGCGCGGCCGTGCTCATCGATGGACTCGCGGCAGTGCCCGTCGCCCTGCTGACCCGAGCCTTCATGCAGGGTCGACGAACCCAAATCGACCTGATCGCATTCGCGGTGGGCACGCCGACCACGATCCTGTTGGCCGTGGCAGGCTATGGCGCCTGGAGTCTGGCGTGGGGCGTTGTGATCGGTAACCTGGTCACGGCGGTCCTGTCGCTTGTCTACGCCCCCGCTCGTTATGCACCGGGGTTCGACCGCGGAACCGCCGTCGGTCTGCTCAAGTTCGGCTTGCCGCTGGCCGGCGCCAGCCTTCTGCTGCTCGCGCTGCTCAATGTGGACTTCGTCGTGGTGGGCCGGATTCTGGGAAAGGCGGACCTCGGCCTGTATTTGCTCGCTTTCAACCTCAGCACCTGGCCGATGACGCTCGTGTCGACGGCCGTACGCAGGGTCACGACCGCCATGTTCGCCCAGCTCAGTGAGCGTGGTGACGGTCGGGAAGGCTTTCGCGACTCACTGTTCCTGGTGCTGTCCCTGGGCATGCTGTTGGGCACGCTCCTTGCGGCCTACGCGCCAGGGATTGTGACGTTCCTCTACGGCGACCGATGGGCGGCCGCCGCGCTGGCCGTTCCCGCTCTGGCTGTCCTCAGCATCGGGCGGATGCTGGTCGAATTGACCTACGACTACCTGGTCGCCGTAGGACGCACGATGGGGAATGCGTGGCTGCACGCACTCTGGCTGGTCGCGCTCGTGCCGGCGCTGGCTGCGGGCGCGACGTGGTTCGGAATCCGCGGCGTCTCCTGGGCCCACGCGGTCGTCGTCCTGATCGTCGTGGTGCCGGGGATCGGTATCCTGCTCCGCCGAGCGGGAATCCCCGCCTGGCGTCTACTGGCCGATTTCGCCCTGCCGGCCGCGGGTTCCGCGGCGGTCCTGCTGTCGGCATGGTTGGTCACGAGCGTTCTTCCGTCGGGATTGCTGATGCTCGCCGTCGGGGGTGTGGCCGGGCTGGCGGTCTACGCGCTCATCGTCGGTCCGAGGTTCGCCCGAATTCTGCGGCGACTCCTCGGCCTCGGAACCCCACGCGTTGGAAAACGCAGGGGCATTTCGGGCTGGCTCACCGGGGCAACGTCGCCGTGAGGGGCGTCATGGGTTGATCCTGCTGTTTCAGACTGTTCGAGAGTGCGCCGATCATTCCCACACTGAGGAACATCAGACCGGATGCCTGGGGAAACCCGAAGGCGTCGAAGGTCGCGAAACTGCACGCACCGGCGGCAGCCATGGCCACAAGTGCCTGGGCCAGGCTCCGAGCCTTCGGATCGGAGGTCAACCGGCGAGCTCGGAACCCGGAGACGATTGCCACCGAGAAGACGGCCAGAAGCACCACGGTCCCGACCGCACCCACCTCGATCAGGAGACCGAGGTACTGGTTGTCGAGAATGCGGTACCGCGGCAGGAAGGTGGAGAAGCCACGACCGAACAGCGGTGACCGCTGAATGAAATCGAAGGCGAGCGCATAACTGTCCGTCCGGGAACGGGCGCTGCCATCTTCAGAGATCCCGGTGAACAACTTGGTCAGGGTGCCGATCATCCCGGGAATGGTGACGTAGATCACACCCAGGAGGGCGGCGATGGTGACGTAGGAGATCCGTCGCCGTCCGGCCGGCCAGGTCGGCAGCACAACGACCAGCGCGACGACCACGCCGAGGATCGCAGACCGAGAGATGGTGATGGGCACCGCAAAGGCGATCACCGCCACGGGAAACCAGCGAACGAGGCGATTCCGGTGGGTGTCCGACAGGGCGAAGTGCAGACCGAGCGGCAGGATCATGGCCAGAATGACCCCGAATTCAATCGGATGGGTGGACGTTCCGGCGGCCCTGGTGAAGCCCTCCCTGGTGTAAATGCTGGTGAGGTCGTTGTTGGCGCTGAGACCGGGAATCTGGATCACGTCGACGAGGGGAGCGCCGGTGACGAACTGCACGATGCCGACCACTGCAACGACCATACCCGTGAACACCAGCAGCCGGAGTGTCGATTCGATCCGGTCGACACCCCGAATCCCGTCCCCCGACAGGAGCACCAGCCCCAGCCAGGAGGCGATGAGAAGCAGGCCGCGGTCCGCCCCGTTCAGCTCCAGGCTCTCGATCGGCCGTACGGTGGCGACGACATAGCTGATCAGGACAATGATGAAGAAACCCAGCATTGCGCTGCGAATGGGTTGCGCGGGGGTCAGCGTGGAGTAGGTCCGGTTCATCTGGGCGCCGAGCCACAGGACCAGGGCGAGGAGCCCGATGATGACGGCCGGTGTGCCGACGGAGCCCAGGGCGGAGATGGTCAGGTTCGCCGGGACGAACATCAGCGCCAGAATGTAGGTCGAGAGCAGCCATCTCGCTTCGATGAAGAATCCACGGGTGGACAGGTCGCGTTGTGGCGGGGGCACCCGGCCTTGTACCCCGTCGGCGCGGTCACCCGGGCTCTCCAACGGATCGTGCCGGGTCACGTCGCGGTCACGTGTTTTCGCTCACCAGAGGCGAAGCCTCGGCCAGCCTCGCATCGTCAAGGGCGGCAGCATTCCCGACGGTCGTGTCCTCTGGAGTGGTCCCACTCAGGTCGGATGATTGGGGCCGCGCCGCATTTCCTCGTCGAGACCGCCTGCTGGGCTTCAGGACTGCGCGTTGCCTTCTCCCGACCCGTCGCCGGACGAGGGCGTCCACCGAGACGGCGAGCAGAAGGGTGAACACGAGACCGGCCGTGACGACCACGATCAGGGTGCGCGCGAGAGCGGAGTAGTTGGGTTCGGCGACCGTGTTGTTCGTGATGACCATCAAGCGGATCTCGGACTTGGGCAGCGCCTTGGCGGAGAGCTGAAGATCGACCATCCGGGTGTCGGCGAGGGCGAGAACGGCATTCAATGTTCGAAACGCCCCGGTCGCCGAGGTGTCCGACACGGCAACCTCGAGCACCGAACCGGACACACTGGCGTCTTTCTCCACCGTGTACTTCCCCTTCGACCCGGTGGGGATGACGCTGCGAGTCGTCTCCGAATCGCTGAGGGATTTGGCGAGGACTCCGGCCGCGACATCGAGCCCGCCCAGGTTGAGGAACGGGTTGCCGCCTTCTTCGAGGGTGCTCGTGGGGGGCAGGAGCAGGATCGAGGACTTGACGTCGTACGTCAGCGGGATGAATCGCAGTGTCAGGTAGGCCAGACCGGAGACGACGATCAATCCGGCCAGGACCACGTACCAGCGGCGGCCCATTGCACGAAGCAGTTCGGACAGCTTCACCGGCGCCCCTCCAGACTTCACCTGAATGTAAGGTTGAGTATAGGATACGCAGTCATCCTGTGGTCGTGGGACGCTGGGAGATTGGTGCGAATGACAGTCTGGGACCTGATCGCGAACGCCGGTCGGCGTTGGGTGTTCAGCCTGGGCGGGGCGCTTCTGACGGGACTGGCCCTGTTCTGGGTCGCCAACGTTCCACCGCTCTACTTCGAGCAGGTGCGCGTGGTGCTGCTGCCGCCGGCCTCCGCCCAACCGAACGCCTACGGCTATACGTCGAAGTCGTTGATCGACCTGGCCGGAGTGGTGGCCAGGGAGTTGCGGCCGCCGACCCAGGACGCACAATCCGTCTCCGGCGACGTCACCCTGGTCGGTGAGGGGATCCGGAAGGGGTTCTCGGTCACGCAGCAGAATAACGGCGGGCAATGGCAGTACCGCTTCGATGAGCCGGTGCTAGAGGTGCAGGCGGTCGGCGCGACCCCATCCGAGGTGAGAGCCCAGATCGGCACAGCTCTTGAACAGCTGGAGTCGACTCTGGCCGGTATCCAGAACTCGCATGGCGTCTCCACGGCCAATCGTGTGCGGACAACACTCAATCCCCTGCAACCCCAGCTCGTCGAGCAGAAGGGAAGCCGGGTTCGTGCGATCACGTCCATCGTTCTGACGGGGATGTTGACCACCCTGGTCCTGGTCGGGGGGTTCGGCGTCGGAGGCAATGGTTCCTTTCGCCGCCGGTCGAACCCGTCCGTTGCCGCTCGGGAAGAGTCAGCCGTCGGGGTGCCGTCTGCCTAGGTCGCCGGTCGAGACCTGTCGCTCCTTCGAGAAGAGCGCAACGAAGTCCCGGGCGCGGGCATCCCAGTTCTGGCTTGCTGCGTAGAGTCTTCGCCGCTGCGCCAACACCGGATCAGGCGTGCGGCCGAGCACCTCGAGTGTGCGTTCCGCGAATTCCTCCGGAGTAGCGCTGACGTCGACCAGGTCCTTGGGGATTCGGCTCACGCTGGGGAGGTCGCTCACAACGGCGGGCTTGCCCGCCGAGAGGTACTCGAGGGTCTTCAGGGGATCGCTGCTGCGATTGAAGTCACTGTCGGTATAAGGGGTGAGACCGACGGCAATGCGTGCCATGAAGGACGGCAGCCGGCTGAACGGTTGCGGACCGACCCACTGTACGTTGGGATGCGCCAGGAGCGCCTCCATCTTCTCCAGGTTGAATGTCGCCTGGCGAGGACCGATCAGGAGCAGCGACGCGCCCGTTCCGGCGATCTTTTCAAGTGCGTCGAGGTCGATTCGGTCCGAGAGGTGTCCGATGAATCCTGCGATCGGGTCGGGCAGGGTGACCTCGTTCGCAGGCACGGCAGACTCGACCGCGGCGAAGTGGTCGGTGTCGCAGCCGTTGGGGATGACGACGACCGCCCGAGCCTCCGGCGCCCACCGGGCGGCAAGTTGGTCGGACACCGCGACGACGACGTCGGCGCGACGGAGCTGGGCGGTCTCCCGCTTTCGCAGCCACCTCGACGACAATCCCATCAGGCTTCCGCCGGTGATCCAATCGTCGGTGCCGTACATGACCTGCAGCCCGGAGCAGGAGCCGAAGACGTCGTCGAGGGAGGCGGCTACCAGGGCCAGAACCTGCCCGCCGAGGCGGTCCACGGACCGGGCGATGGCACGCCGGGTTGCCCAGGACGCGATGACCCGCAGACCGGGCCGGCTGATGCCCGGAACGGTCAGGGGCGTGAGCCGTGCGAGGTTGGTCCCGATCATCCTGAGCCGGGGGCCGTCGGTCGACGAACGAAGCGCCGGTTTCTTCAACGGAGTGAGGAGGGAAATCGCGGGGTCGACATAGAGTACGGGGACGAGCCGCGAGAGGTGGATGGCCAGGTGCTTCTCGGAAAGCCAGGTGTCATCCCAGGACACCCCGGCCACGATCACCACGAGGCCGTCCCAGTTCTGGTTCCCGAATCCGTCGGGCGGTTGCGAGGTCCGGTTGCGCGAACTCATGCGATCCTGCTCGTTTCGTCCCGCAACCAGACGCCCTTTGCCGGCGCGCCCAGGCGCACTCGCACCCTCACCAGGGCGGTTGTGACGAGAAAGAGAGGAAGCCGGAGTGCCATCGACGGGGCGGCGGCCACGATGCGGAGCAGGTCGATCGGGCGGGTCGACGACGAGGGGGAGACGCGCCCGGCGGCGCCGAGTTCCTGGACTCCCTGCACCACCCGGATGCGCCTCTGGAGCAGTGACCGCCACGTCCGGGCCGGCCAGACCGACACCGTGGAGTCGACGGCTATGGTGCGCTCCTGCGCCTCGAACGCCTCGGAGTAGGCGAGATCGTCGGAGATGAAGTGTGGCATGCCCGCCACACGCCGGTAGCCCGACTCGGATAGCACGATGACTCCCCGCCCGAAGAGCCCGGAGCGCACCTGGGGTAGGCGTTCCCAGATGTCGTAATACCAGCGCGCCGACAGTGAGACCTGGTCCCTGACCAGGTGGCGTTCCGGCGCCGCGGCGAGGAACCCCTCCAGCGTGACGCGGCGGACGAGGGCGCGCAGCGCCCGTGCATCCAGGGAAACGTCGGCGTCGACGAAGGCCACGGGGAAATCCCGGACCATCGCGCCGCCCGCGGCCAGCGCGGCGGCCTTGGACGGCGCCGGGAGTGTGACGACCTCGACGTCCGGCCCGTGCTTCCCGGCCTCGGTCGCGCTTGCGTCGGTGCAGCCGTTGCAGACGACAATTACCCTGAATTCACCGGGGTCCGCGAGGGTCAGCAACCGCGGCAGCAGACGCGCGAGCCCGAGCTCCTCGTTGTGGGCCGGAATCACGACCGTCATCGACGGGCGCGTCTGTGGCATCATGGGATCCTCCTGAGAGTTCGCGATCAGGTTACTCGAAGCGTAGTCTGACCAGCGTGTTTTTGACTGGCGTGAGAATGCAGTGCGGCAAGACGGCGTACCCGTCTCTGTCCTGCGGAGGGGCACATTGGAAATGTCGCCAGGAACCGGCCCTCGGGTCGCCGTGATCATCGTCACCTGGAACAGTGCTGCGGTGCTCGAAGGCGCGCTACGGTCGATTCAGGCGTCAGAAGTTTCGGGCTCGATCAAGGTGATCGTGGTCGATAACGCATCGGCCGACACGTCGGTGCACGCTGCACGGGAGATCATGCCCGGGGCCGAAGTCGTGCAGATGGGACGCAACGCCGGCTACGCCGCCGGAGCGAACGCGGGCATCGACCGGGCGGATGATTGCGACGTGTTCATGTTGCTCAACCCTGATATTCGGCTTGAGCCAACCACTATCGAGACGATGCTCCGGGAAATGCGCTCGACCGGGGCCGGAATCGTCGTTCCGCGACTGGTGGACGATTCCGGCGAACTTCGTTGGTCGCTCCGACGTGAGCCGACGGCGCGCAGGGCCTGGGGAGAAGCATTGCTCGGCGGGGACAGGGCGGGACGGTTCCCAAACCTTGGAGAGGTCGAGAACCGGGAAAGCGCGTACCGCTCCGCCGGAACGGCGGACTGGGCGACCGGTGCGGCCATGCTCATCTCCCGGGACTGTGCCGAGCACGTCGGGCGTTGGGACGAGTCGTACTTTCTCTATTCGGAGGAGACCGACTTCGCTCTGCGTTCCCGAGACGCGGGTTTTGAGCTCCGCTATGTCCCCGCTGCCGTTGCCGTGCATTTCGAGGGCGAGTCCCACGACTCGCCCGCGCTCTTCGCCCTGCTGACGCGCAACAGGGTGAAGCTCTACCGTTCTCGTCACGGCGCCGGGCACACGGCCGCATTCTGGGCGGGGGTCTTCGTCGGTGAGGTACTCCGCGCTCGTCGCCCGACGCGACGCGCCGCGGCATGGGCACTGTTGGGACGCACCAGGGGGATGGCCCGGCCGGGCCCGTGACGGGGCAGGTCAGGTCATGGTCGGCGCGCGAGGTCAAGGAGCCCGATGAGGCCGCCAGGAGCCCGATGAGGCAGTCAGGAGCCCGGCCAATCGGGCGGCCAATCGGGCCGAGCTGAACTCCGCAGCCGCTGCCACTGCGGCAGCGGCGCCCATCCGTTCGGCGTTCCCGGAATCGAGCGAGTACAGGATACCGCGGGCCAGGTCCTCGACGCTTCCGGGCTCCGTGAGTAGCCCCCATTCCCCATCCCTCACGTAGTCCTCGGCGCCCGGCGTCCTGGTGAGGACGACGGGACGGCCGGTAGCCATTCCTTCGAGAACGGCCGTCATCCCTGAAACGTGCAGGTTGGGCCGGGTCGCGATCGCGACCACGGTCGTCGCGGCGTATTCCTCCCGGAGCTGGACGTGCGTCATCCGGGGCAACCTTTCGACGCCGGTCGGGACGGCTAGGTCACCGGCATACTGAACGCGCAGTCTGGCATCGGGGCGGGCGTTGTGGACCAGTTCGAGGGCGGCGAGCAGGGTGCGCGAGTCCCGGTCCACGTCGTTCCCGATTGACAAAACCGCCGACTGCGCTGGCAGGGGCCGGACGGTGAAGAAGTCCGTGTCCACGCCGAACTTCAGGAACTCGACCTGGGTCCTGCGCGCACCCAGTTCCGCCCGCAGGGGTGTCACCTGCGCTCGGCTCAGACACCAGACCAGATCCATCGGTCTGAGCATCCGCATCATGAGCCGGGCCCGGGCGCGCTCGCGGGGACTGCCGGATAACTGGTCGGTGGCCCAGATGACTCCGCAGCCGAATCTGGCACCCGAACCCTGTGCCAGCAGGCGCAGCGCTGCATGCTCGTCCCAGGCGATCGACCATTCCGGTGTCGGTGCGCGGGCGGGCTTACCGAACAGGAGCGAGAACTCCCGTCCGGTGGTCAGCGGCTCGAGCGGCGTTGCCACCAACTCGATCTCGGGCGAGGTAATTCTGTCCAGTCCGTACGGGACGGCGTCCGGTCGCTGCCCGGCCTCATGGGAACGACGCCACTCAACAAGGTCTGTTTCCGATCTAAAGCCAAACTCCACCCGCATCAGCGCCACCGTCCCGGAAATGTCGATTCACCCAGTGCTGAGACGAAGCTATCGTGCTGCGGGGCTGCCGGCCACCACCGAGGCCACAGTGGCGTTGCGCGGTCACGAACCCACGAAGACCTCCAGCAATCCTGCGAGCGGGGGTGCGCGCGATTGCGGAGGTCCTCGTGTGTTCGAACAACTGCCGCGGAATTGCGGCGGAGCTCGAGCGTTGGCGGCCTGCTACTTGCCCAGGGTCGGACCCGCGATCTTTCCATCGGCGGTGAAGACGTTACCCGTCCAGGTCGCTGATCCGACCTGGCCGATGTATGCCGACGGGCCGTAGTAGCCGACGTTGGGAGAGAACTTGGTCCAGAACCAGTTGTTGGTGTAGGTGATTCCCGAACCGCCACCCCACATGGCGTAGTTTCCGCCGGCCAGCAGGTTGTGATCCACGACGACCTTGGGTGCGACGTCAGGGAAGCCCATGGCGGCGGTCATGCCGCTGCTGCCGCCGGAGACCCAGAGTTCGACGGTGTTGTCCTTGATGAGGGCAGGAGCATAGGTGGAGTCGCCGGCCTGGCCCGGGTAGTGGAGCCCGTCGTAGTGGACGCCGCCATCGCGGAACACGAAGTCGTGCACCCAGTTCCCGACGACGTTCGCGTTGTCACCGTAAATGCTCACGCCGTCGCCGGCGATACCGTAGACGTTGTTGCGGCTGAAATCGACGAACTGACCGACGAGCTTGATGCCGTTGATCGGGTCCTGTGACCAGTCGGTGGCGGAGTTTCCTCGGATGGTGTTGTCGAGGATCTTGACCCGGTCGCCGTTGACGTGCACGGCAGCCTGGTCCCAGGACACATCGGTGGGGCCCTCGATGATGTTGCCCTGGATGGTCACGTCGCTGGCTTCAATACGCAGGCCGGCGGGGATGATCTGGTTCTTGATGACCGTGCCGGGCGTGGTGATCGTCAGCGGGCCGGTGTACTTCTGCGTCGGGTTGAAGCCCGCTGCGATCGGGCCGGTGTTGCTTGAGCCGGCGAAAGAGGCGTTGGTGCTCTGGGCGGAGACCGGGGCGGTGGTCGGTGCCGGTGCGGGCGCGGCCGTGGGTGTCGGGGCCGGGGTAGTGGAAGGCGCGGGAGCGGGTGCCGGGGTCGGAGCCGGAGCCGGAGATGTCGTCGGTGTGGGCGACGGCGACGCGGTCCCCGTCGTACCCGCGGCCGGAACGAACAGTGGGTCTACCCAGTAGCCCGAAGATCGCCAGGTCTTGGTCGGGAAGGCGCTGGACGAGCCGTAGCTGTACCGGCCGCTGTTAGTCGCATTGACCGAGAGAGACTTCGACGAAACAGCCGGGGCGTTCTGGTCGACGGTGGTGGTGTACCGGCCTCGCGGTGCGAGGTACGAGGCCACATAGTGCTTGCCCGCAGTCAGTGCAACAGGCTTGGCGAACAGTACCGTCTGCCATCCGCTTGCAGTCTCTGACGTGAATTTCGCGGTAGCCAGGCGGGTCCCCCCGCTGGTCCACAGATTGCCGACGTGGGCGCCGGAGTTTGCCGCGGTCTTCCAGAACCTCACGCCGACGACCGTTCCGGTCGCCGATGGCGAGAAGTCGGTACCGAGCTCGACGCTCGACGTGTCGCCGTCGACGACCCCGTCGCGGGGTGCAGACGTGCCCCACAGGGTTTGGGAACCTGCGGTAAGGGTTGCGCTAGCAGGCGACGGCGCGGTCAGTGCGTTCACGGGCAGGCTTGCCCCGCCAACGGCAACGGCGATGACGGCCCCGAAGATCACGGCTGCGGCCGGGAAACCCGAGCGCAGACGTGCAGGATTAGTGCGGTGTTTCATTGAAGAGCTCCAAGCGGAATTGAGGTCTGGACCCAGAAAAGTGACGTGGCACTGGTCCAAGCACTGTGGCAGAAGAGCCCCCCAAATACCCTGCCGGAGATTCCATCTTTACATCGTGCCTTTGCCAAAACCAAACCTATCCCGAAACCTGAAGCTTTCTCGAGGCCCCACTGTGAGGGTCATGCAACCCCTAAAACAGGGGGTGTGCGAATGGGCAAGTGACGAATTATCGTTACATTGACCAGCCGATTCTCTCGCCGGAATCTCTGCGTGCTGCCGCGTCCTGCGGTTGGGTATCGTCTCGGTCGGAACTCGAAAAGAATTTTTCTGTGCCGTCCAACCGTTTGGGTGTGTCGAGTCTGGCATTCGCGGTTGGCAGTGGCCAGTTCCTGGCCGGAGGGAGAGGATTGGCTCGTGAGGTCTTACCGGATTCTCGTTGTCTACGGCACCAGACCGGAGGCGATCAAACTCGCTCCGGTCATCCGCGCATTGGAGCTGTCCCGTCATCTTGAACCGATCGTTGTCGTGACAGGGCAGCACCGATCCATGCTCGACCAGGTCAATGCCCTCTTCGGCATCGTTCCGACGCATGACCTGGACCTCATCCGGGAGCGCCCCAACCTCGCGGGCATCACGGCCGGCGTCCTCCACGGACTGGGAAAGATCCTCGGCGAGGAGAAACCGGATCTTGTCGTCGTTCAGGGCGACACGACGACGGTGTTCTCCGCCGCGCTGGCATCGTTCTATGCGCAGGTCCCGGTGGCGCACGTCGAGGCCGGGTTGCGCACGGGCGACCGCTACGACCCCTTTCCGGAGGAAATCAACCGGCGGCTGACGACCGCGCTCACATCGCTCCACCTCGCGCCAACCGACACGTCACGTGCGAACCTGTTGGCAGAGGGGGTCGGCACGGACGGTATCCACATCACCGGGAACACCGTGATTGACGCCCTGCTCGACATCACCGGGCGGCGACTCCCCCCAACCAACCCCGCCCTTGTCGGGCTGGATCCGACCCGGCGCCTCGTCCTTGTGACCAGTCATCGACGCGAGAACTGGGGGGAGCCGATGGTGCGCATCTCCTGTGCCATCGCGCGAATTGCTCGAGCCTTCCCTGCCGTGGACTTCCTGCTGCCGGCTCACCTGAATCCGATAGTGCGGGAATCGTTACTGCCGGCATTGGCAGGATTGCCCAACGTCATAGTGACCGAGCCGCTGGATTACGTGGATATGGCACACGCCATGGCATCGTCGTATTTCGTGATCACGGACAGCGGTGGTGTGCAGGAGGAAGCACCGAGCCTCGGGAAGCCCGTCCTGGTGCTGCGCGACACGACGGAGCGACCGGAGGCCGTGACTGCGAAAACCGTGCTCCTCGTCGGCACCGACGAGGACCGCATCGTCGCCGCCGCGACTCGGCTCCTCATCGACCCCGCGGCCTATGACGCCATGGCGCGCGCGGTGAATCCCTACGGTGACGGCCGGGCGTCGAGCCGGATCGTTTCCGCAATCGAGAACTTCTTCGGGGAAGGCCCGCGGCCGGCGGCGTTCACTCCTGTCGCTTCCTGAACCGGATGACACCCGCGCTCTGACGAGTGGAACCTCGTCCGGCACGTCCGTGCCGACGGAATCCGGGAATCCCTGAGAGTGGTTGCAGGCTCACCGCCAGGTGCCCCGGGTGTCGAAGACGACCCTGCCCTCGAGACGTGACTTCGGGATCGTTTTGAACTGGTCGTGATCGACGAGCAACACCACGATGTCGGCCTCTTCGATCGCATCCGATGCCGACTGCATCCGCACGTTCGGACGGCCGTCAAGCTCGGGGGGAAGCTTCTGCGTGTATGGCTCGACCACGCGGATGTCCAGCTCAGGCGCGGCGTCGGCGATGGCGGCGACGACGTCCACTGCCGGGCTTTCGCGCATGTCGTCCACATTCGCCTTGAACGTCAGGCCCAGGCAGGCGACCGTGGGGTCACGGAACCGGGATGCCTTCTCGATTACGTGTTGCGCGACGTGCAGAGGCTTGGAATCGTTCACTTCGCGTGCCGTCCTGATTAACCGGGCCAGGTCGGGCGCGGCACCGACGATGAACCAGGGATCGACCGCGATGCAGTGTCCGCCGACGCCGGGACCGGGGGTGAGGATGTTTACCCGAGGATGGTGATTGGCCAGCCGGATGATCTCCCACACGTCCAGCCGCAGCCGCTCGCTGATCAGCGACAGCTCGTTCGCGAATGCAATATTCACGTCGCGGTATGCATTCTCGACCAGTTTTGCCATCTCGGCACTTGACGCATCGGTCGTGATGATCTCGCCCTGGGTAAAAACTCGGTAGAGCGACGCTGCCTTGTCGGCACAGCGCCGGGTGACGCCCCCGATCACGCGGTCGTTGGTGATCATTTCGATCATGATCCTCCCCGGCAGCACCCGCTCGGGGCAGTGTGCGACGAAGATGTCAGACATGCCGTCCGCCTCATGCGGAAGACGCAGATCAGGGCGCAGTTCGGCCAGCCATCGGCTCACCTGCTCCGTGGTCCCGGGAGGCGAGGTGGATTCGAGAACTACGAGTTCGCCGCCTTTGAGCCGAGGCGCGATCTGCGTGACGGCGCTCTGCACGTAGGAGAGGTCCGCCGCCCGGTTCTCCTGGAACGGAGTGGGGACGGCGATGATGAATGCGTCGGCCTCTGGCACGACCGTGGTTGCCGTCAGCCGACCGATGCTGACGGCACCGCTGACGGCAATGGCGAGATCCGGCTCGACGAACGGAACCCTGCCCAGGGAGACGGCGTCGACGATGGACTGGTTGATGTCGACGCCGATCACCTCGATCCCTCGCGTTGCGAGGGCCACGGCCGTTGGCAGGCCGATATAGCCGAGGCCGAGGATTGCGACCCGGCCGGAGAAGACGTCATCAATCACTGGGTTCCTCCGATTTGCGGTGTGCTGGTGAGGCAAGTCGTCCCGGTGCCAGGGGCGCTTGCCGCGTCACGGATGCAGTGGTGTAGCTGGCCGTGGGATGGATTCGTTCCCTGAGGGTGAGGGCGATGAACGCGGTGTTCGTGGACAGGTACCGCTTGAAGAGGCGCCTCGGCTCCTGGAGCAACCGATAGGCCCATTCGACGCCGAGCCGCTGCCAGGCGCGCGGGGCCCGGTGGGTGACCCCGGCCAGGATGTCGAATGATCCCCCCACGCCGTGCATGAGGGGAACGTTCAGGTCGTCGCCGAAGCGCGCCAGGAAGATTTCCTTCTTCGGCGAGGTGATTCCCAGGAAGAGCATGTCGGCCTTGCTCGCAGCGATCATCTCGGCGACCTCGCTCGATTCCTCCGCACTGAAGTAGCCGTCACGGCTGCCGGCGACGCGCAAGCCGGGGAACCGGGTGCCGACCTGATCCAGCAATGCACCCAAAACCTCAGGTCGCGCCCCGAGAAAGTACACCGACTCGGAGTTGACGTTCGCAGATTCGAGGAGGCGTTCGAAGAGGTCGATTCCGGCGATGCGTTCCGGGAGCGGGTGACCGAGGATCCGGCTCGCCCACACCACCGATTGACCATCGGCGAGGAGTACGTCCGTCTCGAGCAGTGAACCGCGCAGGAGCTCGTCCTTGCGCATCTTGACGACCTTGGCGGCGTTGACGACGCCGATGAGCAGGCGACGGCGTTCCCGGACGGCCACGTGCGCACGTTCGAGCACCTCGGCCATGGTCATCGCGTCGATCTCGAGCCCGAAAAGCGATTGCCGTGGATTGAAGCGGGCGTGGCGGGCGCCGATCGATGTCATGAAGTCTCCTCAAGCTGGTGGGTGTCGCCGAAATGCCATGCGTACAGAAGCCAGCCGAGTTCATACGGTCGGCACTCGTGGTCGATCTTGCTCGGAGGCAGGATGGCGTCCAGCCCGCGCAGGTGCCAGCCGGCGCGAAGGGAAGTCGTCAGCGCAGCGATCTTGCGGGCGGCCTTCGCCGGTTCCCGTCGACCGACCTTGCGCCAGATCTGCGAGCGACGATCCGAGACGAGTTCGTCGAGCACCTCAGGGTGCATGTCGAGCCAGTCGAGGCCCGCCACGATTTCGTCCGTGTGGTCGTCGCCACCGGCCTCGACCAGGTCGAAAAGCGCCATCGGGGCCATGCCATGTTGGTGGACGCTGTAGACGGGGTAGCCCTCAACGACGGAGCCATCCCTCGTGTCGTAGTGCCACCACCACTGGCCGGCGGTGCCTTGCAGAGCGCAAATCCTCTGGGCGGCGCGGTTCGCGCCGGCGAGTGCCTCATCGTCGCCAGTCAGGGCTGCGAACCGGGCCAGAGACTGGATCGGATAGACCTGGTCGGCGAAGCATCCCACGTGTGCCCGCCACCGCCCCAACGAGGCCGCGGGAAGCGCATGCGGGAAGATGCCGTCCGGTCCCTGGGCCGCGAGGAGCCGGTTTCGCGAATTCTGGGCGATCTCGGCTGACGGACCAGCATCTTCGCTGGACACACGCAGGGACGCGACGGCCGCGGCGAGCATCCAGCTGGCGACCACCGTGGGCAGCGGGCGGGAGGAGGCGAGTTCCGCGGCCAGCCGGGAGAGCAGCGTGAGATCGGGCGATCCGGCGACCTCGGCCGCTGCCCAGGCCGTGAGGGCGACGGCGCCGAGGTCGGTCGATTCCCTCGCGTGTTCCCGGACCACCGACACGAGTTCACTGAGCGGGTGCGCTTGGAGGACCTCAGCCTGGTCCGGCCGCGGACGCGTCGCCAAGCCGAGGGCAACGATCGCGGCGTAGCGGAGATTGGTGCCCTCCGGCACGAGCTCGATCTGCCGTCGGCCGCGAACGGCGCGAACGGTTTGCGCGAATTCGGCGGTATCGGGGATGAAGGCTGCAGGCAGCCCGCGAATCGCGAGGGAAACGAGGTCAGCAACTCGCGTGTCGATCGCAGAACGCCGCGGGGAGGTGTCGCCGCTGCCGTCGTCGGGTGGCGAAGGCGTGCCGGTGGCCGCAGCCCCGCCCGCCGATTGTGAACCGCTCATGGCTCCACCGCGGTGTCGCGCGGGACACTGAACTGTTCTCCGGTCCGGACGTTGAGGGGTCGTTTGGGTCGTCGACAGAGTGTTTTCGGGTTCACGTCGTCATCGCCTGCATTTCGGGTTACAGGTGTTGCATCGGGTAAGTACTCCGCGGGTGACGGAGGTGACGCCACGCCCCAGGGAGCGCAGCCGGGACCGGTCTAGGTCGGCCAAGGAACTATTTCCTGACTGTAGCGCGAGCGGCCAGCGGCGCCTGACCCCAAATGGGGGGTATTAATGGGTTTCGGCAACCGTGCCCTCCCGCCTCACTTGGTGGCATGATGTCTCTTCAGCCGCGACACCCGAAGCGCCGCCGCCCAACCCGTGAGGGGAATCCATGGCACGAGCATCCGTCACCGTGATCGGCGGGGGGATCCTGGGACTGGCGGTCGCGGAACGACTCTCGCGCAGCGGGACCGCCGTGACTCTGCTCGAGAAGGAACCAGGCTGGGCAGCCCACCAGACCGGCCATAATTCCGGCGTCGTCCACGCCGGACCGTACTATCTGGCCGGATCGCTCAAGGCGCGCCTGTGCACGGCAGGCAACCGGTCGATGGCCGAGTTCGCGCTCGAAAACGGGATCCCATACAAACGGTGCGGGAAGCTGATCGTCGCCGTCGACCGGGAGGAAGTCCCCCGCCTGGACGCCCTGCACGAGCGGGCAATGGCCAACGGCGTGCTCACGCGGGTGCTGTCGTCGGAGGAGACGCTCGACTTCGAACCGCACGTCAGGGCAGTGAAGGCGCTCCGGGTCGAGGCCACCGGAATCATCGACTACGGCGGGGTGAGCCGCGTTCTTGCCCGGAAGGCAGCGGAAAATGGGGCTCGGCTCCTGCTCGGCGCCCGCGTGGAGAGCATCCGGGTCGACGGGAGCGGAGTGACCGTCGGCCACGCCGGCGGCAGCGTGAGTTCCGGGCTGCTCATCAATTGCGCCGGCCTCCAGGCGGACCGCATTGCGGCCCTCGCCGGAGTCACCCCGGAGGTCCGCATTGTGCCCTTCCGCGGTGAGTACTATGAACTCGTTCCCGAACAGCGCGCCCTGGTCAGAGGCCTCATCTATCCGGTCCCCGACCCGGCGCTGCCGTTCCTCGGGGTGCACCTCACCCGGATGATCGACGGGTCCGTCCACGCCGGGCCGAACGCCGTGCTCGCCCTCTCCCGGGAGGGGTACGACTGGCGCACGGTCAACCTGCGCGATTCGATCGACGCGATCAGCTACCCGGGGTTTCTTCGGATGGCAAGTCGCCATATCAGGACTGGGGTCGGTGAGGTGGCTCGCTCCTTCTCCCAGCGACTGTTCGCCCGCAGTCTCGCCAGGCTGGTTCCCGAGATCGGGCGCGGCGATATCGTGCGGGCGGGCGCGGGAGTGAGGGCGCAGGCCGTTCGCCGCAATGGCGCCCTCGCCGATGACTTCGTCATCCAGCGAGCGCCCAGGCAGGTCCATGTGCTCAACGCGCCTTCGCCCGCAGCAACCAGTGCCCTCGAAATTGCCCGGCACATCGCCGCGATTGTCGACGGCGTGGATTACTGAACCGGACCCGATTCGAGCTTCGGGTCGTGGCCAGGCCTAGGCGGAGAAGGAGCCGAAGACCACGTAGCGACAACCTCCGTCGATCGTTGTCGCGGTGAGCGTGACCGTGTTATCTCCCCGAGTGAAGGCGAGCGCCGAGGACCCGTCAAGGGCCGGTGCCGGTGTGTCGAACAGGCCGAATCCCGCCAGGGCGGTTCGGTAGAAATCCATCACCTCGACGACGGAGAGGGTCGTCTGCGCCGTCAGGGCGGCCTGCAAGCGGGAGCCTTCGGCCGCAACTGAGCTCGTCGCGACGGAGGAATGCGGCGCCTCGGGGATGACGCGGGTCGGGAACCCGGCCACGATCGAACCGACGGCGCTGGACGTGTCCGGTAGGGGCATCGTCACGAGGGTCGCCAGGGGCTTCGAACCAGGCAGTGTTCCAGGCCCCTGGTCTGGGGCGACCGGATCCGCCTCGCGCACTTCGGTGGGTTCCCTGGGTGACGGAACGGTGGCCGATGGCGGTCCCTGCTTCGGTGCCGGTGCCGGTGCCGGTGCCGGAGCCGGAGCGGCGCTCGGCCGGCTCGTTGCCGGGGGCTGCGGACTCGTCGTCGCCGACAGCGGGCGACCGGCAGTGGATCCGGGCGCTGCCGCGGGGGCGGTCCGGCTATCGGAGTGTTGGAGGACGAGCGCCCCGGTCACGGCGACGATGGCGGCGGCGGCGGCGGCAATGCCGGTGAGGAGTCTGCGGCGCATGGTCAGCTCTCCGTGGAGGCCGGCGCGAGTCGGCCGTCCACCTCTCGATAGGTGGTGCCGGTGGAGGGGCATCGGTACAGGTCCCCGGTTCGCACGAGCGGGATTCCCGCCGTGCCGACCCAGCCGACCTGACGTGCGGGAACACCGGCCACAATGGCGTGGTCGGGGACGTCCCGGGTCACGACGGCGCCGGCCGCGACCAGCGCCCAGCGCCCGATCCTGACCGGCGCGATACAGACGGCACGCGCGCCGATCGACGCACCAGTGGCGACCGTCACCCCGACCGCGTGCCAGTCATCGGCGCTCTTGAGCGACCCGTCGGGATTGATCGCCCGGGGGAATTCATCATTGGTCAAGACGACGGCCGGGCCGATGAAGACCCCGTCCTCGAGCACGGCCGGCTCATAGAGGAGCGCGTAGTTCTGCACCTTGCAGTTGGAGCCGAGGATGACGCCGGGACCGATGTACGCACCGCGGCCCAGGGTGCATCCGCGGCCGACGGTGGCATACTCCCTCACTTGGGCCAGATGCCAGATGGTCGTGCCGTCACCGATCGTCGCGAGCGGGTCCACGTCCGCCGTGGCGGCAATGCGACTTTCCTGAATCATCCGGGATTTCCCAACGAGTTGATCAGACATTCGACCTCACCGACCTTGCCACTAGTACGCGCCGGACGGGTGGGTGAGTACGCGAACTGTTCGCCACAGGATCATGAGGTCCCCGGTCAGCGACCAGTTCTCGACATAGTAGAGATCGAGGCGCACGCTCTCGTCCCAGTCAAGATCCGACCGCCCGTTGACCTGCCACATGCCGGTGAGTCCCGGCTTGATGTAGAGCCGCCGGTGCACGTGCCGTTCATAGCAATCCACCTCGGTCGGGAGCGGTGGGCGGGGACCGACCAGGCTCATGTCGCCGACCAGGACGTTCCAGAGCTGGGGCAGCTCATCGAGCGAGTACCTGCGGAGAATCCGGCCCACTTTGGTCACCCGCGGATCATTGTGGATCTTGAACAGCACACCGGAACCCTCATTCTTGTCGCGCAGTCCCGCGAGGTCCGTTTCCGCCGTCTGGACCATCGAGCGGAACTTGAGCATCTGGAAGGTCTGCTGGTTCCTCCCACAGCGTTCCTGCCGGAAGAGCGCCGGGCCGGGGGTGTCGGCCTTCACGACGATCGCGATCACCGCCAGCAGAGGAGCGATCAGGATGAGGCCTGCGCCGGAGGCAACCACGTCAAGGGTTCGCTTGAGCACGTGCTTCGTGCCCTCGAAGTGCGGAATCTCCACATGGATGAGTGGGAGGCCCTCGACCGGGCGGAAGTGAATTCGGGGGCCGGCAACATCCGTCAACCGGCTGGAGAGCACCAGCTCCGCCGAGGTCCCCTCGAGGTCCCAGCCGAGGTTTCTAATGAAGGTGCTGCCGCCGCGGGGATGTCCGGCCACGATGACCGCGTCGACCCCCATGGACGCCACCGCGGCCGCCGCATGGTCGGCGTCGGCCACGACGGGAATCCGATTGCCGCGGGAGAGGATGCCCGTCGTGTCGCCGTCCTCGAGGGCCACACCCACCACGTGGTACGCCGCGCCGGACTTCTCGGCGATCTGGCGCACGACGTATTCCACGTCGTCCCTGCTGCCGACCACGATGACCCGGGACAGGTAGTGCCCGAAGTGACGTTGGTGGAGAAGCCACTTTCGCCAGAGCCATCGCTCGACCGTGAGCCCGGCAACACCCAGAGGCAGGGCGAAGACGAAGAAGCTCCGGGCGACCTCGATCTGGAAGACCAGGAAAGCGATCGCGAGCAGGCCGAAGGCCAGGGCGCTCGCGTTGACCACCTGGCGGTACTCGGTTGCTCCCACCCCGATCACCCGGGAATCACGCGTGTGGTAAGCGCCGAGGGTGATGATCCAGATCGACACGACCATCACGGCGACGATCCAATAGTCGATCCGGAAGGCGCCGACCGCAACGACGGCCGTTTCGGTGCCGAACCGCGCGACGAAGGCAATGCCCACCGCTATCACGATGATGCTGATGTCGCTGATTCTCAGCTTGGACCGGTACCTCCTGGCCCAGACCAGGCCCGACGACTGCGAGTCCGCAAAGACCTCCCGCACCGGGGTCTCCATCGCGTCGATGAGCCTCAGTCGGGCGCGTTGCGCGATGGCTGACACGCCGGCCGCCGGCAGATGCGTTTTGGCGTTGGTCATCGCGAGTTCACCTCCGGTGGGAGGAGGCGCGACAAGCGACCATTCGGATGTCGGTTGCCGGCTTGGGTGGAGTCGGGTTTCTTTTTGGGTCGACAAAGAAGTCGACACGTCAAGGACGTGATCACGGGCATTCCTGCATTTCGGGTTTACAGGTTCTGTGTCGGGTCGCGACGGGCGAGCGGTCTAGGGAGGCCGAGCATCCGAAGCGGCAGGTAGTCGATCAATCCTCAACTACTCACACCGAGACCATACCCCCATTCGGGGACCCGGTGCTGTGACCAAATCGGGGGGTAGCGCCGGCGGAAGATTCCGGGCCGGATTGCGCTTAAATGCAAGAAGACCACCCCAGTAGAAGCCTGGGAGTGGTCTTCAGTGGCCCCGACGGGCGTCGATCCCGTGACCTCTCGATTTTCAGTCGAACGCTCTACCAACTGAGCTACAGGGCCAGAAAGAAACCTCGCGAAGTCGCTTTCCAAGGAAAAAAACCCTCTCTTCCGAAAGGGCTTATTGCCTTTGCGACCCTGACCGGACTTGAACCGGCGACCTCCGCCGTGACAGGGCGGCGCGCTAACCAACTGCGCTACAGGGCCTCGTGATGAGAACCATTCCATATTCTATTGTGTGTTTTGCCTGCCGTAACTCGCACATAAGTCTTGCACATATTTCGAAACGACCTGCGTAGCCCCAACGGGATTCGAACCCGTGTTAACGCCGTGAAAGGGCGCCGTCCTAGGCCGCTAAACGATGGGGCCGAGACGCCATAAACAGCATGGCTTCCGACGCATAAGCATACGGTCAGGTTGCGACAAATCCCAAATCGAGTCCGGAACGCCGTAGCGCGGGTGTTTCCCGCCGCCTCACTGCCAGGAGTCGCGGCCAGGAGGCAGACCCCGGCTCGCCCGGGAATGGCCGGGCCGCGGCCCGTTTCCCGGGTTAGATTCGGCAGGATGCTGGGTGATTCTGCCTGAAGTTGTTACTGTGAAAAGAGTTAACACAGTTACGCATGTGTTTAACGAGCCCGATCGGGGAGTAATGAAGCGCACGGCACACGTACACGGTCGCACTGTCCTGGAGTGGCTGGGGGGTCTCCGGCCCCAATCCGGCGTACCTGGTTCCGGCACCCATGGTTCCGGCGCCCGCGGCCGGCGCCGGTCCCTGGCGGCGACCGGTTTCCTGGCGACGCTCACCCTCTTCGCGAGCCTCGCCGTTCCGGCCGGGTCGGCGCAGGCCGTCGACTACCCGACCTGGCAGGACCTTCAGAACGCGAAGTCCAACACCGCCGCTGCAGCCGGCAAGGTGGCACAGATCCAGGAAATGATCGCGAACCTCACGGTGCAGGTGGCGCAGACGCAGGCCGAATCCGAGAAACGCGGCGCCGAGCTCCAGGTCGCCCAGGACAAGTTGGACGAGGCCGCGCGCCGCGCGACCGACCTTCAGGCGCAGGCGGACGCCGGCAAGGCCACCGCCGAGGCGGCCACCCGGCAGGCCGGCCAGCTGGCCGCCCAGCTCTATCGCACCGGCGGCACCGATCTCAGCGTCAACCTGTTCCTCGACGGCCAGGCCGCCGGCAAGAGCGCCGATGCGCTGTTGTCGAAGCTCGGCAGAATGAGCAAGCTCGTCGAGCGCAGCTCCGACGTCTACGACCAGGCGCAGACGGCGCGCAACACCGCCCAGGCGCTCGGCGACCAGGCGAAGATCGCCCAGGCCGAGCGTGAGGCGCTCCGGGTCGCGGCCGAGGCGGCCCTGGTCGCGGCAAAGGCCGCGGCCGATGCGGCAGCGAACGCGCTGACCGAGTCCCAGGCCAAGAGCGTCGAGCTCGATGCCCAACTCAAGTTCATGCAGGACGCCCAGGCCACCACCACGGCCGGCTATGAAGCCGGGGTCGCCGAACGCGCGCGCCTCGCAGCCATCGAGGCTGAGCGGGCCCGCGCGGCTGCCGCGGCGGCTGCGGCGGCTGCAGC